>JAIPBE010000002.1 GCA_021738725.1 Saprospiraceae bacterium | reverse complement strand
TGGTTCCATTTGATGGATCGTATGCCTGAACCAGTTCTTCAATGGTTTGATCTCCTTTCATGTCTGCCTTGTCTTGGTTTTTAGACAAAGATCCAGCTATGATTTGATCATTCAATTATGCAGTTAGTCGGACGGATACTGTGTACTTGAATAAAGACCATTTCTTTTAATATAGTCAAGGGCAATAATGGGATGATTTATTTCTATATTCCTCTGCTGCTTATTTTGCTATTGTTATATCTCCTTCGAGTATATTTGATTTTCCATCAACTGAATTGAATAATAGAAAATATGTATAAACGCCACTATCCAATTCTTTTCCCCTATGTGTGCCATCCCAGGCTAGTTCACTTGGTTTGAAATTTTTCACCTCGTAAACACTATTGCCCCATCTGTCAAAAATCTTAAACAAATTAAATTTTCCAGTAAATTCAGAATGTGTGTAGATCTTAAAGAGGTCATTTAATCCATCATTATTTGGTGAAAAAGCATTTGGAATATAAATTGGACATCCCTCCTGGAGAACTACCACTGCTGTATCTGTCAGACATTCAACTTCATCAATGACTTGAATGCTATATTCCCCTGGGGATAAACCATCAATTGATAAATTAGATTGAAAAGTGCCATTGTTTAGGGATAGAAGAATTTCGCCCTGACCGCCTATGACACCCAAGGATAGGCTTCCATTATTTTCTCCACACGCTGCTGGAATGCTCTCGATTTGCTCTATTGATAATTTAGAAGAACTTACTATTTCGATTTCATTTGAAATTATACACTCATTTTTATCTTTAATATAAATTGTGTAGACACCTGATTCTAAATTTTGAAAAACACTATCTTGTTGAAATAAATTCCCACCACTTGAATATAATAATTGATCACCACTTGCCTCGACTATAATCATGCCATTGGCTTTACCGCATGAGGTGTGGACTGTTTCAACTGATTTTATTTTTGGTAATTCACTTGCCTCGATTATTATTGTTTTCGTGTCCTTGCAGTTGGAATTGTCTTTTACTGATACAGAATAATTGCCAGCTGATAAGTTTTCAAAAAAATTTGAAGATTGGAAGTTGATCCCATCCATTGAATACTCTATGCCTATTCCTCCTGCAGCATTGATATAAATTGTTCCATTGTCTTTTCCGCAGGTGGTTTGGGTGATATCTACATTGATAATGGAGGGATATTCCTCCGAATTGAGTGATAGAATTATTGAGTCAAGGCAGCCGTTATCATCACTTATTATTACAGAATAATTCCCTTCTGCTATTTCTGTAAAATATCCAGAAGATTGAAAATCTACACCATTTAATGAATATTTATACGGCGGAGTTCCATTTGATCCAAAAACTTCAAAAGCTCCATTATTCTCTCCACAAGTAGGCGGAATCTCCTGAATCAGATTGATTGCGGGAGAGCTACTTGATTCTATCACTCCTGTCGCCTCAACTCGGCATCCCAAAGAATCCATAACGATTACAGAATAATTGCCACTCTTCAAATTATAAAAATAATTATCTTGCTGAAAGTTCATCCCGTCAATCGAATATTTTAATTGTCCTATTCCATTTGATGCTAAAATAATCAATTGACCATTTTCTAATCCGCAAGAAGTTTTTACAACTTGAATAATATTAATTTCAGGCGCATCTGTAGAAGTCAACTCAACTATTTCATTTATCACACAGCCATTTTCATCCTTTAGGACAATTTCATAGACTCCTGATGGTAGGTTTGTAATTTGACTATTTAATTGAAAGGTACCTCCACCATCAAATGAATATTGATATGGAGGGGTTCCGCCTGATCCGAAAATTGAAATAGAACCAGTGTCAACACTGCAAAGATGAATCAACTCTATATCTTCAATCTCAAGTTGCTCTGGTACAGTAATATAGGATTGTTGTGTATAAATAGAAGGATTTCCTTGACAACTTGAGTACACGATTGCTTCAAATTTGTAAAGGCCGGTGGAGTATACTTGAATTTGCGGAGTTGATTGATTGGGGATTATGTTGTTGTTGAAATACCATTGATATTTGATACTATCACCTTTTAAATCTGTAATTGCATATATATCAGCTGTGCCTTCGCAATTATATAGAGTGGATGTTAATTTGATCGATTGATCGATGTAAAAGAAACTTGGAATTAAATTAGGTAAGCCTAATGCGCTTTTTTTGCCCCCCAAATAAAAATCATTTTCGATGAAGTTGCATGTTGTTCCAAGTTCATTGGGATTGTGTATTACCGATAAGTAGTTACTATTATCCTTTGCTATATAAATTTTACCGTCAGGTGCGTTCTGTATTGATCCAAAATAACTTGAAGTACCATATGCAATAATCGTTACTGAATTTTGAATTTCTTGCACCGTGGGTAAGTCGAGATTAGCCTGAAAAATAATAGGTGTATTTTGAGTGCCGGCCATATAAAGGCGCTTACCATCTGGAGAAAATTCAACTCCATAGGGGCTGTCGAATTGATTATTTGTGAATTTAATGGGATTGGATATTTCTCCAGTCTCATTGTTAAAGTCGAATAATTCGAAAAAATTACCAGCATCTACACCTAGTATCAATTGTGTTCCATCAGGTGAACTTTTCATGTAGCCAATGGCGCCAGATGCGGTGGAGGGATGTATTGTGCCGATCGAAGTGATTTTTGAAGAAGAAATTCCTGAATTTGATATTTCCCAAACAACAAAATTGCTATTTCCATATTCATGTGCAATTAGCCAAATATCCTGTTTGTTGCAATGGGGTATTGCTGTAATTTTCTCAGTACATTTATTTAAAAGAATATTGTTTGAAGTTATCAGTCCTCCCAATCCATTGTTTAGGGTCATATCTACTTCTGCATATCTCAAACCACCACTACTGCCTTGATCATCTAATGAAAATACATAAAGCAGCTTATCTGAATTAGGAAAAGGTACAATGAGGCCTGACTGAGTTGCAGAATTGCTGCCTCCTAAATTTGTTGCTCCTGGGATAACATTATGATTCTTATTCCATATTTTATTTCCATCCGAATAGATCATTATATTGCCAAATGTATCACAAATAGTTGCACATCCCTCCCAGTTATTTAGAGCTCCATCTAATAGAGGAGAAGGAGGGGAAGTATTAAAATCTATGCCTGCATTTCTTCCGAAATACCATATATTGGTTCTATTTGTATTTTGAGAAAAGAGGCATATATATGAGAATAGAACCAAATAAAAAGTTGAGCAAATGTTTTTCATTGGTTGATTATTTTATGCAATTGAGCTTGTATAAAAGATAGACAGAATAATCCTTGAATAATATTGTAGCATATGTTAATGTAGATTTCGTGATTAAGCGCTTTAATGTTTAATATCATCTTGGAATTTCCAGTTTTGATATCCAATTCCTTCCCATGGCATTCCTCTATCAAAATTATACATCCAAGGGTAGTGTGATTTACCTTCTTTCTCTTGGGACTTGATATTTTTAATTGAGCAAACGGCTTTTGCCGGAGAGCCAACGATGACTAATTGATCACCAAAGTCTTTATTAACTGTTGAATTTGCGCCAATCAAGCAATTTTGGCCAATTACAACCATGGGAAGTATTATAGAGTGAACAGCTATTTGTGTGTAGTCGCCAATAGTTGGTCCTTTACAAATATTTGATGGGGGGTGAGGGTCGTTTGTAAAAACTACATAGGGATAAATAAAGACAAAGTTTCCAATTGTAGATTGTTGGCCGATATGAACATTGCTGTGTAGGCGACAGTAATTACCAAATATTACATACCCTTGAATATCTGACAATGTACCAACTGAAAGATTTTTTCCTGCAATGACATTTTCACGTATGGTTACGCGATGGCCACATGAAAAATTATTACCAAATTGACTTCCTGCATATATGATTGAATGACTCCTAATTAAGGAGTTTGTCCCTATTTTTGTTTTTGGATTTATGTAATTTTCGTCATGATAATATGAGTTTGATGGTTCTCCAAGAACACAGTCATTACATATAATTGAATCATCACCAATTTCCACGTTGTCGTAAATTACCGTGTTGTCTCCAATTTTTACATTCGCTCCGATTGTCGCATTAGGAGAAATGAAGATGTTTCTATTATTGAATTTCATGTAGATGATATTTGAGTCTCAAAGAATGCCACCTATAGCCCATTGTGTCCTTGTAGATTCATTCCGATATTTTCATCCCTCATCTGCCAGAATTGTAGCTAGCGAGATCCGAAGCGTTTCATTTACTACTATGGTTTAAGTTCCTGCTTTGCCTCTGTGGTCACATGGCTTAGTGAATCTTACAAAGATAAGGTATTAGTTCTTCTTAAGTTTGGGTACCCGCTAACTCTTGCCTGACTGGAGAAAGGTCATTGGAGGGGCGCAAACGACCTATTAATTGGGCATGACAGATGGTTTGGTTGATAGAGAGTACGCGCTTAGCACCGTAGAGCAGAGCTATGAAAGGGAGAACATTGAGCAACTTGGTTGAACTAGTGACTAGACCGAGGTGGTGTTAGTGTTGGAGTCGGGAACTGGCAGCCAAGCCATAGTTCAGTTTCCCTTCCAAAGGCAATTTAGCTCTACCTGTCGAACTGAGTTGACATTGGCCCGAGTTTATCATTTGCTTTCCCGGTCAATAAAGGATAGAGGCATATAGGTTTCCAGTACAACCAGACTGGAAGCAGATTACAGAATGGATACATCGAGCGATTTAATCTCACATACCAAAGGGATTTGTTGGATGCTTGGCTCTTCTTCTATACACGAGAGGCAGCAGAAAGATTTGTCGTCTGGAAAACAAGGTGCCACATTTGAGTACCTGCAGGGCTCCCTGGGTGACTTTAGTCGGAACGAGTATGCGAGCCTTCTTACTGGGGAAAGTCACAGTAGGAAGAACAAATAATTGAACGGAATTGGTATAATGTATTCCTGTCGTACAATGGGTAAGGCTACAGATATATTAGTAAGTGTTCATTTTGTATTTGGTTGATGGGGTGTAGATCGTAGTTCTAACAGATGATGGTTTGCTGCTGATTCATTGCGATATTTGTATCGGTCATTTTACTTAGATTGTTGCCTGAAGTATGGTGTTCCCAGTTATTCCAACCGATACTGTTTTCATAAGGAATGCAGGGCGCCTTTGGAGATACGTTGACCTGTTAGACTGATTTTGCGCCTTGAGGATGGACATCGTTTGAATACTGGATGCATATATCAAGATTTCACATATCATTCAAATACGTGTTACTGTGAAAATTCCATTTTTTCGGTTTGACCAAATGCATACGCCAATTCGTGAAGAAATGGTTGAAGCCGCCACCCGTGTCATCGATAGTGGTACCTATATCCTTGGACCGGAAGTCCAAGCGTTTGAGAAAGCATTTTCCACCTATTGTGGTGTGCAGCATTGCATTGGCGTTGGGAATGGTTTGGAAGCGCTTCACCTCGCACTCAGAGCACTCGGGATTGGACCCGGAGATGAGGTCTTAGTACCTTCAAATACCTATATCGCTACATTGTTGGCGGTATCCTACACTGGAGCTACCCCCGTCCTCGTAGAGCCCCGGGCGCATACAGCCAACCTGAACCCGGAAAACCTGGAGGGGGCCTTGACCAACCGGACAAAAGCCATCATTCCAGTTCATCTGTATGGGCAGGCTTGTGAAATGCGGCCGATCATGACTTTTGCAGCGAAACACGATTTGAAAGTGATTGAGGATAATGCCCAATCGCAAGGAGCGACTTGTGAAGGCCGGCGGACTGGAAGCTGGGGACATTTGAATGCTACCAGTTTTTATCCAGGGAAGAATATCGGTGCACTTGGTGATGCCGGGGCCATCACGACGGATGACGAACACCTGGCAGAACAGGTGCAGATGTGGCGCAACTATGGCTCTACAGTGAAATATTACAATCAGGTGCAAGGCTACAACAGCCGTCTGGATGAACTGCAAGCTGTACTGCTAGCTGTGAAGCTGAGAGCGCTGGATGACTGGAATAAGGAAAGACAACGATTGGCTCGGATCTATCACCATTCATTATCAGGTGTGGGCGATCTGAAATTGCCAGCAGTGGCGCCAGGCTGTACGTCAGTCTACCATCTTTTTCCCATCCGATCAGAGAGGCGAAATGTCTTGCAAGGTCATTTGCAAGGCTTGGGGATCGGCACGTTAATTCATTATCCGGTGCCGCCACATCTCCAACAGGCGTATGCGAACCAGGGCTGGAAAGAAGGACAATTCCCTATTGCAGAAGACCATGCCCGGACCCTCCTTTCTCTGCCCCTCTTTCCGGGGCTGACAGAAGAAGAGCAGCAAGTTGTGATCAGCGGGGTGAAAGCATTCTTTGGATGAAGTGGCCCCATCTGATCGCGTTCATGCTGCTGTTATTCCTGCCGATCGCTTGGCACTGGGATTCAGACATCATCCCGGTCAATGACGGGTTTGGTTGGGACGGCAATATGTACGGAATGTACACACAGTACTTGCCTGAAGCGATTGAACAAGGAGCGATCAATGAATTTCGCATGCAGCGCATGCTGGTGCCGGCCAGTCTCTACCATCTCATGGCTTGGGCGGGATTGGAGCGTACTCATGAAGAAGTGATTCAGGCTTTCCGGATAAGCAACTTGTTGTTTATCCTCTTGGGCGTGATCGCATTTCTCCTGTTGGCCAGATCCCGCAAGTGGTTCGGAGAAACGGTCATGCTGGGGGCAGCGGCTGTATTTTTCAATATGCCGATCATGAAGATGAGCCTGTTTTATCCGGTTTTAGCGGATATCCCCTCAATGACGATTGGATTGTGGGCAGTGCTTTGCTGGCAAAAAGGATGGCGGATCGGATTATTGGTTGTGATCCTTATCGGGGCATTTGCGGGCCCGACAATGTGGGTCTATGGACTTTTGCTCTTGTCCGACACGAAGGGATCGGTCGTCAAATCATTGACACCAGGTTCTTTTTATTGGAGCCTGGTGATCCCGGCTTTATTTATTGTCGCCTGGGTCTGGGTATGGCAAACTTCACCTGGAGTGTTTACGGATCCACCAAGTGGCTCTCAATCGGTACGGTTCAATCTTCTTCCATTCAGCTTCCTGATAGTGTTGGGCTATTTGATTTGGGTGGGCCAGCCCTTGCGCTATATTTCTGGTTTGAAATCTCAATTTCGACAGATCCAATGGCTCTGGCTTATACCATTTGCTCTGATCATCGGTCTGGTGCAGTGGGTGATCCAGCGGTATGCTGGTCCCGAACAGGTTCCGCAAACCCTCCTGTCATACGGCCAATTGCTTTTACAGCAATCTGTTACCTATCCTGCCGGATTTCTTGTGGGCCATTTCGCCTATTTCCCAGGGTTGGTCATCCTTGGCATTCTTGCCAGTCCCTATCTTATGCATAATGTGCCCAGATATGGACCAGGTGCAATTCTGATGACATTAATCGTCTTGTTGATGGCCTTGGGATCAGAGACCAGGCAGTTGATGCAAGTGTTGCCCTGGTTGATCTTTCTTATTATTGATTCTGTAGATCGCCACTTGCGCTTCAGTCCCTGGCTGTTGGGTCTGATCATCGTTTGCTTGTGGTGTTTGGCTCCTTGGTGGGTGGATCTGGCTGAGCCTGGAAGCCTGGATGGTGCATTTCTATCCGATCCTGCGCAATCTTTTTTCCGATACCAGGGACCCTGGATGAATCAGGCATCCTGGTGGCGCACCCTGATCACGCTGGTCGGTATCCTCCTGACTTTCGCCTTATCTTGGCGATATGGGTTGATCCAGGAAAAAGGAAAATCCAAGTTGTCCTAAAAAATCGATCGTGTATGGCCTTGATCTCCATCATCATTCCCTGTTATTATAATGAAGAGAACCTGCCAGTCACGTTTGGCCGTCTCCAAAAAATGGAGGACATGCTGCCAGAGGGCACACGGGTAGAATACCTGTTTATTGACGATGGCTCAGGTGATGGGACGTATGCGGTTTTGGAGGGCTTTCAACAATCCCAACCGGAGCGGGTCGTCCTGCTCAAGCTGGCAGGCAATGTCGGCTCCTATAATGCTATTCTCGCCGGGATGGGTTTTGCCAAAGGGGACTGTTGCACTGTGATATCCGCGGATCTTCAAGACCCCCCGGAATTGATCCCACAAATGTTTGATTACTGGCGGCAGGGATTCAAACTGGTATTGGCCAATCGTCAACATCGGGAGGAAGGATGGTTTAAACAACTTTTTGCCGGGATCTTCCACAGGGTGATCCGACGATTTGCCCTGAAGAATATGCCAAAGGGAGGATTTGATTTCGTGCTTTTTGATCAGAAACTGTGCACTGAAGTTGTCCAAATGGACGAGAAAAACACCAACACCCTCTTCCTTTTACCCTGGTTGGGATATCCGTACGTCAATATTCCATACGTGCGTCAGCAGCGAGAGATCGGACGATCGAGATGGACTCTGGCCAAGAAGGTCAAGTTGTTTATAGATTCTTTCATTGCATTTTCTTTCTTCCCCATTCGGATGATCGCTGTAAGTGGCCTCATCCTGGGTGTTCTGGCTATGGGTTATGCCCTGTACATTTTGTATGCCCGACTTACCGGGCATATTGATGTGGAAGGTTGGTCGGCCCTGATGCTGGTTATTCTGCTGGTCTCCTCATTCCAAATGGTTGCACTGGGCATACTGGGTGAATACTTGTGGAGAACACTGGACGCCGTCCGAAAGCGCCCCAACTTTGTGATCGATCAGGTGAAGGACGGCCGTGTCTGACCGTCAGGTCATCCCTCTTATTCCTGCATCACCAGTTCGTTTTGGGAGCTGGGCGGCGTTGAGATCAACCACAACCCGAAAAACATCAACAAGCCATTCACTGCAATGAGGAGGAAGCCTAATTGAAACCCTGCCAGGAGGACGTCGGACCAGGTATTGAGTACCCAGGTTAATAGTGGTGCTGCGATAGCCAGGGGGAGAACCAGCCGGTCCCGCACCGATCTTTTGGTCAGCAATCCAAATGCAAACAATCCCAGGATCGGACCGTAGGTATATCCGGCGACTTCAAACAGCTTGGTGATCACCGCCTGGTCATGCAGTTGAGCAAAGCCCATGATAGTTAAAAAGAGGATGATGGACATGGCCAGGTGCACCTTCCGCCTTGTTTTAACCTGTTCTGTCTCTGTTTTTTTTGTCTTTTCCATTCCCAGGAAATCTACACAAAAGGAAGTCGTCAATGCTGTCAGTGCTGAATCTGCACTGGAATAGGCGGCGGCGATCAAACCCACAATAAAAGCTATTCCGACCGTTGCAGGCAAGTATTGCAATGCCAGCATGGGGTAGAGTTGATCACTTTTTACAGGTATGGCGATGTGAGCATGATCCACATACAGATACAACAGGGCACCCATGCTGAGGAACATCAGATTGGCAACCACCAGGATGAGGCAAAAGGTGAACATGTTCTTTTGTGACTCTCTCAACGACCGGCAGGCCAGGTTTTTTTGCATCATATCCTGGTCAAGACCTGTCATTACAATGGTGATCAATGCACCACTGAGGAATTGCTTGAAAAAATTGTTCGGGTCTGTCCATCCCCCTTCGAAATGGAATACCTGGCTGTAGTCGCTTTCCCGAACCTTGTCCAGAGCGCCCCACACACTGATATCCATTTGCTGACTGATGAAATAGATCGTCAGTCCGACAGCCAAAAGCATAAAAGCAGTCTGTAAGACATCTGTAAAAATGATGGTCTGCATCCCACTGTTTTGGGTATAGGTCCAGATCAGGAGAATACTGATGGCAACAGTTGCCCAGAATGGCACGCCCATCAGTCCCAGGACGAACTGATCTAGTACCATGGCCACCAAAAACAGCCGAAAAGAAGCTCCGATGATCCGACTGATCAGGAAGAATGCCGCCCCGGTCTTGTAGCTGGTGGAACCAAAACGTTTGTCCAGATAGCCATAGATCGTAGTCAGATTGAGTCGGTAGTACAACGGCAGGAGAATCAGGGCAATCACGGCATATCCGAGCATATATCCCATCACCACCTGGAAGTAGGAAAAACTTCCATTCAGTCCATCAGTGCCTACTACACCCGGTATGGAAATAAAGGTTACGCCGGAAAGGGAGGCCCCGATCATGCCGATGGATATCCAGATCCAATGGGTTTTGCGACCTGCCAGGAAGAAGGTTGCATTATCCGATTTCTTACCCGTCATCCGGGAAACCAGGTAGAGGAGGATAAAGTACCCGATGATGATCATTCCGATCAGGGATGGGGTGAGTTGAGTCATAGGTCCAGCGGCTTATCCCGGAGTTAATGAACCCAAGGTAATTGTTCGATTGAAATCGGAAGCCGCGAAAAATCTGTTACTCCTGGACCTTTGGGCCAAATGCCAGATCGCCGGCATCCCCGAGTCCGGGTACAATAAAGGCTTTGGCTGTCAACTCTTCATCCAGAGCAGAAAGCCAGATATGTGCTTTGGGATGCATGCGTCGGACATAATCCAGGCCCTCGCGAGCCGCAATAATGGCGGCAAAGTGGATTTCTTTTGGTTTGCCAAAAGCTAGTAATGCCTCCGTCGTTTTCACCATACTGGATCCAGTCGCTAGCATGGGGTCCACCAGAATCAGGATCTTATCAGTGAGGTCTGGACAGGATACATATTCGACATTGATATCAAAAGTGCCGTCTTTGTGATGCTTGCGATAGGCGCTGATAAATGCATTTCCAGCCTTGTCGAACATGCGCAACATACCCTGATGAAAGGGCAGTCCGGCGCGGAGAATACACCCGATGACGATCTGATCGGTGGGTACATGTTCAGTGGCTTGCCCCAGGGGCGTATCTACATGAACTGTTGTCGAAGGAAGTGACTTACTGATTTCGTAAGCCATGATCTCACCGATCCGTTCCATATTGGTTCGAAAACGCATGGAATCAGTCTGAGATTTGGTATCGCGCAATTCTGTGATGAATTGGCCGACCAGGGAGGGTTGTTCTGAGAGCAAATGGATCATGCGAATGACTTTCTGGAGTATAACGGCAAGATAGGGGATAGAAGTGCAGTGAACAAGCGAGTCGGCTTATCCCGTTCACTGACTTGCATCATTCCTTATGATTTGGCCAGATGGTTCGCCAGCCTTTCCATTCATGATCTACGCCGGCGATGCTGTTATTGTGGGCCAATGTGGTTAGATCGCCTCCGGTTTTCTGTACGTCCAACCACAATGCCCGGATCAACTGCTTTGCTTCAGGAGCAGAAAGCCTGAGATAATGCAACAGTGTAGCATCCATCACTTGAAACGGATATATCCGTAATGCACTTGTTTTGTTTTTCTCGAGATCAAACCAGAGAAAGGAATGCGCCGTTCCTGCTCGAAATCCGGGTTGGTCTGCATAACCCATCGTCCAGTCTTCCTGTATGCCACATGACAGAAGTGCCCGGTAGGTTTGCGGAAGTCGTGCCCTCAGATAATGTTGTCGACTACGGATCGGACGCGAACCGGTGATCGATGCAAATCGCTCGCATTCCATTTCCAATTGAGCAGGATGGTCCATACTGCCATAAGAAGGGTGCAATCCGATCTTTGTTTGTTCGTGACAAGACCGAATAAGTTGTTGGTAGGCAGGATGTCGCCAATAATGATTGCGATCAAAATGGGTTTGATCTCCCAGTGGAAAAAAAAGGACGGCCTGCTGGTCGACCCATTCGTCGTAAAGGTGATATGGGTCTCCAGTCATTTTTAGAATGACCTTTAATCCTTCGAGAAAAGCCCGAGGGCCTTCCATGACCATATCCCGGATCAATGTTTTGACCTGGCGGCCTCGGGATTTATGCAGATATCGCCAGGTGAAGTCAATATCAAACGTGGGCTGAACAGCTGATGATATTTCCGGAACGCGAAAAGAGGGATGATGGCGTTGCAGAGTCGTTCCAAGTCGTTGGACCCACTCATCGACAACCGGTTTTCTAAGGAACTGGTACTGAAAGGCCAGACTTGCATTTCCGGGAAACCGGCCATGTTCATCTGCTTGATCAGAAAGGGTTTCCTCTACACGGGACAACATCCAGAATGCCCCCAAAAGAAGGTCGGCTGGAAAGCTGGCATTTGCAGATTTCAGCGGGTAGAGCCAAAATTGTCCACCCTCACAGACAACATCCGGGAATGTGGTGGTGTTATCATGTCCGGGGCTGGATGGCAAAGCGGGAATCCAGGGGTGAATGCCAGGATCGGTTGGCGAATAGCCGAAGATTGGACCTTCCCATGCTTGGGCCTCTTGAAGATCTGTTGTCAAGGCATAGGATTTCTTCCACCGATCATGCAGGATCCAATCCAGGACATATCGGATAAAAGGTTGATCCTCATAGCAAAAAACAAGCAGGTCCGGTCTATTCATGGATCATTTTCAACTCCGACGAGGAATGGAAGTGGAAATATCCTTAATTTTAATCATTCAATGCACACGCAACCAACAAATGCTATGGATAAACTCCGCCTGTTGACTGGCGTGTTGCTTCTGCTGCTCACCTTTCCTGCTGTTGGTCAGGTGACCCTCCAGCCCAAAGCCACTGTGCCATCCCAGGTCGGTATCCTGTACAACCAGGAAAGTGTACTGACCTATCGGATCCATCCGAGAGGAATGACCTTTGGCTGGTACAAGGGCAAGATCAAAACCTACTATAAAACTACCTATTATGCTCTGGAACTGGGGTATATGCGACATCACAAGGAAACCCGGCAGAGCAATGACCTAGCTGCCGTATTTCGTGGAGAAACCCCGCGACCTTATGTTTATGGCAAGCAAAACAGCCTGTATGTGTTACGTGGCGGGTATGGGGGGAAGCGATATTTCTCGGAGAAAGCCAAGCGCAAAGGTCTGGCAGTGGGGATCAGCTATCAGGGGGGTATTACCCTGGGGATGATCAAGCCGTATTACCTCCGCCTCATCGAGCGGCAGGAAAACAACAGTTACGCCATCGTCACCAAGAAGTATTCAGAAGAGAACAGTGAGCTTTTCCTGGATCCTTTCAGTATCTATGGAGGGACATTTTTTACCAAAGGGTTGGGTGAAATGTCTTTTGTTCCGGGTGTTCACGGACAGATCACCGCCCATTTTGCATTTGGCGCATTTGATGAATATGTCATGGCCATTGACACGGGAGTGTTATTGGATGTTTTTCCCAGGAAGGTGCCGATCATGGTCGAAGACAATCAGCCTTATTTCCTCAACCTCTTTATAACTTTGCACATCGGCAAACGTTCATAGTCTCATGTTAGAACTCCCAATTGTAGAACCTCGGCGGAAGAAACCAGATTGGCTTCGTGTCAAATTACCGACCGGAGAAAATTATAAGATGGTGCGGGAGATCGTGGATGATCATCGTCTTCACACAATATGTCAGAGTGGCAATTGTCCCAATATGGGCGAATGTTGGGGTGCCGGGACCGCTACCTTTATGATCCTGGGGAATACCTGCACCAGATCCTGTTCTTTTTGTGCGGTCAAGACCGGCCGACCTACGGAGTATGATGAAGATGAACCACGACGAGTTGCGGAGGCCATTCGCCTGATGGGTGTGAAACACGCTGTACTGACCAGTGTAAACAGGGATGAATTGAAGGACAGGGGTGCCGAGATCTGGTATCAGACCGTTCGTCAGATCAAGGAGAATTCACCAACGACAACCATTGAGACATTGATCCCGGATGTCAAAGCGAATTGGGAAGCACTGGATCGCATGATCTGTGCGGGACAGGAGGTGGTGAGCCATAATATGGAGACGGTGAAGCGCTTATACCGACTCGTTCGCCCTCAGGCCAAATATGATCGGAGTCTTGAGCAGATCCAACGGACAAAGGACTTTGGGAAACGAACAAAGTCAGGTATCATGGTAGGCGTGGGCGAAACCAGAGAAGAAGTGTTTGAGATCATGGATGAGTTGGTTCAACATGGCTGTGATATTCTGACCATTGGTCAATACTTGCAACCCACCAAGATGCATCTGGATGTGGCTGAATATATCCATCCCGATCAATTTGCAGAGTACAAGGAAGTGGGTCTTAAAATGGGCTTGCTCTATGTGGAAAGTGGTCCACTGGTTCGATCCAGCTACCACGCAGAAAGGCACTTGCTGTAGTAAACCTGCCTACCAGCCCATCAAAGACATGATCTTGTCGTAGATCGCTGTGTTTTCATAGATTCCCTGAAATGCTTCTGCACCTGGGCCAAATGCAAAGACCGGAATGAGATCAGCCGTATGGCCGATCGTTGTAAATGCTGTATTCAGGTTGTTCATGGATGAGCTTTCCAGTATGGAATATCCGCCTGTTTCATGATCACCTGTCACTATGACCAAAGTGCTCGGATGCGTCTCAGTATAATCCAGAACCTTCCCGATGATCTGGTCAAACTCCAGCAATTCTGAAATAATATATGAACTGTTGTTGGCGTGCCCACCCCAATCGATCTGTGACCCCTCCACCATATAGAAAAAGCCTTTTGATGATCGGGCTGTCAAGTGTTGCAGTCCAGTGAAGGTGGCAGGTAAAAGGTAGTCCCGGCCACTTTCTACAGGCAATGGGTCTTCATTCGCTGTGAGAAATCCGTATGGTTTGGTCGGATCGGGTTTGATGTTATTCAGATCCTGATGGAAGTAATCTTCAATCACATAACCCTCATTTCTCAGTTCCTGACATAGATCCCGGTCATCTTTGGTTCGGTTTTGAAAGAACTTTAGCCCTCCTCCGACGAAATAATCGATTCCTGAACCTGGAAAGGCTTCCGCAATTTCTTCATAGTTCTTCCGGGATTTATTGTGAGCAATAAAGCAGGCTGGAGTGGCGTGGACGATACTTGAACTTGCAACCAGACCCGTCGCCCACCCGTGTTCTTTAGCTGATTCAAGCAACGTTTTGATCGGAAGGCTGTCCGTGCCTACGCCGACAGCGCCATTATAGGTCTTCTTTCCGCAGGCAAACGCAGTTGCACTTGCAGCTGAATCAGTGACCAATTTGTTCGAGGCATGTGACTTCTGGAAGCCAATACTCTTGAATCGTTCTAGTTCGAGATGATTGCCATTGCTATACATGCCTGCCGTTATCTGGGTCAAACCCATGCCATCTCCAATCATCAGGATCACATTGGTCGGTCGTATTTCAGTCTTGACAGCAGGTGATGGGGATCGAGCGATCTCCATGCTGGAGTGGCACCTGGTCAGCAAGATGCATGAAACCAGGGAGACGAATACGGTTAGACGACGTTTCATATACATAAATGTAATTCCATGATCCAGATTCTGAACTGCTCCAGACAGAATTAACAATTTCATGATGGGCCCATGATTGGCAGCATTAAACGGTACTCAGGATATACCTTTTCCCAGGCAATGATCGGACGACGCCTTTGAATTCAAGATTCAGTAGTATTGCAGAGATGTTACTGGCTGGCATCTGGAGTTGGAACCCCAATTTGTCGATCATGATTTCCGGGTGTTCTTTCAAGGTCTCTACGACCGCTTTCTCCTCCGGGTTCAGGTCCAGAAAAAGAGGGACCTGCGTGCCTCCATTTCCTCCTTTCTTATTCTCCCAACCCATGATCTCGACCAGATCATCCACCGTTTCCATCAAGTGAGCTTTGTGCCGTTTAATCAATAGGTGACATCCTTTTGATTGCGCATCCTGGACTCTTCCCGGTATGGCAAAGACATCTTTGTTATAGCGATTGGCATATTCAGCAGTAATCATGGAGCCGCCCTTTTCTTTGCTTTCGACCACGACCAACGCATCGCTCCAGGCGGCGATGATCCTGTTCCGCATGGGAAAGTTTTCTCTGTCCGGGATGGTGTCAAAAGGGAATTCAGTCAATATGCCGCTCGAGCCGGTCATTCGTTGGGCCAGTCCCCGATGAGCGGCTGGGTAGAGGGTGTGCAGCCCATGACCAAGGACACCGATGGTTGGCAGTCCATGGGCTAATGCGGCTTGATGAGCGGTACTATCCACACCATGTGCCAGCCCGCTCATGATCATGGCATTGTAAGGCACTAATGCTTCAACCAGTTCTTGTGTGTGGATCCGACCGGCAGGGGAGGGTGTCCGGGTACCGATGATTCCGACTGTCCGGGGATGCTGAAGGTTTGGTGCGCCACGCATAAAGAGTACCAGTGGCGATTCATCAAAATAACTGAGTCGTGAAGGGTATCGTTTATCCAGATAATGGATAGCCGTTATATCTTCCTTATCCAGAATGCAGATCTCATTTTCCGCCTTTTGGAGGCAACTTTTATCCTGGATAAACCGGGCAATGATCAGCCCGATCTGAGGGATTTTTGCCAGGGTCCCTACCTTTTCTTGAAATACGGCCTCCGGGCTCCCGCAATATCCGACCAGGACACGACCGAGAATAGGTCCCACTTTGGGGACATGACTGAGAGCGATCAGATGGAACAAAGTGCTATCCACCCACCAAAAATAAAACAAATTGTGTTGAATGGGAAAGAATGAAGGAGTTTTTTTAAGGATCTGACGCCCTGCACTTGAAAATCAAGAGATTCGGCTCCATGTTCGATTGTGCGGACGGGTCTCCTGTAGATGCCTTTTCAGACATAAGTTGGCAGGTTGCTCCAGGTGTTCATCGGCATCGACAATTTTGGCGGCGATAGTTCGGGCAGACTGCAGTATGGCCCCATCTTCTCTCAGATCCGCGATCTTCAATCCCTGGACGCCACTTTGGCGGGTACCCTCCAAATCTCCGGGGCCTCTCAACTTCAGGTCGACATCAGCAATTTCAAAACCATCATTGGTCCTGCACATGGTTTGAAGCCGGATTCGAGCGTCATCGGATAGCCGACCATTTGTCATCAGGATACAATAGGATTGATCCGCGCCCCGACCGACCCGTCCTCGGAGTTGATGTAATTGTGAAAGGCCAAATCGCTCCGCATTTTCAATGACCATAATGCTGGCATTCGGAATATTGACACCTACTTCGATCACAGTAGTCGCCACCATGATTTGCGTCTCTTTGTTCTGGAATCGCTGCATTTCCATCTCCTTATCGGCACTGGCCATACGGCCATGTACTACGCTGATCTGGTATTCAGGCCGCTGGAACTCACGTTGGAGTGAGGAAAGGCCTTCTTCCAGGTTCAGGAGATCCAGTGAAGCAGATTCTTCGATCAAGGGATAGACGATATAGACCTGGCGACCGGCGGCGATCTGCTCTTTCATAAATCCGATCAGCCGGAGTCTCTTGTTCTCATACCACAATTCTGTTTTGATTGGTTTCCGGCCAGGTGGCAATTCATCAATGATCGATACATCCAGGTCGCCATAGATCGTCAATGCCAGGGTACGTGGGATCGGCGTTGCCGTCATCACCAGTACATGGGGTGGGTGAGGTGTGCTTTTTTTCCAGAGTGCTGCCCGTTGAGCCACGCCGAATCGGTGTTGTTCATCGGTAATAGCCAGACCCAACTGTTGAAAGATCACGGGGTCTTCCAAAACAGCATGGGTGCCGATGAGAATGTGAAGTCGTCCTTCAGCGAGATACTGAAGGGTCAATTTCCTGGCTTGGCCAGTCACACTGCCAGTGAGCAATCCGATCTGTATACCCATGCCCCGAACCAGATCTTTCAATGACTGAAAATGTTGCTGTGCCAGGATCTCCGTTGGCGCTACAAGGCAGGATTGATAACCGTTGTCCAAAGCGATGAGCATAGCCATGAGGGCTACGACCGTCTTTCCGGATCCGACATCACCCTGGAGCAGTCGGTTCATCTGGGAGCCCATACCCAAGTCACGACGGATCTCCCGCATGACACGTTTTTGAGCCTCAGTCAATGCAAATGGAAGGAATTCCGCATAGAATCGGTTGAAATGCTCGCCAACAGCATCAAATACATATCCAACCAACTCCCGGTTTCGATGCTTTTTTGACAACAGGATGTCCAATTGCAAAAAGAGGAGTTCTTCAAACTTCAGACGCTTGCGGGCATCTTCCAGTGCTTGTTGGGAGGGCGGAAAATGGATATTCCGGATAGCATCTACCCGACCCGGCAATCGCAGCGTCGACAGCAGTTCAGAGGGCAGTGTTTCAGGTACCAATCCCGGGGTGATACGCGGGATGACTGCTCGCAACAACTTTCGAATCCCTTTGGTATCCAGTCCCTTTTTACTGAGTCCTTCTGTAGTGGAGTATATGGGATCAAACGTGAGGTCACGAGGAGAGGTAGCGGTGCGCAGCAATTCCATTTCCGGATGGACAAGCGTCGCTTTCCCCCGGAATCGCTGGATCTTGCCGTAGGCAGTGTATGCCTGTCCGGGTTGCAGAACACCTTCTATGACTTTTCCTCCTTTGAACCAGACCAACTCCAATGTTCCGGTGCCATCTCTCAGATAGGCCACCAGTCGTTTTTTATGCCCGTGTCCCTGATATTGAAAGGGACTGAGGATACCCTGGACCAAGGCTGTATCCGGATTTGTCAAGACATCACGGATCGTTCGGATCAGTGTCTTGTCCACATATCGATAGGGATAATGCTGGATCAGATCACCCACTGTGACAATGCCCAGTTCAGACCGCAACAATGCAGCTTTGATCCCTCCCAGACCGGGAAGTGTACTGACCGGTTCACGTAAAAATTGCGACAAGTATCACCTTTCCAACAAAAGTACAATTCGTGGTTGGAAGGATCGGATGGTCCAGGATATTCCTGCGTGCCACAGAATTCACGTTATCTTTGCTGAAACGACATCCCGTGCCGACAATCCGACAAAAGCAAGTGGCTGAACTGGTTCGCCGCAATTTCAGTATCATCCTTCTTGAACAGGGGCGGTATATTTTTGATGATGCATTGGTGACTGTCACAGAAGTACAGATGTCGCCGGATTTACTGATGGCCAAAGTCTATCTCAGTGTGTACAACACGGAGAATAAACAGTCTGTCCTGCTTCTGCTAGAGGAGCAGCATCAGGAGCTACGACAAAGTCTGGGCCGAAGATTGCGCAAGCAGATCCGCAGAATTCCTGACATGACCTTTTTTATCGATGATACACTGGATGAGATGGAGCGCGTTGACAAACTGTTCAAGCGTCTGGAAGCCAGCAACCAAATGGGAACCGATCCTGTTCGCTCCGGTTCAGAAGAGGAATAGGCTATTCAGCGAACATTTCCAGTAACCGGCCTTCTTTCAAGGCATAAGGGGATACCGTGACGTGTCGTGGTTGGGTATGCAGGATCACCCTGTTAATGAGTACCAGTGCGCTGACGATCAGGTCGGCTCTCTCAGGTGGGATTTCTGGGCAGTTCTCCCGGTCGACTGATGGCAATTGTTGTAGTATGTTTAAAAGTGTGCTGAGTCGTTTGACAGGAATGTCACCCAATGTCGTCAACTCCTGGTCTTCAGGCCGTTGTGACAGGACTTCGTAGATTCCGGCGGCACCGATGAGGTGATCGATGTGTAAATGTGTCAACATCTTCAGTAAAGGTTCCAGCTGATCATCGATGTGGTGCTCAAGTGCCAGTACTTCCGTGGAGAGGATAGGATCATGGAGATGAAAACGGTGATGCAGAATGGCTACGCCGATCGGTAAACTGATATGATAGACTTGTAGTCCATCTTCAATCAGGATAAACTCGACACTTCCGCCCCCGATATCCATGATCAACTGATGACCGGGCTTTCTTTTGAGCAATGCCAGTACGCCATGGGCGATCAATTGAGCTTCCCTTTGGCCATCGATCACTTCTATCGGATGTCCCAGAATACCTTCCAGTTGTTGGTTCAGTTCCCGGGCATTTCGGGCGAGGCGCAAAGCGGCCGTCCCCAAAACAGAGACATCCTTTACATGATATCGGTCCAGGATTTGTCGAAATTGGTTTGCTGCGACCATGCCATCTGTGATCGCCTGGTCGTCGATCCGGTTGATTCCAGATCGTGCCAGTTTGACAAAGTGTCTTTGTCTGTGGATCGTGTGAAGGATCTCGTTGTTACAAGTCGCAACGAGAAGGTGGAACGTATTAGTCCCTAGATCAATGACCGCTTTGGGAAGCATCAATCGTAGATGGAGCCTGCATTTTGGGAAATGGAACCTTCAGATTCAGAAGAAACTTGATCCCCATTTCATTCAGTCGAACGGCTGTAGTCATGGTGTTTCCTTCATAAAATCGCAGATAGGTACATCCCTGTGAGAAATACAATTCAGATATCCCCACAGTCTCCCCGTTCGCCACATAAAAGATACGGGCAATGGAAGGGCAATCCCATGAAAGTGGAACAGGATGTTGTGCATCCATCTGCGCAAATGCAGATCGAATGGCAGGTGGATCTGTGAGTGCCAAACTGATCGGCAGGTTGAAAAAGACATAATCGATCTGCGTCACTTTGTTAGCGATGCTATCCAGCCATTGTTGAGGTGTAGCCAGAAATGAGCCATTTGGTTGTGTCGATTCCTCAACAACCGGTTCCGGAGTTTCAACGGCTTTAGGCTGGTCTTTACAAGCGGAAAACAGGATAAAGCAGACAGCAAGAAGAAAGAGGATGGGTCTCATGGATCAGAATGTATAGAGGTAATGCAAGGTTAGGAAAAAACCGCGTAATGCTTTCGCATTCAAGGCTTCCAGATCATTAAAAAGCAGATTGATGGAGCTGGTGTACCGAAAGTGAAAACTGTGATGCTGGCTTGCGTGGTAGCCCGCGCCGATGATCCAGCTGATATCATTTTCATTCAGCAGGTCCTCTCGGCCCTCGAACGGATTGGCCACAGCTCGCGCACGGAATAATCGGCCGTAGGCCAGCCCGGCTTGAAAATCCATCCTGTAGAAGCTTGTTTTATCGACTTCGATCTCCCAATCCTTATAATGGAAGATAATCGGAACCTCAATATAATGCAGGTTATAGCGATTGAGCAGCTGGCCATTGTTGAACGAAAAGGCCGATTGGGAACCACGTTGACTGTACAGTATGTCCATACTGACATCAATCCGGGGTTTGATCACAGTATTGATCCTGAATCCCAGGTTCAATCCAGCTTTATTATACCCCCATAGATCATCCCCTGTGATCTGACTGGCATTCAAGCCGAAAAGAATACCAGCTTTGAATCGCCGGTCCTGTGCATCAGCCTGCTGCACTGCTGCAATAATCAAAAAGATAAGAAGCAGACTATGGAATACTCTAGAAATATGCGCCATGCTGAGAAGCCGTTATATCTTTGCAAAGGTACATGCCTTGACGTCCAGAAATGAAACCTACCCTGACCAATCTGAAAAAGCTCGAAGATCTCTTTAAGGAGCTGGTGTACACTGTACGCTATGAAAAAGGGAATTTTCAATCCGGATATTGCATCGTTGAAGATCGTAATGTGGTGGTTGTCAACAAGTTCTTCGATACGGAAGGCCGAATCAACACCCTGACAGACATCCTGCTCAACCTCGAAGTCGATCCTTTGTCATTAGACGACAAATCACGTGAATTTCTCCAGAACGTGATTCGGAAGGCCGCTATTTCAGCTGACGAACCATGATCAAAGCCACCTTTCTGGGAACAGGTACATCGCAGGGCGTTCCCGTTATCGGGTGTACCTGTGCTGTTTGTACATCTACTGACTCCCGGGATAATCGCTTGCGTTCAGCAATGTTCCTCACCTATCACAACCTTCATCTGGTGATCGATGCGGGTCCAGACTTTCGGCAACAAATGCTGCGAGCGCGGCAATCCCGGCTGGATGGGATTTTGTTGACACATGAACATAACGACCATGTAGCAGGCCTGGATGATGTCCGCCCGTTCAATTTCAGCCAGAACAGAGACATGCCGATCTATGCAGAGCGTCATGTTCTAGGCGAGATCACCACCCGGTTTGCCTATGCGTTTGATGCGAATCCTTATCCGGGGGCTCCCCGTTTCGACCTCCAGCCGATCCTTGAAAGAGAGACATTTTTCATTTCCGGGCACCCCGTCATACCCATCCGAGTTTGGCATGGGAAAATGCCTGTCCTGGGATTCCGGTTTGGCAACCTGACCTATATTACGGATGCCAAAAGGATAGATGACCAACAAATCGAAAAGATCAAAGGAAGTGATGTGCTGATTCTGAATGCCCTGCGTCTTGAACCACACGCATCACATCTGCATCTTGAAGCGGCCATCGAACTTTCGAGGCGTTGTGGGGTCTCGCGCACGTATTTCACACATATCAGTCATGCACTTGGCACCAATGCAGAGGTCAGCCAATTATTGCCGGATGGATTCATGCTGGCTCATGATCAACTGATCATCACCGTATGATCCGTAAAGGATAGGACAACCTGAGGCCGGTGATTCCCGTTATGGTCTAAACTTACCTGCTGATGACCCAACCTTCCAGTGAGCGATATCCCAACAGATTGATCACCACTGCCAGTCCGTATCTGCTTCAGCATGCCCATAACCCGGTGGACTGGTTTCCCTGGGGATCGGATGCCCTGGATAAAGCGAAAAGAGAGGATAAGCCCATTCTGGTGAGTATCGGATACTCTACCTGTCACTGGTGTCATGTCATGGAGCGTGAATCATTTGAAGATGATGCCATTGCTTCTTATATGAATCAGCATTTTGTCAATATCAAGGTCGACCGCGAGGAACGTCCGGATATTGATCAGTTGTACATGGATGCCGTGCAAATGATCAGTGGTTCAGGTGGCTGGCCTCTCAATTGTTTCCTCACCCCGGATGGACGTCCATTTTACGGGGGCACATATTTCCCGCCTCAACCCATGGGGAACAGACCTTCCTGGTCACAGGTTTTGCAGCATTTGCACAATTTATATCAGGACAAACGGGAAGTCGTGGAATCCCAGGCAGACAAGTTGATCCAGGCTGTCCGGGATCATCAGGTGCGCCATTTTCAGATAGACCCGCAAATGGCGACAGGCCAGGAAAAGATCGATCGCGCACTGGTGGATCAGATCTATCATCAGGTCATGGAAGATCGAGACCAACGATTTGGCGGATTTGGCCCGGCACCTAAATTTCCGAGAACCATGTCTCTGGAGTTCCTCTTGAATTACACCGCATGCACCGGGGTTCAAGAAGGAGCAGATCATGTTTTGTACAGCCTGGAAAAAATGGTCAGGGGAGGCATCTATGATCAAATTGGAGGTGGAATGGCTCGTTATGCGACGGATCCGGCCTGGCTGGTGCCGCACTTTGAGAAGATGCTGTATGACAATGCCCTCCTGGTGGATATATTAAGTAAATGGTGCGCCCATGAGAAGAATCATGAATTTGAACAGGTGGTCCGGGATACCATCCAGTGGGCAAATGCAGAATGTTCACACCCGCTAGGCGCTTTTTACTCCGCGCTGGATGCGGACTCGGAAGGCGAGGAGGGGAAGTTCTATGTGTGGACATATGAAGAATTTGTGGCGGTGGCCAGCGAGCACACGGATCTCTGGCTGGACTATATGGACATCACCAGAGAGGGCAATTGGGAAAACAAGAATATTCTTCACCGGCGTACAGATGACACCACCTTCGCCGATCGGCATCAGGTCGATCTGAAGTGGTTACAATCCGAATGGCGAAATCTTCGATCACGATTATATGACACAAGAGCACCGCGGATCCGCCCGGGACTGGACGATAAAGTAATCCTGTCCTGGAATGCTCTGATGGTCGAGGCACTACTCTCTGCCTATAAGAGTTTTGGAGATCCGTCTTTTCTCAATCGGGCCGAACAAGCTTTTGAATTTATATTCCGACACATGCGTTCGGAAACAGGGACGTACTTTAGAATATATGCCGGCGGGCATGCCTATCAACCGGCATTTTTGGACGATTATGCCTTTTTGATCAGAGCCATGATCCGCTTCCTGGAGATCAACTATACTTCTGAAGGTAGGCTGGAAGTCCAACGAATGACCGATCATGTCATCGACCACTTTTATGATCCGGAGCAGGGCGCTTTCCGCACATCTGCGGAAGCCTCCCTTCAAAGTGTCCTTTTTGATACATACGACAATGCCCTGCCAAGTGGGAATGCTGTGATGGCTGAAATTCTGGAAATGGTACACACACTCACAGGCGAACAGCGTTATGGGCAAATGGCCCTGAGATTACGTGAGCGTGTGAGGTTTAGTGTAGAACGATACCCTTCCTCATTTGCACAATATGCACAGGGTTTCCTGGCAGCTGTTTTTGGTCGGAGAGAGATCGTGATCACCGGTGCAGGATCGGCACAAATGTTAAAAGAAGTCAATGCCATGTACATTCCTGGAGCGTTCGTAATGGCCTCCGAGCAGGAGGATGACAGCCCGCTCCTGGAGAACAGAGTCTTTCCGGGAAAGACCTACCTTTATCTTTGCCGAGATCATACCTGTCAACGCCCGGTCTGTACGGTCCGGGAATTAGTAGATCAATTATGAAGAATGTGATGCGTATCTGTCATTTTCCGTTAACGCTCCTTTTGACCAGCCTGTTCCTGATCATTCAGTTGACAGTGGGGTTTGGTCAGCAATTACCTCAATTTGCTCTGACCTCCTGGAGTCTTACCGAAATGAATCCGGCAGCAACCGGGGCAGGGGAGGACCTGATCTTTAATGGTGCTGCCCGTCGTCAGTGGAATGCGCTGCCGGGGAGCCCTTCCGGTTATCATATCAGTGCGCATATGCCCTTTCCAGCCATTCAGTCAGGATTGGGGATTTCATTATTGCAGGATCAGATCGGGCTCTTGAGCAATCTTGAGGCTACCATATTATATGCATATCATTTACCGATCAGTCGTGAATGGACCCTGAGTGGAGGTATTGCAGCCGGATTATTCCAATCAGGATTGGACGGTAGCAGTATCCGAACGCCGGACGGTCAATACCCGGATGGGGGGGGGATTGATCACCAGGACGGTCAATTGCCAGTAGGCCAGGTCAATGCCCTCAGCCCATTAATTCATGCGGGTGCCATGGTGAGTAACCAACAATGGACTGTGGGGTCTTCCTTTCGTTATGCGCAGGGCGGGAAGTTGTCCTTTACGGGCTCTGATGTCAAGACGGCTCTGCAGATCCAGCCTCATGTGATGCTGCATGCATCGTGGCAGACGGCGATTGGTGACCTGGCGATCATGCCGACGACCGTATGGATGTCAGATCTATCACAAGTTCAGGCGACCACTCAATGTTATCTTACATGGCGGGAACGCTTTATCCTCGGGGGGGGCTATCGGGGATGGAGTAATCATACGCAAGATGCCATTTTGTTAACGGCAGGGGTGCATGTTTCGGACCGGTTTTTGTTCATGTATGCATACGAATCCGGGTTGTCACCATTGAAGCAGACCCACAATGGTAGCTTTGAACTAATGATCCAGTATCGGATCCCAACGGGTATCAACAAGGGAAAACTTCCGGGTATCATTTACAATCCGAGATTTTTGTGACGATTGATTAAGGATTTATTAACTTTATCCGTCTTAACAGGCAATAGGGATTCTGGTGTCTCGTTTGCCTAGTGATGATAAAGTTTACATTGTTTAAACTTTTTTTGAATTCTATTTGAATCCGGCTATATTTACAGCCTGTTTTCAAGAAACAACCTATTCAATACCAGGAAAATTCGGGTGAAGGACATGAAAAAACTTATCAAAGTTTTCGCTGCCCTCAGCATCTTATTATATATAAGTGCTTGTGGCTCTAAGGAAAGTGGGCAGCTTGTCGGCGTGTTGGAACGTCCGTCTTGGCAAGGGATTAACCCTTACGGGATGGTATATGTTCCTTCCGGTACTCTGCACATTGGCTCAGGAGATGAGGACATTAGTCGGACTTTCGTCCAGCGTCCAAAGTCTATTTCCATCGTCGGTTTCTATATGGACGACACGGAGATTACCAATAATGAATATCGCCAATTTGTTCATTGGGTTCGCGATTCTGTTGCATTGACCTATATGGATGCGTACATCGAAAATGAGGACGGCAGCCAAAGCATCGATTGGGAATATGAGATCGATTGGGAGGATGAAGCTGTTCAGGATGTCTACTATCAGGGAAATGATCGTTTCGCGGGTAAACGTGAATTGAACGTCGACAAGCTGGTATATGACTATGAATGGCTGGATTGGCGTGCAGCTGCTGCCGATCGTGGCCAGTCTGCACGGACATCTTTCATCAAGAAGGACAAAGTGAAGATCTATCCTGATACCATGGTATGGATCCGTGATTTCGCTTACTCCTACAATGAGCCTTATACCCGAAATTACTTCTGGCATCCAGCATTTGATGATTATCCAGTGGTCGGTGTGAACTGGAAGATGGCGAAGGCCTTTTCTTTCTGGAGGACGAAACTCTGGAATCAGTATCGCGCTGCAGAACGGGGTGAAGTCAACACGGAAGAATTCCGATTGCCGACAGAAACCGAATGGGAATACGCTGCTCGTGGTGGAAAAGATCTGGCACCATACCCTTGGGGAGGCATGTACCTTCGCAATGCCAAGGGTTGTTTGTTAGCCAACTTCAAGCCTGGTCGGGGCAACTATCCCGAAGATGGTGGATTGTATACCGTCCGTGGTGATGCATACTTCCCCAATGATTACGGACTGTACAATATGTCCGGTAATGTCAGTGAGTGGACAGAAACTGCATTCTTCGAAAATGCGATCTCCTTTTATCATGATCTGAACCCTGACATCAAGTACGATGCAGCTGCTGATGATCCTGAAGCGGACAAGCGGAAGGTGATTCGCGGAGGATCATGGAAGGATGTTGGATTCTTCCTCGAGACCGGAACGCGCAACTGGGAATTCCAGGACAGCACCAAATCCTATATCGGTTTCCGGTGTGCCCTTACGTTCCTGGGGCGTTCGATTAACGATTTTTAAAATTTCAGGTGGAAAGGATCATTTCTTTCCACCTGTTTTTTTCTACTGGGAAATCCTTGGTAATAAGGTTTCCTTTTACCTACTTTGGCTTTCACTTTACTTTTTATAGTAAACACGTTTCGCTTAACCAAACAAAAATGCTTTAGACAATGGGCTTGCAAAGTGTCATTAAAACAAACGGGTTCAAATATCTTAAGAACCTGATCATCGGTGTGGGTGCCTCAGTTGTACTGCTTGGCGCTCTATTCAAACTGGAAAGCTGGGAAGGCGCCAGTGAGATGTTGATTATCGGTCTCTTCACAGAGGCATTTATCTTCCTCTTTCTGGGACTTATCGGTCCAGAAAAGGATTATTACTGGGAAAAACTCTACCCAGGTCTGGATAACTACAATAGTAAAATTGCTCCCTTAACTGCTGGTGAAGAAGGGGCTGATGCACATCCTTTGGATGGCGAAGTTGTGGAGCGCCAGTTGGGTAGTATGGTTACAGAACTGCAATCTATGTCGAAGAGCCTGGGTGCTTTGAAGGCTTTGCAGGAAGTAGACTTCGTGGGTGCAAAAGATCAGATCAAAGCAATGGGCGGATTCTACAAGAATATGTCTGATGCGATGGCTAATCTTTCTGATTCACTCGAAGATACCAAGGCTTACAAAGAACAGCTTTCTGCTTTGAACAAGAATCTCGGTTCGCTCAATTCAGTTTATGGAAATGTGCTGAATGCCATGTCCAACATCGGCAAATAAGCCGGTCGGAAACCGTTCCTTTCACTTAACGAGCAAACAGAAATTCTATGTCCATTCCAAAGGAACCGCGGCAGTTGATGATCAACCTGATGTACCTGGTGCTAACAGCTCTGTTGGCACTGAACATCTCCGCGGAAGTTATGAACGCCTTCTTTACGCTGAATAAAGGTATCGCTCAAAGTAACGTCATCGTTGAGAATACCAATGGCACCTTGTTGACCAACATCGACAAGCAGGCTCAGGCGTATAAGAATGAGGTCAATGACAAATGGCTTGCACAAGCCAAAGAAGTCAAGGCGACCGCTGATGAATTCTACAATTATGTTGAAGACCTGAAAAAGGAGCTCTTTGAAGCTGCTGGCGGGCCTTCCGAGAAAGATCCGTCGAAACCCAAGCGGATCAAAGATAAAGATGTCACCACACGTCTTTTGGTCGGTGATGATCTAAAGAAGGGGAAAGGATTCCTCCTCGAACAGAAGATCCGGGATACTCGCGCCAAGCTAGAAACGCTTGTTGAGAATGATCCAGGCGTATTATCGTCTATGCCTCTAACCATTGATGATGAGGCAGTGAAGCGTTCTGACAAACCAAACTGGACGGAATACAACTTCAAGCAAATGCCTGTAGCGGCCGTATTCCCCATTTTGACCAAGTTTCAGAACGATGCAAGAGCCTCCTCTACGACTGCTCTGAACTTTATCCTTGGTAAAGTAGCAGGTGAAGACATCAAGTTCGATTCATTCGAACCGGTTGTATCAGCTGTTAAAGGATATGTGATCAAGGGTGAGCGTTATACGGCGGATGTCTTCCTGAGTGCTTTCAGCACTTCAGCCGGAGATAATACACGTATTCTGGTCAACGGAGCCAACCTTCCTGTGAAAGATGGTAAAGCGATCTACGAAACCGGAACATCACAGATCGGCTCCAAATCATATAACGTAGAGATCCAAGTGACCAACCCTCTGACGAAAGAAGTGAAGTCTTATAAAAAGACTTTCGAATACGAAGTGGGTGAGCGTAGCGTTACTGTATCAGCTGATAAGATGAATGTATTCTACATTGGTGTAGAAAACCCGATCTCTGTTTCAGCAGCAGGTGCGTCTTCAAATGATATTAACGTGACCGTCAATGGTGGAGGTGCTACGATCAAGAAAGTTGGTTCTGCCAACTATATGGTTGAAGTGAAAACACCCACAAATGAGTGTATGGTCAATGTTTCTGCACCAAATGTCGGTTTGAAGGATGCCAAATTATTCCGCGTCAAGCGGATTCCTGATCCGGTCGCTCGTCTCGGAAGAGAAAGTTCTGGTCTGATGGGGAATGGTGAGTTCAAAGCACAGGCAGGTGTAGGCGCCTTCCTGGATAACTTTGACTTTGAAGCGGTTTGCCGTGTACAGAGTTTCACCCTGACTCGCGTACCTCCACGTCAGGATCCGATCGTTGCTGAGAACGAAGGTCCTCGTTACCAGACCAAGGCTGAAAACCTTGTAAAAGCTGCGAAGCCTGGTGATGTATACTATTTCGACGATGTGAAGGCCCGTTGTCCGGGTGACTCCGCAGGTCGGAAGATCAACTCAATGGTATTTAAGATTCGCTAATTAATAAGTCCGTTAGCATGAAGTTGCTGTTCAAACAATTCCTGGGTGTATTTGTCCTTCTACTGGTAGGAGGTGCGATGTTTGCCCAGACTCCAGAGGTTATTCGCACTGAATCTAGTGATCCAGCGCCTAAAACACCTTTGGATGGCGTCGTCGAAAAGACCTTAACTACGGAGAAGAGGGTTTTGCCTTATGCTCCTGTTCGCGAGGCGGATTATTATTGGGAAAAGCGCATCTGGCGTGTAATTGATACACGTGAAAAGATGAACCATCCTTTTATAAATCCGGATATGCGGTTCTTTACCATCATCCTGAATGCGGCTATCAACGGTGAGATCACTGTCTATAGCACGGAGGATGACAGGTTTACCCGCCCATTACATCCTGAAGAGGTGGCAGGTATCGGGAGTAAGATCGATACGGTGATCACCTTTGATCCTGAGACGTATGAGGAGATCGTTCAAATCGTCAACAACGAGTTGAACCCCGATGATGTCAAACGGTTCAGACTGAAGGAAGTGTGGTATTTCGACAAGGAAAAGTCAGAAGTCCGTTCTCGGATTCTGGGTATCGCTCCTTTGATGAACAGCTATGATGATAACGGAAACTTCCGTTTCGAACTTCCTCTTTTCTGGGTCTATTACCCCGATGCTCGCTATACACTGGCACAGCATGAGGCATTCAGAGCCGGCAATGATGCCAGCCCGTTAACCTGGGAGGATATCATGGAAATGCGCTTTTTCTCCAGTTATGTGATCAAGGAGCGAAATGTACTGGATCGACGTCTTGAAGACATCTATTCAGGTCTTGATGTCCTGATGGAAGGGGAGAAGATCAAACAAGAGATCTTTAACTACGAGCATGACCTCTGGTCATTCTAATAGGTAGTCTATAAGTGAATGAAAAGGTCGGATGGTCATCATCCGACCTTTTTTTATATCTGTACCTACAAATGGTTCTTCAGGAATGCTGTATTGACTTCTTACCTTCGTCCAATGAACCTCCGAACTCTTTCATCAGAACGTTTTCTCGTTTTCTGCCTCCTGGTAGGGTTGCTCAGTGCTTGTATCAAGGAACCTGGCGTTTATGACGGTTCAGATGTAACGCTTACCTTTTCGGTAGATACCCTGCGATTTGATACCGTATTTACAACCCAGGGTTCTTCAACTCGATTGGTGAAAATATTCAATCCCAAATCTGAGATCGTCCGTATTTCATCGATCGCATTTGTGAATGGTGCATCCCCTTTCTTTCGCATGAATGTGGATGGTATCTCGGGAGAGGCCTTCCAGGATGTGGAAATTCTGCCCAAAGACAGCATCTATCTATTTGTGGAAGTGACCATCGATCCAGATCAACCAACATCGGTCAGCCCTTTTCTGGTAAGCGATGCTATTACTCTGGTTACCAATGGGAATACGCAGCAAATTGTTCTGGAGGCATGGGGACAAAATGCGATCTATATTCCAAACAACAGCAATTCGACAGGTCTGGCTCTTTTGTCCTGCGACAATATGGAGATCATTTGGAATGATCCCCGACCCTACGTCATTTTTGGTGTACTATTGATCGACAGTTGTACGCTACGGTTGATGCCCGGCACCAGGGTTCATCTTCATGGAGGGGTCGTACCCAATGAAAACGGATTCTATACGGATGGGTTGATCTACACCCTGAAGGATGGCCGGATCAGGGTTGAGGGTACAAAAGAAAAACCTGTGATATTTCGGTCTGATCGCCTTGAACCTGAATTTGCAACCCTTCCGGGTCAATGGGGTGGGATCCGTTTAGGTCCTGGTTCAACAGGCCATTCTTTCAAACATGCAGTGATCCACAACAGTATATCTGGAATCTATGTAGATTCAAGTGCCCGTGTCCAGATAGCTGATACCGAGATCGGCTGGACCTCAGGGAGTGGGCTCGTTTCCTATGCGGGTGATATTGAGGCAGATAATGTGTTGATTCATAATTCTGGACGGAATGGTATTCAGCTTGCCCTGGGTGGTTCACATCAGTTCCGTTATTGCACGATTGCCAATTATGGGAACACAGCAGAAGCGCTTTCAGCCAGCAATGTTTTCTGCCTTGACCCCTTGTGTTCGGATGCATATGTCCTGCCCTTGACGATGTCTTTTGTGAATTGTATCCTGACGGGCAACAACCAGGATGAGATCACGATGATTGATGGTACAGCTGGGTCTCCCGGGGCATTTACCTATCAATTCACACATAGTCTTGTGCGTGTAAAAGATCTGCTGAAGATGGACCAGTGGCCAGATTTTTTTGATCAGTCAACGAATTGCTTGAACTACACTTTCGGTCAACCGCTCTTTCGTGATTTGAACATGGATGATTTCCATCTGGATACACTTTCTGTGGTCGAAGGCATGGCCATCCCGATACCTTCACTGAGCCAGGATCTGGATGGGGTTGACCGTGATATGGTCATGCCTGACATGGGATGTTTTGAGTATGTGGACTAAGGGTTGACCAATAGCTGTTCTGGCTGGGCGTGCTGGATGGTTACACGAGAAAGCAAAACCATGCCAACCAGAAAAAAGAGGATCAAAGCCAATATAGAGGGGCGCATGCCACCGGTCAGTTGTTCGATCGCACCCCAGGAGAAGGTGCCTACGACAATGGCGAGTTTTTCAAGGATATCATAGAAGCTGAAATAACTGGTACGGTCCGGAGTATCCGCAGGTACCAGTTTTGAATAGGTGGATCTGGATAGGGCCTGGATGCCTCCCATGACCAGACCTACAAAAGCCGCAATCACATAGAACTGGCTCTGACTATAGGTATAATATGCGGTCATGCAGACCAGAATCCAGATGAATAGCATGATGAAGAGCGCCTTTTTATTCCCCACCTTGCCTGAAACGAAAGCAAAGAAATAGGCTCCTACAATGGCCACGAGCTGGAGGACCAGGATGAGCAGGATCAGATTGGTGGTTTCAAAGTGCAGCTCTTTTTCTGCAAATGTTGCGGCTAGATACAGGACTGTTTGTACGCCGGCGCTGTAGAAAAAGAAAGCAAATAGAAACCGCTTGAGATTGGGAAGGTGGGTCAGTTGTTGCCAGACTTTTCGAAGTTCCCGGAAGCCATTTTTCAAGGTTTGAGATTCAAATCGACCATTTCTGTCTTTGGGCAATCGCAGGAAGGTGACCTGAGCGAAGCCCAGCCACCAGACACCAACGGAGACAAATGCCAGTCGGGTGGCCACTCCCTGGCTCGGAATGCCCAGGGCTTCATAATTCATGATGACGGCGAGATTAAGGACCAAAAGAAGCACACTTCCCACATATCCGAATGCAAATCCCTTCGCTGAAATTTTATCAAAACGGTCTTCAGTAGCAATCTCCGGGAGATAGGCATTGTAAAAAACAAGTGCCCCGGTGAAACCGATGGTAGCCCCCATAAAGCCGATGATCCCCGTATCAAGTTGACCCATACCCCTGAAAAAGTACAGCGTCAGACAGCTCAGTGCACCTATGGTTGTGAACAGCTTGAGAAAGAATTTTTTACGACCAGAAGCATCGGCTATCCCGGATAGGATCGGAGACAAAACGGCGATCAGGATATAAGATAGAGACAAAGCATATGCATAGAGAGCGCTATTCGAGATACTCGTTGTCCCCAACTGGATCATGTCATCAGTGACGCTTGTATAATAGGCCGGAAAAATGGCAGATGAGATGACCAGTGCATAGGATGAATTCGCCCAATCAAACAGGGCCCATCCGTTGATGGTTCGGGGGTCATTCAGGGGAGTGGCCACAGGGGGTGCAGCAGCTGTCTCAGGGTGCATCTCCAAATATAACACCCTTTCATTCTGCAGACAGAATTACGCTTACATTTGAGGAGGTAGCACATAAATGGAAATTGCCATTCTCACTCGAGGGCCTGGTCTATATAGTACACAGAGCCTTTACAAAGCTTGCATCGCCCAAGGGCATATACCTGTATTGGTAGATTATTCTCGATGCAGCCTACTATTGGGTAAGGAAGGTGCACAGATCTTTTATCAGGATAAACAATTACACATTCCTGACGGTATTATTCCCCGAATCGGTGCCACATTTACCCAGGAAGGTGCGGCCTTGATTCGCCATTTCGAGTGGTTGAAAGTACCGGCCACATTACCCTCCAGGGCCCTCGTACAGGCGAGGGATAAATTGCACAGCCTGCAACGACTGACCAAGAAGGGTATTGATGTGCCGGTAACGGTGATGGCGGAACCCGGGGCTAACATTCGTCTGATCGAGGAGCAGGTCGGTGGCTTTCCCTGCATTGTCAAAGCGTTGGAAAGCACACATGGATTGGGCGTCAAGCTGGTTCATACACACCAGGAATTGAAGCAGGTACTGGAAACGATGACCCGAGAAGAACCCTATTTCGTCCAGGAGTTTATTGCAGAATCCAAGGGTGAAGATGTGCGGGTGCTGGTGGTAGACGGACAGGTGGTAGGAGCGATGAAACGTGTCGCGAGAGAAGGTGAATTTCGCTCAAATCTGCACCAGGGCGGAGTTGCATACAATGCCAAGCTGACACCCCTGGGCGAAGCAGTGGCAATTCGTGCTGCCTCTGCACTCGGATTGGGTGTTGCCGGGGTGGATATCCTCGAGTCCAATCGTGGTCCATTGGTATTGGAGATCAATGCCTCGCCCGGGTTGGAAGGCATTCAGAAGGTAACAGGACAAAATATTGCCGGTCATATCGTCCGATATATGGAGCGATTGATTCTGGAAAAAGATGAAGAAGAATAATATACAGGATCTATGCCGCATCCGATCGTCTTGAAGAAGAAGGCTGTGCCTTTTAACGAGCATGTAGTCCTTGATTTCCCCATTGGTCGATTACCTTCCGGCACCGCTATTGATGTCGCTGTACATGTGTATCAAGCCAGTGAGCCGGGGCCTGTTCTCTTGCTGATAGCCGGTATGCATGGGGATGAGATCAACAGTATCGAGATCCTGCGCCGCGGCTTGACAGCCGGAATGTTCAGCGATCTTCAACGAGGAGCGGTGATCACTGTTCCACTGCTGAACGTCTTTGGATTTATCAACTTTTCAAGGGATGTCCCGGATGGGAAAGATGTCAATCGAAGCTTTCCAGGGTCATCTCGCGGTTCATTGGCCTCGAGAGTGGCCTCCCTGGTCACTCGTGAATTGATGCCGGTTGCAGATATGGTGATCGACCTTCATACAGGTGGGGGCTCCCGATACAATTATCCTCAGATCCGGTATACCACGCGGTCAGAGGCGAGCATGGAGCTGGCAGGTATATTCGGCGCCCCCTTTCTGGTCCACAAGCCGTTGATTGCGAAGTCATTGCGAAAAACAGCAACGGATATGGGGAAGGTGGCCATCGTTTTTGAAGGGGGAGAAGCAGAGCGATATGATCTGTTCTCTATCCATGAAGGGTTGGCAGGTATCCAACGAGTGCTTTTTCACGCCGGTATGTCGTTAAAATCGGAAGCACTGAGGGAAGTAAAGACGATCCACCAGACGTTGTGGGTACGAGCACAGGCAGCAGGATTGTTTTTGTGGTCACATGCTTCAGGTGATGTGGTCAAAAAGGGGCAAAAGCTCGGGGATATTCATGATCCTCAGGGGAGGGCATTCTTTCCGGTTATTGCCCCGAAAGACGGGTATATCATCGGGCACAACAATGCCGCAGTGGTCAGTATTGGTGATGCCCTGTTTCACATAGGTACGGAGGGTAAATAATCATTCGGGCCAGGTGATGGTCTTGCGAATGATCAGTGCAGGATGGAGGCTTCTGCACACGGGACAGGATGCTGCAGCCTGCACGAGAACATCTTTTTCCTCCTCTGTCCAAAGTTTTGTTGGCATCCTGATCTCCAGGTCGATCTGGCTGATACGGCGGTCCGGATCGGCAACCATGATCTTCTGGACGTGAGCGGTGGTGCCCTGCATATCGATCTGATGATCTCGAGCATGAATACCCATGATGGTCAGGATACAGGAAGCCAGCGATGTGGCACACAGGTCTGTCGGCGAAAAAGCTTCACCCTTACCCTGGTTGTCCAACGGCGCATCCGTCAGAATGACCTCTCCGGATTGGAGATGGGTGGCCCGAGTGCGTAGATCGCCCAGATAGGTTACGGTAGATGTCATCATTCTTCTTCAATTGGGGGGGGTAGTGGTAGCCGACCAAATCCTTCTTCTTTCTCCCGTTGTCTGCGTTCACGCGATTCGCGGGCGAACTGATCTGATCGCTCATACGCCCGAATGATTTCTTTGACCAAACGGTGTCGGACTACGTCTTCAGCCTGTAGATACACAGTTCCTACGCCATCCAAATCGGCCAGCAGATCAATGCTTTGCTGTAGACCTGATTTTTGGTGGAAGGGAAGGTCTACTTGCGAGAGATCACCCGTGATCACACATTGTGCCGAAGGGCCCAATCGGGTGAGAAACATCTTCAATTGCATGCTCGTAGCATTCTGGGCTTCATCCAGGATGATGAAAGAATGGTCGAGGGTCCGGCCACGCATGAATGCCAGGGGTGCTATCTCGATCACCCGGTTTGCCATGAAATGGGCGAGTTTGTCCGGAGGGAAGAGATCATCCAGAGCATCATATAATGGACGGAGATAGGGATCCACCTTTTCTTTCAGGTCGCCCGGTAAGAAGCCCAGGCTTTCACCCGCTTCTACAGCAGGTCGTGTGAGGATGATCTTCTTGACCAGTTTATTTTTAAGTGCCCGAACAGCCAGAGCCACAGCAGTGTAAGTTTTTCCAGTTCCTGCCGGGCCGACGGCAAAGACAATGTCATTGTGCTCAACGCTATCTACCAGCACCTTTTGATTCGCCGTCTTGGCTTTGATAGGCTGTCCATTCCGACCATAGACGATCACCTGCCCTCCCGCGCCATTTGCAGGTCTTGTATCAAAAGGGTTTGCGCCATTCAGGAGATCTTCAATGACTTGAATAGTCAGTTCATGTTCTGCCTTGATCAGGCGGACCATCAATTCGATCTTCGCCTTGGCTTTTTGGGTAAACTTCTTTTCGCCAGCCAGTTTGATGGCATGTCCCCGGGATGTAAATGTCACTTCCGGAAAGGCAGTTTTCAGCAGCTTCAGTTTGCTGTTTTTTTCGCCATAGAGGTCGATCAACTCAATCCCCTCTATATTCAAAATAATTTCACTCAAGCAAGTCTCAATTTAAGAGGTGTACAGGCTGTGGCAAAGAAAGGATTTAGGGATAGAAAAAGTTCCCACTATGCAGGAACAGATCCCGATCATGGCAATCTCGATGAGCCTCGTAAATTTACAGCAATTTCAATGAGAGTAAAACCTTATCTGCCTTGCAGATCATAACCCTGACCAGTGATTTTGGCCATCAGGACCCATATGCCGCCATGGTGAAGGGGACCTGTTTGCGTGCGGATCCTGCCATACATTGTGTTGACCTAACGCATGAGGTGCTCCCATTCGCCGTTTCCCAGGCTGCATATTTCGTTTTGCAGTCCTACAGATCCTTTCCGGAAGGGAGCTGGCATGTGGTCATGGTCAATCTGTTTTACAGTGCTCAACCATCTCTTTTACTTACCTGTCATCATGGGCATTGGTTCCTGGTGCCCGACAATGGCCTGTTGTCTCTTTTGTTCAATCCACTCCCGGCCAAGATCTTCCGGGTCGGCACCTTCAACCAGGGATTCAGGGCAGTGCTCGACCAGGTGCACCATGCGATCACATCCTGGACGGCAGAACCTGATCCAACAGGTTGGTCAGAGCGGGTAGACCACACGGAAGAACGACTGTGGTTGCATCCAGTCACCCAAAAGGACTGGATCAGAGGGAATGTGATTCATGTGGATCGGTTTGAAAATGTAGTGGTTAATGTGCATCTGACATTATTCGAAGAGATCGGGCAGGGTAGGCCATTCCGATTTCATTTTCGTCCGCATGATGTGATCGAACGGATTTCATCACATTATGGAGATGTCAGTGAGGGAGAACCACTTTTACTTTTTAATGCCGCCGGATTTCTGGAGATTGCCGTCCGGACTGGAAATGCCGCCAGTCTGCTCAATTTGAAAATGGATGACTCCGTGTTAATTGATTTTACGCCTGTATGATTCAACGCATTGTCAAAATGACCTTTAGACAGGATTCGATCCAGCAGTTCCACAGGCTGTTTGAGGAAGTTCGGGAGCGAATTCGGGCACAACCGGGTTGTCACTCGGTAGAATTACTTCAGGATGTTCGGCACCCGGAGATCATGTTCACTTATAGTCAATGGGATAGTGAAGATACCTTGAATGCCTACAGGCAAACGGAGTTGTTCGTCCAAACCTGGAAAAGGACAAAGTCCCTGTTTCAGGAAAGGGCTGAAGCGTGGAGTGTAGCCCTGATCAACAAAGCATGATGAGACAACAAGAGCGTATAATTGATTTGATCGAACAATTCGATAATCTGTTTTCCGGAAGCCCCTGGTTTGGCCCATCATGGATGGAAACCCTGGAACGTATCCCTTCGGATGCGGTCAATTTTAGTCTGGAAAAAGGTGCTTCCATTGCTGGCCTTCTCGGGCATGTCGTCGCCTGGCGCAATTACGTCGCTCAAAAACTTCAGGGGGAGGATGATTTTGATCTTCTCCCGGGCACGGATTGGACTAAGGCATCTGTGGATGAAAGAGGATGGCAGGAACTGGTGCGCCGGATGGTGGATCTTCAACAGGAGATCATGGAAGGTCTTTCGGATCTGCCCTCTGCCACCCTGGATGAGCAGGTGCCGGGACGATCGTATTCCTGGGCATTTATGATCCAGGGGGTCATTGATCACGATGTGTATCATTTGGGACAGGTCAATCTCCTGCTCAAGCAGGTTCTTCCCGAATCCTAAAGCCGAGTCATGCTCATATCCCATTTTTCCGGCACAAATGCACTCACCAGATTTGCGAATTGGTTGGAGGGTCAGCATTTTTCCAACATTGAGATCCTGGTAGACAGTCATACGTGTGAGCATTGTCTGCCCCGGTTTCGCGACGCCATCCGATGGCAGGGGGATCCCCTGGTCATTCCTGCAGGGGAAGAAAGCAAGGGATTGGAGCAGGCGATGCGGTTATGGTCCAGATTACTAGACTGTGCAGCGGACAGAAGCACACTTCTCATCAACCTGGGAGGTGGTGTTGTCACCGATCTGGGAGGTTTTGTCGCTTCAACCTACAAACGTGGTGTCCCTTTTGTCCACGTCCCTACCTCCTTATTGGGGCAGGTGGATGCAGCCATAGGCTCTAAAACCGGGATCGATCATGGAGGAATCAAGAATAGTGTGGGCACATTTTCGTCCCCTCTGGCCCTGGTGATTGACAATGTCTTCCTGGATACCCTGCCGCAAACAGAATACAGATCTGGTATGGCAGAGGTATTCAAGCATGCATTGATCGCGGATGGAAATCTGTGGAAGGATATCTGCACGATCTCGCCCGATGGGCGGTTGTCTGAAGAGATGATCGAACGTGCTGCAGGGGTGAAGATGGAGATTGTCGAACAAGATCCACTTGAAAAATCTCAGCGGAAACTTCTCAATTTTGGCCATTCTTTGGGGCATGCCATCGAGAGTGTCGCCCTGGTGAATGGGACGCCTATCCGGCATGGCGAAGCAGTTGCTGCAGGCATGCTGATGGAATCATGGATATCCTTCCAGATCGATCGACTGGATGAAGGGTCCTGGATGGAGATCCGGTCCGTATTGACGAAGTACTATCCTCGCCTGACTGGAGGAATCTTTCTTGAAGACGCCTGCCTGGGGTATTTGCGAAATGATAAAAAGAATGCAGGGACCTCCATTCGCATGGTCCTTCTGGAGGACCTGGGAAAAGGAGTGGTTCATCAAGAAGTTTCTGAGCAACAATCGCGCAGTGCTCTACAGGCGTATTCCGGGTTTTATCCGCCAAATGAATAGCCTTAAGTGCTGTTATTTTTCTGAGAACTTGGGCACAACAGGCTTCTCTCCTTTCACTACCTTTGCCGGATGTCTTCGCAACCTATGAGTGGATTTCGTTGGATGAATCGTCAGCATCGTCCCGCACAAGAGCGGTGGATGCGTTGGATCTGGAGAGGCTTCTTTGCCGGAATTCTCCTGATGATCGTCTGGTTGACCTATCTCTCCTTTCAAGACCTCCCCACCTTTGAGGACCTGGAGAATCCAAACAACAAGTTGGCTTCTCAGGTCTTTGCCATTGATGGTGCCCTACTCGGACGCTACTACATCGAGAATCGTGTGCCAGTCACATATGATCAGCTGTCGCCAAATTTGGTCAATGCCCTGATCACGACGGAGGATTTCCGGTATAATGAGCATTCCGGAATCGACTTTCGAGCTCTGGGCCGGGTGGCCTTCAAGACCGTTTTTCTAGGACAATCGAGTTCGGGAGGCGGAAGCACCATTACGCAGCAGTTAGCCAAACTGTTGTACTCCAACCGGGATTTTTCGGGAATGGGGAAGATCGAAAAAACCTTCACCCTGGTGGCCACCAAGATGAAGGAATGGATCACCGCCGTCAAGCTGGAACGTTCTTATACCAAGGAAGAGATCCTGGCGATGTACCTCAATCATTTCAACTTCATCAATGGTGCGTATGGGATCAAGGCGGCATCTGAGATCTATTTTGGAGAAACCCAGGATTCACTCTCTATTTCAGAAGCGGCCACATTAGTGGGCATGCTACAGAATCCATCGCTTTACAATCCAGCGCGTCGGCCCGAGTTGACGATGACCAGACGCAATGTTGTGATTAACCAGATGGTCAAGCACGGCTTTCTGTCCAGGGAGGCCGCGAATGAATTGAAGGCCACCCCCATTGATATGACCCGCTTTAAGAAGTTTTCCCATGATGAGGGCATGGCACCATATGCCCGAATGGGTTTGCGTAAGGAGGTCATGGATATTCTGGATCGTCCGGAATGCAGAAAGTCAAATGGAGAGAAATACGACATCTGGCGAGATGGACTGCGCATCTATTCTACTATCGATACGGCTGTTCAATTCCATCTGGAGGCCGCTGTCGCTGCCCATATGCCAGCCTTGCAGAAGAAGTTCTGGCGGGTGTGGAGAGGTATGGATCCCTGGACCCGTCGTGATCCGGAGACCACAGATGCGGATGTTGACATGAGGAAACAAACCCTCCATGATCAGGTGGGACAGATGGACCGGTATATCAGTATCCGGGCATCCCTGTTCGAACCCTTTGTCGAAGAGCACGGCTTGAAGATCGGCAGACTCCTGTTGCGGGATGTTGATATGATCCGCATGCTTCGTGAGAACAATAAGAGGGGTTATCTGCAGGAACTTCAGGAGTTGAAGCTGATCTCCAAAGACATGGTCAAGGATTATTCGAAGATTATGAAAGGGCCTCTTTGGGATGAACTTCAAAAGAAGTGGACGGCATTTCAGAAGGCTACGGACAAGATGTTGAACGAGAAAGTGCGAATGGTCGTCTTTGACTATGAATCTCCTCGGTTTGAAAAGGACACGCTGATGTCGCCCATGGATTCACTGAAATATCACCGAATGATCCTGCAAACAGGCGTCGTGGCGATAGATCCTTCCAATGGCCAGATCCGCGGTTGGGTCGGGGGTGTGGATTACCGGTTTTTCCAATATGACCATGTGACTTCAGACCGGCAGGTGGGCAGTACGTTCAAGCCTTTTGTTTATGCCACTGCTGTCGCCCTGCAATCGATCTCACCATGTACTCGCTTGCTGGATAACCCACAGACTATTGTTCCCGGTGAGGCCAATTTCCATTTGGAGAAAGAATGGACACCTCGAAATTTTGACACCTACACAGGTGAATCATTGACCTTGTTTGATGGTCTCCGCAAATCAAAAAATACGTTTTCGGTCTACCTGATGAAGCAACTCGGAGATACAGAGCCCGTTCGTGGTCTCATCAATAATATGGGCATCGATAGTTCGGCTCGCTTACCGAATGGACGACTCCGAGTGCCTGCTTCGCCTTCCATATGTCTGGGTTCTGCAGATCTGAGCGCACTGGAAATGACCGGCGCATACGCCACTTTTGCGAATGATGGTGTGTATAACAAACCGGTTATGGTGAAACGGATCGAAGATGCCCACGGCCGGGTGATTTACCAGGATGTGCCTCTGGAGCGTCGGGCCCTGAGCAGCGAAGCAAACTATGTGATGGTCGAAATGTTGAAATACGCCACCAGAGGTGCACCCGGTTTTGCCGGGGTGAAAAGTGAATTTGGCGGAAAAACGGGGACTACCAACTTTTACGCGGACGGCTGGTTCATTGGGATCACCCCTGGGCTGGTGATCGGTACCTGGGTGGGCGGCGAAGATCGCTGGATCCGCTTTATCAGTCCGAATGACGGACAGGGCTCCGTTCTGGCGCGGCCGATCTTTTCAGAGGCGCTCAAAAGATTGGAAAAGTATAGCCCGGCCGCCATCGATACAAAACGCCGTTTCGCTAAACCAGACAAAGTGAATATTGAGTTGGACTGTGGAAAATACCAGAGTGGGAGTGGTGATGAAATTCCGGGAGATGCCCCCGATTTTTTTGAGGATATATTCGAAGAACCTGTAATTGAATGAAGTCATTTTTCGAGCATATCCGATCCTGTCGAAATTGCCAGATGAACGGCATCTGGGTGACAGTCCTTTGCCTTCTGCTTTTTTCTGCATGTTTGCCGCCGGAAAAACAAGCCATCAAAAATGTACGCATTGGTTTTGAAGACCCTGTGACACGCCAGATCTACGATCTCCAGGACCGACAGGCCATGGACAGTTTGTATCTGTTCCTGCATGCGGGCGATCCCACCTATCGGTATTATGCCACCATGGCAATGGCTTCCATCGGAGACTCTTCCTGTATAGACAGCCTTCGGCCATTGCTGAAAGACCCCAACAAGGACATTCGACTGGCATGTGTATATGCTTTGGGCCAGTTGCGTTCAGTCCGAGCGGAACTCCCTCTTTTAGAAGCTTTTGATCCCTGGGACAGCTTGTCAGAGTCAACAGCCATGAACGCGGCCATTCTGGAAGCTATGGGGAAGTGCGGACAACCGCACTATTTGTCTTCTATGGCGACCGTCACGACGTACCAGCCGACAGATTCCCTTTATCAACTGGGACTGGCCAACGGTATCTTCCAATATTCCTTGCGAGGAATGGTGGAGCCCGAAGGAACAAAACGGATGATCGAATTGGTGGTAGATGACCGTCGACCTGGATCGGCCCGTTTGATTGCTGCCACCTATCTGGCTCGGACATCCGGGATCACCCTGGATACATTGGTTCCTGATCTGGTGACATTGTTGAGGAGTGAATCTGATCCTTCCATGCGGATGGCGCTGGCATTGGCGATCGGTAAAGGGGGCAGCGAACTTGCCAGGACTTCCTTGATCGGTCTTTTTCCTTTGGAGAAAGACCCCATGGTCCGATGTAATATGATCAAAGGACTAGTACACTTTCCCTATTTGGACATCAAAGAGGTCCTGCGGTCTGCTTTTCGGGATGATCATCCCTATGTCGGAATCGCGGCATCAGATGTGCTGATGGCAGTTGGAGATCCCAAAGAGACGCCGGAGTGGTTGCTTTTTGCACGATCCATCAAGCATCCATGGGTGAAGGCAAATCTGTACACGGCGATCAGTCGAATGTGTCCGGTGTATCTGCCAGTCACCCGGACGTCCGTCCAGTCGGATATTCGAAGAGCTATAGAATCAATCTCAGATCCATATCTGAAAGCGGTATATGTTCGGGCCCTGGGTAAATTCGGATGGAATTTTCCCTATTTGCTCCAACTTTGGCAGCAAAACCGAATACCTCATGTAAAGACGGCTGCTATGGAAGCCATCCGGGATATTTCGGATCGACCGGACTTTAATACCATTTTTGGGATCTCTTCGAAAAATGTACGAAAGAACCTGGCCCAATACTTCATTACAGCTATTGAAAGCGGCGACGTTGGAAGTATGGCTACTGCCGCAGGAGCTTTGCGTCTTCCCAATGCAAATTACCGTGCCTTCATTCGCTCTGACAGCACATTTCGCAAAGCCATGAACCTGTGTCAACTGCCACAGGATATCGAAACCTATAATGAACTGTCACAGACCAGAGCCTATATTCAACGGGGGGATTATCATGTTCGCCGTCCGACCTTCAATCACCCGATCGATTGGTCGATCGTTGGCAAGGTAAAAGGCAATAGCAGGGCTGTTATTAAAACAGCCAAAGGGACGATCATACTGAAGTTTTACCCGAATGACGCACCAGGCTCGGTATGCAACTTTATTCAATTGGCAGAATCCGGTTTTTTTAATAAAAAGACATTCCATCGTGTCGTGCCAAATTTTGTCATCCAGGGTGGTTGCCCCCGAGGCGATGGCTATGGTGCGTTGGGCTATACGATCCGATCTGAATTGAATCAGATATCGTACAATCGCCCGGGATGTGTGGGTATGGCTTCAGCTGGCCCGCACACAGAAGGGACACAGTTTTTCATCACCCATTCACCAACGTTGCATCTCGACGGTCGATATTCCCTTTTTGGTGAAGTGGAAAGTGGATTGGATATTGTGCAGCAGATCCTCCCTGGTGAGCAAATCCTCGAAGTAGAAATCATCTATTAAAACGAAGTCATATGGACACATTGAAACATACCCCACTCACGACTATTCATGAGGAGCTAGGCGCCAAAATGGCACCATTTGCAGGCTATCTGATGCCTATTTCCTATGCCGGGATCCGGGATGAACATGAAGCCGTACGTAATGGAGTGGGAGTCTTCGATGTGACGCATATGGGCGAATTCATCGTTAAAGGTCGGGAAGCCTTGGATCTAGTACAGGCGGTGACCAGCAATGATGCATCCAAACTGGAGATCGGTCAGGCGCAATATTCTTGCTTGCCAAATCTGGATGGTGGTATAGTCGATGATCTCCTGGTCTACAGATTGGCAGAAGATATGTGTGCCGAAGGCGAACAGGCATTTCTGCTGGTGGTGAATGCTTCAAACCTCGCCAAGGACTGGGCGTGGATCAATAAGTACAATCACTATGACACCCGGGTCATTGATATTTCTGAAGAAACCGGTTTGATCGCCGTTCAGGGCCCCAAGGCGACTGCCGTCTTGCAACAACTGACAGAGGTGGACCTGTCTGCAATCAACTACTATCATTTTACCAAAGGCCGCATGGCGGGGATCGACAACGTGTTGATCTCTGCGACCGGGTATACCGGATCGGGTGGGTTCGAACTGTATGCAGATAATGAACATTTGCCCGCATTATGGGAGGCTGTCTTCAAAGCCGGCAAATCCGTCGATATCCAGCCGGCAGGGTTGGGGGCGCGAGATACTCTGCGTCTGGAGATGGGATTCTGTTTGTATGGAAACGACATTCATGATACTACCTCACCCCTTGAAGCGGGCTTAGGGTGGATCACCAAGCTGAAGAAGGGCACATTCAACGGATGTGACTGGTTGGCCAGACAGAAAGAAGAAGGATTGACCAGAAAACTTGTAGGATTCAAATTACTGGATCGGAGAGTGCCTCGTCATGATTATCTGATCGAATCCCCAGAAGGCGAAGAGATTGGTATTGTCACTTCGGGTACGCAGTCACCATCACTGGACGTCCCCATTGGGATGGGCTATGTTACCCTTCCTTTTACCGCCAAAGGTTCGAAGATCATGATTGTAGCAGGAAGCAAGCGGCTTGAAGCAGAGGTGTGCGGCTTGCCATTCTACCAGAAAGCCTGATTCTGGCACTGCTTGACAAAAGGGCAGATGAACAATTCGCCTCGAATACTCTTTATGATTCATGAACGAACAGCGCTATGAATCTTGAGGAAGGCAAGTTGAAATTCATTGAAACCTGGGGCGGCCTTGCCGGTTCATGGGGGGTGACCAAGACGATGGCCCAGATTCACGCTTTATTGCTTATCTCTACCAAGCCACTCTGTGCAGATCAAGTCATTGATGAGCTGGGTATTTCCAGAGGAAATGCCAATATGAATATTCGTGAACTGATCGACTGGGGCCTGGTGTCCAAAGTGGGCCGTGAAAACGACAGGAAAGAATATTTCGAAGCAGAAAAAGACATTTGGGAGGTGTTTCGAATGATCGCTGTTCAGCGCAAGAAACGTGAACTCCAACCCGTGGTCATTGCCCTGGATGAACTTGCCAAGGTACAAGCTGGATGCAATGAATCTGAAGCATTCTGCAAGATGGTCAAGGACCTCAAGTTGATTTCATGTCGAGCAGATGCCGTCCTTGAACAAATCACAAAAAAGGAGTCAGCCTGGCTTTTGAACGGGATCGTTCGACTGACCAAATAAAGAAAACGTCCTTATTCCTCCTGTGGAGTCAGTACTTTCGCAGTCTAATTGGCAAGTATGCAAATTCGTCCGTTTAAAGCGGTGTATCCCGATCAGGATTACATCACCTCTTCTGATTCCTTTTTCAAGGGGATCAAAGATAATTATCCGGAATACCGTCGCAGTGGGGTGTATCGTGGATTCGCGGAAGAGGGCTATTATGTTTACCAGATCAAGTATTCCGATCATGCCTTTATCGGCTTGGTCGCTGTCGCGGATCTCAAAGACTATTTAAGCGGCCGGATCAAGAAACATGAGAATACCCTTGCTGACAAAGAGCAGATCCATTTGAATCTGTTATTGCGCAACCGGGCCATTGTCAAGCCAGTCTTGTTGACACATAAGCCTGTGGCGCATCTGACCCACTTGCTCCATGATTGGGTGGAACAGCATGACCCGGAATTCACAGTCCACTTTGAATCTGATCACCAGGATCACAGCTTCTGGCCGATTACCGACCAGGACCTCATCAAGCGTCTGTCTCGCATATTTGCGGAGGATGTGCGGGAGAGCTACATCGCGGATGGCCACCATCGGAGCAGCTCTCTGAACCTGCTGTATGAACGTCTGCACGGTCGCGTCAAAGGGAGTTCCTTCGACGGTTTACTTTGTGCTTTTTTCTCATCAGATGAAGTTGAGATCCTGGATTTTAATCGGATCATTGACGTTTTTGTTGAGTTATCTCCGACCGTTTTTATGGCTCGGTTGTCTCAGGTGATGGACATTGAGATATCTGATCAGCCCATCAAACCCAGTGCACCTCATGAGATGAGTATGTATCTGCACCGTGAATGGTACCTGCTCAAATGGAAGAAGGAGGTTTTGGATCAATATGCTCAACGCTCTGTTATCCTGGATACCCACCTGTTCAATGATGAGATTTTGACCAAGATCCTGAAGGTGCAGGATGTGCGTACGGATGAACGAGTCCAATATGTCCCCGGGGTTTACGGGCTGGATACATTTCGGCATCAGGTCAATCAATCGGAAGCTCGGGTCGGGATCTGTCTTTATCCCATCACTCTGGAGGATATGATGACCATTTCGGATGAAGGCTCTGTCCTTCCACCAAAGTCAACCTGGTTCCAGCCCAGAATGAAGAATGGAATCATTGTTCATGAGTTCTGAATTACATTCTCCCTTTCGGAAGATCCAGGCTGATCTGGTGATGCCCATTTCTTCACCTCCTGTCAGAAATGGAGTGGTAGTCTTGGACCACCATGGTGAGATCCTCTCGGTAGACCAGTTGGAAGACCATGATCCAGCGACAGTTGAAATCGTGCAAGGGGTGCTAACGCCGGGACTGATTAATACGCATTGCCATCTGGAGTTATCCCACATGAAAGGTGTTGCGGCGACAGGTACGGGGCTATTGTCATTTATCCGCACAGTTGTTTCCCAGCGGGGCGCCCCTTTGGAGGTGATTCATGAGGCGATCTCCGCCGCCGAGGAGGAGATGCGGGCAAGTGGGATCGTCGCCGTTGGCGATATAGCCAACCGGACAGATACCATACGTCAAAAGGATAAAGGTCACCTCCGTTATTACACATTTGCGGAGTGTTTTGACTTTCTGGATGATGCACAGGCGCAATCCGCATTCGAGTCCTTTCTACCCGCTTTTGAACAGCTGAATCCCGTGAAAGGGGGGCAGAAGAGCCTGGTTCCTCATGCTCCATACTCCGTGAGTCCGACCTTGTTTGGATTACTGAAGGAGCAAATGGCAGGGGCGAAGAGAACGATCAGCATCCACAATCAGGAAACCCGGGATGAAAATCTGCTTTTTCAGGAAGGTACCGGAGCGATTCCGGAATTTTATCGTGAGATTGGAAAACCTGTTCACCACTTCCAACCATCGGGTCAGTCTGCGATCCATTATGCATTGAGCCATCTGGATCCCGAACACAGGACCCTCTTTGTGCACAATACCCTGACATCGCGTTCGGATATTCAGAGGGCGCACGCCTGGAGTAACCAGGTTTTCTGGGCTACTTGCCCCAATGCCAATTTGTATATCGAAAACGGCCTGCCGGATTATGCGGCATTTATTGATGAACAGGCACGGATGACCATAGGGACGGACAGTTTGACCTCCAATTGGCAGTTATCCATCCTGGAAGAAATGAAAACCATCCAACGATTGAACAGTTGGATCCCATTTGAGACACTTTTGACGTGGGCCACTCTGAATGGAGCAGCAAGTCTCGGTTTTGATGGCGACCTAGGCAGTATTGAACCTGGCAAACGTCCAGGTTTGGTTCTTTTTGACCTGGATCCGGACGATCTTCGTCTGCGACCGAATACGACTACACGGACAGTCAGTTCCCTTCACTGAACAGCCACGGAAATTGCGGATAATCCCGACGAAGCTGTTGCACTGCTTCTTCTCTCTTTTTCAAGAATTTAACACCGGATGGTGCTTCTGGAAAGCGTAGCCGATGTTCCAGACTTTGCCGGACCTTCTGGATGCGGGAGAACAGCGTACGATCTTGATCGGCCAGAGAACTTTCCAAAAATCGTTGGTAGATCAGATCGATCGCCATTGGAGAGGGATGGATGAGATCTGGATCGTAATAGCGGTAATCCCGAAGCTCATCTTGAAGAATTTCAAAGGACGGAAAGATCCAGGTACCAGATGTTTCCAGATCAGCAGCGAGGAGATGTAACGTGGATTTGCTCCTTGAGTTTGCCAGGAATCCGTCCTGAAGATATCGGACGGGAGAAATGGTGATGCCAATTTGGAGCTTTGGATATTGATTCGTCAAATCGTGAATGAGCTTCTGGTACCGGGGCTTCAAATCTTCCAGTTGGGTATAGGTGTAGGAAAATGCAGCGCCAGGGAGCTGGTGATTATTTGCAGTTCGTCGCCCGGATTCTATATGCGTGAAGGATCTTGAGGTAGCCCATGTCAGTAGTAGCCATTCCGCAGATCGCAGGAATGCTCTGGCGAGTTCCAATTCCTGATTCATGCAGTCCACCACTTGCCCCGGGTCATTTCCCGAGAATTGTCCGTGATGAAGGAGGCTGTGATAAAGTTCTCCATCATGGATGAGGTCATTTCGAGTCATCAACCGGTCACTCAAGAGCAGTTCCAACTGATCGGCCATAGCCGATACATCATACACAATTCCAAAAGGAGAGGTCCAGATTTGAAATTGGTCCTTCATCAGACGTTCTGCAATGGCAGTGCTGAAGCAACTGCCCATCAGCACGATCCGAGAGGTGTAGGAAAGTCGAAACGGGGCTTGCTCCAAGGGCAAACTTGTCGTAAAAGGAGGAGGAGAGGTGAGCGACATTGGTTAAAAATAGTATTTTCCGTCCCCTTTACAGAGTTAGATCATATGTCCTGGTTGAGTGGTTGGCGTCTTGGTAAATCTAGAGCCCTGGATTCGCGATTGTTGCGTCTGGGTCGATATTCTGATGCATATAAGACGTCGGAGCAGTTATCAGCCTGGGATCGAAGCATGGGCCACTATGCCAATGGTGCATATGCAAAGAGCTTTCTTCACTTCTTGCAATACCTCCGGGATCCAGTCGAACAGAATATCCACTGGATGCAAGATCGGGATGGTGGACTCAATTTCGAATTGCTTCAGGGTTCACGTCGGATCAACGGCTGGCTGGGGGCTCCCTTTTGTGAGGCGGTTACCACGATCGGGGTCTGCACTTCTATGCCGGATGGACTTTTGAGGGAATTGCTGGAAGTAAATGATCAGTTGCAATTTTGTTATTACGGCTTAGAGGAAGATGGGCGCATCATTTTAAGATGGACTTCCAAGGCCAGTGAAGCGGACCCCTATCGTCTCTTTCAGGCATTGCGGGAACTGGCCATCCAGGCCGATAAGATCGATGACCTGCTGGTGACGCGTTATGAAGAGGTTGAACCGCTATATGAACCACATATTCAAGAATATCCGGCAGCGGAAAATCAGGTCCGTATAAAGTGGCTTCGAGAAAAAGCCGCACAACTGTTAAACTGGTATGTCGAAGACAGGAATCTGCATGACCAGTATCCTGGCGGAATGGCCTATGCCATCCTCTCTTTTCTGTATAAAATTGAATTCCTGCTATGCCCCCAAGGGCAATTGCGCGAAGAGATCGAAACAGCTCATCGAGCCTATTTTCTGGAATCTGCGCTGGATGCACGAACCCGCACCCAACGGCTATTGGCTACTGTCGAACGAGCAGTCGCCCGAACGGATGAGGAGCTGCAAACAGAATTCTATAAAGTTGTAACCACCTTTGGAGTGGTTCAGCCCATCAGTTATCACCGGATAACTACGCAGATTCAAGCCGAATTGAATCAGTTTGATGCATACGATCAGGGAGAGACCCGTGTATATGCACCCTTTATCACCTCCTTTGTGATTGGATACGGACTATTCAATTATGCGCTACCGGGTTTGATCCGGGATCTGTATTCCTTATATTACTACCTGGAAGAGGAGAAATTGTTGTTTAGATTGGGGATGCCACGATTACTAGGGGGGGATTCGGTGAGCAAAGATCGACACGTGATGATCCAGACCATCCGGGAGCTACAACAGTTTTGGTCTGACCGGATACAGGTGACTGGTTTGCGTCCTGAGCATCTGGATCTGTCAAATCCACAATTCTTGGCCCGTACCTACATGGAAATGATGTTGTCAGCAGAAATGTTGGAGAAATGACCACCTTGACGAAAGATATTGCCCCCTCACCATGTTTGCTGTCAACCACCTATACATCTGGATGGGCCTGGCGAATTCATCAGCGGTTATATCTGATGCCTTCAGCGCTCCTGGACGGGGTGTCAGAAGCGGTGCTGGAATTCAATGGTCAAAGAAGACGCGCAGATTTGGTTTTATTTCTTCCTAATCAGGGGTTCGGCATGGCCTGGTGCCGCGAGGATCTGGATGTTGAAATTGTCCGGATCCCGGAGCATCAGGTTGGCAAAGCTTGTCGGTATTGCACGGCATATGGTGTTGATCCTCAGTGGATCGAGTCGGATTCTGAACGGATTAACTCCATGCCATACTGGGGATTTGATGAGACCGGTCATTTGATATCCTTCCATCCGGCAGGAACACTTCTGGAGCAGGGAACCAAACTGGGAAGTTGGCTCACACCTGATCTGTTAGCGGCCTGGGATCACGGCGAAATGGTCGATCTATGGCAGTGTATTCCTTGTGGGATTGTCACTGCCACTTCTGAAAGAAGCAGTTCCTGCGGCGCTTGCGGACAATCCATGAAATTGATCAAGCCAGATCAATTTGAAGAACATGCGCCGGTATTCACCATGGAGAATGTCATTCGTGCCATGGGATATGACCCGGTGTTAACGCGAAATGGACCCCGGGCGTGGCTTCTTCGGCAGGGGAGTGCAGAAATGCACCTGCGCTATGCGCAGGATGAAGCAAGCCTGTGTGCGGATGTTATGTTGGTCCGTGTAGGTGACCTTACCCGAAAAAAAGAGCTGTATCAATATCTGTTGCAGGAGAACCCAAAGCTGGAAACGTTTGGCTTCAGTATCCAAAATGACCGGGTCATGATTTCGCTCCTGATCTCAGCAAGATCTATCAAAGAGAAGGAAACGGCAGCCCTCTTTCTGGACCTTTTGAAAAAAAGTGACGATTATGACAACTACCTAGTCAGCGTTTTTGGTGCAGAGTGGCTCTAATTTTAACAAACAACCCCCACGAAAGACAAGCAAGTAACGTTAGGATTTATTAATATTGCTATTCATTGTCAGAAAGTAGCTCCAATTCAAGTGCGTATGAACCTCTCTACACGAATTCTTCTTCTTGCCAAGACTGTCATCCTCAGCGCCTGGTTAATGGCGCCAGCGACCGTCCAAGCGCAGGATATCCACTTTTCTCAATTCTATATGGCGCCATTGTTCCTCAACCCTGCATTGACAGGAGTGATGAACTGTAATCACAGAGTGATCGCCAACTACCGGAACCAGTGGGCCAGTATCCTGCGTTCCAATGCGTATAACACGTATAATGTCTCCTATGATCAACGGATTCCAGTCGGTCGCTACGATTATCTGGGTGTCGGGGGTAACTTCTGGGGAGATCGTGCCGGATCAGGCAACTTCGCCACATTGAAGTTCCAAGGCTCCATTTCGTATTCCAAACGAATGGCTGGTACACGGACTTCAGGGCATTACCTGGTAGCCGGCGCAGACGTTGGGCTGGTTCAGAGAAGTCTGGACTTCAATGCCCTGCAATGGGGTACCCAGCACGATGGAGATGGTGGATGGGACCCGGATCGCCCTTCATATGAGACCTTTGACCGTAGCAATTTCTTCTATCCCGACCTTTCAGCTGGTCTGCTATGGTTCTCTGTCTTTGATGCAAACAACAACCTTTATTTCGGCGGCGCATTTCATCATGTCAACCGAGCCAATGTATCCTTCAATTCTGAGAAGCAGGAGTTGATGTACAGCAAGTTTACAATCCACGCTGGTGGTGAATTCGAGCTGACCCATCGTTTTGGTCTGGTACCGGGAATCGTAGCATTCCTGCAGGGCCCTTCCATGGAGATCAACGCCGGGACAAGTTTCAAATTCGACCTCGGCACCAATCGCCTGTATCAGGCCTTTATGTTCGGTACCTGGGTGCGTCTGGCCAACAAACTGGATAGTGGCATACTCATGGATGCGTTTATCCTGAGTACCCGATTTGATTACGACCGTTTTGGGGTTGGATTCAGCTATGACCTCAACGTCTCTTCACTGAGTAATGCGTCAAATAACCAAGGTGGCTTCGAATTGGCAGCCTTTTACAAGATCTGCGGACCAGAACGCCGAGGGGTTTATTGCCCTACTTTCTAGGAAGATTTATTCGAGAGAAATATTTATATTTGTAATGCCCTGGTTTTCATCCAGGGCATTTTTTTCTTAGGGTTATTCCTCGCATTAAAACCAATCAAAATATGTTCGGATCGAAAACGGACGATAAGAATAAAAAGGCCATGGCTCAGATCGCTTCATCGGCATCTGTGAACACATTGGTTCAAGGTACCCAGGTTGTAGGCGACATTGTTGCTGATAGCGATATCCGGATCGATGGTCAGCTGGAAGGCAACCTCAAGTGTTCAGCAAAAATGATCATCGGCTCAACCGGAAAGGTCAAAGGTGAAGTCCAATGCGCAAATGCGATCATCGAAGGCGAATTTGAAGGAAAACTTCGGGTCCAGGAAGTACTGAATGTAAAAGAGACAGCCAGGGTAATCGGTGATATCAAAACGGATAAGCTGATCGTTCATTCCGGGGCCGTCTTCAATGTGAATTGTGCCATGGGCGCACGGGACTCTTTCAAGCCCTTAGTGACTCCGGATAAGAGCGCCAAAGAGGCGAGCACAGCCAATGCCTGAAAAAAAGGAGAAAGGCAAGGCACCCACAAAAACCAGGCGGTTTATTCAATTTAGTGGAATGGCGATTGAGATGGGAGCACTCATCTTTGTGGGAGCCTGGTTGGGAAAACAGGCAGATGCCTGGCTCCATCTGGAAAAACCTTATTTTTTACTTGCTGGTACCCTCTTGTTTACCCTGGCAGCCATCTACCGGGTAGTTCGAGACCTGAGTTGACGACATGAAGCATCCGATTCGTTCATTTCTGGTCTTTAGCCTGTTGATGGCAATGCTAACTCTTGGGTTGTTGTGGAGCCTGTTGCCGGCTTTATCACTTCTGGAAGGAATGCTTCAGTTCGGATTTTTCTTTGTGTTGACTAGTACAATTCTCATCACGGCATCCCGAACGGTTCATCATCCCAATCCATTTCTGTTCCACGGTCTGATCCTGGGTTCGGTTTTGGGGAAGCTCATTCTCAGCCTGATCTTTCTTTTTGCCTACACCCGGCTAATAACACCGAGTGGCAGAAGCTTCCTGATCTTGTTCTTCTGCCTGTATATCGGCTATACGATCTATGAGATCAAGGTGATGATCAAACTCTCCAGAACACAACAGGCATCACTCCGACAATAATGCCGGACTCATTCCCATCGAGGAGAATCCCCCGTCATGATAGAGATTTTGCATGGTCACGCTACGCGTCAGATCACTGAACATGGCGACGCAATATGCAGCACAGTCCTCGGCTGAAGCATTTCCCAGCGGTGACATCTTATCTGCATACTCAAAGAATTCCTGAAAGCCTTTGACCCCGCTACCGGCAGTCGTCATGGTCGGGGATTGGGAGATGGTGTTGACTCGGACGTGCTTCTTCGTACCGTAGTGATATCCAAAACTGCGAGCGAAGGATTCGAGCAGAGCTTTCGATTCAGCCATCTCATTGTAATCTGGAAAGACACGTTGAGCCGCGATATAGGTCAATGCGAGGATAGAGCCCAAATCATTCATGGCATCCTGCTTATACAATGTCTGCATGAGTTTGTGAAAGGAGATTGCAGAAATGTCGAAGGTCTTTTGCATCCACTCATGGTTGACATCGGTATAAGGCCTTCCTTTCCGGACATTCAGAGACATTCCGATTGAATGGAGTACAAAATCAAGAGGACCACCAAGTTGCTCCTGGGCCTGGGTGACAAGCTTCTCCAGATCTTCCATAGAAGTGGCATCAGCAGGAACAACTGTGGTGCCGCATTTGTCCGCAAGCTCGTTGATCTTGCCGAATCGCATCGCAACCGGAGCATTGGTCAATATGAATCGTCCACCTTCTTCATGTACACGTTCCGCCACCTTCCATGCGATGGACTGTTCATCCAGGGCACCAAAGATGATTCCTCTCTTTCCAGCTAACAATTGATTTGCCATGATCAGTATATTTTTCACTGGCGAAAATAGGGAATTGCTCTGGGACTTCTTTCCTTGCCAATCACCTGTCCAGCACAAGGGTCTACCTCGATCGATTGAGGTTGAGATATGATAGCAGAGTTGCGGCCACCATAACGATCACACACCCGATCAAGTTGAGCCACAGGTAGGCTATAGACAGATACCCATTCTGTGAGAGCCAGAAGGTGATCAAGACTGAAGCCTCCCCGATCAAGGCCGCCAGAAAGACAGCATGCCCCTTTACCCTTTTTAGGAAAAATGCAGTCAAAAAGATCCCCAGAAGTGTACCATAGAATAAGGAACCAATGATATTGACGGCCTGGATCAGGTTGTCAAACAAACTGGCAGTTTCAGCAAAGATCAAGGCGACCATACCCCAGCCTACGGTAAACCAGCGGGAGGCACTCAGATAATGACTGTCCGATTTTTTGGTGACCAGGGATCGTCGGTAGACATCCACAACAGTCGTGGTAGCCAACGCATTTAACTCGGAACTGATGGATGACATAGCCGCGGAAAAGATCACTGCCAATAGGAGACCAACGAGGCCGATGGGTAGGAAATCAGTGACAAAACTCACAAAAACATAATCCAGATCATTCGTATCCATCAAGGGAGACACTTCTTTAATCAACGTGCGAACCTCCTCCCGGTTTGCCCGTTCGGCTGTTTGCAGCGCCTTCATGGCAGATTGCGTCTGGGCAATACTCACTTCATCGCCAGAATCCAGGGCCAGGATCAGTTGATCCGCTGCCTTTCGTCGATCCGCCTGGATGATCCCGTTGGCAGCCTCCAATACTTTATAATCGTCGTAGCTCTCCGATTTTTCCACTTTCAGAACATTCGCCCTATTGAAATGGACAGGGGAAGGTGTGTACAAATAAAAGACATAGACCAGTATCCCTACAAATAGAATGAGAAACTGCATCGGCACCTTGATGATCCCGTTGAACAGCAATCCCAGGCGGCTTTCCCGCAGGCTTCTGCCGGACAAATACCGCTGCACCTGTGACTGATCCGTACCAAAATAGGAGAGAAAGAGAAATGTTCCTCCTAGAATACCCGACCAGAACGTATATCGGTTGGACAGGTCAAAAGAAAAATCCACGATATTGAGTTTGCCCATTTTTCCTGCCACCTGAACGGCTTCGGTAAATCCCACGTGGGCGGGCAACTTGTACAGAAGGATCAATGCCGTGATCGCCATACCGCCCAGGATGATAATCATCTGCTGTTTCTGGGTGACGCTCACGGCTTTAGTGCCACCAACTACAGTATAGACGATTACCAGGACGCCCATCAGAAGATTGGTCAGCGTCAGGTTCCAGCCCATCAACGAGGAGAGGATGATCGAAGGTGCATAGATCGTGATGCCAGCCGCCAGTCCTCGAGATAAAAGAAATAGAGAGGCAGTCAATGTCCGGGTCTTCAAGTCAAATCGTTGCTCCAGGTATTCGTAAGCTGTGTAAATATTAAGTCGATAGAAGATAGGCAATACAAAAATGCTGAGGAACACCATGGCGATGGGCAGTCCAAAATAGAATTGCGCGAACCGCATGCCATCATCGAACGCCTGACCGGGAGTAGAAAGAAAGGTGATCGCACTGGCTTGTGTGGCCATGATCGACAGGCCGATCGTCCACCAGGGCAGATCCTTATGCCCCATGAGGTATGTTTTCACATCCGAGACATCTCTGGTCCGGTACACACCATACACGACGATCGTGACCAGGGTCAGGAGCATCACTGTCCAGTCGATCCAATGCATATCAGGACAAGCTGCGTGTAATGAAATAAAAGATGGCGATGAAAAGAATATGCAACACCATTACCAGGATATAGAGCCGATTCCATGAGCCCATGATCGGTGGCTGATCTTCATCCGGATTCTCTGTCGGTCGATTGGTCATGGTTTATTGGTTTGGCCCAATGCGATCAGATTCGCCAGTAAACGGTATGCCCCGGGTACACCAGCAGGCAATTGGCGGAAGAATGAAAGTCCGGTATACACAAACGTCCCTTTCCCGTAGGGTGCCACCAGGAGCATGCCTTTACTGGGATCTTCTCCCGGATCAGCTGCTGCCAGCAATGGGGTGAATGCATCGTCCCATTGATCTGGAAAGTAGAGGCCTCTTTCCTGCACCCAGCCATCAAAATCTTTAGCGTCGATCTTGTTGGGAAAGGTCAATCCCGGATGTTCTGGCTGAAGAATGGATATCGTTGCAGATTCAACCGTCACCCGGTTGCGCGAGAGTTGGAGTGGCAAAGGAGAAGGGTCACAGACCAGGCCTCGGCTGGTATTGTATTGCACGATAACCGTGCCCCCGCCAGAAGTATACTCCTGGAGGGCCTGTTGGTGATACTTGAGGCTTTCACGGGTATTATAGGCCCGAATTCCAACGATGACTGCATCATATCGCTCCAGATTAGACGTATTCAAATCTGGGTCAGCAAGGAGTGTCACTCGGTATCCGGCTTCTCGAAGACATTCCGGTACCTGGTCGCCCGCTCCGGTAATATATCCGATCTCTCGTCCCTGAACCTGTAGGTCAACATGCACCAACTTCATTTCAGCAGGCATCAGGACATGCTGATCGGGGATGTGTTCGTATTGAACCTCGCGCAAGGCCTTGTTCATGGAGTGACCATATCCTTCCATTCTGAACTGTGCGATCCCAATTCCCGCTTTCTCTGGAGGAAACACCTGGATGGTAATGGGTAATTCACCTCCTTGTAAAGGTATGTGGACATCCAGATGATCCGGCTCAGCCCGCCAACCTTCAGGAAGATCCACGAAGAGAGTCGCACGAAAATCCGGCAGGCCTGCCTTGATCTTCAAGTGTACATCCTTTGAATTGCTTGTTGGGAAAAGGGCCACTGGCTGGTCGGGAGTGACAAATCCTTTCGGGAGGATGGCATAGGGTTGGTAACGCTCCCCGTAAGCGGGGTCTACTCGCTTCCAGGCGAGAGGTAGTTTCATAGGGATCAGAGTGCCTTTATATGTCAGTTCGATTCGCACATAAGCGTCGCTAGGGCTCTCCGGGCGCCCTCTCAGGGATGGATCCGGAACGGTATACAATCCTCCATTTTGCGGTTCCAACAGCCAATAAGGCGCGGTCCAGGTGACGTCATTGGACCATTGTCCTGCCAGGTCAATGGTAAAGGCCTCATTCAGAACGAGAGGTCGTTGGATAGTGGAGTCGAGACCCAGAGCAGGTGAAACGACATGGGCCAATTGCAAGGAGGGCCCTACACGCTGGATGATGTCCAAATGGGTTTGCACATTTCCTCCGGCCACACCTGTTGCCTGTTCTGTGGTCCATTCGGCAAACAGGCCTGTGCAATCCGCGATCAACCTGGAGATCTCCTTTAATTTCTGTTCTTTCCAGGGATGGTCCTTTTGAGCTGAAACAGCCTTGTAAAGTTGCAAAAGCGCTGGCACAGAAGAGGACGGTTGGCGAAAATCATACATGGAAAGAAGATCTTTGACCATTGCCTGGATAGCTCCGCCATCGGGTGTGCGATGCCAGCTCATATCGATTCCAGCCAGCGGATCGTGATCGTCTGTCGGCAGGTCACCTACCAACAGGTCAAGATATTCAATGCTGGACCCGCGCGATAAAGCTGATCCGAAGCCCTGGCATCGGTGCTGACTGCGACTTTTGGATGCGATCTCAGAATTGGAAAAGCCACTCCACGGTTCATAGACCCCGATATCAACCTGTACCATTCGCGATTTATCAGCTGCATCGAAGGCCTCTCTGCTCCCGTAAAACCACCATGAGGTGTTGAAGAATACCCGACGGGGCTGCCAGGGTTGGACAGAGGATAACTGCTCAGGATAAGCGGACGGATCTCCTGCTAACCGACAAGCTTCGAGGGATAACATGGCAGATGCCGTGTGATGTCCGTGCGTCTCACCAGAAGAGTTGGCATCAAATCGATTGACAATGATTTCTGGTCTGAATTTTCGAATGGCATAGACCACATCTGCCAGCACTTCTTCCTTATTCCAGATCGACAGGGTTTCTTCGGCATTCTTTGAATAGCCAAAGTCATTGGCGCGGGTGAACCACTGCTCCCCACCATCTGTACGCCTTGCCGCCAATAGTTCCTGGGTACGCAAGACACCCAGCAGTTCTGAAAACTCTGTACCGATCAGATTTTGGCCGCCATCACCACGCGTCAGGGACAGATAGACCGTATGTGCTTTTCGTTGACGACTGAACCAGGAGATCAATCGTGTATTCTCATCATCCGGATGGGCGGCCATATACATCACCGTTCCCAGGACCTCCAGTTTCTCCATTTTCTGATAGATGCTCGCAGCATCCGGAGGCCTTTGAATGTAAGCATCTCCATCTTGCCCCCATACGGGCAAGCTGGAAGTAAAACAGAGCAGGACAATGAATGGAATCAGTCGATATAGCATATGGTAACAGGTTCAGTACTCAAAGTAAAGAAATAACCCCAAGGAGGGGAGTGTTCAATGGAAGTGGAAGAAATCTTACCCCTGTCGTTTGCAGGCTATGGACGGATCCGCAGGCGTGACTGTTCAAATCCCTGTTTCTGGCTGTTGTGATCACGGGTCTAAATACTGATGTCAAATGGGCGAGTGGATTACTGCTTTACTTTTTTCGGTTTTGATACTTGATCCCGTACCTTTCGCTTTGCCAGATGAGCGGGCTGCACGCCCACTTTTTTTACCGTACAAGCCAAAATTGATTCCCTCGATGCCGGATTTTGTCCACCTGCATAATCACACCCAATTCTCTTTGTTAGATGGTGCTTCTGATATCAAGGAGCTCATGGTCAAGGCAGAAAAGGATGGCATGAAAGGAGTGGCGTTGACCGATCATGGGAATATGTTCGGCGCTTTCCAATTTGTGAATGAGGCGCGAAAGCGTGATTTGAAGCCTCTGGTCGGCTGCGAATTCTATCTGGTGGAGGATCGTCATCGCAAGGCCTTCAGCCGGCATGAAGGCGACAACCGATATCACCAGTTGATGTTGGCCAAAAATCCGACAGGGTATTCCAATCTGACAAAGCTCTGTTCTCTGGGTTTTATCGATGGTCTGTACAGCAAATTCCCGCGCATCGACCGAGAGTTGCTGGAGAAATATCATGAAGGCTTGATCGCTACATCCTGTTGTATCGGTGCAGAGATCCCACAGGCGATCATCCATGGTAATTTGAAAGGAGCGGAGGAACTGCTCAAGTGGTGGGTGGACCTGTTAGGTGAGGACTTCTATGTCGAACTCCAGCGACATCGCGGCCTGGAAAATATTACCATCAAAGACGATCGGGGGATCGTCGTTCCTTCCGGGTATAGTCAGGAGGATGTCAATCAGGTGCTGCTGGGTTTTGCACGGAAATACGATCTGAAGGTTATTGCGACAAATGATGCCCACTACGTCGAAGAGGACGATTGGAAGCCCCACGACATCCTGCTTTGCGTGAATACCGGATCCAAACTTGCTGAGCCAAAAGGGGACGGAAAAGGGCAGCGTTTTGCTTTTTCATCCAGCGACTACTATTTCAAGTCGCAGGAGGAGATGCGCCAGCTCTTTTATGATATTCCTGAGGCCATCGAAACAACCATGGAGGTCTATGACAAGATCGAAACGCTCGACCTTGCCAAGGATGTCATGCTTCCCAATTTTCCGGTTCCAGAGGGGTTTGAAGACCAGTCTGCCTATCTGAAACATCTGGTCTACGAGGGTGCGATGAAGCACTATGGTGAGATCCGAGAGGTCGTTCGGGAACGTTTGGATTTTGAGCTCTCCGTTATCAGGGATATGGGGTTTGACGGATACTTCCTGATCGTCCAGGACTTTGTCAAAGCTGCGCGGCGCTTGGGTGTGGCGGTCGGACCAGGCCGTGGTTCTGCTGCGGGTTCCGCCGTGGCCTTTTGCCTGACCATTACCAATATCGACCCCATCAAATACAATTTGCTCTTTGAGCGATTCCTGAACCCGGAACGGATATCCATGCCGGATATCGATATTGACTTTGATGACTTCGGCCGTGAAAAAGTCATCGATTATGTCGTCGAAAAATATGGTCGAAATCAGGTGGCCCAGATCGTCACCTTTGGCACCATGGCGGCCAAGTCATCCATTCGGGATGTGGGCCGTGTGATGGACCTCCCACTGCCGGAAACGGATAAGATCGCCAAATTGGTCCCTGATCGACCGGGAACGAAACTCAACAGCCTTTTTGACAAGACCATTGAAGAACTGGAGCAAGAATTTCAGGGAGATGATATCAACCATATCCTCCAACTGCGTGAAATGATCCAGGGCAAGGGGCATGAGGCAGAAGTGTTGCGGATGGCACGCCGACTGGAAGGTTCCGTGCGGAACACCGGCATTCATGCGGCGGGTGTGATCATTGCCCCCAGCGATTTGACCACCTTGTTGCCAGTATGTACGGCCAAAGATTCGGACCTGTATGTGACCCAGTTTGAAGGAGGACTTGTTGAGTATGCTGGTATGTTGAAAATGGACTTTCTGGGCTTGAAAACCCTGTCCATTATCAAGGATGCCATCCAGAATGTCGTGCTCCGCTATGGAGAGGCGGCAAATATCAATCCGGATGATATCCCACTGGATGATGAGAAGACCTTTGAAACCTTTCAGCGGGGGGAGACGCTTGCACTTTTCCAGTTTGAGTCAGAAGGCATGCAAAAGCATCTTCGGGACCTCAAACCAACCGACATCGAGGACCTGATCGCGATGAACGCTCTGTATCGGCCGGGTCCGATGGACAATATTCCCAAATTTGTAGCCCGAAAACACGGGCGCGAACCGGTCGAATATCCCCACGAATGGCTGGAAGATATCCTCAAACCCACATATGGGATCATGGTCTACCAGGAGCAGATCATGCAATGCGCCCAGATCATGGCCGGCTACTCGCTCGGACAGGCGGATATGTTGCGCCGGGCCATGGGAAAGAAACAGGCAGCGGAAATGGACCGGCACCGCCAAATATTCCTGGAAGGAGCAACTGGTAAGGGGGTGGACCCCAAACAGGCCAATGAGATCTTCGATACCATGGCTCGCTTTGCATCCTACGGTTTCAACCGCTCACATGCAGCGGCCTATTCTGTATTGGCCTTCCAGACAGGATATCTGAAGACCCATTACCCGGCGGAGTTTATGTCTTCTGTGCTGACGCACAACAAGAACAACCTGGACAAAGTGAACTTCTTCCTCAGTGAGTGCAAGCGAATGGGACTGAAGATCCTGGGCCCGGATGTCAATGAGTCGCATATGCACTTCACCGTGAATGAGCGAGGTGCTATTCGCTTTGGTTTATCCGCGCTGAAAGGAGTGGGGGAGGGACCCGTAGAGGCCATCATGGCAGAGCGGGCAGAGAATGGACCCTACCCGGATGTTTTCGATTTTGTTCGGCGACAGAATCAACGGGTCATCAATAAAAAAGTCATGGAAAGCCTGGTACTGGGCGGCGCCCTGGACTGCTTTGAAGGCATTCACAGGGCGCAGTATTTTGCTCCGACCGATCGATTTGAGACCTATCTCGAACATCTCCTGAAATTTGGAGGGGCCCTGGGTCAAACCGAGGACACTGCCCAACAAAGTCTATTTGGGGCGGATGCCGTGATGGAGACCATCATGCTGCCAGTAGCCCCGGATGTCGAGCCATGGACATTAACGGATAAGTTGACTCGTGAAAAGGCTGTTGCCGGCATCTATCTGTCTGCACATCCACTGGACCAATTCAAGTTGGAGGCAGAGCATGTCGCCAATATGACGCTTGACCGGATTGAAGAGGTGAGGGATCGTCGCTTCAGACTGGCAGCGGTGGTCACGGATGCGCAACACAAGTATTCGAACAAACAGGGGGACATGTTTGGCATATTTACAATTCAGGATTATCGAGGAGAATATGAGGTCAAACTGTTCAAGGAAGATTATCACAAGCACAAGCACCTCTTCGAACCCGGCCAATGCCTCTTGATCACGGCAATCAATGCCAAAAACCACTGGAATAATCAGCATCGGTTTCAAGTCATCGATGTGTGCCTGCTCAGTACGGCGGGCGAACAGTACACAAAAGGAATCAACGTTCATATTCCGGTAGAGCGCCTGACCCTGCCCATGATCGAATCACTGGAGAAAGCCTGTAAGGAGCATAAGGGCCAGCATCCACTCGGCCTCACCATCTATGATCCGGAATCACGTACCATGTTGCGCACCCAGGTCCAGAAGTTCAAAGTGCAGGTAGACAACACTTTCGTCCAATCAATGGAAGAGATGGGCTTGAGCTATCGTGTGGATATCAAACAGCAGCCGAACAGTTGAGTCCAGAATCCTGAGGCTCAGCCTGCTGATGGATGATTATTCGTTTTCGTCCTCTGCCAGGACACCCATCTGGAGGAGGGCTTTTTCGGAAGCGCTTTGTTCCGCACTCTTCTTGTTGTAATCTTCAGCAATGGAGATCTTTTCACCGGCGACTATCACCGCGACTTTGAACCGGTCGCGCTTATCATGCTTGAAGCGGGAGACGACCTTGAATTCGGCTTCTTTGCCGTGTTTCTGACACCATTCGAGCAACTGGCTTTTGAAATTGTCGTCAAACGTTTCCAGCCCATGGATATCCAGGTACTTCCGAAGCACCTTTCGCACGATGAACCGGCGCGTACTGCGATACCCACGATCGAGGTAGATGGCTCCGATCAATGCTTCAAATGCATTGCCCAGCATCGAACTGCTGAGTCGTGTGTTGTTGTATTCATTCAGCAGGAAGTCCAGACCCATGTCTGAAGCGAGATCATTCAGCATCTTTCGTTTGACGATCTTGCTCCGCATCTTGGTCAGAAAACCCTCATCGCTGATGGGATATTTTTTAAACAGGTATTCAGCCACGATCGTGCCCAGGACAGCATCTCCCAGATACTCCAGCCGTTCATTATTGTGGAGAGGCGTCTCCTGGGTATGCGCGGAGGACTTGTGAAAGAAAGCGAGTTTAAACAAATAGAGGTTAGCAGGGACAAATCCCAACAAGGCAAACATCCGGCGAGCAAGATCCTTATCGGCGGAGAAGTAGTAGTTGTAAAACTGGCGGAGGACTTTCAACTCACTTTTCGAATTGTTTGAACAAGACGGACGCATTGTGCCCGCCAAAACCGAAGGTGTTGCTCAAGGTGACACGCACTTTGCGAGGTTGAGCCTCATTAAAAGTCAGGTTCAGACGGCTGTCAATTTCCGAATCATCTGTAAAATGATTGATGGTTGGTGGTATGAATCCGTGTTTCATGGCCATCAGGCAGGCAATGGCTTCAACCGCTCCTGCCGCGCCAAGCAGGTGGCCAGTCATGGACTTGGTGGAACTGACGTTCAGTTTGTATGCATCGTCACCAAAGACTTTTTGAATGGCCTTGACCTCCGCAATATCTCCTAACGGCGTTGAGGTACCATGTACATTGACATAATCGACATCTTCGCGATTCAGTCCAGCATCCTGCAGCGTTTGTTTCATGACATTGGTAGCGCCCAACCCTTCCGGATGTGGTGCCGTCATATGATAGGCATCTGCTGTCATGGCGCCACCGCACACCTCTCCGTAGATAGTCGCTCCCCGTTTGATAGCGTGTTCCATCTCTTCCAGAATAAGTGCGCCGGCACCTTCTCCAAGCACAAATCCGTCCCTGTCTCTATCAAATGGCCGGGAAGCAGTGAGCGGGTCATTGTTGCGTTCAGAAAGTGCCTTCATGGAGTTGAACCCACCCAGGCCTGCATGCGTCACAGCTGCTTCAGATCCTCCGGAGATGATAATGTCGGCCCGACCCATACGGATGTAATCCATGGCATTAATCATGGCGTGGTTGGAAGAAGCACACGCGGATACAGTGGCATAGTTGACGCCTCTGAAGCCGTACTGAATGGAAATGTGTCCTGCCGCTATGTCTGTGATCATTCGGGGGATCAGGAAGGGACTGTATCGGGGTGTGCCGGATCCCTGGGCAAAGGTCTCGATCTCCTTTTCAAGGGAAACCAGACCACCGATTCCGGAAGCCCAGATCACGCCAGCCCGATCTTTGTCGATCTTTTCCAGATCGAGACCGGAATTTCGAATCGCCTCGTCAACAGCCACCATAGCGTACTGGCAAAAGAGGTCCATACGCCTGGCTTCTTTACGATCCATAGAGATCTCCGGGTCGAAATCCTTCAATTCACAAGCAAAGTGTGTCTTGAACAAGGATGCGTCAAAATGGGTGATGGGACAAGCCCCACTTGTGCCAGCCTGCAATCCTTCCAGAAATGCTGAAACCGTGTTTCCAATAGGGGTGACGGCTCCTAAACCTGTGATAACCACTCTTCTCATACGAGGTCACTGTTTTTGAACATAAAAAAAACCACAAATCAAACGTTGTCCGCCGATTTGTGGTTTTGTACCGGATCGGACATCAGGTCGCGTTCCAATACGAAGCAGCCCGGAAAGAGAGCTGCCAAGGGAATTAGGCTTCCAGGTTTTTCTCGAGATAGCTTATGGCATGTCCGACGGTTTGGATGTTTTCCGCTTCCTCATCGGGAATGGAGATGTCAAACTCTTTTTCGAACTCCATAATGAGTTCTACCGTATCCAAAGAATCCGCGCCAAGATCATTCGTAAAACTGGCCTCAGGGGTCACCTGAGATTCATCAACTCCCAGTTTCTCTACGATGATATTCTTTACGCGTTCAGCAACGTTAGACATGGTCAGTCTTTTAGGTGATTAGAAAAGTTGTGCAAAGAAACCAAAAGCACCCCGATTTCCAAAGGTTTTCGAATTATTTATTCTATCCAAAGCCCCTCCAGGCCTTTATTTGCAGGATTACTGCCGGTAAATTGAACCGAAAATAATCAATCCGACGAGGCAATGCCTAATAACCTGTGTTTTGGCATAGGAATGAGGTATAACCTTTACATCATATTCCCCGTTTATCTTTGGAGGTAGAAATTTCAACAGAACAGGCGTTATGGGAATGGAGATCGTTGATAAGCAATTTACAAAGATAGTAGCGACCGTGGGGCCGGCTTCCAGTTCGTATGAGGTCCTGAAGGACCTTGTTCGAGCAGGGGTCAACCTCTTTCGTTTGAATTTCTCGCATGGTACTCATGCCGATCATAATAGGGTGATCGATCATATCCTGGCCATTAATAAAGAATGCAAGACACATGTCGGCATCCTGGCCGATCTGCAAGGCCCCAAATTACGGGTGGGTAAGATGAAAGGGGAAGGGCTCCTGATCAAACCGGGTGATGTCCTCACCTTCGTCCAGGAGGAATGCATCGGCGACCAGGACCGGATCTATATGAGTTATGAAGGTTTTGCCAAAGATGTTGTCCCCGGCGAACGCGTATTGGTCGATGATGGGAAGATCGTCCTGGAAGTACAATCGACCAATCAAGTAGATGAGGTCAAGCTGAAGGTGATGTTCGGCGGTCTGCTTCAGTCTAACAAGGGAGTGAATTTGCCCGATACAAGCGTGACATTGCCCAGTCTGACGGTCAAGGACAAGGAGGATCTCGATTTTATCCTCACCAAGGAGGTCAACTGGATCGCGCTATCCTTTGTTCGCTCACCGGATGACCTGGTCGATTTGCGTGAACGGATCGAAACCAGAAACCATCCCGCCAAGATCATCGCCAAGATCGAAAAACCTGAAGCGGTCAAACAGATTGATCAGATCATCCGTCAAAGCAATGGCATTATGATCGCCCGAGGGGACCTGGCCGTAGAAGTGCCCATGGAGGGCTTGCCCATCATTCAGAAGGATATCATCAATCTGTGCATCCAATGGGCCCGGCCGGTGATCGTTGCCACCCAGATGATGGAAAGTATGATCACCAATCCGACGCCTACCCGTGCAGAGATCACGGATGTGGCCAATGCGGTCCTCGATGGTGCGGATGCGCTGATGTTGTCGGGTGAGACAGCTGTAGGGATGCACCCGACCAAAGTGATCAATGCCATGAATGCTATCATCTCAGAGGTGGAAAAACGATACAGTATACAGGGTCGCCGCCCATTTCCTTCACCGAAATCATCGACTTTCCTTTCGGATGCCGTTTGTTTTAATGCTGCCAAACTGGCTGAGGAGGTCGGTGCAAAAGCAATCGTGGGGATGACCACTTCCGGCTACACCGCATTCAAGGTCTCCAGTTTTCGGCCGGCCTGCAAGATTTACATTTTTTCCGAACAGACCATGATGCTGGCCACCCTGAACCTTGTCTGGGGAGTCCACGGATACTACTACAACAAATTCACCACCACGGATGACACGATCAATGATTCCATGAATATTCTGAAAGAACACGGAAGAGTCAAAGAAGGGGATGTCATTATCAATACGGCCAGTATGCCCTTACATGCCCGGCAAAGAACAAATATGCTCAAGGTTTCCGTGGTAGATTGACCGTGTTTTCTCACCTTTGGTACGAATTTTTCGTCCAGGACGTTATACGTCAAATGATCCAGGGTGAGCCCTCACCATCGTGCAAATGACCCAATATCCACTTCGAACCTTCTTGCTTCTCTCCATTATCCTGGTGATTACCATCATGGCAGGGGCTCAAAATGTGCGTATCCCGGAAGAAGAATTTGTCGGCCAATCCGCATTTATTGATGCGAATCGGGAAATGATCCTGGGGAATCTGGAGAAGGCCGAAACCCTATACCGGGAACTTCAGCGGAAATATCCCACCAATCACGCAGTTTCCTATGCTCTGGCCCAGCTCCTGTTTACTCGAGAAGATTTTCACAATGCCCTGACAGCCATACGACAAGCCCGCAGCCTGTCTGATGATAATATCTGGTATACGATTCTGGAGGCGGACATCCTGGAAAGAACCGGTCGCTTTCAAGACGCGGCCATCCTGTATGCCGGACTGGCCGAGGCTCATCCTAAAGAAGCCTATTACTATGAACAATGGGCCTTCTATCTGATCAAAGCCGGGGATGCAAAAGGTGCCATCGCCGTGTATGACCGAACTGAAAAGGAACTGGGATTCCAGGAAGAGTTCAGCCAGAAAAAGTATATGCTCTACCGCGGTATGGGCGATATGAAGGCTGCAGCTGCAGTATTGGAAGAAGTCTTGCAACGCCAGCCCTGGAACCAGGAGGTGATGTACACCTTAGCCGAATTCTATGAAGAGAATGGTGCCTTGGAGGATGCAAAAAAATGGTACAGACGAATCCTCGAAAAGCATCCGGGTGAATCTGAGGCCCAACTGGCAATGGTGCGAATTGAAAATCCAGACCAGGCGGCCGGTCCGTTGGCACAGTTGAGCACAGTATTTCGCGATCGCCAGGCTGACCTCGATAACAAGATCATCGCCATCATTCCTCATATTCAGGCGTTTGCCGACCACCGGGATCCTGCCCTGGGGATGGCCCTGGACTCACTGACCACCATCCTGGATCAAACACACCCCGACCAGGCTAAAGTCGCCAGTATCCGAGGTGACCTCGCCTATTATCGCGGGCAATATGAAGAGGCGATCGCCGCCTATTTGCAGGCGTTGTCCCGCGAAAAGACAATTTTTGCCATCTGGGATCAACTCCTCCAGGCTACCAGTGCCGGCCACGCCTTCCAGGCACAAAAGAAATACGCAGAGGAAGCTTTGGATGTTTTCCCCAATCAAGGTCAGATCCATTATTATCTGGCGGAATCCCTCCTGGAAACAGGATTCCCTGAAGATGCCAGGTCTGAGATCAGCCTGGCCAAACTGATGGCGCGAAAAGATGGATATCTGTTGTATCATCTTGCCATCTTGGAAGGGAGAACTCTGTCAGCTCTCCATCAGCCGGATCAGGCCAAAGGAGCTTTCGATCAAGCATTGTCGATCAATCCCAATGGTGCCGAAGCGCTGGCCTACAGGAGTTTGGCCGTACATACCACAGATGATCGGTGTAGAGACGCGGAATCCGCTCAACGTCAAGCCCCTCATTTACCAGTGGTGGTGTATGCAGTGGCTTCTTGTGCGTTTTTGAGAGGAGAGTATGCCCAGGCAAAGACGATCCTGGAGGGGCTTCTGGCCTCCACGACCTTCGCCCATGCCGATTGGGTAGAATTATTGGGCGATGTCTATGCGATGACCGGAGATGCGGGTATGGCACTGAAATTCTGGAAGTTAGCCATCGATAAGGGTGGGGCATCGCCTCAGTTGAAGCGCAAGGTATCCAATCAACGTTATGAGGAATAAACGGCTTTTGCCAGATCTGCTTGTCATTCTGCTCCTCTTTGCTTCAGTTTCCTGCCATCGCAAGAGTGCGCCACCGGCAGTTTCCGCTCCAGAACGGTCTGAACGGACAGATATCCAATCCTTTTTAGACTTGGGGCCTTATGATTGGACTCTCTTTTCCTGTTCTGGTGAGATCGATATGAATGCCTCTATGTTTTCGGGTTCTGGGCAGTATATCCTACGGATGCGGAAGGACAGTGTACTCTGGGCCGTCGTTCGTTATATTGGTATAGAAGTAGCTCGAATCCAGGCGGACCAGGACTCTCTGGTCATCCTCAACCGATTTGAGCAAACAGTGGACGTCTACAGTTGGGAGGAAGTGAAAGCTAAAACCGGATTTCCGGCTTCCCTCGAGGCATTGCAGCGGACAGTATTAGGTTGGCTTCCCTATGTACCGGGAGCGGTTCAAGTCATTCGATCAGATTCGAATGAGGTAGATGTCCTCGGCAAGGAAGGACGTATACAAGTACAGGCGACACTGGCGGAGCCGAACTTACTACCCACTTCATGTTTGTACAGAGATACGGGGTCCGGAATGACAGCAAAAGGAACTCAGATGCTCTTGTCTGATACGATAGTGGCGGCTGTACCTGCAGAAAGGACCTGGGAAATGAAGCAAGATGAAAAGTCCCGCTTATTTTTACAAATCCATGTCGAGAATCCATCCTTTACAGGTCCACTCAGCTTCCCTTTTGAGATACCAGATCGGTATGCGCGTCATTAGTGCAGTATTCCTCCTGTTGATGGGAGGACTTCTTTCGGCACAGACCAGCAGCCAGCTCAAAGCAAAGCGTGCTGACCTGTTGCGGGACATCCAACTGACCGGTAAAGCCCTGGAATCTGTTCGCGGAAAGGAGCAACAGACATTGGCAGAACTACTCCTGTTGGATCAACAGGTGGCCAGCCGTGATCAAGCAGTTACCCTTATTGGCCAGGAATTGAAGACCCTGGAAAGGGAGATTGCCGAACTGGATACAGAAGCCCTTCGGTCCCGTCAATCGAAAGAAGCGGCGTGGGCAACCTATCGTCGGCTGGCCAGGTATCGACTCTATTACCGACTTTCAGAGCTCTCCCCGATACTGTTTATCCTGGCTTCGCCACAGTGGAATATCGTCTTCCACAGAATGTATCTGTTTGATCGTTTGGCGGTGCGAAGTAAAGAAGCAGCTCGGGCATTTCGGGAAGCTGAAATCCGAACCCTGGAGATCAAGAGAGAACAAGAGGCCAGGAGGACAGAAGTAAAGAGCCTTTTGGATCTGGAAAAAAACCAGAAACAAAAGGTGGTGTTGGAAAAACAGGAGCGAACGAATCTGTTGCATAGCCTGCAATCAAATCAGGAGTCACTGATGGCTCAACAGGAAAAATTAACAAAAGAGAGGCTCAAACTGGAGGAAGCGATCGCAAATTTGATTCGCTCGGAAATTGCAGCGGAGGAAGCAAAGGCAAAAAAGAGAAGTCCCGCCAAAAGCAAAGGCTCTTCAGGGAGCAAGGAGTTAAGTGCCTCCCCGGCGATTACCAAAGCAACGGGGGATTTTGCTCGGAATAAAGGAAAGTTGGGATGGCCTGTAGAAAGGGGTGCGATCACACGTACATTTGGCCCTCAACAACATCCTAGCTTGCCTCGTGTTCGGATCAATAATACCGGCATTGATTTTCGAACCGCAGATGCCTCTCCGGTGCATGCTGTTTTTGATGGAGAGATCAGTGGCATTCAATGGGTGCCTGGTTATGCCAATACCATGATCATTCGGCATGGGAAGTATTATTCCGTGTATTCAAACATGGAGACTGTGGTTGGCAAGAAGGGAGATGTCGTTTCAGCAGGGACTGTCGTTGGTACAGCGGCCATTCAGCCGGTGAGCGGGACCGCGGAGATCCATTTTGAGATTTGGAAAGGAAAGAACAGGGAGGATCCCTCCCAGTGGTTGATCAAGAAGTAAGAAAATGATGATGTCAGGAACAGGATGGAATGTAGGCGCAACTGCCAATGGATTACTATCTCCGGATAAGGAAAAGGCCGTATTGGTGGGGGTCATTACCTCCCAGCAATCCGAGGCTCAGGTCATGGAGTATATGGATGAACTGGAGTTTCTGGCCGAAACAGCCGGCGCAGAGACGCTCCGTCGATTCACCCAGAAATTGCCTCAGCCGGACTCGAGAACCTTCATCGGGAAGGGAAAACTAGAGGAGATCGCGGAATATGTCGAACTCAAAGAAATCAACCTCGTCATCTTTGATGACGATCTGAGTGGCAAGCAGGTCAACCTGCTGGAAACAGCGCTGAAAGTGAAGATTGTAGATCGAAGCTCCCTGATCCTGGACATTTTCGCCAATCGAGCTCAGACAGCGCAGGCAAAGACCCAGGTGGAGTTGGCTCAAATGCAGTATCTCCTGCCCCGGCTTCGCGGTTTGTGGACCCACCTCGAACGGCAGCGAGGAGGGATCGGCATGCGAGGACCAGGCGAAAAGGAAATTGAGACAGACCGTCGTATCGTTCGCGACAAGATCTCACAGCTCAAGAAGGAGCTGGAGAAGATCGAACGGCAAAATCAGACCCAGCGTAAAAACAGAGGGGCGATGGTCCGGGTCGCATTGGTCGGTTATACTAACGTCGGCAAATCCACCCTGATGAATCTGATGAGCAAATCGGATGTCTTCGCGGAGAACAAGCTTTTTGCTACACTGGATACCACCGTTCGAAAAGTAGTCTGGGAAGCCATGCCTTTCCTCCTGTCGGATACGGTCGGATTTATTCGAAAATTACCGCACCATCTGGTGGAAAGTTTCAAATCCACACTGGATGAAGTGCGGGAGAGTGACCTCCTCATCCATGTGATCGACATCGCGCATCCTCAATATGAGGATCACCTGAAAACAGTGACGCAAACACTGAATGAGCTGAAGGTTGGGGAGAAGGATGTATTCTATGTCTTTAACAAACTGGATGCCTATCGGGATGCCTACTTTGATGAGCGTCTTGAACCTGAAACACAAAAGGAGATAGAAGAGGAGTTGTTCCAATCGTTGGTCAGTCAATATGGAGATGATATTGCGTTAGTGTCGGCTCAGACCGGAGAAGGGATCAGTGATTTGCGCAACAGACTGGCCAGTCGGATCAAGGAGATCTACCGGATCCGATATCCCTATCAGGCAAAGCTCTGGTAATACTTCCGAAAGGATCATCTACAGGTGTTCGTCTAGGTTGCTGCGATCATCATTCGTTGTTGGGGGTGCGGTGATGGGTGATTTCGACTGCCCTTCCATTCTCCACTCTTCCTTATGTTTGTCCAATGGATATGCTCGAAAAATATGCACACCTGCTGGTCCAGTATTGCCTGGAGGTGCAGGAAGGGGATCGATTGTTGATCCGGACTACAACGGCTGCCGAACCATTAGTCAGGGAGGTGTACCGACATGCAACCCGAGCGGGTGCCCAGGTATTCACTGATCTCGGCTTTGAAGGGCAGGGACGCATTCTCGTCGATGAGGCACCGGATCGGATCCTGGACCAGGAAGATCCATTTTTCCTGCAGGCAATGCAGGAATTTGAATGTTATCTCGCAATCCTGGCTCCGTACAACCTGAAAGAGATGAATGGAGTGGATGCAAGTCGTATGGCCCGTCGGTCGAAAGCGAACCAGAGAGCACAGGATATCTATTTCAAACGGATCGCAGACAAGTCTCTCAAACGCAGTCTTTGCCAGTATCCATGTATCAGCCAGGCACATGAATCCGGCATGTCGACTGAAGCCTATACCCGTTTCGTCTATGAGGCCTGTCGTCTTTTTGATGACGATCCGGTTGCTTCCTGGTTGGAAGTGAGAGACATGCAACAGCGCATTGTAAATGTGTTGAACGGATGCACAGATGTGCATTATCAAGGGAAACATGTGGATCTTCGGTTCTCTACGAAAGGTCGCACCTGGATCAATTCGGATGGACGAAACAATATGCCATCCGGAGAGGTGTTTACTTCGCCAGTGGAGGATTCTGTGCAGGGTAAGATCCATTTCTCCTATCCCGGCCTGTACCAGGGGCATGATGTGGAAGGAGTCACTCTCTGGGTCAAGGATGGATTGATCGAGCGATGGGAGGCCAGCAAAGGACAGGCCTTTCTGGATCACATATTTTCACTGGAGGGCACCCGTCGGTTCGGAGAGGCCGCTATTGGGACCAATGACAGGATCAAGGAAATGTCCCGAAACATTCTGTTTGATGAAAAGATCGGGGGCACAGTTCACCTCGCTATCGGGCAATCCTATCTACAGTGCGGGGGACTGAACAAGTCGTCGGTACACTGGGACATGATCACGGATATGACAGAAGAAGGGAGGATCACTGCCGATGGCCAGTTGATCTATGAGAATGGTCAGTTTTTGATCTAGAGGGGCGTTTTTATCGACAGATTTACCGATCTGGTGTATGGATGGCAGCAAATAATCGACGTTCGATTTTTACATTACGATATACTTTAATTTATTATCAATTGATTTCTAGATATATATGAAAATTACTTAACAAGCTACAATCCACAACACGGTAGCTTGTTTTGCATAATACCCGTTTATGCCGTAGATTTGGGTCATGAAGACAGATAATACCAAAGCCCAGATGAGGAAAGGCGTTTTGGAGATGTGCGTCCTCTCGATGATCAGCACCGGGGAAAAGTATCCCAGTGAACTGCTGGATCAATTGAAAACTGCAGATCTCCTGGTGGTAGAGGGAACCCTCTATCCACTCCTCAACCGGCTCAAGGACGCCGGATATCTGGAATACGAATGGCGGGAATCCAACGCCGGTCCCCCGCGGAAGTACTACCGTATCACTCCAGAAGGAGAGACGATGGCTGTCGCATTGCGGCAGGCATGGTCAGAACTTGTCCAATCCGTTCAAATCACACTAGAAAACCCGACAATCCATGAATAAGGTTATCAATATCAATCTGGGTGGTCATCCATTTACAATTGACGATGACGCCTTTATCCAACTGGATGCCTATCTCCAGGCCGTTCGAAGGTCCTTCCACCATTTGGAAGGCAAGGATGAAATCCTGGGGGACATTGAAATACGAATTGCAGAACTGCTGACGACCCAATTGGGAAACCGAAGCATCGTTTCTTCACCGGATATTGCCGCAGTCATCAGGATCATGGGCAAGCCCGAACAGTTTGATGAAGAGATCAATGAGGAGCAGACTCGTCGGAGCTCGCATACGAAGGATTCGGATTATACCTTCCGACCTGGAAAAAAGCTGTATCGCGACCCGGAAGACAAGATCGTCGGTGGTGTATGCTCTGGCCTAGCAGCCTACTTTGGGATTCATGATCCTGTGTGGGTCCGTTTGATCTTCGTCCTTCTCTTCTTTACAGGGATCGGTGTGCTCACCTATCTGGTAATGATGGTGATCGTACCGAAAGCCACAACCGCAGCGGATCGTCTAGATATGAAGGGAGAACCCGTAAATATCCAGTCCATTGCAGATGCAGTTGAAAAACAGTTTCAGGAAATTTCCGATAAACTGACAGAGCTTGGCAATGACCTGACCCGGAAGAAAAAGAAGTAAACTGCTTCTTTAACACATCAAATGATTCCCTTTCAGACCTGGTCTGGAAGGGGTCTTTTGTTTTCATTACCAGGTTGTTGCAATTATCTTTGGCCGATGGAAAGGCATTGGTTGCAATTTACAGCCAACCAAATCTGTCTTTTCACGTACTTAGTACTCTGAAATCCTAAACATGCAACTTCGTCGGTATACCATTGTGCGGCTGATTCTCGAGGACGAGGGGCGCATCCTATTACTGCGGCAGACCAGTAAGAACGGGGGCAAATATACATTGATCGGTGGCAAGGTCCAGGTCCGTGAAACACCGATCCAGGCTTTGATCCGGGAAACCTTTGAGGAATCTGGCGCCGTGATCCGAGAAGAGGACCTGGAATATGCCCACTACTGTTATCAACGCAAAGCGGATATGATCAATATGATCCTCATTTTCCGAGCCACCAAGTGGACTGGCACTATTCTGAATCGGGAAGCACACAAATTCATGCACGTAGCCTGGTTTCCGAAGGATGAACTGCCTGAGCGGACCACCAAAGCGACCCGGCATATTCTCCAGCAGGTAGCGAGCGGCACTGCGAAATACTCTGAGGTCACAGCCAAACGTTACGTGGTTCGATAGACCACACAAAAAAAGCCTCCCGATCGATCGGGAGGCTTTTTAATGGAGACTAATCGAGGATTAGTCGTTCTTCACTTTCTTGGCTGTTGGCGCAATAGAGGCACTGGTGCCTTTGGCTTTTCCTGCGCAGCAAGACTTGCCTTTTTTTGATCCGGCACAGCCCTTTTCATCTTTGCTGGAAGCTGAAGTAGCCGTTGCTCCCTTTGAAGCGCAGCAACTTTTACCTCCTTTGGCATTCAGGTCAGATGGTGATGCATTCACAAACTGGCTGTTAGTTGCATCATAGGAAACGGGTGAGTAGGATACCTTCCCACTTTTCTGGCAAACGTCCTTGCGGTAGTAGGATACTTTTCCGGATGTTTCGCAAACCCGACGCTCGATGGACTCATCAAGTGATGCTGCCTGGGCAACAGCTTCATCAGAAACTTCAGACGTGAGGCTGGTCGATGCTGCACCATTGCAGTTATGCTTGGCCGTTTGGGCTTGAACAGTCAATGCGCCAGCGACCAGAAGGGATAAAATGAGTACTTTTTTCATGTTCTTGAGCTTTGTAAAGTGATTTGATTTCAAAAATAAGTGTTCTTTTCTCAAAGGACAAACGAAGAGGAGTGGAAGACACGCATTTAACAGACTTTTAACCCCTTTTTGAATACGTCAACATTCGGTGAAGATCACTTGATTTCCACTATCTTTAGCCATTGTAAAAAGCCGTTCTGGCTGATCTCCTTCATCAGATCCCGACAATGAAACCAATGCTCATTCTTTTTGTAATGGTTCTGGTTCAATCCTGCCATACTTTCCAATTCACTGCCGACAAACTCCCTGACCACCAGTTGGTCTTTGGACATGGCGGGGGATTCACTGGGATAGAGACAACCTATATTTTACTCGAGAACGGCCAGTTCTGGAAGCAAGACAGGGTAGGTGCCTCACCAGTTGCCCTGGCTTCCATATCCCGAAGGCAAGCCGCTGAAATGTTTGAACGAGCGGAGCGGCATCTGTTCGGCGAAGTTTCTCTGAACACGATGGGCAATACTTATTCATTTGCCGGATTACAGTTGAAAGACCGTCGATCGCGCATTACCTGGTCTGGCGAATTGCCGCCTATGGATCCAGCCTTCTCCAGCCTGATTCAAGACCTTTTTTCTCTCATTCCCCAGAAGTAATTCCCTATCATGAAAAGATCCATACGCACCATACTATTCGCTGCACTCTTGTTGACCTTCAGCCAGGGATTTGCCCAGATCAAACCGATCCAGAAGGCCACTGGACTGGCCTTACCAGCGGATCAATTGGAACCGATACTCAATCCTCATACAGCGCCTTTGGCCGCACCGAGCCCCTGGTCGGTACCCTTGCCCCATCCAGCCATTGACTTGAATCCGCCCGTTTCGACAGCTTTGCGGATACAGGCAAGAGATGAACGTGGACTACCCATCTGGGTCGAGTGCGCCTTTTCTAACCTGGACGGACTCCAACCTGCGGAGCAGGCCCAGCGGTTCTTCATGCGTCTAGCAGTGGATATGCGCATTTCGGATCCTGACAAAGAATGGGTTCTGATGGATTCGCGCCTGGATGATAAAAATACAGGCTTTCTGTCTTTCTACCAGACCTATCAGGGTATTCCAGTGGATGGGTCGGAATGTCGGCTCCATTTTCGTCTGGGTCGTCTTCATCTGTTTGCCGGCCGGTATGTACCTACTCCCCAAGATGTCAAAACGGCAGCTCTTGTGACCCTGGATGGAGCCCTTCAAACGGCTCGGACAGAGGTCAACGCAAGACCCATAACTGTGTCTTCCTCATTTTTACCAGAGATCCAGCCACCCATTTTAGTCATTTATGGTGATGAAGATGTTCAACCACAAGTGTGCTGGAAGGTGGAGTTGATGGCCGATGCTATGCATCGATGGACCGTATATGTTCAAGCTCAATCTAATGTTGTCATCCATAAAAGGCAGGAGACGTGCAGTCTGCACGCGGAACATATAGACATGCCCCCTCCTGTAATGGATGGGCCCTTTACCGCTAGCGCGATCGATCTGAAGGGAGTCTCTCGACTGATCCACACCTATCAGGTGGGCAGTACTTTTTACATGTTGGATGGCAGTCAGCCGATGTTCAAGCTGGCACCCTCACAGTTGCCGGATGAACCGGTTGGCGGGATCCTCACGGTAGACGCCAAGAATACCTCGCCGGCACTTGGTAGTTTTCAGGCCTCTCATATTGTAAGTGGCAATAACTCCTGGAATCATCCAGCAGGTGTATCGGCACACTACAATGCAGGAATTGCCTACGCTTATTATCGCCAGACGTTCAATCGGAATTCCATCAATGGCTCTGGCGGCACCATCCTGTCCTTCGTCAATGTTGCGGATGACGACGGAGGTCCAATGGACAACGCCTTCTGGAATGGAGAAGCTATGTTCTATGGAAATGGCGATCAAGCCTTTCTGCCCCTGGCCAGATCCCTGGATGTTGCAGGCCATGAAATGACCCATGGTGTCATTCAAGCCACGGCGAATCTTGTCTATGAAAAGGAACCCGGCGCACTCAACGAATCACTTGCAGACATCTTTGCAACCATGATCGACCGGGATGATTGGCGCATCGGAGAAGAAGTGGTCAAAACCAATGTCTTTCCATCGGGAGCTCTGCGTGACCTCCAGGATCCACATAATGGAGGGAGTGGGTTGGGGAGCCCAGGATGGCAACCGAAACACACCAATGAGAAGTATAACGGCACTCAGGATAATGGAGGTGTTCATATCAATAGCGGAATCACCAATCACGCGTTCTATCTGTTTGCGTCCAATGCCGGAGTGACCAAAGAACAGGCAGAACAGGTCTTTTACCTGGCATTGAACAAATATCTGGTCAAGTCGTCCAAATTTCTCGACTTCCGGTATGCGGTCTTGCAGTCATGCAAGGATCTCTTTGGCGATGCGACACCTCTTGTGACCATCGCTGAAAATGCCTTTAATGCAGTGGGTATCGGATCAGGCAATTCTGGTGGAGGCACACCGGGGGATTATCAAGATGATATCCCTTCCAACCCAGGTGATGATTTTCTCCTCTTTTCAGACGCCATGTTGTCCAAGGTCTTTATATCCCTACCGGATGGTTCGAGTATTCAAACACTCAGTGCCACACCTCCCCGAAGCAAACCCAGTGTCACGGATGATGGTTCGCTTATCGTCTTTGTCGGGGCGGATAAGAAGATGCATTTGATCTCTATTGATTGGTCCACAGGAACACCCACTGAATCCATTATTCAGAATCAACCTATATGGGCGAATGTTGCGATCGCCAAGGATGGATCGCGCATTGCGGCCATCCCGGATGATGCCATTCCGGTGATCCAGGTCTTCGATTTCGGATTGAACAGTTGGACCGACTTCAATCTTTACAATCCAACCTTTTCCGAAGGGGTCGTGACCAATGAAGTGCGCTATGCAGATGCCCTGGAATTTGACCACAGCGGTGCTTATATCGTATATGATGCGTATAATCTGGTCTCCTATTCAGATGGTAGTATCCTGGACTATTGGGATATTGGATTCCTTGAAGTGTGGAATCTGACGACTAACAATTTCGCTGTGGGCAACATCTTCAAACTGTTCACCAGCATTCCAGAATTCAGCAGTGTGGCTAATCCCACTTTCGCGAAGAACTCCGAATATATCCTGGCCTTCGACTTTTATGACGGGCAATCCCAAAACTTTTATGTGATGGGTGCAAATCTGGAAACAGGGGACGTCGGTCAGATCTATCAGAATACTGTATTGGGATATCCGAATTACAGTGTTCAGGACGATCAGTTGCTGTTCGATGCAGAAACAGACTTTTTTCTGGATCCGGTGTTAGCCCGTATAGATCTGAATGCCGACAAGATCAGCGGTGTGGCGAGCAGTGAAGTGGTGGTGATCGACGGAGGGGCTAGAGGCGTGTGGTTTGCCAATGGTAAGCGGACGTTGACTGCGATCAACGAACCCACATCCGACAGTCAAATTCACATTTATCCAAATCCCGGAATGGAGGGATTTTCTGCAACGGGTATACCAGATCAGGCCACCCTCCGTATCTATAATTCGACGGGCCAACTCGTCAGAGAAGTGGATCACTGGTCAACGGGGGCCTACATCGACATGTCGGCTATCAATGCCGGGATCTATTGGTTGGAGATCATCGATGGTCATTCCTATGGACGGGCCACTTGGGTTAAAATCAAATAGTGAGAACTAAAGACATTGATCAACTGCGGATGAAAGTTGATGAGGACCCGATCATGACCAGAGGACGTTCACCAGTATCATGAAGAAGGTCCTGATCATCCGCTTCAGTTCGATTGGTGATATCGTTTTGACAACCCCTATCATCCGGTGCTTACATCAGCAATTGAATGTGGATGTTCATGTGTTGACCAAAAGCACCTTTGCGACCCTTTTGGCGACCAATCCGTATGTAGGTAAAGTGCACACCTTTTCAACTTCAGTCAAACAAGTCCTCCAGACGTTGAAAGAGGAGGAGTTTGATCTGGTCATTGACTTGCATAAAAACGTCCGGTCCTGGAAGGTTAGAAGAGCATTGAAGTGCCGGTCCATTTCATTTGACAAGCTCAACTTACAGAAATGGCTGTTGACAAGGTTCAAGATCGATATGCTACCCCAAAAGCATATCGTAGATCGGTACTTTGAGGCTATACGAGGACTCGGTGTGCAAAATGACGGAGCGGGTTTGGATTATTTTGTTTCCAAGGAGGATCAGGTGGATCCACAAAGGTGGGTCAAAGGGCCCTATCTAGTCGTTGTGTTGGGGGCAGCGCATGCGACCAAGCAAATGCCTGTCGACCTGCTGGTATCCATTCTTGAGCATGTGGAACTTCCTGTACTGTTACTTGGTGGGCCCGGAGATATTCTTCTCGGACAGGCTGTCCTAGAGCAATTCAACCGGCCAAATCTGATCAATCTTGCGGGAGAATTGTCGTTGGGTGGTTCAGCAGATATTATCCGTCAGGCTGCTGGAGTGTTGACGCCAGACACCGGGATGATGCACATCTCGGCCGCTTTTCGAAAGCCAATCGTCAGTGTGTGGGGTAATACGGTGCCCGCCTTCGGAATGTATCCGTATATGCCTGGACCAGAGGTCAGAGAAAAAAGGTTTGAAGTGGACGGACTATCCTGCCGTCCTTGCTCGAAGATCGGATTTGATAAATGCCCGAAAGGTCATTTTCAGTGCATGCGTCGCCAACCGGCTGCTGAAATTGCCCAGACGCTGGCAGATTTCGCGAATAACCGGATTTAAACGGCTCAGCGTTGGACCATGATTTGTGGTTTGGATTGAAACCGCTATATTTCGCCATCCTAATTGACAAGTGATATGTTGAAGAAATTACTCGTGTGTGCTGTACTGGGAATGAGCACAGTGGTCTTGCCTGCGCAAGATGTGCATTTTACCCAGTTTACAATGTCGCCTCTGATGCTGAACCCCGCGAATACAGGGGCATTCTTTGGTTCATATCGGATCGGAGGGATCTATCGAGATCAATGGGCGCATTTGAGTAACTCCTTTCAAACTCCTGCTCTGTATGTCGATGCACCCATCATTCGGGGATTTCGCAAAACGGACTGGGTTGGGGTTGGAGTCAACTTTTTTCAAGATAAAGCAGGTATTGCCGGATTGCAGTTCAGTGGATTACAAATGTCGGCCGCTTATCATTTGTCTCTGAACAAGAAGAGGAGCAGTGTGCTGACCTTCGGTTTCGGAGGAGGAAGCATGAATCGCCGGATCAACCTGAACAGTGACAAGATCAAGTTGTACGATGAGTTGGAGGATCCAAATGTCCAAAGTCAGGACAGGATGTCTATCCAGGAGAAGACAGACTATATTGATCTGCATGCGGGGTTGCTCTTCACCCACCACACAAAAGCGGGTAATGCACTGCATATCGGTGTGGCATTGAATCACCTGAATAAGCCGGATTACAAATTGCGGGGTGGAAATGGTGATGCAGACAAGCTGCCGATGCGGATATCAGGTTCGGTGGATATGGAGTTTCCTCTGGCCGACAAATGGTCACTGACTCCGGCCATCCTGGTGCAGAACATGACGAATATTCAGGAAATCCAGGCCCAGGCCTTAGCCGGATACCTCTTTAACGAAGAAAAACAGATCACCTTGTTGGGTGGTTTGGGTTATCGCTTGGGTGACGCCATCCCGGTGATTGTCGGAGCGCAATGGAAATCCTTGCGCGTCGGGGTCAGTTGGGACTATAACACTTCAGATGTGACGCCCAATGGAAATGGAGGTTTTGAGATCGCAGCCTCGTATATCGGCCGGATCTTCAAGAAGCCAACTGTCAAGCGGGTGATCATTTGCCCACGTTATTAATCGTTTGAATCACATTAATCTTCCCTCCATATGATCGTTAGATCCACCCTGGTTGTCTGTTTGCTCGTTGCTACTTTCCTCAGCGGATGGAGCCAGCCGGCGAATCAGCCTACTCCCGAAGCCAATCTCAAGTTTGCCTTGGAGTTGTTTGAGCAGCAGGATTATAGCAATGCCCGTGACAAACTGGAAATAGCTTACGAGGACTTCAAGACCAATGAAGTGGCCTGGAAGCTGGCCCTGTCTCACTATTACAGCAGGGACTATCGCCGGGCAGAAACAGCATTCAATCGGATTGTGCGCCGGGATAAAAAGGATGAATATCCGGAAGCACAATTATGGAAAGCCCGGATGATGAAAATGAATGGCAAATATGAAGAGGCCATTGGGGAATTGAACGATATTGTCAAATCAGATGCCGACCCATATATCAAACAGGCGGCAGCTCTGGAGCTGGAGGGCGCCAATATGGCCGTTGCCAGTCAGGATCAGGTGCGGATGACCATCGACAATGCGGGTCGTGATGTGAACTATCCCGGCAGTGAAGGCAGTGTATTTATCTCGCCCTCTGGTGAGGAAATGTACTACACGTCATATCAACTGAATGAAGCCCTGGTATTGGGAAAAGATGTGGAGCCTGTCTATTGCAAAGCAGTTCTGTCCAAATGGAATGAAGACAAATGGGGGCCGGGAAGCGCCATGGATGAAAAGATCAATCGGGAAGAATACAATACCGGTAACATCTCTGTCAGCCCGGAGGGAAGCCGACTCTATTTTACACGTGTCTTGATGAAAGTGGACAGTATGCAGGAGAGCCGGATCTATGTGTCCAATAAGGAGGCTGCAGGTTGGGGTCCGGCATATGAACTGACAGGTGTCAATGGCGACTGGATCGCCAAGCAGCCATGCGTTGGCGAGTTGTTTGGATCTGAGGTCCTTTATTTTGTCTCTAACAAAGCTGGAGGTCACGGAGGCTTTGATATTTACTATGCCCGCAAGACTGGCGAAACCAGCTATGCAGATCCGATCAACCTCGGTGATGTGATCAATGGTCCCGGCGATGAGATCACCCCTTTTTACAGGGATGGTCGGCTGTATTTCAGTACCACCTCGCTGCCCAGTTATGGCGGCTTTGATATATACAGTTCTGACTGGAACGGATCTGTTTGGAGCGTTCCTCAGAATTTGGGCAAAGGTTTCAACTCATCAGTGGATGACTTCGGATTTTCTGTAGATGCGACCGGGTATAAAGGTGCCTTACTGTCCAATCGTCCAGAAGGAAAGTCCCTGGACAGCCGGACATGCTGTGATGATATTTACACTTTCCAGATTTCACCAATCAAGCTGGATCTGTTGGCCAGTGTGAAGGATGGCAAAGTGGATGGTTTGCTCAGAGGGGTTCAAGTCCAGCTGATCGAGATGACCGGCGACAAAATGGGTGTGACACAGACCGCTACTACTGGTGGTGAAGGCTCTGCTCCATTTACACTTGTGCTGGACAAAGCATACAGGATCATCGCTTCCGCAGATGGTTATGTGGGCGATACGTTGGACTTCAACACGGCTTCTATCAAAGAGGATATGACCTTCAAGAAGACTCTGGTCATGATGCCTATCCCCAAAGAGCCTGAGTATGAGGTATATACCACAGAAGAACCGATCCGATTGAACAGTATTTATTATGATTATGATGATGACAAGATTCTACCCGAATCCGAACCTGACCTCCAGCTCCTGCTGGAATTGATGGCGCAATACGGGGATATGGTCATTGAGTTGTCTTCGCATACAGATGCGCGCGGGGATGATGACTATAACCAAAAGCTCTCTCAACGACGTGCCCAATCAGCGACCAACTGGTTGTTGGCCAGAGGTGTTGATACCACACGGATCAAGCCTGTTGGATATGGTGAAACCAAGATCTTGAATGATTGTGTGAATGGGGTGGATTGTACAGATGACCAGCATCGATTCAATCGGCGAACGGAGTTTAAGATCATTTCCGGACCTACCTCGATCAAGATCGAGAAGACGCGTTTGAAAAGCGTTGAAGGTGATGAGCCCGCCAATAGAAGAAATAACAACAATCGGACACGAAAAAGGGGAGGAGGTGACTCTGTGGCAATGGAAGCATATCCACCGCAGCCGACCCTGGTCTGGGACAGTGAAAAAGTGAATTTCGGGCCCTTGAAGAAGGGAGCAGCCCGCGATCATGTATTTACCTTTACCAACACAGGTGATAAGCCTGTCACAATCGAGATATGTACTGCGTGTGATTGTATGACCCTGGATTGGACAACGCTGCCAGTAGGACCCGGCCAAAAGGGGACCATCAAGGCACATTTCGATACGAGTAAAAAGGAGACGGGGGATATCGTCAATGATTTCATCAATGTGATCATGGAAGAGCGCGACCCGGCAACTGGATATCCGATCATCCATGAGTTGCACTATCAGGCGGAGATCATCGAGTGATCAGTCTTGAAAATATCATGCAAAGGACCCGCTCAACAGGCGGGTCTTTTGATATCTGGCATACATGAGTTTATTGGAATGGGCAGCGGTTTTTTTTAATGTCCTCTATGTGGTCCTGGCTGCAAGACGGCATGTTGCCTGTTGGCCCGCCGGGATCGTTGGAGTCATTCTAGCCTTCCTGGTGTATGTGCCGGCCCGGCTCTACTCCGATGCTTTATTGCAGGTCTTTTATTTGTTGTTGAGCATTTATGGGTGGTGGGAATGGTCACGAGGTCCTTCGTCGGACGAAAAGCCTATCATAAGAATGCCGGTTGTCTTGCATATCCGGGTTATTGGCGCGGGTATCGTACTCGGGCTGGGGATGGGTTTTTTCTGGTCAGGTTATGGAGCGGCCTTACCGCTTGTGGATGGCATGACCACCAGCTTTAGTATGGTCACGACCTGGTTGGTCGCGAAACGCTACCTCGAAAATTGGATCTATTGGATCATCATTGATCTGGTGTGTATTGGCGTCTATTTGCAGCGGGGTATTGATGCCTTTGTCATCCTCTTTATGCTGTATGTCATTCTCTCCTTTTGGGGGTGGCGCACTTGGAATAAAGCATTGGCCCAAAAGGATTTGGATCAGATGGTTAGTTCGGACTAATGATGCCAATTGTTTAGATTAAATCTAAATTAATTCGGAGTGATCGAAATCACGGTCATGAACTGATAAAACGTTGGTGAGCATCTATCTTTGCCGGAGTTTTAGAAAAGCATCCATTATTGCTGGTTAAACCTCGCCATATTTTGAAACGGTTCTGCTTATTCATCGCCTTAGCTATGGCATTCATGCCCCTCCAGGCAGCCTCCATGGCTCTGATCTGGGAACAGCCTTCCACCCTGACAGTCGTCTTGATCGTCATTGTGGTTCTAGTCTTTTTCTTACTGATCACCGTTGGAAATAGTCTTTTGCAGGTTCGCGCCAAGGAACTGGGTGTGCTTCACTTTGCGAACTACTCCGTGTTGCCAAATCAGAAGGACATCACAGGCAAATCACAGACGGCAGAAGATGTGATACGCTTGCGCAAGGGGTATGATATCAAATTGAAGGGGTCGGCTACTTCGAACGTGGAGAGCATCCAGGTGAATTCTGTTGCAGTTCAGCCGACAAATGTCCATGGCATTGCGCCAATCCCGAAACTTGAGGTTGCCATAGGAGATACCGTCAAAGCAGGCGATCCATTGTTTCATGACAAGAATCTGGAGCGAATCAAATTTGTAGCTCCAGTATCCGGTGAGGTGGTTGAAGTTCGCCGCGGAGCCAAACGAGCGATCACGCATGTAGTCTTGCTAGCAGACAAAAAGCCATCCTATCGCACCTTGAACGTGCCGGATCTGCAGACTGTCGACCGAGAGGGGTTAGTTGAATTTCTTGCACAAAGTGGTGCCTGGCCGCTGATCAAACAACGTCCTTATAACGTTCTTGCTGGCCTGGATATCATCCCCCGCGATATTTTCATATCGACATTTGATACGGCACCATTAGCTCCGGACAACAATCTGGTCGTAGCTGGTCAGGAGAATGCATTCCAACAAGGACTGGACGTCTTGAAGAAATTGACTCCAGGCAAAGTTCACCTGGGTCTGGATGCAGGCGGGTCCGGTGCACATGAGGCATTCAGCAAGGCTGAGGGAGTTGAAAAGCATTGGTTTCAGGGACCGCATCCTGCCGGAAATGTAGGTGTGCAGATCCACCATATTGACCCGATCTTACCTGGCGAAAAGGTTTGGACACTGGGTGTACAGGATGTTATCACCGTTGGCAAACTGTTCACTGAAAAACGATACGACAGTGCCCGCATCGTCGCCCTTTGCGGTGCAGAAGTGAAGAACCCTCATTATATCCAGACCGTACAAGGCGCAAGTCTGAAGGAACTGTTGAAGGACCAACTGATCCATGATCATGTTCGGGTGGTGAGTGGAGATGTTCTGAGTGGTGAAGGAAAACAGATGGATGATTTTCTCAACGCATCGGATGATCAAATTTCTGTTATCAAAGAAGGAGATGTGCTGGAATTGTTTGGTTGGTTGTTCCCAATAAAGGCGCGACCATCCATTTCGCCAACCTTTCTTTCCTCTCTGATCTCCGGGACTACGTTTGCAGGTGAGACCAATACACATGGAGAAGAACGCGCTTTTGTCGTGACCGGCAATTATGAGAAAGTCACCCCCATCAATATGTATCCGCAACATTTACTCAAATCCATCCTGGCGGGCAACTTCGAACGAATGGAAGGACTGGGTATACAAGAGGTGGTTGAAGAAGATCTGGCGCTGTGTGAGTTTATCTGTCCCTCCAAGGTGCATGTACAACAGATTCTTCGACAGGGCATGGATATGATGATCGAGCAGGAATAATCTACTAAACCCCAAGCTACAGCGAACTCGAGCTATGAGTGCATTGATAAAATTTCTGAAAAAGGTTGAGCCGGACAAGAAGAAAAGTCCATTTCTCCACACGTTGTATGATGCGGTATTCACCCTCGTGTATACGCCGGATCATGTCACGAAGGGCGGTGTCCATATTCGTGATGGTATGGACCTGAAGAGGACCATGGTGATGGTGGTGATCGCATTGCAACTGTGTTACGTTTTTGGCACCTGGAACATCGGCCAGCAACATTTTGCAGCCCTCGGGTTATATCCAGGCGTATTTGATGGGTTGCATCTCAAACTGATCCATGGCTTGATCAAGGTGCTGCCCATCTTCATTGTTACCCATGTTGTGGGTCTGGGCATTGAGATCTGGTATGCCTCCAAGAAGGGTCATGGTGTGGAAGAAGGCTTTTTGGTCACCGGGGCTTTGATCCCATTGATCATGCCACCTGATATTCCATTGTGGATCCTGGCCATTGCCGTAGGATTTGCAACCTGGATCGGTAAAGAGGCCTTTGGAGGAACAGGACGAAATATTTGGAACATTGCCTTGTTGGCCCGTGTTTTTGTCTTTTTTGCCTACCCGACAGAGATCTCCGGTGATCAGGTGTGGGTGTCCGGTCTGGATGCTGCAGCTGCTGGAGCGGGAGTCGACTACGGATGGTTTCACCTGTCCTTTTTCAATGGCATTTTTGATTCGCTGGGTTGGGCCACCTTCGATCCCAGTGCTACAGTGATCGATGGATTTACCGGAGCGACACCTTTGGGTCTCGCGTATTCCGGCGGTTGGGAGGCTGTGACCCACGTGTATAGTGTGGATCAAATGTGGTGGGGAGATATCCCCGGGAGTATTGGGGAAACGGCAAAACCCCTGATTCTGATCGGGGCAGTATTCTTGATTCTCATCGGTATCGGATCCTGGCGGATCATGTTGTCTATGTTCATTGGTGCCGCTGTAATGGGCTTGATCTTCAATGGATGGGGGGCCACTCCATTCATGCAAGTCCCCTGGTACTATCAATTCTATATGGGTTCCTTTTTCTTTGCGATGGCCTTTATGGCTACCGATCCGGTCACTGCAGCGGGTACAAATCGCGGGAAGTGGATCTATGGTTTGATGATTGGCGCTCTGGGTTTATTGATCAGAGTCTCGAATCCGGCGTATCCGGAAGGCTGGATGTTGGCCATCCTGTTTATGAACATGTTTGCGCCACTGATCGACCATTATGTGTTAGAAGCTAACATGAAAAAACGACTGAATCGTGCATAGTACAAGCTACATCATCCGATTCGTGCTGATCATGACAACGCTGGCTGCGTTAGTCCTCGCCTCCCTGAACACATTCTTGGGGCCCAAGCACGTAATGAATGAAAAGATCTATAACAAGCGGGCAGTGCTGGCAGCCGTAAAGGATCATTTGGCTGGAACCGACCTGGAGGACATGACGGATAAAGATGTTCAATCTATATTCTCCTCCAAGATTGAACAGAAGGTTATCAATATGTCTGGGGATATTGTTGAAGGCCAGACCGCAGAATCCATTGACTTGGCCAAAGAGAAGAAAAAGCCTGAAGACGACCGGCTCTTACCTCTTTACATATATACCAATGAAGCAGGTGAGACATTTTACATCATCAGTGTTCGTGGGAATGGTCTTTGGGACGAGATATGGGGCTCCATTGCTCTGGACAAAGACCTGAAGACTGTGGCAGGTGCATCCTTTGATCACAAGGGAGAAACGCCTGGTCTGGGCGCCGAGATCAAGGACAATCCTTCCTTCCCTGACCAGTTTACCGGGAAACAGATCATCGATCAGGATGGGAATTATACGTCCATCATTGTCCGAAAGGGGGGAGCGAAAAATCCCACCAATGAAGTCGATGCCATCTCTGGAGCAACAGTGACATCCAATGGTGTCTCGGAGATGTTGTACAGGGGCATCCAGTATTATCAGCCTTATTTCAACAAGCTCAAGCAAAAATCATAACACGGTATGGCAGAAGTGATGCAAGAAAGTCAGCCGGAGGTAAAAGTCAAAGAGCCTCTGTTCGGGAAGGCGGAGCGAAAGCTCCTGTCTGACCCTATCAATGACAACAACCCGATTACTGTTCAGATTCTCGGTGTCTGTTCAGCCCTGGCTGTAACCACCTTGGTCTATCCCTCCATCATTATGGCCATTGCGGTCATCTTTGTGACGGCTTTTTCCAATTTGTTTACATCCATGTTGCGCTCCACCATCCCCAAATCTGTGCGTATGATCGTGCAATTGGTGATCATTGCTACACTGGTCACTATCGTTGAGCAGGTATTGAAAGCCGTCAACTTTCCGGTGTATAAACAGCTCTCTGTGTTTATCGGATTGATCATTACCAACTGTATTGTGATGGGTCGTCTGGAGGCATTTGCCATGGCTAACAAGCCCTGGCGGTCTTTCCTGGATGGAATTGGAAATGGAGTTGGCTACGGCCTTATCCTCATCATCGTCGCGGTCTTCCGGGAGGTGTTTGGAAAGGGCAGCCTGTTGGCGGGGAGCCCACTGGAGATGAAGATCATCGGGGCTTCAGACCTCTATTGGGTCAATACATCAACCAATCCGTGGTTTGGATGGTATATGAACAATAACATGATGGTCCTTTCAGTCGCGGCCATGTTCATCCTCGGTATCCTGATCTGGGTGCAGAGAAGCCGCAACCCGAAACTCATTGACATTTCCTGATCTGGTCAGTTCAATTTAAAGAATCATGGAATTTATCAACATATTTATCAAGTCGGCTTTTATTGAGAACATGGTCCTGGCCTACTTCTTGGGCATGTGTTCCTTTCTGGCTGTTTCCAAATCGGTGAAAACGGCCTTTGGCCTTGGACTGGCAGTGATCTTCGTATTGGGAATCACCATGCCAATCAACTGGGTGATCAACAACTATCTACTGGCGGAGGGTGGCCTATTTGGAATGGACCTCACCTTTCTACGATTCATCCTGTTTATCGCGGTGATCGCTTCAATGGTGCAATTGGTTGAAATGGTAGTGGAAAAAGTATCTCCTGCACTCTACAATTCATTGGGGATCTTCTTACCATTGATTACTGTGAATTGTGCCATCCTCGGAGGATCACTATTCATGGTCAGCCGGGAATATACCTTTTCCAATTCCGTAGCCTTTGGACTCGGTGGCGGTTTTGGTTGGTTTTTGGCGATCGTCGCCTTTGCAGCGATCCGGGAAAAAATGGCGTATTCCATTGTGCCACCTGCCCTTCGGGGATTAGGTATGGCCTTCATCCTGACTGGATTGATGGGAATCGCTTTTATGAGTTTGATGGGTATCGATCCAGCCACGATGGCTGGTAAATAAGAATTAAACATGCTATTCATGTTCCTCTGGATAAGTTACGCGGTCATTGGTTACGCCGTACTGGTGTTTGGGGTGGTCATTCTCGCTCTGGCGTTGATGCTGATCTATGCCCGAAAGAAATTGGTGCCTCAGGGTGATGTCAAGATCATTGTCAATGGCGATGAAGAGAATCCCCTGATTGTTCAGCCGGGCGCAACCTTGTTGTCTGCCTTGTCTGACAAGCAAGTCTTTCTGCCTTCCGCTTGCGGAGGCGGAGGAACTTGCGCAATGTGTGAGTGTCATGTCGATTCCGGGGGTGGAGATATTCTGCCCACCGAGTTGAACCATCTGACCCGAAAAGAAGCTGCAGAAAACAAGCGGCTGGCCTGCCAGGTGAAAGTGCGATCCGATATGCACATCCGTATTCCCGAAGAGATATTCGGAATCAAAAAGTGGGAATGCACCGTCGTGTCCAACTATAATGTCGCCAGCTTTATCAAGGAATTTGTCGTCCGACTGCCGGAGGGGGAGACGCTTGATTTCCAATCCGGAGGGTATATCCAGATCGATGTCCCTGTCATTACGGTGGAATTCAAGGATATGCAAATAGCGCCTCATCCGGACGATCCCGCAGGCCCTGATAAATTCAGGGCGGAATGGGATAAATTCCAGATTTGGCCGTTGAAAATGGTCAATGACGAGCCTCAGTTTCGAGCATACTCCATGGCCAATCACCCTGCTGAAGGGAATATTGTGATGTTGAATATCCGGATCGCTACACCGCCATGGGACCGCGATAAAAACACCTGGAAAGCGGTCAATCCTGGAATTTGCTCCAGCTATGTCTTTGGTTGCGTGCCCGGTGACAAAGTGACTATTTCTGGTCCTTATGGTGAATTTTTCATCAAACCGACCAAAAAGGAGATGGTCTATATTGGTGGTGGGGCCGGTATGGCTCCTCTGCGCTCTCATCTTTTCCATCTTTTCCACACCATGAAGACCCGGGACCGAAAGGTATCCTTCTGGTACGGTGGGCGCTCTCGCCGGGAGCTGTTCTATACCGATCAATTCAGAAAGATTGAAAAGGAATTCGACAATTTCAGATACCATATCGCCTTGTCTGAACCCTTGCCGGAAGACAACTGGATGGTGGCCAAGGATATCAATGATCGCGAAGGAGACGGGTTTACCGGATTCATTCACCAGGTGTTGTACGACCATTACCTCAAAAATCATCCGGAGCCGGAGGAGATCGAATATTACTTCTGCGGTCCTCCCATGATGAATGCTGCGGTCATCAAATTACTTGATGATCTGGGCGTGCCAGAGGATAATATTTCCTTTGACGACTTTGGCGGATAAGCCAGGATCGGATTCCTTGAAAAGGCGCAATCTTCAGATTGCGCCTTTTTTTATCGGCCAACCCCAAGGAAGCCTGTATTTTTACCGATCAGAATTCTGGCCAGATCAAAAAGCCATCCATGGGAGCATCAAAACGAACACTCGTCACCTCTGCCTTACCTTATGCCAATGGGCCTCTGCATATCGGTCATCTGGCCGGGGCCTATCTGAATGCAGATGTATACGTCCGGTGGCTGAGAGGAACGGGGCAGGAGGTGCTCTTTGTATGCGGGTCGGACGAACATGGAGCGGCGATCACAGTTCGGGCACGAAAGGAGGGTTTGACACCCCAGGAGATCGTCGACAAGTACCATACTCTGTTTCAATCGACCTTTCAAGCGATCGGCATTTCGTTCGATGTGTATGATCGGACGTCTTCTCCCTTGCACCATCGAACCTCACAGGAGTTTTTTCGAAAATTGTTTGACGATGGTCAGTTTATCGAAAAGGAATCCGAACAGTATTTTGATGAAGAAGCCAACAGTTTTCTGGCAGACCGGTATATCATTGGCACCTGTCCACGATGTGGCCATCCGGACGCATACGGAGATCAATGTGAGAAGTGCGGCTCCACCCTCAGTCCGACAGAACTCATCGACCCTCGCAGCACACTCAGTGGAAGTAAGCCGGTGATGCGATCAACTAGGCACTGGTATCTGCCCCTGGAAAATCACGAGGCCTGGCTCCGTGAATGGATCAATACGGGTGAGCTGGACGGATCCCCACATCACGACCCTGCTCTATGGAAGAACCATGTGATCGGACAGTGTAAGTCTTGGTTGGATGCCGGGTTGCAACCCAGAGCTATGACCCGTGATCTGGATTGGGGAGTAGATGTCCCTCCTGAGATTCCGGGGGCTGCCGGAAAGAAGCTGTACGTATGGATGGATGCCCCTATCGGGTATATTTCAGCTACTCGAAAATGGGCGGAAGAGAATGGAGGAGACTGGCGACAATGGTGGCAGGACGAAGACACAGACCTGATCCACTTCATCGGGAAGGATAACATTGTCTTTCATTGCCTCATCTTTCCTGCTATTCTAAAGGCGCATGGCGGGTACAACCTGCCCGTCAATGTACCGGCCAATCAGTTTATGAACCTGGAAGGGAACAAGATCTCAACCTCGCGCAACTGGGCAGTTTGGGTGGATGAATTTGTCCGGGACTTTCCCGGTCTCGAAGATTCACTTCGATACAATATGATCCGGAATATGCCCGAGCAACGGGATAGTGAGTTCACCTGGAAAAGTTTTCAGGAAACGCACAACGGCGAGCTCGTGAATAACCTGGCAAATTTCGTCAACAGAGTATTAGTGCTAACGGGTAAGTATTTTCAGGGGACCGTTCCTGCTGTGCATCTGGATGCCACCTTCAAAGATCCTGAAGGCCATCAGACTACCGTTTCGGATTGGCTGAGAAAGATGGCTGATCAGATCGGTGAGATCGATGCATCTATCCGGAGTTTTTCATTTCGGGATGGACTGCAGAAGGTGATGGAAATGTCTTCTGCCGGGAACCAGATCCTTCAGATCAATGAGCCCTGGAAAGTGTACCAATCAGACCCGGAGGCTGTTAAACCGGTCCTGTTTATCAGTCTTCAGATCGTGACAGCACTGTCTAGGGTACTGCGTCCGTTTCTGCCCTTTACCGCAAATCGCCTGGATACCTTTCTTGGGTGCCCGACAGGAGGGGAGAAGGGCCGAATACAGGAGATTCTGGATTTGATCCAGGCTGGAGAGGCCATCTTGCCCGCAGGCCATCAGACAGGTGAGGTGGGGCACTTGTTTGATCGCATCGGTGACGAGGTTATTGAGGAGCAGATCGCACGGCTGCATGCTACTGAAGTACCGATAGCAGAGGAAGAGACAAGTGAAAGCCATGCGTTTGCACCTGAAAAGCCGGAAATCCAGTATGATCAGTTCGCTGGCCTCGATATCCGAACAGGGACCATTCGCTCTGCCGAAAAGGTGGCCAAGGCCGATCGTCTTTTGAAGTTGGAAGTCGACCTGGGGTTTGATCAGCGGACTATTGTCTCCGGTATTGCCGAATACTTCCAACCGGAGGCCATCATTGGTCAGCAGGTCCTTGTCCTCGCCAACCTGGCACCGCGAAAGCTGAAGGGGATCACCTCACAAGGCATGATCCTGATGGCCACTGGCCCGGATGGGGGATTACATTTTGTCCTACCCGGGGAAACCCTTCCTCCTGGATGCATCATCAGTTGACCCCATTCCTATGAAATCAAGTTCAAAACAGGTCCGTATTCTGGCAGGTTTTCTGGGTGTTCTAGCGGCTGCCATTGCTGGCTGGAAGATGAGCCAACAACCCTTGTGGGGATATTGGGCATTGCCCTTTCTTCTGGGAGCCTGGTTGGGGATCCTGGCCATATTTGTTCCTAAGATTTGGAAAGTGGGTGGGCCAAACCGTCATTTTCATCTGGCCACTTTGACGGGTGTTCTCTTGTGGTTAGGGTTTCCAGATTTACCATTTGCACCTCTTTTATTCATCGCATTTGTCCCTCTGATCCTGATCGAACAGGAGTTGGCTGGACAACCGCGTGCCGGGCGCCGGCTTGTTTTCTATGCATTTCACGCATTCCTGCTGTGGAATATTCTGAGTACGTTCTGGGTGACCAACACTGCATTCTTTGCCGGTATATTTGCCAATGTGGTCAATGCCGGGCTGATGACGATTCCCGTGCTGGGGTATCATTTGCTACGCAGAGTAATAGGTGATCGGTTTCGGTGGGCCTCCCTCATTTCATTCTGGATGATGTTCGAGTGGACCCATTTGCATTGGGATCTAACCTGGCCATTCCTCAGTCTTGGGAATGCCTTAGCCGAATGGCCATCTCTGATCCAATGGTATTCCATCACTGGTGGCTTTGGTGGTACTCTCTGGATCTGGATCGGGAATATCCTCTTTTTCCAGCTGTTGATGAGTTATACCGTGAACAAGGCTGTTCCTGGGGTCAGGCAATGGTTTCCAGTCATGGGCTGGATCTTGATCCCGATGACTCTCTCGTTGATCATGTTTGCCACGTGGGGGCCGAAAGGGGAGGAGATAGAGGTGGCAGTGGTTCAACCTAATTTTGAGCCCCATTACGAAAAGTTTGAAGTGCCACAAGAAGTCCAGCATCAGCGGTTTCTGACTTTAGCTCGTTCCGTTCTAACCCCGAAGACTCGATATCTGGTATTTCCGGAGACATCCTATGGCAATTTTGACCTGGATCGAATAGACGGTCAGCCCGTTATTCGTGATTTGCAAACACTGATGGACTCCTTTCCGAACTGTGCCCTGATCCTGGGGCTGGATCCCTACAGATTCCTTCCATGGAGTGAGGAGAGTCCGGCCAGGCGTCCGTATCTCCGTCCGGGTCAGGATACGCTATGGTGGGAAGCCTATAATCTGTCGGCACAGTTGAGCGCGCATGAGGAAACTCAGATCTATATCAAAGGAAAGCTGGTGCCCGGAGCGGAGATCTTTCCCTTTCGTAAAGTCCTCTTTTTTCTGGAACCACTGGTGGACCAACTGGGAGGATCACTGGAAGGGTTGCGACGTTCAGAAGAACGACAGACCTTCCTCCATGACGGCATGCGATTAGGAACAGCCATCTGTTATGAGTCTGTGTTTGGAGAGTATTGTGGAGGGTATATCCGTAAAGGAGCCCAGGTGCTGGCCATCATCACCAATGACGGGTGGTGGGATCTGACACCCGGACACCGGCAGCACCTCCGGTTTGGAGCGCTGCGAGCTATTGAAACCCGGCGGGATATCATCCGATCAGCGAATACCGGTATTTCCTGTTTGATCGATCAGCGAGGTGAAATACATCAGCCCCAACCTTATGGTGAGACGAGGGCATTCAGTGGCACCATTCGGTTGAATGACGAGATCACCTTCTATACCCGTTGGGGGGATATCCTGGCTAGGATCGCAGGTTTCCTGACTCTTGTCTTTATCACCTTCGGATCTGTTTCGGCGTTGAAACGGCGGATCATCTCATCTTAGGACGGCGGCGTTTTCCACCGGCCTGGAATCCTTGCATACCACCGCGCATCCCGGCTTTGGCCATACCGCGATTGCCCAATGCTTTCTCGTAGTCTCTGATCTGTTCCTTCATGGCAGGTTCGGTCACCTTGAACTCTTTGACCTTGCGGAAGTGGACCAAGGCGCCTGTCCAGTTATTTCTTGAAGCGGCAATATTGGAAAGCTGCATGTAGATCATGGCACGCTCATTATCAGAAGGCAGGCCGATGTCGTCTGCCTGCAGCATCAAAGGTTCGGCCAGCTCGTATTGTTTGCGGTGCATCGCCAGGGTGCCTTTGATCAGGTAATAGTAGGCTCGGTTCGGCTTGTAGAGCAGTTTGGGAAAGAAGGTGAGACCCAAGCGTTTTTCAGTGCCATCAAAATCCATCTTCTGCATAAGTTCTGCTGCAGACTGAATGGTCCCCAGCAATAAATACCCGACCAGGAGTACGATTCCGATAAACACAAAGAAGATACCGTACCAGATGCCCAACGATGCCCACAAAGCGGCACCTCCACCGACAAGAAGGATGATCAATGCAAATTTCAAATATGGATGGATCGTAAACATGGTTGTCTGATTTGAGATGCAAATTTACACCGTCTTTAGATAAGCAGCATCCTGGAAGAGCACGCGATTGCCCTCAACGGTCAATCCTCGTGCATCGGGGAAAACTGGCAGAAAGACATCCCTGGCAAATTGATCGGTGATTTCCTGATCTTTTTTGGTTCGATAGAGTCTGTTGGAGATCATCAATCCCTGGGGATGAAGCAGGTTTTGGAGGGCGATGAGACAAGCCCTGGATGAAAAATATTCGGGTATGTGGTCATCCTGGAAAATATCCACAAGGACCAGATCGAATGGGTCACCTGCATATGTTTCCAGAAAGATTTCCGCATCGCCTGCGATCGTCCAAATGGGGGCATGGACTTGATGGAGCGTGTATTTCTCTGCTAGATAGATAATGGCCTCATCCCATTCTACAGCGGTGTATTCTCCTTGAAAATCATGTTTTTGCTCCAACAGTTGAATGACTGATCCCAGACCCAGGCCGAGGACGAGAACTCGTTTGCCGGGAAGTCGGCCCAGGTCAATCCTGTTGAACGCTTCAGCGAAATTCGAATAGAGATCCTCAAAGGAATAGATCGCCTTATCGGCATATAGCTGGATACGTCCTTTGATCAAACTGACCGTCAGCGACTCATGCAGGTCTGAGGAGAGATGTTCGATCTCTATCTCCATCAGATGGCTGAGCCAGCGTTTCCACCTGGCGACCCGCATCAGGAAGGAGTTGCGGTCTTCTCCCAGGAACGAAATGCAGCGGATTCTTCAAAAATATGGCGAAGGATCACGATCTCTTCAGGGGTCAACTCACGATTGCGGCGGGCGAGGACCGCCGTTGCTGTTTCAATTACTTTTTCGAATTCGTATGTCTTGAATCCGGATGTGCCTCCCCATGAAAAAGAAGGAATGAAATTGCGTGGGAACCCAGTCCCAAAGATGTTGGAAGCGACACCTACCACCGTCCCTGTATTGAACATGGTGTTGATTCCGGTCTTTGTATGATCACCCATGATCAATCCGCAAAACTGCAGGCCTGTGGTGTCAAATCCGCTCGTACCATAATTCCAGAGCCGGACTGCCTGGTAGGTGTTTTTCATGTTGGACACATTGGTTTGCGCCCCCAGATTACACCATTCACCAATGACAGAATTACCCAGGTATCCGTCGTGTGATTTGTTGGAATAACCGAGGAAAACACTGGCGCTGATCTCACCGCCAGCTTTGCAGTGGGGCCCAATAGTGGTGCCACCATAGATCTTGGTGCCCATTTTGACGGTAGCTCCGGTGCAAAGCGCAAACGGGCCTCGCACCATGGCACCTTCCATAATGGTGGATCCCTTGCCAATATAGATCGGGCCATCTGTAGCATTCAAGGTGCAGGGAAGGACGGTGGCTTCCGGTTCGATAAAGATCTGCTCAGGGCAAATGGCGATGACATGATCCGGAATGGGTGCGGATTGACGGTTGCGGGTAAGCAATTGATAATCAGATGCGATCGCAGCGGCATTGTATTCAAACAAATGCCAGGGCTTGGAGATGATGGTGACATCTGTTGGATCCAGCTCATATCCTCTCAAGTCTCCAATATCATCATTGTTGAGAAGTTTGTCGAATTGGGCTCGCTCCAAGCGAGCTGCGATCAACTCATCATCCAGCAGTAATGCCTCACCCGGATCCAGTTGTCTGACCAATCGTACCAGGGTATCAGAAGGCATGACCATTCCGTTCACCAGAAAGTTGTCTTCCTCGATACGGATAGGGTACTTGTCCGTCAGATATTCCTGGGTGACGTACGAAGCCTGAGCATCCAGCTGCAGAGACCACTTCTCACGAAGTCGCAGGATTCCACAGCGCAACTCCGCTGCTGGACGAGTATAGGTGAGGGGAAGAAGCTGGCGCCATTCGTCGGTGTCAAAGAGGATGAGGTTCCGCATGGGTTAAAATTAAAAAACCCCTTTGCAGACACAAAGGGGTTTTGAAATTGTTCGGTTATTTCTTCGCAATTTATTTCGCGAACTTGCTGTTTGCAAATTTCTTGTTGAATTTGTCAATACGTCCAGCAGTATCAACGAATTTCATTTTACCCGTGAAGAAAGGATGTGATCGATTGGAAATTTCCAGTTTGATAAGAGGATATTCCTTGCCATCTTCCCAGGTAATGGTGTCTTTTGTGGCAACACAGCTTCGTGTGATGAAGGATTCATCGACAGAGAAATCCTTGAATACGACGAGCCGGTAATTTTCCGGATGAGTATCTTTTTTCATGATCTTTTAGCTTGGATCTGCTTACGGTCGGCAAAGATAAGCTCATTTCACGGAAGAACCAAGAAAGAGATCCTGGATATTGTTAAAAGAATGGGAAGAACGCATCACGAACATGTTGAATCTGTGCAGGTTCATCTGGATACGACAGAATGCCTATGAGATCGAATCGGAATTCACCTTCCCATCCCTCTGTCATCAGCCACTGAGTAGCCGCCTTGACCATGTGATCCTGTTTCGTCGCTGTGATGAATTCGATCGGCTGTCCAAACCGCTGGCTACTCCTTGTTTTGACCTCAATAAAGACAACCTGGTCGCCATCCAGGGCGATTATGTCCAACTCCTGCCGACCACTTCGCCAATTCCTGGCCAGGATCTTCATGCCTTTCCGGATGACATATTCTGTGGCAAGATTTTCGCCTCTCTGTCCAATTTGCGATTTCTTCATGCGTTCAAGGAGAGGTTGACCAAAGACAATGTGTAGTTTTGCCGATCATCGAAAATAAGACAATTGTCATGATGGATGAATTGATTGCCAGGTTTCCCGATCAATTGGAAGAGGCTCTGGCAATAGGGGCGAATGCAAAATTAGCCGCTCCCGACAGGATCGATCAGGTATTTGTAACTGGACTGGGGGGCTCCGGCATCGGGGGGGACTTTGTTTCCTCTTTTGTTCGCCACACGTGTCCAGTGCCTTATATCGTCGGTAAAAGTTATCAGATCCCCAAATGGGTAGGGCCCCATACCCTGGCCATCGCCTCCTCCTATAGCGGAAATACAGAGGAGACATTGATCGCCATGAGCGAATTGCTCCAGACTGGAGCAAAGGTCATTGTCATTTCTTCCGGTGGACAATTGATCCAGTTGGCAAAAGACAAAGGTCTGGATTTCATCCAACTGCCTGACAATTGGCCGAGTCCACGCGCTTGCCTGGGGTATTCACTGGTACAGCAACTGTCTATTCTCGAGCGCTTCGGTTTGATCGATCGAACGCCACTTGACCAGATCGGGTATGCTGCCAAAACCCTGCGTCAGGAAATGGGGGACATCCGGGACAGAGCGGAACGGATAGCGGCGTTACTGCACGGCAAGACCACAGTGATCTACACAACGGATCGAATGGAGCCTGTCGCATTGCGGTTTCGGCAGCAATTGAATGAAAATGCCAAAGTCTTGTGTTGGCACCATGTGATTCCCGAAATGAACCATAATGAGTTGGTCGGCTGGCGGGACCGACGAGATGATTTGGCAGTCCTTGTCTTCCGCAACCATGATGACTACAATCGCAATCAAATGCGACTGGATATCAATAAGGAGATCATCAGCCACTATACCGGTAGTTTCATCGAAGTGTACTCAAAAGGTCAGAGTTTGGTGGAGCAGACCATGTATCAGGTCCACCTGGGAGATTGGATATCCTGGTACCTGGCCCAGTTACGGGGCGTGGATGCGATGGAGGTTCGGGTGATCGACTTCCTTAAGTCAGAACTGGCCGACCGATAAAAATTGTAATTTTTCGAACCTTCTGATTCGGCAGAGTGTTGATTCTGCCGTACTCGCTTGTTTAATCAATGATGATCCTGATGAATCGTTCTATACTCCGTACCGTTTCCCTGCTTTTCAGTTTCTGCTTCATCCTGGCAGTGGGCCAGGCGCAGGAAGTTCAAGAGAAACAAATGTCCCTTGTTGTCAAGAAAACAGCTACTTGGTGCCCCAATTGCGGGTCCTGGGGGTGGGAATGGTTTAAGGATTTGATCAATGAAACAGAAGATCAGGCTTTCTGCATCGCTTTGCATAGTACCAGTAGCGATTTGAAACCACCCAATGACCTGGATGGAGCGCTGCTGGCTCAATTTTCAGGGAATGGCGGATTTCCGACCTTTTTTGTGAATGGAGTAGCTGGTTCGTCTCTCTCCGGATTGATGACTGCTGTCAGTGAGGCAGCCGAACTATCTCCTGTAGCCGGGATCGGCATGCTGACAGGATTCCAGGAAGAAGATATTACAGTCCAGGGGCGGGTGGAGTTCTTTCAACCGTATCAGGGTGAGATCTTTGTCGGTTATTATATCATTGAAGATAGCTTGGTTCACAGCCAGTCAGCTCAGGGCTCAAACGCCGTTCATCGGAATGTCCTGCTGAATGCGATCGAAGGGAATCCGTTTGGAAACAGTATGACCGTAGATGTTCAGGCAGGTGAATCACTGATCTTTCCCGGGGTCCAGTCTTTCCCTTCACTGGCGATTGACCGTTCATACATCCTCGGTGTCATCTGGACCTATGCCAATGGGAAGTACACCTATCTGAACAGTTGGATGGAGCCGATCGCGAATGGACCTATTTCGGCACTTTCTCCTTCGGATGTCCTTGCCGGAAGCCAACTTTTCCCCAATCCGGTACCGGCAGGTACATCATTGCAGTTGGTCTTGCCGAATGAACTGACTGGACAGATTGACATGAGAATATTGCATCTGGATGGCCGGATCATTCAGCGGATGAGCTGTACGATCCAGGATCATCAAGTGCGTGTTTCTGTTCCTGCGTCATTGGTGACCGGTTCCTATTTCCTTCGGGTGACCCAAGGGGATGCGACCCACACATTTCCAATGTCCGTGACCCAATAAGGTCACTTCTACCAGAAGCATTCATTCGAGGGGCTATTGGCCTGGTTCGGCCAACCGTGCGATAATGGTTTGATTACCTACTACCACATCCTGTAGCTTGACACACAGTTCGGCATTCCTGGGCAGGAACAGATCCACCCTTGAACCAAATTTGATAAAGCCCATTTCCTCTCCCTGCTGAGCCATATCACCTGTTTCGGCATAGCAAATGATCCGTCTGGCAACATAGCCGGCGATCTGCCTGACCAGTACACGCCCCCAGTTGTTTTCCAGAACGACGGTCGTCCGTTCATTGTCCAGGCTGGATTTTGGATCCCAGGCCAGGAGGAATTTTCCCGGATGGTACTTGGAGTATATGATCTTTCCGCTTGTGGGATATCGGTTGACATGGACATTCAACGGCGACATGAATATGCTGACCTGCACCCGCCGTTCCTGGAGGAATTCAGGTTCATCTGTTTCTTCCATGACCAGGATCTTGCCATCGGCGGGCGCATAGATGATCCGCTCATCTTGCGTGGGGATCGGTCGTTCGGGATGTCTGAAGAAGTTGAGAATAAAAGCATAGAGACCAATGCAAACGACTAATGCCGGCAAGGTGAGAACTGGCAGACCATTCTGGATGGCAGCCAATACCAGGAGCATGATGACGGCAGTAAAGATCAGAGGCCTGTGGCCCTCTTTGTGATAGCGCATATTCGTTATTGAGACCTTAAAAATAGCGTGCTTGGGTCAATTCCTCCTTTATCGTAAAACAATCCAGTATAGGGCAACAGGTGGCAGAGCAAAAAGAAAAGCATCAAACCGATCCAGAACACCTCCGTGACCGGGCAATAGCTGGCCGGAGTCTTTGACTTCGAATTCTCGTTTCAACATGGATTCCACCAGATCGCCAAGGGGGCCCCAGATAGAGACCAGTCCTGCAATGATCCACCCGTCCAGAATCGTCCAGCTGTCGAGAAGAAGGGCGAGAAGCCGACCGACCAGTAGGGTAAGTATAAGCCCCCCCAGCCAGCCTTCCCAGGTCTTTTTCGGGGAGATCTGTGGCAACAACAAACGTTTGCCCCAGCGCATCCCACTGAGATAGGCACCAGTATCATTCGACCAGACCAGCAACAGGATGGCCAACACCTGATGGTAGGAATAATGGCCTTCTGCAATGGTGATCATGGGCAAACAGCCAAAGGGAAGGGCTACATAGATCAGGCCGGTTAAGCCAAGTGCAGCCTGGGAGAAACGTTCTGATCGCCGGACGAACAATTCCGGAATAAAAAACCAGGCCAGCAAGGCTGTCATATACAGCAGGACGAACAAGGCCAGCTGTTTGCCAGGCATAGTGACCCCATGAGCTAGATAGATGCCGATCACATAAGGGATCATACCCCAGACAATGCCCGAATATTTCCGCCAAAGATCCTTCCAGATATCTTTTGGTGCGATCAGAGTATAGTACTCCCATAGGCAGGCAAAGAGGATCAGCCCGAAGAGCAGGATGAAGGGCCATTTTCCGGTGAGGGTCCCCAGAAGGACGATCATGACAAATACAGCTCCGGTGATCACACGTTGACGCAAGATATTCTGATTTGAATCGCCCAAAACTACACAAAACCATTCATCGAAAGGGGGCTGGGTCCAGTGGACAGAACCTATCTTTGACGGATGGATACTTCACTTGGAAAGACACGCTTAAGTGTCAATCTCAATAAGGTGGCATTGATCCGCAATGCACGCGGTGGAAATCTACCGGACTTGCTCCAGGTTGCCCGCGATTGTGAGGATTTCGGGGCGGAGGGGATCACTGTTCACCCTCGTCCGGATGAACGACATATCCGGTTTTCAGATATCCCCGGTTTGTTGGATGTTGTAACTACAGAGTTCAATATTGAAGGCAATCCGACGCGTCATTTTCTAGACGAAGTCTGTCGTTTCCCGCCCCATCAGTGCACGCTGGTACCCGATTTACCGGATGCCCTGACATCTGATGGAGGCTGGGATACACATCGCCATCTCGGCTTTCTGGTGGATGTCGTGGCTGAATTGAAGGAGAAGGGCATTCGAGTTTCTCTCTTTATTGATCCGGATCCGGCGCAGGTGGAAGGGGCAATGCGCGTAGGTGCCGACAGAGTAGAATTGTATACGGGGCACTTTGCTCAGGAGTATTCACGGTCTCCCGAAAAGGCGATCCGTCCACATGTGGAATGCAGTAACGAAGCATATCGTTTGGGCGTCGGGTTGAATGCAGGTCATGACCTCAATCTGGTGAATCTGTCCTTTTATCGTCGGGGATTGCCCAATCTACAGGAGGTATCTATTGGTCACGCGCTGATCTGCGACGCCTTATATTACGGACTGGCGAATACCATCCGAATGTATCGTCGACTTCTGGAACCGTGAACTGAATATATTCAGCTGATAATCAGGAGGAATAGGTGATTGTGATGGTATAGCTCTTTTTGGAGGTGGTTGTCGGAACGGCCTTTTTAACAGAAGGTGTGATGGTATACCCGATAGAGGGAGATGACTTTACCTCTTGTGGTGGTGGGAGCCTGAAATGGATCTGAATCTTCTTGTGAAAGAGTACTCTGACACCTCGGGTTCGTTCAAGATGAAAACGCAGCATACCGACCAGACGGATGGCTTCTTCGCTGCATCCACCGCCCAATCCTTTGATGACCTTAATGTCGGTCACCATGCCAGTGTGGTCGATGCCATACCGAATATGGACAGTCCCTTCTATCTTTTCTTTGAGGGCCTCCTCCGGATATTGGAGGTGTTTGCTGATAAATGCTTTCAACGCTTTTATCCCTCCCGGGTATTCTGGTTTTTTCAGGATGGCAGATCCTTTTACTTCTTTTTTCATACTGTTGGAAAATCAGGGGGAAGAATATATTTTTGCGCGCAAAATCGCAAATACCCATGTTGATCATCGAAGTTAAGGATTCGGAATCGATCGACCGCGCTTTAAAGAATTATAAGCGCAAAGTAGACCGAGCAGGTATCCTCAAGGAACTGCGCGAGCGCAAGCATTACACCAAGCCATCGATTAAGAAGCGTTACAACTTTTTGAAGGCCGAATACAGACAACGGACATACGGGCACTGATCAATTTCCTCTTTCTTCCAATTCTCTTATCTTGGCGTTGAACATTGTTGTACAGACCGCCGATGATGGAATTGAAGAGTTTCAGAGCCTATCTGGAACTGGAGAAGCGCAGATCCCCTCACACGGTTACGGCCTATCATCAGGATATCGAGCAGTGTTTTTCCTATTTGCTTGATCAGTATGGCATTGACCGCCCGGAGGCTGTCAAGCCTGTGATGATCCGTTCCTGGGCAGTGACCCTCATGGAGGCCAATTGTCAGTCTTCAACGATTCGACGTAAGATGTCCTCTATCAAGGCGTTTTACAAGTTTCTGCAAAGACGTCATGGATTGGAGGCCAATCCGGTCATCGGGGTATCGTTACCCCGCAAGAAGACCCGGATTCCCACATTTATTCCATCATCGTCGATGGAACAGTTCTTCGATCAACTCCCCCAGGGTGATTCATACGTCGATGTCCGGGACAGGTTGATCCTCCACCTGCTGTATGAGACAGGTCTGCGACGTTCAGAGTTATTGGGCCTCGATTCGTCGCGTATCGATTTAACACAAGGTCAGATCCGAGTTATGGGAAAGCGGGGAAAAGAACGGATCATACCTATTGGACAGGGATTGAGTGATATGCTTCGATATTATATGAAGAAACGGGAGGATCATATACTGGAATCGAGCGAAGATTCGTTTTTACTGACGACAAAGGGAACACCATTATCGGTAAGGTCTTTGTACGGAATTGTACGGACCTATTTGATGTCGGTCGGCCAATTGGAACGGAGGAGTCCGCATATTTTGCGTCATACTTTTGCTACCCACCTGGCTGAATCTGGAGCGGATCTGCAGTCCATCCGATCATTGTTGGGTCATCGTTCACTTGCTTCTACACAGGTGTATACCCATACACAGATCGCGCATTTGAAGAAAACATATCTACAAGCGCATCCACGAGGGCAGAAACGTCCGGTGGGTGAGCCATCTTTCATAAAAAAAAATGGATAATATGAATGTGAAGATCCAATCAGTACACTTTACAGCTGATCAAAAGTTGATTGATTTTATAGAAAAGAAACTATCCAAGCTGGATAGTTTGAATGGGAATGTCCAGGGAGCGGAAGTCATTCTTCGTCTGGAGAATTCGGGCCAGGTCCGGGATAAGGTGGCGGAAGTGAAGTTGCATATTCCAGGGGCGAACCTGTTTACCAAACAGACAGCCAAGACATTTGAGACAGCTGTTGAGAAGTCGACAACTACCTTGCGGCGACAGATTATCCGCTTCAAAGAGCGTCGGGGGAATGTCCGGCAACGGCGTTCAGCTACGGCATAATGGCAATTGAAGGGCTGGTGAGAAAAAACCAGCCCTTTTCCATGTATAAATTTTCAGGCAAATCTTTTCTCATCATATAGAAAGGTGTATCTTTGCAAGCGCTTTCAAAGGAAAGAGTTCATTAAGTCATTGAATTACTGGAAAATAGCCTTAGAAAACAGGTTTTAGGCTGAATAAGATCCTGCTGATATTTCACATATTGTGGAGTGGACCTGATGGATTTTACAGCTGAAAAGAACGAAATCTGCTAGTAGAGTGATCAGCCGGCATAGCTCAGTTGGTAGAGCAGTTGATTTGTAATCAGCGGGTCGGGGGTTCAAGTCCCTCTGCTGGCTCCACCAGCAGATTGAAACGTTTTGGGGGTAGAATGGAGAGGGACGGTATTGTTCGCTCTATTGCTTGAAGCCTGATTTTTCAAGGTATAACAGGGGGCGCGCCGGAGTTGGAGAGCCGGGCCAGACTGTAAATCTGGTGCCTTTGGCTGAGTTGGTTCGAATCCAACCGCCCCCACAAGCTTTGCCTTGTTTTTCCAAAATAAGGCAAAGTGGTTGTCCCGGTTTTCGAAAAAGAACGTTGGATCGTTCTGGAAGAAAATGGGGAGAACATATAGGCGGGTGTAGCTCAGTTGGTAGAGCATCAGCCTTCCAAGCTGAGGGTCGTGGGTTCGAGTCTCATCACCCGCTCAATTGTCCTTTTCAAAAGAGAAGAGGCTTCGTCACCACATCAATTGGGATGTACCGGCTAACCGGCAACACGCAATTGGACCTCCGAGAAGAGGACATTGGTGAAGAAACAAATCCTTTTTCACACCGTATGGAGTTGAAGAAGAACTTGATTTTCAGCCGATGTAGCTCAGGGGTAGAGCACTTCCATGGTAAGGAAGGGGTCAAGGGTTCAAATCCCTTCATTGGCTCTAAATAACTGATGATCGCATTTTTAAAATCTGTTAAAACCCAAAAAAATGGCTAAAGCAACGTTTGAAAGAACTAAGCCGCACTTGAATATCGGGACCATTGGTCACGTTGACCACGGGAAGACCACATTGACCGCTGCCATCACAACAGTACTAGCCGGAGACGGACTGGCTGAGAAGGCGAGTTATGACTCAATCGATGCTGCTCCTGAGGAAAAAGAGCGCGGTATTACGATTAACACAGCACACGTAGAGTATCAGACGGTGAATCGTCACTATGCTCACGTGGATTGTCCGGGTCACGCGGATTACGTGAAGAACATGGTCACAGGGGCTGCTCAGATGGACGGTGCGATCTTGGTTGTCGCGGCTACAGACGGACCAATGCCTCAAACACGTGAGCACATTTTGCTGGCGCGTCAGGTAGGTGTTCCAAACATCGTTGTCTTTATGAACAAGGTTGACCTTGTTGAAGATGAAGAGATGTTGGAGTTGGTAGAAATGGAAGTTCGCGAACTGCTGAGCCAGTATAAGTTTGATGGTGACAATGCGTCAATCATCAAAGGTTCTGCTTTGAAAGCGTTGGAAGGTGAAGCGACAGCTGTTCAGGCTATTCGCGACCTGATGGCGGCTTGCGACAGTGATATCGCCGAGCCAGTACGTCTGGTAGATCAACCTTTCCTGATGCCGATCGAGGATGTATTCTCGATCACCGGTCGTGGAACAGTTGCTACAGGTCGTATCGAACGTGGTGTGATCGAAGTGGGTAACCCTGTGGAGATCGTCGGTATGATGGCAGATGATCAAAAGCCGCTGACATCTGTAGTTACAGGTGTGGAAATGTTCCGCAAGCTCCTGACACGTGGAGAGGCTGGTGACAACGCTGGTATCCTCCTGCGGGGTATTGAAAAAGAAGCAATCAGCCGTGGCCAGGTAATCTGCAAGCCAGGGACTGTAAAGCCACATAAGCACTTTAAGTGCGAGGTATATGTCCTAGGCAAAGATGAAGGTGGTCGTCACACACCATTCTTCAACGGATATCGCCCACAGTTTTACTTCCGTACAACGGACGTAACGGGTGATGTAACCCTGCCAGGTGGTATAGAGATGGTCATGCCAGGTGATAATGTGACTTTAGAGGTCAAACTCCTGAGCACCATTGCTATGGAAAAAGGTCTTCGCTTCGCTATTCGTGAAGGTGGTCGTACAGTAGGTGCTGGCCAGGTGACCGAGATTATAGCCTGATCCTTTGTGGATCTCGCAAAGAAATGTGAAAATTAAGCATCTCTCCAGGGGTGCTTAATTTTTCACGTTTCTGAAAAGGGGAGTAGCTCAATTGGTAGAGCGACGGTCTCCAAAACCGTAGGCTGCGGGTTCGATTCCTGTCTCCCCTGCAAAATCAGAGACCTGGAGACCAGGTTTTTGAACCCAGAGGAATCTGATCTGACCAAAACCGTTTTGGATCTGATTTCTGAACCGATTCTGGACGAACGTATGCGAAGGCGACGATCGAAAGGAATGTAAAAGAAAGCGAACAATGGATAAGATTCGGTTGTATCTGACGGAAAGCTACAATGAGCTCATGCACAAGGTGACCTGGCCTACTTGGCCAAACCTGACGAGTTCAACCGTAGTGGTGCTTATTGCTTCATTGCTGATCGCGCTTGTGGTGTTTGTGATGGATACAATTTCCACACAAGGAACACATATGATCTACGGTATATAAATCATTGCCCCCCGATATGGCAGAAGAAAATAAGTGGTACTCACTCAGAGTAATTAGTGGTAAAGAGAAGAAGATCCAAGAGAGGATCGACTTTGAAGTGCAGAGAAGTGGTTGGCAGGATATCATCACATCCGTTTTGGTACCCTCAGAGAAGGTCTATAAGATCCGTAATGGAAAGAAGGTCATCATGGAACGGAATATTCTTCCGGGCTATATTCTGATCGAAGCGGATCCGGCCAGACTTTCAGGAGAGGTCGTCTCGACGATCGCCAACATTCCGAATGTGATCCACTTTCTGGGCAAGAATGAGCCGATTCCCATGCAACAGTCTGAAGCCAATCGACTGTTGGGCAAGGTGGATGAATCTCAGGAAATGCAGGAGGCCATGATCGAACCCTTCCTGGTTGGAGAGACCATCAAGATCATTGACGGGCCCTTTAACGAATTTGTCGGTGACATTCAGGAAGTGAATGAAGAGAAAAAGAAACTGAAAGTGATTGTTAAAATTTTTGGCCGGGGTACGGAAGTGGAATTGAACTTCCTCCAGGTTGAGAAACAAGCTTAAAATACGCCAATACGATGGCAAAGGAAATCGAAGTATTCATTAAGATGCAGGTTAAGGGTGGTCAAGCGAATCCAGCGCCACCTGTTGGACCTGCTCTTGGTGCCAAAGGTGTGAACATCATGGAGTTTTGCAAGCGCTTCAATGCCGATACCCAGGATCGTATGGGAAAGGTATTGCCAGTGGTGATCTCCGTGTATAAGGACAAGTCCTTTGATTACATCATCAAGACACCACCAGCTGCCGTGCAGTTGATCGAAGCGTCCAAGGTGAGCAAGGGGTCTCCCGAGCCCAACCGTCAGAAGGTCGCGGCGGTCACCTGGGATCAGGTAAAGGCGATTGCGGAAGACAAGATGGTCGACCTCAATGCGTTCACCATTGAATCTGCGATGAAAATGATCGCCGGCACTGCTCGCTCTATGGGTTTCACTGTCAGTGGAACACCGCCCTGGGGCAAGTAATCAGGAAATATTAATCACAGGGAGTATCGGCCACCATACCGATACGCTATCACCTAAATCGTTGAATAATGGCCAAGATTTCGAAAAAAAGAAAGGTCGCGGAGGCAAAAGTAGATGCCACAAAGTTGTACTCCCTCGAGGAGGCACTGACCCTCGTTAAAGAGGTGAACACGACCAAATTTGACGCTTCAGTAGACGTACATGTACGTCTAGGCGTCGACCCTCGGAAAGCGGATCAGGCTTTGCGGGGAACGGTTTCACTGCCCCACGGCACAGGTAAAACGAAGCGGGTTCTGGCTTTGGTCACTCCGGATAAGGAGGAAGAAGCAAAGGCTGCTGGCGCTGATCATGTAGGTCTGGACGAATATATCCAGAAGATCGCCGATGGTTGGACTGATATCGATGTGATCGTTGCCATGCCTACGGTGATGGCACAGCTCGGTAAAATTGGACGAATTCTGGGTCCCCGTGGTTTGATGCCAAACCCGAAGACGGGAACAGTGACGATGGATGTCAGTAGTGCCATTGCAGAAGTAAAGGCCGGTAAGATCTCCTTCCGGGTCGATAAATTCGGAATCATTCATTCAACTGTGGGTCGGGTGTCCTTCACATCGGACCAGCTGGTAGGGAATGCCACTGAATTTCTGAATACTCTGGTCAAAATGAAGCCTTCCACAGCGAAAGGAACCTATATCAAATCGGTGACAGTGGCCAGTACGATGAGTCCTGGAATCAAGATTGATCCAAGGGCGATCAAGCAATAAGTGTTCATCGTTAAAAATACACGATCATGAATCGCGAACAGAAGACGCTTGCAATAGAGCAACTCAAAAATAAACTCGAAGAAAATTCTTTTTTCTATCTGGCCGATACATCGGCTATGTCCGTAAAGCAGATTACTGCCTTGCGTCGCATTTGTTATGAAAAAGGGATCGAGATCAAAGTGGTCAAAAATACCCTGGCGAAGAAAGCCATGGAATCCTTCCCGGAGGAACGCAACTATGCAGCTGTGTTCGATGCTCTGAAAGGAACGACTGCTATCCTCTTCACCGATACGGCCAATCTGCCGGCAAAAGTGTTGAAGGATTATCGCAAGGATGGCAAGAAGCCGTCATTGAAGGCCGCCTATATCGAAACGGCGATCTTCCTTGGCGACGACCAGTTAGAGGTGTTGAGCAAACTCAAATCGAAAGAAGAGTTGCTTGGCGAAATCATCGGTCTGCTTCAGTCTCCAGCGAAAAACGTTATCAGTGCCCTCAAGTCAGGTGGTTCTACCATCGCTGGCTTGGTCAAGGCACTCGAAGAACGTGCTGCCTGATTTTCAGGTAGCGAACCACAGGTATGGCTTCCAAGCTTGCGCTCATTTGAGACCGCATTAAATCATAATTGAAAAAACAAGCAACATGGCAGATTTGAAAGGCCTTGCAGAATCATTGGTTAACCTTACAGTAAAAGAGGTTAACGAACTTGCATCCATCTTGAAAGATGAGTATGGTATCGAACCAGCAGCAGCAGCAGTAGCCGTTGCCGCAGGTCCAGCAGCAGCAGCGGGAGACGCCGTAGCTGAGCAGACCGAATTCGATGTTATCCTTTCTAGCGCGGGTGCAGCAAAACTGCAAGTCGTAAAAGAAGTTAAAACGATCACCGGCCTCGGACTGAAAGAAGCCAAGGATCTCGTCGATGGTGCCCCAGGCGTAATTAAGTCTGGTGTATCCAAAGAAGAAGCCGAATCATTGAAGAAGGCTTTGGAAGAAGCAGGCGCTTCTATCGAGATTAAGTAATCCTTGCTCTTTTAACCGTGCCAATGGTGATATGCGCGTTAACGCACACGTAAGAACAGTACATCAACCGGAATAATGGCTTAGTCGGTATCTCGTATATCGACTAAGCCCTTTCTGGTTTATTCCCCTTCTGGAAAAGGGAAGCCTTTTTCATCGCTTCAAAACCGCTCTTTCTCATGGGATCCAACGCTATGTTGATCAGCCCGGAACAGCAACGCATCAACTTCGGGAAAATTAAAATGTCCATGGAATATCCAGATCTTCTGGATATCCAACTGCGTTCATTTCAAGAGTTCTTCCAATTGGAAACAACTCCTGAAAATCGAATCAGTGAAGGACTTTATAGAGTGTTTCAGGAGAACTTTCCGATTTCTGATGCCCGGAATATCTTTCTCCTTGAATTTTTAGATTACTTCGTTGATCCTCCCCGATATACCATCGAGGAGTGTATGCAGCGTGGATTGACCTACAGCGTGCCCTTGAAAGCAAAGCTGAAGTTGTCCTGTAATGACGAAGAACATATTGACTTCCAGACGATTGTCCAGGATGTCTTTCTGGGGAATATCCCCTATATGACCCCGAAAGGGACCTTCGTGATCAACGGCGCAGAGCGGGTCATCGTTTCGCAACTCCACCGTTCACCCGGCGTATTCTTCGGTCAGAGCTTCCACCCTAATGGAAGCCAGATCTTCTCCGCCCGGGTGATTCCTTTCAAAGGGGCGTGGATGGAATTTGCGACGGACATCAACAACGTGATGTACGCCTACATCGATCGGAAAAAGAAGTTCCCTGTTACCACATTGTTGCGAGCCATCGGCTACGACACCGATAAAGTGATACTGGATCTTTTTGGTCTGGCAGATGAGATAAAAGCAAACCAGAAGGACCTGAAAAAAGCGATCGGCCGTAAACTGGCCGCCCGTGTTTTGCGGAGCTGGACGGAAGACTTCGTTGATGAGGATACCGGAGAAGTGGTGACCATCGAACGGAATGAGATCATCCTGGAGCGGGATGTCGTCCTCGATGAGACCTATATCGAACAAATCATTGCAGCAGAATGCAAATCTGTTATCCTCCAGAAGGATGATGTAGAAGAGGATTTTGCCATCATCTACAACACATTGCAGAAAGACCCTTCCAGCTCTGAAATGGAAGCGGTTACACATATCTATCGTCAGTTGCGCGGTACAGATCCCCCGGATGAAGAAACAGCTCGCGGGATCATTGACAAATTGTTCTTCAGCGACAAACGATACAATTTGGGTGAGGTCGGTCGATACAAGATCAACCGCAAGCTCAAGTTGGAGATCGATGAAGAAACGCTCGTTCTGACCAAGGAAGACATTATTCATATCGTCCGCTATTTGGTGAAATTGATCAACCAGCACGCCGATATCGATGATATTGACCACCTCAGCAACCGTCGGGTTCGTACCGTCGGGGAACAGCTCTTCTCACAGTTTGGTGTCGGTCTGGCCCGTATGGCTCGGACGATCCGTGAGCGGATGAATGTACGGGACAACGAAGTGTTCACACCGGTTGATCTGATCAACGCGCGAACGCTGTCGTCTGTCATCAACTCGTTCTTCGGAACCAGCCAGCTGTCCCAGTTTCTGGATCAGACCAACCCGCTATCCGAGATCACCCACAAAAGGAGGATCTCCGCACTTGGACCTGGAGGTCTGTCGCGGGAACGCGCTGGCTTTGAAGTTCGTGACGTACACTATTCGCACTACGGTCGTTTGTGTACCATCGAAACACCGGAAGGACCGAACATCGGATTGATCTCCACTCTTTGTGTTCACGCGAAAGTGAATAAGATGGGCTTCCTGGAAACACCTTATAGAAAGGTGATCAAAGGAAAGGTGGATCTGAAAGGAGCGATCCAATTCCTGTCTGCTGAAGGTGAAGATTTCCAGCGGATTGCCCAGGCCAACGCAGTGCTGGACGATAAGGGAGGGTTTGTAACAGACCGGATCAAATCGCGCGAGCACGGGGAATTCCCTGTTCTCGGACCCGATGAACTGGACTTTATGGATGTAGCGCCCAACCAGATCGTTGGGGTATCTGCTTCGATGATTCCATTCCTGGAGCATGATGATGCCAACCGTGCCTTGATGGGTTCGAACATGCAACGTCAGGCAGTACCATTGATCAAGCCGGCTTCTCCCATTGTCGGGACTGGCCTGGAAGGGAAAGTCGCCCGGGATTCCCGGATGCTGATCAATGCGGAAGGTGAGGGTGTCGTCGAATATGTAGATGCAGATCAGGTCGTGATCCGGTATGACCGGAGCGATGAAGATCAGCTGATCTCATTTGAAGACAACCGCAAAACCTATCAGCTCACGAAATTCCAGAGCACCAACCAGGGAACCTGTATCAACCTCAAACCGATCGTCAAGAAAGGTGATCGAGTGATCAAAGGGCAGATTCTGTGTGACGGATATGCGACCGAACTGGGTGAATTGGCACTTGGTCAAAACCTGAAAGTGGCATTCATGCCCTGGAAGGGATACAACTTTGAGGATGCTATTGTAATCTCTGAACGGGTTGTTCGAGATGACATCTTCACCTCTATCCACATCGAAAGCTTCGAGATGGATGTGCGGGATACCAAACTCGGAGAGGAAGAACTGACCAATGACATTCCAAACGTCAGTGAAGATGCGACGAAGGACCTCGATGAAAACGGGATCATTCGTGTAGGCGCCTGGGTGCATGAAGGAGACATCTTGATCGGAAAGATCACCCCGAAAGGTGAGTCTGATCCGACTCCAGAAGAAAAGTTGTTACGCGCGATCTTTGGCGACAAGGCCGGAGATGTCAAGGACGCTTCCATGAAGGCACCGCCTTCCACATTCGGAGTGGTGATCTCCAAGCAACTTTTTGCTCGCGCAAAGAAGGACAAGGTTCAGAAAGTTCAGGAGAAGGAACTCCTCGACAAGCTGGATGACCAGCATGCAGTTGCGTTGAATGAACTGAAGACTATTCTGATCGACAAACTGATGACCCTTACCAAGGGGAAAGTTGCTCAGGGTATCCGCAGTATATACAACGAGGAAATGGTTTCGAAAGGGATCAAATTCTCATTGAATGTGTTGAAGAACATTGACTATTCTGTTGTGGATTACAACAAATGGTCTGATGATGAACATACGAATGGGCTGATTGCCAGGTTATTGCACAACTTCTCTATCAAGGTAAATGAAGAGGTTGGGCGATACAAGCGTGAGAAGTTCAATATTTCGATCGGAGACGAACTTCCAGCCGGTGTGCTGAAGTTGGCCAAGGTTTATCTCGCCCGCAAGCGGAAGCTGAAGGTAGGAGATAAGATGGCCGGTCGTCACGGAAACAAGGGTATTGTATCCAAGATCGTTCGCGCAGAAGACATGCCATTCCTTCCGGATGGTACGCCTGTGGACATCGTGTTGAACCCACTGGGTGTGCCTTCCAGGATGAACCTGGGACAGATCTTTGAGACTGTTCTTGGTTGGGCTGGAGAAAAGTTGGGTGTCAAATTTGGCACACCGATTTTTGACGGTGCAAAACGGGATGAGATCGAAGAGTACATCCAAAAGGCGGAATTGCCGTCATTGGGTCAGACCTATCTATACGATGGGGAGACCGGTGATCGTTTCCACCAACAAGCCACGGTCGGCGTGATCTATATGATCAAACTGTCTCACATGGTGGATGACAAGATGCACGCCCGTTCGATCGGTCCTTACTCGCTCATTACTCAACAGCCGTTGGGTGGTAAAGCGCAGTTTGGTGGACAGCGTTTTGGAGAAATGGAAGTATGGGCACTGGAAGCATTTGGTGCCAGTACGATTCTTCGGGAATTGCTCACGGTGAAATCAGATGATATCATCGGTCGGGCCAAGACTTACGAAGCGATCGTGAAAGGAGACAACCTGCCGGAACCGAATATTCCAGAATCATTCAATGTATTGATTCACGAATTGCGCGGTCTGGCTCTGGATGTCAAATTTGACTGATCCGCAGCGGAAGTTCGTTCATTGTTAGCTCTACAAACCAGAAGAAATGCCTTTTAAAAAGAAGCTCAATACACCTACCTCCGATTTTGAATCGATCACCATTAGTCTGGCATCTCCCGAAGAAATTCTGGAGCGCTCCTATGGTGAGGTTCTAAAGCCGGAGACTATCAACTATAGATCGTATAAACCAGAGCGTGACGGACTCTTCTGCGAGCGGATCTTCGGACCGGTCAAGGACTATGAATGTTACTGCGGCAAGTACAAGCGAATCCGCTATAAGGGTATCGTTTGTGATCGCTGTGGTGTAGAAGTCACAGAGAAGAAAGTTCGCCGTGAGCGGATGGGGCACATCAAACTGGTTGTCCCAGTCGTCCATATCTGGTTTTTCAAGTCCCTTCCGAACAAGATCGGATACTTGCTGGGTCTGTCCTCCAAGAAATTGGAGAGCATCATCTATTACGAGCGGTATGTGGTGATCAATCCGGGCCTCAAAGAGGCAGAAGGCGTCGCACGTCTGGATCTTCACAGTGAAGAGGAGTATCTGGAGATGTTGGATACCCTCCCAAAGGAGAACCAGGCGTTGGACGACAGCCATCCAGACAAGTTCGTCGCCAAGATGGGTGCGGAGGCAGTTTTTGATCTGCTTGCCGGCTTGAAGTTGGATGATCTGTCGTATAACCTCCGTTATCAGGCAGCCAATGAAACCAGCCAGCAACGGAAATCCGAAGCCTTGAAGCGTTTGCGGATTGTAGAAGCCTTCCGTGAGGGTATGAGCATTATTGAAAACCGACCAGAGTGGACGATTATCCACTACCTGCCGGTCATTCCACCCGAACTTCGTCCATTGGTTCCATTGGATGGTGGCCGTTTTGCCAGCTCCGACCTGAATGACCTGTATCGTCGTGTGATCATCCGAAACAACCGTTTGAAGCGATTGTTGGAGATCAAAGCACCAGAGGTCATCCTGCGGAATGAAAAGCGGATGCTGCAGGAAGCAGTAGATTCTCTGTTTGACAACAGCCGGAAATCGAACGCTGTGAAGGCGGAAGGTGGCCGTGCGCTGAAGTCATTGAGCGATATCCTCAAAGGAAAGCAAGGTCGATTCCGTCAGAACCTTCTCGGAAAACGTGTGGATTATTCCGGACGTTCCGTGATCGTGGTGGGTCCAACCTTGCAGCTGCATGAGTGCGGAATTCCAAAAGCGATGGCTGCGGAATTGTTCAAGCCGTTCATTATCAGAAAGTTGATCGAACGGGGTATCGTGAAGACTGTTAAATCAGCAAAGAAACTGGTCGACCGTAAAGATTCTGTGATCTGGGATATCCTCGAAAACATTCTGAACGGGCATCCGGTCATGTTGAACCGGGCGCCAACGCTTCACCGACTATCCATACAGGCATTCCAGCCACGTCTGGTCGAAGGAAAAGCGATCCAATTGCACCCGCTGGTTTGCGGTGCGTTCAACGCTGACTTTGACGGTGACCAAATGGCGGTACACGTACCCCTGAGCCATGAAGCAATTCTGGAGGCACAAGTGTTAATGTTGTCCTCCCACAATATGTTGAACCCTCAGGATGGATCACCGATTACCTTGCCATCTCAGGACATGGTATTGGGATTGTATTATCTCACCAAAAGCCGCATATCCAGCAAGGAACATGTGGTCAGGGGAGAAGGGAAGATATTCTATTCTGCGGAAGAGGTCACGATTGCCTTCAATGAAGGCATGGTTGATCTGCATGCTGCGATCAAAGTTCGCGCTCGTATATTGAGTGAAGACGGCGAAATGAGCATGGGCCTCCTGGACTCTACCGTGGGTCGAGTGATCCTCAACCAGGTGGTGCCAGAACGGGTACCATTCCTGAATGAATTGCTGACCAAAAAGAACTTGAAGTCCGTAATCTCAAGGATTTTGAAACTGACGGACTTCCGAACAACAGCCAAATTTCTGGATGATATCAAGGAGCTTGGTTTCGGATGGTCATTCAAAGGTGGATTGTCATTCAACCTGGGTGACCTGATCAACCCGTCGATCAAGGAGAAAACATTGATCGATGCCCAGGCGGAGGTCGATGAGGTTTGGGACAACTACAATATGGGACTGATCACCAACAATGAACGGTATAACCAGATCATTGATAAGTGGACATTCGCTGACAACCGGATCACTGACAACCTGATGCGCGAACTGGCTGCACATAAAGATGGATTCAACTCCGTATTTATGATGTTGGACTCAGGTGCGCGTGGATCCAAACAGCAAATCAAACAGCTGTGTGGATTGCGGGGACTGATGGCCAAGCCGCGGAAATCGGGCGACACTGGGGGGGCGATTATCGAAAACCCTGTATTGTCCAACTTCCTTGAAGGACTGTCGGTTTTGGAATATTTTATTTCGACGCACGGTGCTCGAAAGGGTCTGGCGGATACCGCTTTGAAAACGGCTGATGCCGGTTACCTGACTCGTCGTTTGGTCGACGTATCCCAGGATGTGGTGATCCGTGAAGTGGATTGTGATACCCTTCGTGGTATCGATACCACAGCGTTGAAGGATCAGGATAAGATCATCGAATCTCTGGCATCTCGTATCCAGGGTCGATTTACGTTGTACGACATCTATCATCCGGATACCGATGAGGTGGTATTGCCTGCTGGAGAATACATCTCCCAGGATATCGCCAATCTCATTGACGAATATGGCATTGAACAGGTTACCATCCGTTCTGTACTCACTTGTGAGACCAGAGAAGGGGTCTGCGCCAAATGTTATGGAAAGAACCTGGCTTCCGGCCGAATTGCAGAAGACGGTGATGCCGTTGGTATCATTGCTGCACAGTCCATCGGGGAACCGGGTACGCAGTTGACCCTGCGGACCTTCCACGTGGGTGGTGTGGCGTCGGTAACGAAGTCCGAGTCCGAGATCGTAACCAAATATGCCGGTCGAATTGAATTTGATGGAGTCCGGTCGACATTCTATGAAGGTCCGGATGGCAGTTATGATATTGTATTGTCTCGTACCGGTGAGATCCGGATCGTAGATCCTGAGACAAACAAATTGCTGTCCAACAGTCACGTGCCATATGGTGCCACCTTGTTCAAGAAGGATGGAGATATGGTGGAGCGTGGTGAAATGTTGTGCGAATGGGATCCATTTAATGCGGTTATCGTCTCAGAATTCTCCGGTATCATCAAATTTGAAGATGTCGAAGAAGGAATGACCTACCGTATGGAGCGTGATGATCAAACCGGATATTCGGAGAAGGTCATTATTGAAGCCAAAAACAAGCGTAAGGTCCCGATCATTCAGATCATTAGTCCGGATGGTGAGGAACTGCGTTCCTACACGCTTCCTGTGGGGTCATATCTGTCCATCGATGATGGTACAGCTGTGAAGTCGGGGCAAAAACTGGCCAAGATTCCACGTCAGCAAAACAAGATCCAGGATATTACTGGTGGTCTGCCTCGTGTGACTGAACTGTTTGAAGCCCGTAACCCGTCCAACCCGGCTGTCGTGGTCGAGATCGATGGTGTTGTCAGCTTCGGCAAGATCAAGCGGGGTAACCGGGAATGTATCGTCACTGCGAAAGATGGTCAGATCAGGAAATACCTGATCGGATTGTCCCGTCATATCCTGGTTCAGGAAGGTGACTTTGTACGCGCCGGTACGCCGTTATCTGATGGTTCTGTGTCACCCAAGGACATTCTGAATATCAAAGGCCCGTTTGCTGTACAGTCGTACATCGTCAACGGAATCCAGGAAGTATACCGAAGTCAGGGGATCGCCATTAATGACAAGCATATTGAAGTGATTGTTCGTCAGATGATGCGCCGAGTGCAGATCGAAGACGCCGGTGATACCAATTTGCTGGAAGGCGAAGCAGTTGACAAGTTTGAGTTCCTGAAGGAAAACGATTGGATCTTTGACAAGAAATTTGTCACGGAGCCAGGAGACTCCACAGTGCTCAAGGCTGGTCAGCTGGTCACCTTGCGTCAATTGAGGGAAGAAAACTCTTCCTTAAAGCGGAATGACCTCAAGTTGGTTGAATACCGTGACGGCGTAGCTGCTACTTCCAGTCCGATGCTTCAGGGTATCACCCGATCCTCCCTGGGTACGCAGAGTTGGATCTCTGCCGCCTCTTTCCAGGAAACAACGAAAGTCCTGAGCTATGCAGCCATTTCTGCGAAGAAAGATGGTCTGAATGGTCTGAAGGAGAACGTCATTGTAGGCAAGCCAATTCCAGCCGGTACAGGTATGCGCCGGTTCCGGAATCTGATTGTCCTGGACCAGGATCATTTCGAAGCCCACCAGGCCCGGATGTCCGTGCTTCAAGAAGATACAGCTGAATAAGGCGGTCATCCGCCAGACATTGATAGAAAGGAGCCGGGGCAAACCTCCGGCTCCTTTCATTTTCAGAGCTGTGTTCCCGAAGCTGCCGGAATCGGCCTACCTTTGCCTCATGGGACGATGGATGGCCATTGATTACGGAACAAAGAGGACTGGAATTGCGGTCACTGATCCCTTGAGGATTATTGCCAGTGGATTGACAACTGTCCCCACCCAAGAACTTTTCACCTTTTTAGAGAGTTATCTCAAGAATGAAGAAGTTGATATTATTGTGTTGGGTGAACCCTTTCATATGAACGGTGATCCCGCACAGTTGTATGACAAGATTCATCAGTATGGTACTTTCCTGAGTCGTAAATTCCCACAGGTGAAAATTGACTTTTGGGATGAACGACTCTCCTCAGAAAAAGCAAAAGAGATTATTTTGCAGTCGGGTGCCAGAAAGAAAAAACGTCAGGACAAATCCCTGGTCGACCAGGTCTCGGCCAGTGTGATCCTCCTGGAATATCTAGAACATCAGGAAAAGCGTGCATTACGATGATATTACCGATTTATGGATACGGCCAGCCTGTCTTGAAAAAGCAGACTCAGGAAGTTGATCCTGCTTATCCTGCATTGGAAGAGTTGATCACAAACATGTGGGAGACGATGTACAATGCACACGGAGTTGGATTGGCTGGGCCCCAGGTAGGTCTGGCTTTGCGCATCTTTCTGGTCGATACGGAGCAAGTGAAAGATGATGAAAAGCTGGACTTCGGAATCAAGAAGGTCTTTCTCAATGCGGAGATTTTAGAAGAAGAAGGCGAACCTTGGTCGTATGAGGAAGGTTGCCTGAGCATTCCGGACATCCGGGGGGAGGTCGAACGATTGCCAGCCATCCGTATCCGATATCAGGATGAAAGGTTTGCCTGGCATGAAGAGACGTATGCAGGCCTGAATGCGCGCGTGATCCAACATGAATATGATCACATTGAAGGCGTTCTTTTCACGGAGAAACTCAAGCCATTGAAGCGCCGGTTGATCAAAAAGAAGCTGGAAATGATCCGGACGGGGCAGGTCCAGTCGGATTATAAGATGAGATTTGCTGTCCGGATAGGGTAAAATGGCCCATTGGTGCCTTTCATTTTAAATTCCTTAACCTACTGGAAGCTTCTTAACTTGTGGCTGAATCAAATCCTGGAATCATGAAAAAACTGCTGTTATTATTGGTTTTTGCTGGCTTGGCTACGGTGACGTATTCACAGAGCTACAGTCGTGCGATTGGACTACGTTTGGGTTGGGACTACGGTATCAGTTACAAACATTTTCTCAATCAAAAGGCTGCCTTGGAAGGTGTGCTCACCTATCGGTCCTGGGGTGATGCAGGGTACAATTACAATTATTTCCGATTGACTGGTCTCTACCTCATTCATAACCCGATCGAAGGGGCAGAAGGCCTGTCCTGGTATTATGGCGCAGGTGTATCCATACAGAGCTGGGGTGGTCAATACAAGGAGTTTTCCAAGTATCTGGGTAAGAATTACAGCTCTGTTGCGTTGGGTATCCATGGGGCACTCGGCCTGGATTATAAGTTTGTCAATGCACCGATCAACCTTACGCTTGATTGGGTGCCTTCATTCGTCTTTGGCGGTTGGGGATCCGGTTTTGGCGCTGAAGTTGGCGGCCTTGGAGTCCGCTATACGTTCTAGTAATAGCCCGGAATAGATCTTAGATGGGAGGGTCCGGTTTGGACCCTCCTTTATCATTTTCGTCCAAAATCGGCCGGGATTTCGCCCCAGCGATCTGTTTCCCATTTGAGTACTTTATTCTTGGGCTGGTGTGCCGCCAACCACTGTTCGGCCCGTTCGATCAATTCGAAAAGGATAGCATTCCGTGGAGTCTCTTGCAAGGTGGTTTTTGCTTTTTTCTTGCGCAACCATGCCAGGGCTGTCCGGGAGTCCGTATAGACGGTGGTTTGGTGGTCGCCCCTCCGATGAAGTTGGGCGAGTGCATGGACCAAAGCCAGAAATTCGCCAATATTGTTGGTACCATCTGGATAAGGGCCCTGATGGAATAACTCGGTGCCAGTGGCCAGATCCACCCCTCTGTATTCCATCGGTCCGGGTACGCCGCTGCAGGCCGCATCTACCGACCATGCGGGCAAGGGGATATCCGTACCGATACGTGGCTTGACCACCAATCGATTCCCTTTCCCGGAAGTTGTCGTGCTTTGCAGCGAAGACGCGTATCCAGCCTGAAATGCGGCACGTGCTTCGCTCATAGTGGTGTATGACTTGTACTTCGCACCTGGAAATCCCTGGATCCGTGTTTTGGCATCATCCCAAGTGGAATAGATTCCAGGTTCGCTACCGACCCATACCACGTAGAATTTTTTCTTTGCCATGACTGCAAATGTAGAAGAATCTCCGGGTGCAAGAAAATACCAGGAGGGCCGTAGCTTTGCAGTCCAATTGTTTCTATTCTATGATCGATACCCATGCCCATATTTACCTGGATGCGTTCGACGAGGATCGCGCGGAAATGATGGCCCGTTTGACAAGAGCCGGGGTAGAGGAAGTGTATCTGCCCAATATTGATCTGGACAGTATTCCCCAGATCAAATCCCTGGTCAAAGATTTTCCTCATTTGTGCCGTCCGATGATGGGCTTGCATCCTTGTTCTGTCAAGGCTGATTGGGAAGAGGTGTTGGCTCTCATCAAAAACGAATTAGACAGTGGTGAATATGTGGCTGTTGGTGAAATAGGGCTCGATGGATACTGGGATAAAACCACCTTGCCCTCCCAGGAAGAGGCATTGCGGGTCCAGATTCGCTGGGCTATCGAGCGGGGGGTGCCGATCATTCTACACACACGTGATACGATGGATCGCTGCATCGATATAGTGAGTGAAGAATTCAAACCGGGTCTTTGTGGGATCTTCCACTGCTTTAACGGGACGACTGAACAGGCCAGGCGGATCATCGAACTCGGTTTTTATCTCGGGATTGGTGGGGTATACACCTTTAAGAAGGCAAAGATGTCCGAGCATCTGGCAGATATCCCTCTGGAGCACCTCGTATTGGAGACGGATGCGCCTTATCTGGCTCCTGTCCCCTTCAGGGGCAAGCGCAATGAGCCAGCCTATCTGACGTCGATCGTAGAGAAGTTGGCCCTGGATCGCAACCGGTCCATCGAAGACATCACCAGGGTGACGAATCAGAATGCCCGGACTGTTTTTCAACAAATCAGGGAATAGGCACGATCAGCTCTTGGGAATGTGGCTGGGAATCACCAATTTTGCAGTCCTTTGAAAAAAGGCACTATCCGGAGAGTTGGCCGAGTGGTCGAAGGCGCACGCCTGGAAAGCGTGTAACCGGCAAAACCGGTTCAAGGGTTCGAATCCCTTACTCTCCGCACTCCTTTCAAGCCATCCGCCAGCAGGCGGATGGCTTTTTTCATCCCCAAGAGAACCAAACCGAAGGTTTGAGTGAACGCATGGGAAGAAAAAAGCCGACCTGCGGAGCAGGCAGGTTTTCAGTCATTCAACAGAGGTATCAGAAATTTGGGCTATTGGATGCCCACCAAAATGGATGTCGGGCGCATCTTCAAAGTATCTTGTGAAATCGAAAAAGACATGACCCACTCCAAATCAATGGATAAGGCCTGAATTCATGATAAGTTTTTGTAAGATGTTTCACATTTCGAAGTTCAGTAGTCGAGGAACATCAATTGTTTATTATTTTAGCCGCTGAGTTCAAACTTTAAGCAAACGAAAAATCTCCTTCACTATGCGACGTGTAATTGCGCTTTTCCTGGTCTTTACGGCCGTTCTGCTTACCGGAACAATGGAATTGTATGCCCAGGAAGCTGGGGAAGTAGCTGGTCCTTCAGGGTTCCAACTGCTCAAAAAGTATTTTATTGAGGGTGACTGGCGCTTTATGAGCCTTGTTTTGGTCACACTTATCCTGGGATTGGCATTTTGTATTGAAAGGATCATTTCCTTGAACATTGCTACTACCAACACAGAAAAACTCATCAGTTCTATTGATGATGAACTTGCCAGTGGCAATGTCAATGGAGCAATGGAGGTATGTAAGGCCACTCCTGGTCCTGCTGCCAGTGTGCTTTATGAGGGGCTGAAGGCTTCCGGAAAGGGTGCAGATGGAGTAGAGAAGGCGATCGTCTCTTACGGGAGTGTCCAGATGGGACTCCTCGAACGTGGATTGGTCTGGATCTCTCTGTTTATCGCCACTGCTCCCATGCTCGGATTCCTGGGGACTGTGATCGGGATGATCACGGCCTTCGACCGGATCGAAGCGGCTGGAGATCTGTCTCCAGCGATCGTAGCCGGGGGTATCAAAGTAGCCTTGCTGACGACTGTATTCGGTCTGGTGGTCGCCATTATTCTTCAGATCTTTTACAACTACATTGTATCCAAGATCGATGGCATCACAAATAAGATGGAGGACGCTTCTATCGGGCTGGTTGAGGCTTTGACGCGTCGTAACATCATCAAATAACCTGAAAACAACCCAGCATGTATCAGTTTCTAAATAAATACGGCCAGGTTGCGGCATTTGGGCTGGGTCTGTTGATCATCATCCTCTTTTTTGTCTCCGTACTTTCTGGAGTGGATGAGTTCAACGGGTTAGGTAAAGAGGCACAATTACAATCCGGAATCTTCAATTTGGGGTTGTATGCATCCATATTTCTAACCCTCCTGTGTGCGGCTGCAATTTTGATCTTTGGCATCTATCAGATCGCCAAACATCCTAAACAGTCCATGCAAGGCATTATCCAGGCCCTCATACTGGTTGCCATTTTCATTGTTGGTTATGCCATGTCTACTCCCGCAGAGACTGGTTTGATGGCGACACTTGCTGAACGCTTTGAACTAACCCCAGGGCAGGAGAAATTCATCTCTGGTGGATTGACTACAGCTTTGGTATTATTCGCAGCAGCTGCCGGTGCATTTATTGTTTCTGAGGTCAGAAATCTCTTCAAATAAGGCTCAACAATGCTGAAAAAACGCTCTAGTAAAAGCCGGGGATCAACGGAGATCAATGCAAGTTCCATGGCGGACATTGCATTCCTTTTGCTGATCTTTTTCCTGGTGACCACACAGATCGTGGAAGACAAAGGCATTTTGGTCAAGCTTCCACCCTGGTCGGAAGTTCCGCCAGACCCGTTGAAACTGATTCCACGAAACGTCTTTGCCGTCCTGGTGAACTCGAACAATCAACTGCTGGTCAGAGGCGAACCGGCTAATTTGGATGAATTGAAGACCAGAGCGAAGGAGTTCATTATGAATCCAACACAGCGGGAAGACTTGTCTCAGGCCCCGACCAAAGCCATTATTTCGTTGAAAAACGACCGCGGCACGAGTTATCAAACCTACTTACAGGTTTACAACGAGTTGAAGGCCGCCTATGATGAACTGTGGGATGAGGAGTCTCTTCGCAAATATGGCGTGCCTTACAGTGATGATATGCCATTGGATTATCGAAAGGAGATCAAGGGCAAGATACCCATGGTCCTCTCTGAAGCCGAACCGACCTCTTACGGAGAGGAATAAACAGATCAACTATGTCTTCACATTTTCAGAAAAAGCGCAGCGATTCGAAACCGACTGTTTCTACAGCTTCCCTTCCGGATATTGTGTTCATGCTCCTGTTCTTCTTCATGGTTGTCACCGTTTTACGACAAGGTGAAATGAAATTGAAGGTGGTGACGCCTGATGCGACTCAGCTTACAAAGCTGCAGGAGAAGTCCCTGGTCAACTATATCTATATTGGACGCCCGATCGAGAAATACGCCAAAGTATATGGGACAAAACCCAGAATTCAACTGGGTGATCAGATCGTAGATGGTCCAGCCAATATTCCTTTATTCCTGGAACAACACAAAGTAAAGGTTCCAGAGTCACGGCATGCATTGATCACAACCTCCTTGCGCATTGACGGCAATGTGACAATGGGGATTGTACAGGATGTCAAAGTTATGTTGCGGAAGAGCAATCAATTGCGTTTGAACTACTCAGCGAAAAAGAAAGAACTGGCGAGCATGTAAACCTACTGGAACACATGATCGCTCACTCAGTAAAAGCGGGAAGACATGGATATGCCTTCCCGCTTTTCTATGCAGGCTGGATGAGTCGGATCATCTCAATCGATCCATGGATCGGATCAGTTTTTCATCTTTCCGTATCGCACGCATGGCCAGGATGATAAACAGGATGCCCAGGACAGGGGCAATCACGCCATAGCCGACTTCAAACTGATAGACACCTTGATTCAAATGCGTGTATTCCTGATAAAAAAGAAAACCGCCCAGGATGATCAAGAGCAGAAACCCGAAAAGTGCAAATCGTGCCAGACGGAGCTGCCAGGGTCTATTTTTGAACTGAAAGATGCCGATCATACAGACCAGGCTGATGAGTCCGACCAGAATCAGTAATATCATGTTATCAGAAGTATCGAAGATTCCGTCTTCGAACATACTTTGGGATTGGCTTTTCAGAAGTGTCAGATCTCCTTCAACAGATGCAAGGTCCATAAAATCGATTAACAGAGATAGTCCTGAAGCAAGTGCGCCGAAGAGGAAGATCGTTTGAATTCGTTGTAGCATGTTCCATGTAAATTTGTGCGAAGATAAGGCCTGGCAAGGCCAAGAAACAAGCCTTCTTGTCGAACTATGATCAACCATTCATCCAGTTATTGGGAGCTCTCCACCTATCAAGCCAATTCAGATTTCCTGATCATCGGAGCTGGTATTACAGGCATCAATGCAGCTATTACCTTGAAGAGCATGTCACCCTCCGCACGGGTGGTGGTCCTGGACAAAGGATCCTGGGGGGATGGAGCCAGCTTTCGCAATGCAGGGTTTGCATGTCTGGGGAGCCCGACTGAATTATTGGCTGATATGCAGGAAGACGGAATAGAGGCTGTCATGAGCATCGTACAGATGCGTTGGAATGGATTGCAGCGTTTAGTCAGCAGGGTAGGAGCACCGGCAATGGAGCTGGTATGGTGTGGTGGAACAGAGTTCTTCCCTTCTACCCATAAGGATGCCTGGGAGAAAGTTGGAGACCATTTAAGCCAGTTGAATAAACAATTCGCCTCATTGATCCAAGGAGAACAGTTCGTCTGTGATGTCCCGGATCCCGGTTTTCGGCAGGGAGTGGGTCAGGTCCGCATCAAAACAGAGGGCAGATTACACCCCGGAAAAATGATGCATCACTTGCACCAGCTGGCCCGGGGGCTGGGTGTTGATATCATCGGTGGTCAGGCTGTTACCGGATGGGAACGAACCGGATCTTTGATCCAGATACGTACCCAAGGAGGACAGACATTTCACACGCATCGAATGGGAATGGCGACAAATGGATTTACGCCTCACCTCGTCGCTGACCTGGATGTGGTGCCTGCCAGAAATCAGGTTTTTTTAACAGAAGAGATTCCCGATCTCAGCTGGGATCATACACTGCATGTCGATCAGGGGTATATCTACGCCCGTCGGATCGGGCAACGGTTATTGATCGGTGGTGGTCGGAATCTGGACCCTCTTGGGGAGAAAACGGATGAACCCGGAACCACGAAACAGATCGAAGCCTATTTACTCGCTTTTGTCAGAGAACATTTGCCGGTTGCCCAGAATATCCGATTCGATTCCTGTTGGAGTGGTACCCTGGGTGTCGGCACTAAAAAATTGCCTATCCTCCGGGAGCTGGAAGAGAATATCTTTGCGGCTGTTCGTTTAGGTGGTATGGGTGTGGCCATCGGAACACTGGTCGGGGACGATCTCGCTCATTTGATGTTATCCGCATGAAGATTACTGGCAGATACTTTTTTTTGATCGGGGTGGCTTTTGTGGTTTCATTTCAGCTGCTCCCATCCGTTTATGGCCAAACACCTGCACCAAAGAAAACCCAGGTCTACCTCATCCATGCGGATGAAAGTTATTATGAAAAAGGTGATTCCACCACCATCGACCGACTGGTAGGCAATGTGAATGTTCGATATGACAGCATTTTCCTCTTTTGTGATACCGCAAATATCCATGCGGATGTGTTTGTCGCTGTGGGCCATGCCTCCCTCGTTCAAGGGGACTCGTTGAAGATCTTTGCAGATACCTTGACATACAATAGTCGAACAGGTATTTCACATCTTCTTGGGCATGTGCTGATGATCAATGGCAACCAGCGATTGCGAACGGATTCGTTGCAATATGACACTCGGACCAAGATAGCCACCTATCATACGGGCGCTTTTCTGGAAAATTTGAAAACCCGGATGTACAGTCAACGGGGATACTATCATGTGAATGAAGAGACTATTTATTTCAAAGACTCGGTTCGTATCCAGGATCCTCAATTTCGACTCAAAACGGATTCTCTGTATTATCGAGTCCGGGAAAACAAAGCCTTCTTTACCGGGCCCACATTGATCAGACAGCAAAAGGCCAACCTGTATTGTGAGCGGGGGTATTATGACCTCAATGCGCAGGAAGGTCTTTTTACACAGAATGCGCAGTTTGTCGATACCAGTCGGCAAGCCACTGCGGATAAGATCTTCTACAAAGCCAACCCCGAACAATTCATCCTATATGGTGATGCGAACTATCGTGACGGGACACGTCTGGCCACCGGAGATACCCTGGACTATCAGTCTGCAAAGGGTGATTTCAAGGTGAGGGGGAATGCGTTCATCCAGGACGGGGGACAAACCATTCGATCAGCAGGTATTGATTATAACACCCGAACGGAGAAGTTCAGAACCATTGGCCGGGCAAATGTGCAGGATGGGGGTCAGTCACTCCAGGCGGATGACATTCGTAACACGGATACCTCTGATGTCGCTACTGTTGTCGGTCATGTGATCTGGCGGGATACTGTTGCAAAGGTCACCTTAACTTGTGATTCAGCGCTATATCAGCGGAGTACAGGATATTTCCTGGCCATGGGTGATCCACCTGTGTTGATCCAGGAGCTGGATGGTGATACGCTGTATTTGGTCGCCGACAGAATCCAGGCCATCCGGCGTGAAGGCCCCGATTCGACGAGAGAGATCCATGCCTTTCCGAACGTACTGATCTACAAATCCGATCTTCAAGCGAGTTGTGACTCGCTGGTATATAGTGAGCGAGATTCTGCATTTTTCTTTTATCAGGACCCGGTCATCTGGTCGGATACTTCCCAGTTCACAGCAGATACGGTCTCTATTCGAATGGCCAATGACGCCATTGATTCAATCTATTTGTGGAGAAAAGCGCTTATTATCAATGCTCCGGACGAGCCTTATTACAACCAGATCAAAGGACGCACTATTATCGCCTCCTTTGTGGATGGGGAGCTGTCAAGGATGGATGTGAATGGCAATGCCGAATCTGTCTATTATGCCCGGGATGAGAAGAATGAATACCTCGGGGTGAATACCTCCGCCTGTAGTGAGATGGTCTTGTTTTTCAAGGACAATCAGGTGCAGGATATCTATTATCTCCGTGAGCCGAAGTCAGTCATGTATCCGATGGACCAGGTAGATCATGGCAGCCTGAAGTTGGAAGCGTTCAAGTGGAGAGTCGCTGAAAAGCCCATGAACTATGCTGATCTGCTCGACAAATGGCGAGCAAAACAGACTTCCAGAATCGATGAATAAAAAAAAGAGGCGATGATCCACGGATCATCGCCTCTTTATAATTGTGTGGGGCAAGACTTATGCCTCGCGGCCGCCTTGCAGGCTATCCTGGTATTCCTTCAGCGCGTCCCAGTCACCAGCAGCGGCGATCTTCGCCTGTGCTGGCCATGTAGTCGGGTCGTGCATCTGATATCGTGAACCCGCTTCGCTGAGAACTTCTTTGATGCGATCTGTCGTGGTATCACCCATGATCTCCAGTGTGGAGATGCCGGCTGCTTTCAGGAGCTCTTCGATCTTCGGACCAACACCTTCAACGATCTTCAGATCGTCTGGCTTGATCTTCTTGGTCGACTTTTTCGCAGGAGCTGCCTTCGGAGCTGCTTTCTCTGCCGCCTTTGGAGTTGGCGTATCCGCTTTCTTTGCAGCGGCCTTCTCGACCGGTGCTTCGGAAGCTTTTGGCGCCTCCGGTGCCGGCGCTGGAGCAGCTGCTTTTGGCGCTGGCGCAGCTTTGGCAGCTTTCTTAGGAGCCGGAGTTTCAGCGACTTTTGTCATATCTGGCAGGATGTTCACATACGTCCGGTCTTTGCGACCCGTACGAAAATTGACCACGCCGTCAGCAAGTGCAAACAGGGTAAAGTCTTTGCCCATTCCCACATTTTCACCTGGGTGAAATTTGGTACCGCGCTGACGAATGATGATATTTCCAGCAATGGCGTCTTGTCCTCCGAAGAGCTTGACACCAAGTCGTTTACTTTTACTGTCGCGTCCGTTATCTGAACTACCTACCCCTTTCTTGTGAGCCATGGTCGGTTAATTTTTCTGAATTAAGCGTTGATGGATTCAACCTTGATCTTGGTGAAACTTTGACGGTGGCCATTTTTGACCCGGTATCCCTTCCGTCTTTTCTTTTTGAAAACAATTACTTTGTCACCTTTCTGTTGTCCAATGACAGAGGCCGTAACCACAGCCCCTGAAACAAAGGGTTTTCCAACCGTGACCTGACCGTTGTTTTCGGTGAGCAGGACTTCCGCGAAAGAGACTTGATCTCCTTCGCCTGCCTCCAGCTGGTGGACGAAGAGCTCTTGCCCTTCCTCGACTTTGAATTGCTGACCAGCAATAGTGACAATTGCGAACATAGATGAGTTATTTTTAGCGGCTGCAAAGATAGTACTTCATTCGCTGAATTCCAAAGGTTAAGCTTGAATGTACAAGGCTAAATATAGTCCTTCAGTACAAAGTGCCGATGCAGTCGTTTCCGTCCCCGTTTGATCTTCAACCGGATCTTCTTTCCAGCCTCCTTCCTGAAACGCTGGGTCAAGCCCGACAAGCCGAAAAAGCTCACTGGCCAGCATTTGTATTTTTTGATGATATCACCCGGTCGGATCCCGGCGAAAAAGGCAGGAGACCCCGGAATCACATCCTGAACCATAATGGTAGACAGATCAAACCCTGAACTGATTAGAAACAGGCCACTTCGATCTACCGGGAATGGGTCCGAATAGTTATCGTTCGGACGGACAAATACCCGTTCGCGGGGATAGTCCAGGATCAGATCAAACCGGTCCAGGACCAGATTGCCCAAAATACCGTGGCGGCCCTGCAAATGCGTTGTGTCCGGATAAAGCGAAACATCCTGAAAGCTACCGACCAGATTGTTGATCGGAAATGTTGCCAGATGTACCTGCTGCACCCGCCCGATGGCCCCTGTTAGAAATCCGCCGAGCCCCATCCCCAAAATGCCCTGAATGACATGATCCGGCAAATGTATGGCCGGGTGGCTGTTGGTCAGGAGCAGCAAGGGTAGAGCAGCTCCTGTATCCAACAGATATTTGAACGGAAGAGGATCCGTATTCTCATGGATCTTCGTGGCCAGATGAAGAAAGGGTTTGTTGCGATAAAGTGTCATCGGTATTTCTTCATACCCCCTTTCTACATCGAATGCTGCCGGGTCAATAAAGTCGATCAACTGTCTTTTATAGTCAATACGGATGACAAATCGACTGAGGATATCTGCTCCCAGGATGCCATGAATCGGAGATCCTGTGAAGTAATTGATCTGGAAATAGTCCTCTTTTGTGACCAGAATATCGCGGTGCAACAATTGTATGTGCCTGATCTCCAGGTCTACATCGCGGACCAGTAAGGCCTCTATCACCGTCCGCATATCCGAACCCATCATGGAATATTCACGGTCATATGTCATTTTCAGAAGGTCACTGACTGCCTTTTGGGTCAGGATGGTGTATTCAGCACCTGTATCGATGATAAAGCGCAAGGGCAGGATGTGCTGGAAGAGGATGTTGACGACGATAAAGCCATTTTCATAGTGGAAAGGAACACGGACGACCTTGCCTGGCATGACCAGAATAGGGGGTGTATTGGCTGGTTGGGAGTGGAGGCGAAGTAGACTGATCAAGCAAAGGATCAACGCCACCGCCATCAAACGAAATTGCGACCTTAATTGAATGGCTTGATACCTCATGAGCGGATTCAAGTGGAATGAATGAAAGCGAACTTAATCATTTTCAGATAGTTGGTTCAATACCTGCTGAAGAAGTTCCAGAGTCATGGAGATATGACGAAACTTGGTTCGAAAGCTGAGAACGGCGAACCGGATCCAGATCTGCCCGTTCAGGGTTGTGGAGGACAGGAAAACACGTCCATCTGCATGAACGAGGTCCATGATCCTGCGATTCACAGCATTATGGTCCGGATTTCCTACCGGTGCCCAACGAAAATGTGTCACAGAAAGTTCGGGGTCTGGACCTACCTCAAAACCGAGGTCTTGTACAGCCAGATGAAAATATTGGCAAAGGAAAATTTTTTCTTTCAGGCAGTTCCTGAATATGTCAATGCCAAACATCTTTAACGCAAAGTACATGCGCAGACCGCGAAAGTGTTTGGTCAGTTCCGGTGATAGATCAGCAGGTGACCATCCCAGGTCGGCCATGGCAGCATCCTGCATATAATTGGCCTGATAATACTGACTGGCATGAAGTTGATGGATGTCCCGAATTAAAACAGCCCCTGTGCCATACGGAAGGAACAAGCCCTTGTGCGGATCGATGACCAGTGAATGCGCACGGGAGATACCACTCAACCTGGATCTGAATTCTGGTACCAGATAAAAGAAGCCACCATATGCCGCATCGATATGAAACCAGAGGGAGTGACGTTCTGCCAAGTCGGCCAAAGCATCCAGCGGGTCGATACTGCCTGTATCTGTTGTTCCGGCTGAACCGATGATCAGGAAGGGGATCAAACCATCCGTTTTGTCCTGGATGATCTGCACTTCGAGCGCTTCCGGTATCATTCGTTGGCGATCATCCAATTCGATTTCGCGCAGAGGACTGAAACCAAGTCCAGCAATACGCAAGGCTTTGTGGAGGCAATGGTGCATCCGCTCTGAACCATAGATCACCAGCCGCTCATATGCAGATGGCTTTACCTGTCGTGCGTCCCTGGCGGTGGTAATGGCGATCAGATTGGCAATAGATCCACCACTACTCAAATTACCACCAGTAGTGGCCGGAAATCCAAAGAGTTCGGTCATCCATCGGATCAGAAAATGCTCCAGAGCGACCGCCCCCGGGTTGGCAAAGGCAACGCCGGCATAGCGATTTGTTACGGCTGCCAGCAGATCACCCAGCGCAGAGGGGAGGACTCCTCCTCCGGGGATATAGGCCAGATGACCTCCTGAAGCAGGATTCAAACCTGAATAGTCCACCATTTGATGCATTTCCGACAGGACTTCCGACAGGGAAACACCCGTCTCGGACAGATGAAACGGATAATTCTCCTGTTTCAAACCAACGGGCGGTTGGCGATATGCCGGGCCATCTCTGGTGTCGATCAGGAAGTCATCCGTATAAGCCTTCATCTGGTCCAACCACCTTCCCCATTCAATCGGGCTGGGGTCCATGTCATTGGTCTGTATTTCTAAGGCGTTGATCTGTTGTCGCAGGTCATCCAATGGTGCAGACATATTCATATAACGATCGCTTGTAAAGTCATTTCTTTGAAAAAAAGCAAGATCCTTGTTATTATTTGCAAAGAAGGTAACTTAACGTCCCCAAATGGCATTATAAATAAAACATCTCTACATATGCGTATCCGCATTCTTCTTTCTCTGCTCGTTATCCTGAGCATTTCCAGCTTGAAGGCACAAATTCAATACACCATCCAACTGGAGCGTCCCGAAAACGTTTCGGATGAGGATATTAAGGCACTCTTCGCAGAGTATACCGATATCCGCCAGGTACAGGTAGGAGGAAATCGGCTGACTCTGACCGTGCCGAACAAGGACGACTATCCCATTTTGACGATCAGGGAGATCCTGGCACAAAAACAGGTCGCTGCAACGGATGTCCAATCCCAGCCGGGCCACTGGAATGGTGCCAGCAAGAAATCCCTAGAATCCGCTCAATTCATTGTGTATGGCAAGTGCGGAATGTGTAAGGATCGGATCGAACGCGCCACTCGATCGGTCAAAGGAGTAGTGATGGCCAATTGGAGTGAGGAAACTCAACAGCTGACGCTCAAATATCTCCCAGGAAAAACCGATGTCGCCGCCATTCAACAGGCGATCGCTGCCGTTGGACATGACACAGATGCCGTTCGTGCAGCTGATGATGTGTACAATACCCTGCACACCTGCTGCAAATATGATCGTCCGGCCGCCCTCGAGAAATAACCTGCCCTGATGAAGGAGCCGCACGGCTTTCAACGCCAGATTGGATTGATGCCGTTGGCCCTGATCGCGATCGGGGCATGCATTGGTTCCGGCATTTTTCTCACCCCCAGTGATATCGCTGCAAAAGTTCCCCATGCGGACGGAATCCTGATTGCCTGGATGATCGGCGGGGTCGTCGCCCTGACCGGGTCCCTCACATTTGCTGAACTCGGCAGTCGATACCCCGGCATCGGAGGCGTCTATGCCTATCTGCGGGAAGCATATGGTGACCTGGTCGCCTTTCTGTATGGATGGGTCTCCCTGACCGTGATCACGTCTGGTGCGATCGCAGCACTGGTCCTGGCCTGTGTACGGTATCTCGATTACTTTCTGCCTATTGGTCCCGAGGGTGTCCCCATCGTGGGCACAGTCCTCTTGATATTGCTGACACTGATCAATATTCGAGGGGTCAGATCGGGCGCCGGCGTTGCTTCTGCTCTCACATTGATGAAGATCCTGGGAATCGGTATGATCGTCGCTGTTAGTGCGTGGTATTTATTCAGTACAGGCAATACCAGACCTCCCGGGAATGGCACTTGGGGAGTATCTGGTTTGGGCCTGGCCCTCGTCGGTGTGTTCTGGTCCTATGGCGGATGGCATCATGCCTCCTACCTGGCTGGCGAGACCATTCAGCCTGCGAAAACAGTTCCGCGGGCCATGATCATTGGGGCATTGGTGGTGACGACGGTGTATGTGACTGCCAATTGGGCATATCTGCAACTGCTTTCACCAGCTGAGATCGCACAATCCTCGGCAGTGGCAGCCGATGCCATCGGTCAGGTCTTTCATCAAGGAGGCGTTTTTATTGCCTTGTTGATCATTCTTTCCACCTTGGGGACAGCCAGTATATACACGCTTTCCGCCCCCAGACTCTATTATTCAATGGGTCATGACGGTTCTTTTTTGCCGCAGCTGGCCAGGATCCATCCCCGTTTTCAAACGCCTTATCTGGCCATCCTGTTGCAATCCACCTGGTCCATTGTCTTGCTCTGGTTTTGGTCAACTTTCGAAAATCTGATCACTTATGTCGTCTTTATGGATGTGGTATTCATGGTCATGGCGGCGGTGGGGATCTTCATCTTTCGGAGGCGACCTGAGCAGGAAATGCCTGCTTTTCGGGTGCCGTTCTTCCCCTTCATCCCGTTGATCTACATTTGTCTTTGTTTATGGTTCCTGGGCACTGTCCTGTGGAGTCAACCTGTGCAGGCGTGGGCAGGATTGCTGGTTTGCAGTGCGGGTATTCCCGTATTCTGGTGGTTCAGACGGGATCGGAAACAGCAGCGATCATAGCTGGATTATCTGTTATCTTTGGTCGATATGATGCTCCTCTGACCTTGCCAATATATGCCTGAGAAACAATTCTTTCCATCCAGGTGGTATCTCCCTTCGTTAGTCATTTTCTTCGCCATTTTAACCCACGATGTGATGGCCCAGACCTCCGCATGCCAGCAGGCATTCACGTTGGGCCCCGATCAGATACTTTGTGCGCCACAAACACAGACTCAGGTGCAGGCACAATGTGACTGGGATGTGTTGAATCTCAACTGGGTGGTGAGTCCAGTGCCGGTTTATGTGGATTCAGCCACCTGGTCTGTCACTACGACCAATGTGGAGACGTTGATCGCCTCGGCACAAATCCAATCTCCAAACAAGATCCAAAATGGTGATTTTTCAGCAGGCAACAGTGGGTTTACTTCCTCCATGCTGTATTCACCATTTACATTATTCATCCCCGGCTCCTATGGGATCGTCAGCGATCCATCGTCCATCCATCCGGACTTTAAACAGTGCCAGGATCATACCACCGGGAGTGGTCTGATGCTTGCTTGTAACGGCAGCTTTCTCGGCAATCGGGATATCTGGTGTCAGAATGTGACCGTCGAGCCGGGAGGGGTATATGACCTGTCGTTTTGGGCGTCGGCCCTGACTGAAAATGAATCACCAGAACTGGTCTTTCGGATCGATGGACAGAATTATGGAATGCCCAACCTGTTGGGGCCGGTCACCTGTGAATGGATCGAAACGACGCTGACCTGGACAGCGGGGTTGCAGACCAATGTCCAGGTGTGTATTCGCAACCTGAAAGGCGCCAATTCGGGGAATGATTTTGCCCTGGACGATATTGTCATGAAGGAACGATGCACGATATCTGATACGGTTGTCGTGCGTCACGTGCCCCAAAAGATCACCACTCTGGATACCCTCCTTTGTGCTGGAGATCTGTTGGAGGTGGGTGGCGTTTCTATTGTGAATTCGGGTATGGATACGGTCGTATTACAGGATCAATGGGGATGTGACTCTACGATTAGGATAGATGCATTTTTCTGGGATCCAGCCATTCAGATACAAACTCCAGACACCCTGGATTGTCTCCTGGATGAAGTCCTGATCTCTGCCGATGTCCCCGGTGGCCCGGGTGCTCTGTCATTCTCCTGGACTGACCCTCTCGGGAACGTTATACCCGGTGCTACAAACCCGAACTTATGGGTGCAAACACCTGGAAATTATACGCTGACATCTTCGTTGGCTGGAAGTACGGGTGCATGCACAGTGCAGCTGATGGTGACGGTCGCAGAAAATGAGGTCAATCCGCAAGCCGATGCCGGACCGGATAGGGCCCTGACCTGTCTGACGGATTCTGTTGTGATCGGGCAGGGAATGGTATCCCCTCCCTTGATTGCTGTATGGACCAGCTTGACAGATCCCGCCTGGGGCCTGGAGACTGGAGGGAAGTTGACTGTTGGAGATTCAGGGATCTATCAGGTGAAAGTGACGGACCCGTTCAATGGTTGTACCGCACTGGATACAGTGGAGGTCAACGACTTTCGGCTGAGTCTTGGAGGGCTGCAATACGATGTGCAAGCGCCGGTTTGTGAAGGGGACAACGGGCTGATCCAATTCTCTGATCTAGATACGGGTGTTCCGCCTTTTGTGCTTACCCTGGAGGGGGCCGGCACTAGCGTCACCGGAGGACCTGCGTTTGCGGGCCTTACCCCGGGTGACTATTTACTACAGGTGATGGATGCCAATGGTTGCATGTGGGATACCTTGCTCACGGTGCCGGAAACGGTATTGCCAATGCTGGGTTTGCCCCAGGGATTGACAGGCATTGCAGGTGAACAGATCCATGTCAAACCTGTCCTGGGATTTTCTGATTCACTGGTAATTGGATTCACCTGGTCTGCTCCGCAATTGATTCTGGATTGCACGGACTGTCAGCAGGTGAACGTATCCGGAATCGGGGGCGGCATTCTGACCTTGTGTATTCAATTTGGCCCCGATTGTGAGATCTGTGCTCAGACCTATCTGAAGTTTGAAGACACCTGGTACAGCTATGTGCCTTCCGCATTTTCTCCGAATGAAGATGGCGTGAATGACCTGTTTGTACCGATTTTGAATCCGGAAGTGATCCAACGTGTGGATCAAATGGAGGTATTTGACCGATGGGGAAATCAGCAATACCGCTGGCAGAATGACCCTGCAATCAACCAACCACTGGGGTGGAACGGGGAGATCGGAGATCGATTGGCACCATCCGGTGTGTATGTGTACTCTCTGCAAGTGGTGTTGATTTCAGGAAAAGTCGAAAAAATCAAGGGGGAAGTGCAATTATTTCGATGATTCGGGCAGCGTACCTGCCCCTTAGGTACTCTATATTAAAGGGTCTGCCCTATGATTTTGGATGAACCGTGAATTCATCTTATCTTAACGTACTCAATAAGCCAAATCCGATGCGCCAAGACATGACACGCTTTTCACTTTTTTTCAGTTTTGTATTCCTCTGTATTTCAGGGGTAACTGCCCAATCTGGATTGAATAAGGTCGTGATGACCGAAACCGCTTCCCGGGACTATCTCACCCTTGCGAAAGGTGCAAATGAGATCCAGATTTGTGGTTTAACACCTGGTGAGACATATGGCTTCATGATGAATGGTCAGGTGTCAGAAGATTGTATTGATGAAGTGACCATCCAGAATGGTGCTTTTGTGCAAGTGACAACTGGCACAATCCACAAATTCAAGGCCGCAGGATCATGTGTGACGTTGCAATTTGATGTGAACTGTGGTAATCCGATCAAGGATATGAACACCTGGTTGTCATCGTTTTGTATGAGTTGCAAATCGGCTTCGTCCATCGGAAAGAGATATGATGTATCACCCAATAGTAATGCAGAATACCTGATCAAGGAAGTCTTTATTGGAGGAGGATGTTTCGATGTGAGCGGGGTGACTTCGATCGGTGCAGCAGGTGGATTGGGCGAGTTTTCTGATGGGGGCCCCATCGGTATTGAGAGTGGAGTCATCATGGCTTCCGGTAATGTCACTAATTCCCAGGGGCCAAATAATTCGGGCAGTGCCGGAAACTCATTTGGACAGCCAGGCGACCCGGATCTGACCCTAATATCCAACCAGAATACTTTTGATGCCACGGGTATAGAATTCGATTTTCAACCTACGATACCGCATATTGAATTCAAATACGCATTTGCTTCAGAGGAATATCCGGAGTATGTCTGCGCCGGTTTTAACGACGTTTTCGGGTTTTTCATCAGTGGGCCAGGTATATCCGGGGCATTTTCAAACAACTCCGATAATATCGCCTGGATCCCAGGTACATTCATTCCTGTTGGAATCAATACGGTCAATCCCGGTGTCGCAGGTGCGTTTGGCAATCCCGCGAACTGTATGGGGAAAGGTTCCTTGAATTATTCTCAGTATTACGTCGATAATACAGGTGGCCAGGAATTGCAGTATGATGGTTGGACAACTGTCTTCACAGCTGAAATCGATGTGGAGATATGTGCCCAATACCATATCAAGTTGGTCGTCGCTGATGCTGGTGACGGGATCTTTGATTCCGCAGTATTCCTCGAGGCGAATAGCTTTAATGCAGGTGGTGAAGCTAACCTTGAATTTGCGTCCCCATCTACCGGGACAAACCTGGTATATGAGAAGTGTGATGACGGGATCATTACGATCTGTAAATCATCTCCGGCAGATATTGATATTGACGTCGTGTTGGAATTCACAGTGAACTCGATGAGTACAGCTACAGCTGGTGTCGATTATACCAATCTGCCTACGCAGTTTCTGATCCCAGCGGGTGAAGAATGTATCGAATTCCAGTTGGATGTGATAGATGATGTCATTGAGGAAGGAATTGAAACCATTCTCCTCGAATTAGAAATACCCTGTTCGTGTGAAAACCCCTTTGTAGAGATTCTGATAGCGGACACGCCGCCCTTGGGGGTGGAGGTCGAGGACTTCTCCATCTGTGAAAATGACGGGGTCGATATCGATGCTCTCGTCTCGGGAGGGGTCGAAGACTATGAATTCTTGTGGAATACAGGGGATGATGGTGAATCTATTTCCCTCTTTCCCTCGACTTCAGGGATGTATACTGTGACAGTCACCGATCAATGTGGGCAGGAGGTCACAGCTACATCGAATGTAACCGTTTATCCCCGACCGATTGCTACTCTGGAAGGGGATGGCAAATTATGCGCGGGCGATCCGAATGCGGAAGTTAATCTGAGCATTTCCTTCAGTCCACCGGGTTCCAGCCCGTGGGAGTTGACCTATATGATAAATGGTGTACCGCAAACGCCTTTAACAGGCATAACGAATTCACCTTATATTCTAACTGTAAACGAAGCGGGCCCAGTTGATTTGTTAACCGTCTATTCTGGCGGTTTATGTGAAGGGACAGTAGAAGGCGGCGCCTTTATTGAGGAAGTAGTCATTGAGCCCTTCTTCGACACAACCGGTGTCTCCTGCCAGGGTATTGACGATGGAAGTATTAGTGTCTTTGCCTATGGTGGCACAGAGCCGTACCAGTACTTCTGGTCAAACGGCTTTGGATGGACAGATCTATTGGATCCGGTTGGAGTAGGTACCTACTATGTGACTATAACCGATGACCAGGGTTGTACGCTGAAGGATAGTGTGATCTTGTCGTCCCCTGCCGATATCACAGTGAATGGGATGATAACAGGCGGCACAGCCTGTAAGGATGCCACCGGTTCAGTTGACCTCGTGGTCGCAGGAGGCAATGGTCCATTCAATTTCTCCTGGAGTAATGGTAATACGAATGAGGACCCCGATGATTTACCTGCTGGCGTGAATAGCGTAACAGTTACAGATTCACGTGGATGTCAGCAATACGCTGATTTCGTTATTGTCGCGTCTGATGCACCCGCTGGCAATGCGCAAGCCTTAACGGGTGTTGATTGCGCAGATCCATTTTCGGGAAGCGCAGATCTGACAGTGAATGGAGGGCTTCCACCATACATGTTCAACTGGAGCGGAAATGGTGGATCGAATGAAGACCCGGTTGGTCTGGGTGGAGGTCTGTACAAAGTGACGGTAACAGATGATGGTGGCTGCACGACAGTGGTATCTGTCACCATTCCGGTGGATACCTTGCCACCATTGGCGGAAGCAGGTTTGCCAGATACACTGAACTGCGGTATTACCAGTCTCAACCTGGATGGAACCGGATCAGATCAAGGCAATAGCTATTCTTATCAGTGGACCACCACCAACGGAAACATCCTCAGTGGGGCGACTTCGTTAACACCCACGATTGGATTGCCAGGTACGTATCAGATCGTGGTGACCAATAGCCTCAATGGTTGTACCGCCATGGATATTGTTAAAGTTCTACCCGACAATGATTCTCCAACAGTTCAAATCGATCCGATTGCGAATGTGACCTGCAAGGACACGACGACGGTCATTGATGCCTCAGGATCCAGTTCAGGACCGAATTATACAGCCTCCTGGTCTACGGCAAATGGGGTGATCACCAGTGGTGGTAATACTCTGATGCCAACGGTAGGGGCACCCGGTGTGTATACTTTGACATTAGTCAACGCGTCAAATAATTGTGTATCAGTAGAGGATGTCACTGTTGAAGGTGACCTTACCCCGCCTCCGGTTGATATCTTGCCTCCAGCCGTGATTACCTGCGCAAATCCATCCATTACGCTGGATGGCAGCGGATCGCTCAATCTCCCGGGAACTCAGTATATCTGGACGACATCCAACGGAAACATTGTGAATGGATTTAGTTCGGATCTCGCTACGGTGAATGCGAAAGGCGTCTATACACTGGAGGTTGTCAATCCTGTTACTGGTTGTATCAATTCGAAGACAGTCAATGTCATTGAGGATAAAGTAAAGCCTCTCAGCAATGCAGCCGCTCCCGAAATTCTCAACTGTACCAACACAGTCGTGGATCTGATAGGAACTGGGTCTTCTACAGGTGCAGACTATACCTATAAGTGGAGCACATTCCTCGGCAACATTACCGGAAGCAACTCCTCGATCAACACAGAATGTGATAAACCGGGAACCTATGTCTTGACAGTGACAAATCTGCTGAATGGATGTACATCCAGTGTGACGACTGTGGTGGATCTCGATACTGTTCCACCTGTCGCTTATGCAGGTGCCGGTGCTCTGATCGATTGCTCTGACCCGATTGCCACATTGAATGGTACGGGTTCAAGTAACACGGCGGCAATGACCTATCAATGGACAACTCCAAATGGTAATATTCTTGCCGGTGCAAATTCTTTGACACCAACAGTGAATCAGACAGGTACGTATACCTTGCTGGTGACCGATACAGACAATGGTTGTACAGCCCAGTCTTCCACAGTGGTGGATGGGGATGTAACTGTTCCTCAGGTGATCATCCAGGATCCTGATAAATTGACCTGTACGATTGATGAGGTTGTTCTGGATGGTTCACAATCGGACTTCAGCTCCGCTATTCAATATCTGTGGACCACTGGTAGTGGGAATATCGTTTCCGGATCGACTACTGTGACGCCTACCGTCAATGCGGCAGGGTCCTACACCCTGACAGCGACGAATACCGATAACGGATGTACGGGCTCGGCCTCTGTTGTTGTCAAGGAAGACAAAACCATTCCCAAAGCCGATGCTGGAAAACCTTCAGAGATATACTGTTTGGGTGATTCGGTGATCCTGGATGGATCCAAGTCATCTACCGGTACATTCTATACCTATGACTGGTATCTGGAACTTGGTGGTCCGGCTTCATTTTTGAATGAACAAACACCGGCTACTTCCGAATCAGGAACATATTACCTGGTGGTTACGGATACCCGGAATGGTTGTACCGCAGTAGACGAAGTAGAAATCGGATCTGATTATCTGCAAAGTGCAGATATCAAGATGTCTGACCCGATCTGTTACAACGATCCAGGTACATTGGAGATCTATAATGTGATTGGTGGTCTATATCCATACCAGTATTCACTGGATGGGGGCACGTCGTATCAATACAATCCACGCTTCCGGAATTTATCCTCTGGTGCCTATAAGATGGTGGTTAAAGATGCGAAAGGATGTATTATCAAAAAGGATTTTGAGATACCGGATGTAAATGAATTGTTGGTTCATGTTGATCCGGTGGTCTACATCAACCTTGGTGAAGAGATCCGTCTGGAGGCGCAACTGAATATTGATATTTCGCAGGTAGGGGGTGTGACCTGGTATCCGGCTTATGGCTTGGATCGGACAGATAGCCTTGTTGTGTTTGCTCAGCCATATATCACAACTCCGTATTTCATCTCCGTTGTAGATATCAATGGTTGTCCAGGGCAGACAGAAATGAAGATCATTGTTCGGGATCCGAATATTTTCATTCCTACGGCCTTCTCTCCGCATAACAACGATGGCAACAACGATATCTTCATGATCTTTGCTCAGGACTTTGGCATTCAGGAGGTCGAACTCTTCGAAGTCTTTACCCGTTGGGGTGAGCGCGTTTTCCATGCAGAGAAGTTCCAGGCAAATGACGAGAATTATGGTTGGAATGGCATGTACCAGGGAAATCTGATGAATCCTGCAGTATTTGTCTACTACGCCAAGATCAAATTGATCGATGGCCGAGTGCTGACACTGAAAGGCGATGTCTCCCTCTTGGAATAATATCTGGAGGTAAATGGATATATTAAAAGTGGAGCAGGACATTCCTGCTCCACTTTTTTTTAATTTTAGGAAACCCTGAGCCAGTGCGCCTGTCTATAACCTTCCTTATTCTTTGTTTTTCGTTGCTTCCTTTACTTGTATCGGCTGATAGCGATCCTATTCCCCAGGTGGGGTATGTCCTTTCTGCGCCACCAAGTCCGCCACCCCCGCCCTGGACCATGATGGGTGAAACCCAACCCACAGTGCTCGATTGTAACAACTGTTTTCAATTGACCACTGAAGGGCCCTCCCAGGCAGGCTGTCTGTGGGATGACGAGACAGTTGATCTGGGCGGTCCACTCGACTTTACGGTCAAGATGTTTTTTGGAGATAGTGATGCAGGAGCGGATGGGATTTGCCTTGTATTTGCAGCATCTCCGGATTGTGGGATGTATGGAGCGGATATTGGCGCTGGCGGTATTCCCAATTCGGTGATCTTCGAATTTGATACCTGGGATAATGGATCGGGTTATGGTGACTTGCCGAATGATCATGTCTCCATGGATATCAATGGTGTGATGAGCACACCTCTTTTTGGCCCCTCAGACCTCGGTAATATTGAAGATGGAGGCACACATATGGTTCGATTTGTATGGGATGGGGCTGGTGGGTTTCAGATCTTTTTTGATGGCGCACTGGTCTTGTCCGGCAACTATGATTTCACCTCTGTTATCGGCGGTTCAGAAGCTTTCCTTGGATTCACTGCCAGCACGGGTGGAGCATGGAATAACCAGATTGTCTGCCCCGAAGATGATCCGGTGGGACCTCCCGATCCTGCCACATTTATTGAGTCGGATCTGTCTGTTTGTGCCAATGAAAAGGGAGTAATCTATGCAGTGGACCCCATTTCGGGAGTTACCTATCAATGGACAGCCCCTCCCGGTGCGACGATCAATGGAACAGGAGCGTCTGTTACGATCGACTGGGGGACCGAAGGCGGAGATGTTTGTGTGGAATTGGATAACGGCTGCGGAACCAGTGATCCTGTATGCGTTACAGTAGAAGTGACCCCCATTCCAGAAGCACAGGTTGATCCACTTGGGGTGATCTGTGATCAGGAATTCGACTTGAATGATCTGGTCATTTTCAATTTGCAACCCGGTGAAACGTTTACGTTCCATCCAGATGAAAATGCGGCTGAAGCGGGAACCCCGGATATGGGAAATCCACCCATAGTAAATGCAAGCGGTACCTACTGGATCCGGGTCGAGGCAGGTGATGGATGTTATCAGTTGATTCCGGTCGTGATCGAAATGGAATGGCTGGATCTTTTTGTGGTGCAGCCAGACCCCTTGTGTGCGCCCGGATCATTGGATCTGAGTTTAATTGATGTGATCGACTTGAATGGAAATCTCCTGACCGGTTTCGGCTATTATCCCACCCAGATCGATGCAGAGGATCAAACCAATCCATTATCCAGTTCGATCGTGACTGCTACCGGTTCCTATTGGGTCCGTGCAGAAACATTTAATGGATGCTATGCAGTGGCCGAGATTCTGGTTGAGTTCCTGCCTCCGCCCGACATAAGCCTGGTCCCCCCTCCGGTACAATGTGCCGTCGACAGCTTTGATCTGAGCGCCATCGATATTCAGGAGCTCTCTGGATTGCCCCCCAATAGTTATACTATTACGTTTCATGCAACCGCTTTGGCAGCGGTATCCGGTATGCCGGCCATCGACCCGCCGATTGTCAATCAGCCCGGGACCTACTGGGTGCGCATGACCAATCTGGCCGGTTGTTTTGATACACTTTCCTTTGCCTTGACCTTTCTGGAAACGCCTTCTGTGTTTCTTTCCGGGGGTGAGGCTATCTGTGAAGGGGATGGAGCAGAACTGACGTTTCAATTTGGTGGGGTGCCCCCGTTCAGTGTGACCTATACAGATGGGGTGGACACATTTACTATCAGTGGCTCCTTAAATCCACTCGTCCAAATCCACTTGCCCGATCAATCAGTCAGCTATTCCATTTTATCCTTTTCGGATCAAACTCCACCCGGTTGTCCACCGGCGTCAGGCGGCATCGCCACTTTTACGGTCACCCCTGAATTAAAGGCCTCTCCCGTCATTAAAGTGTGCGACCAGAATCAATACGTGGTAACATTTACCCTCATCGGAGGCGATTCTACCAGTTGGCAGGTAGGAGGTAATGCCGGTACCTTGATAAGCGATACGTTTGTGTCTGACCCCATTGTCAGTGGGGTGCCGTATTCTTTTATGGTCTGGGATAGTAGTGGATGTGATACTTTGTTCCTGAGCGGCAGTCAGAATTGTGATTGCCTGACTGACGCTGGAAACCTGGTCGAAACGAAGGCAGATATCTGTTTGACGGATACTTTACTTCTCACATTTTCCGGAAACGGGTTTCTGGATCCGGATGACATCCGTCAATTTGTGTTGCATGATGGGAGCGGCACCATCCTCCAAGCGATCCACGCCTGGAATGATCAACCAGTCTTTGTCTTTGATCCGTCGACCATGATGGCCGAAGTGACCTATTATGTTTCTCCGATCGCCGGGAATATGAGTGGGGGAGTGGTCGATACAATGGACATTTGTCTTTCCGTAACGCCTGGCATACCCGTCATTTTTCATGGCCCACCCACATTCAATGTTCCCCATTCGGATACCATTTGTTCTAAGCCTACCTATTCCCTTCCGCTGGTATTCGGAGGGTCTCTACCTTTTACCTTGACCTATCAGGTTAATGGAGGAGCTACACAACAGATGACCTGGTTGAATCCCGTTGCAACCTTATCGATACCGGGGTTGAATAGCAGTACCGTTCAGTGGCTGACATTGTCAGATGCATTTTGCAGTGTGGATCTTCAGGACTCCTTTACACTGGTGGTGAATAAGGGACCAACAGTCACAGGGATCAATTTCAATTGCAACGGGACCAATACCGAATACACGATCTCGTTTCAGATCATTGGTGGAGATTCGGGAAGCTATACTGTTTCTGGCCCGGGTGCATTGACAGGGAATGTGTTCACTTCCCAACCGATTCCTGCGGGTTCTGCCTATTCATTTGTGGTCTCCGATCAGTTTAATTGCAAACCTTTTCAGGTGTCCGGCACCTATGATTGCCTCTGTCTGACCAATGCGGGCAGTCTCAGTGGGGCCCCATTGAATATCTGTGTGGGAGATACCCTTGGATTCCTGGGAGCAGGTACTTTTTTGGATTCTGACGACACATTGGTCTACTGGTTGGTGGCAGACCTGGCAGACCCAGCAGGTACCTTGCTTTGGCAGACCAATATAAAGCAGTTGTTTTATCCGGGACTGCCTGTGCAGACCGGAACGATCTACTATTTAGTTGCCATTGCTGGAAATGCAGGCAGTACGGGCGGAATAGATACGACGGATGCCTGCCTGGACTGGAGTAACGGACTGCCAGTTTCTTTTATCGAATCACCGCAAATAGAGGATATTTTACCGTCTCCGACCAGCCAGTTTTCCTGCCAGGACAGTGTTATTACACTGACCGCGATGACCTCCCCTCAGAACGGATTAGTGTATACCTGGAGTGCCAGTGGGGGTGGGCTCGTTCCACCTCTGAACCAGGCAATGGTTCAGACGAACGCCTCCGGTTGGTACACCTTGACGATTGTCGAGACTGTGGCAGGATGTCAGGATAGTGCTGGCATTTACTTGGCGGCCAGCCAGGACGTCCCTCAGGTGACCATCCTCCCGCCGGCAACGCTGAATTGTCTACAGAGTGAAGTGACTCTGGATGCGACAGGCTCCTCTTCGGGGACCGGGTTTGTGCTCCAATGGTCTACGGCAGATGGTCAGATCCAGAGTGGTGGAAATTCCCTCTTCCCAACGGTCAATTTACCCGGAACCTACCAACTCAGCATATTGGATGAAAAGAGTCTTTGTCTATCGACAAGTAGTATATTGGTGTACCAGGACACTATGGCACCTGTTGCTGATGCAGGCGTGGACAAATTGATTCCATGCGGTCAGGCACTGCCCGTATTAAGTGGCAGCAATTCAAGCGGACAAGGAAACCTTTCCTTTCACTGGTCCACTGTGGATGGGGCTATTGTTACGCCACCTGATCAGATGGATATCCTGCCTGCTGATCCGGGGCATTATCTGTTGACAGTCGTGGATCCGGTCAACGGATGTACAGACACTGATGAGGTGGCCCTGATCTATACTGGTGGTCTTTCGGTGGATGAGATCAGTATTGACCCTCCGCTGTGTTTTGGCGAAGCCACTGGCCAGATCGACATTCAGGCCGTGATCGGAGGTCAGGCGCCTTTTATGGCCATGGTGGGATCCGCGAGCTTTCCGGTACCCGGTGTGATATCGGGGTTGACAGGAGGCCAATATGCGATTCAGATTACGGATGCTTTCGGATGTTCCTGGGATTCGACCTTGACGATCGATGAACCGCCGGTATTGTTGATCGATCTGGGTGTCGACCTGACGGTTGAATATGGGGCATCCGTGGTGGTGGTGCCAGATTTGAAGAGCATTGGTGCAGGCGGTGTATCCTATGAATGGTCAGACCAGGATAGTATCCTTTGCCTGGGATGTCCGCAGTTGACGATCACACCCGCCACGAACCGACTCATCACGCTCAAGGTGACAGATCAAAACGGGTGTATAGCGGAAGCTGTGGTTGAGATTCGTGTCATCATCCGAAGGCGGGTGTATATACCGAATAGTTTTTCACCCAATTTCGATGGGATCAACGATATTTTCTCTGTTCACGGAGGGGATGTGGTCGAACGGGTGCAAACGATGGCCATATTCGATCGATGGGGAAATGATCTTTTCCAGGTGAAGGACATTTCTGCAGATGGGATCGCCGGGTGGGACGGGATGTATCGAGGAAAGCCAATGGATCCGGGCGTGTACGTCTATGTAGTCGAGATTGCCTTCAAGGATGGTTCTGTCCGTCTGTACAAGGGAGATGTGCAGATCATGAAATAGCGTAGAAACAGTCTTCTGGCGAAACCGTTATTTTTCTTCAGCAGGCTGTTGTTCTGCAGGTTTTGCCAGCAATTCAGATTGGACGAAATGAAATAACGTATCCGCTATCAATCGATGATTTTGCGGACTTGGATGGATATCCTCCTCACTGATCTTCATGGCTTCTCTGGTGTAGGGCTCGTAGATCCCCTGCAAATCAAGGATGGTAAAACCGCTTTTTTTGGCGATTGCTTTCACCTGTTCTTTGGCATCTATTTGTGGCCCCCGAATATCGACTGTGGGCCAGAAGACCCAAATCGGCGTAATGTGATTCGTCTGACAGAGCCTCCTCAATTGGTCGTAGGTCTTCTCCAGAATTTCCGGACCATAAGGCTCCAATCGATCCATCATCTCCAGGTCAGACATGGTTTTCTGGATCCCACTTTTTTGAATGACCTCTTTGATGAACAGGTAGGGCAGATCATAGCCCTCTTTGAAGCATTTGAGGATATCCTTATTGTTTCGGTGCAGGTCTCGGCCATGAGAGAAATAGAACAGATACCGGGGTTTGAATTTCTCCAGGTGATTTTCTTCAAACTGCCAGACAGATTCAAGCAGGTCATAATGCGGACAACCGAGATTGAGGAATTCGTAGTTGTTTATAGAGTCAGCCTGATTCATCCTGGATTCTAGAAGAAAATCAACCACTTCATTGTCGGCAACACCTGAGCCGGCCACAAAGGATCCACCCATCAAAAGAGAACGAATCGTTTTGGGAGGTGGCTCCAGCGTATATTCCCTATCCCGAAATCCCCAACTGTTGATGGTAAACGGCTTGTCCTTGAACAGGAAGGAGGTATTCGGCCGCATGGTAAAGTTTAGAAATCCCTCCTGTTGAATGGCCCCTTCGGTTTGCTGGAATTGTTTGCCTCCCGGGGCGTTCATATTTACCAATGGACTGGTCAGATTGCTTTCGTACAACAGGTCGGTATAATATCCTTCGATCTGCAGTTCGGTATCTTCTGCAGATAGCTTTGCGGTCAGCAGACCATTCATGTCGATTCCAAACGTATGTCCAAGGCGCTGGTGGACGTCAGGGATCTGTAAAAGCAGCAGAAACCCGAGCATGGAGAGGGACCAGAAAGAAGCCAGTCCTGACACAGATGGTGGGTTGAAAAATGCGCCCATGGGTCGGCGCTTATCTATCCGGAGCAGTAGCGTACCCACCGACCATATCGCGATCCCACCAATGGCGATCCAGAAAAACTGATGCGCTGGACTCCGGAGTGCCTGAGAGACCACTCTGGTCCAGTCGGACAGGTTTGAAACGGACCAGAGCGACCAGAGAAAGCTCATGGTGAAAAAGGTAGCCAGCATCTTGAGCATATGGATACCAGCCGAAAACCAGGGGCTCTCCTGGGCTTTTTCTCGCCACAGGTCTTTTGGCAAGAAAACAGAGGCTGCCACCAGGACTCCCCAGGTATTCCAGAAGATCAGATCGACCCACTTGAGTGGAAATGTTCCTTTAAACCAAAACCATTGGTAAGAATGGAGCATCCAGGAAATAATGAACATCGCGAGGATCGCCAGGACGGTCGCCCGTTGATTTCCCAGCTTGCGAATCTTGAAATAGACAGGGTAGTAGAATATTTTGACCATGAAATCCCGGAAGTAGATGTTCAATCTCCTCCAGATATCGCTGAATCCGGTTGCCAGAAAGTAATTGTTGAATACCGGAGGCATATTGAAACCAAACAGGCAAAGAATGCCGGCGGCCAGGTGGAAAATGCCGGAAAGTCGGAGTATCAGCACATAGGTCGAAGTCGCATGCCAGACAAAGGTGTACAGGTCCTGCACCTCGGAGAGGGGGAGGACCAGATAGAAATAGATCATCCGGTAAAGGATCAGATGAAAGAGTCCCAACGCCATCCATTGAACACCTTTCTTTTGGATCAACAGGACCCGGTCATTCATATAGTTTTTCAACCAGAGGGTATAGTCGACTGCCGGAAAGAGGGTCAGCGCCATATTGGGCAGCATGAAAAAATAGGTCAGGTCTTTGACGATACCCGGTTCTTCCTTTTGATGCTTCTTGTCATACAGGAAGATCAACAACCGGTAGATGGTCATCGAACCGAACAGGGAGAAGGCATTCAAATGGGTCAGGGTCCAGTCGCTTCTTTGGATCAGCAATGCGATGGGAATACCGATGATGAGGACGATCAGCCCTCTTCTTAACCATGAGTGGTGGGTAAACATGGTGGCCGCAAACAGGATCAAACCGTATCCTATGCCTAACAACGCATCTGTGATCCCGATAAAATAGACCATTCCAGCCCATCCCAGGAGGAGGAAATAGCGCAACTTCCAAGGAACGGGTATAAATAGATATCCAATGAATCCCAGGTTCGTCGCAAGGGCCAGTTCCGGTATATGGAGTGATTGTTCTACATTATACTGCCAGGTAAGAAAGGTCAGTATGGCCAACTGAGCAACCAGAAAAAGATAAGCCACCATCCGGGAAGAGGCTGATTTTTCGTTCTCTGAAAAGAGATGTTTGATGGTGATCATGGCATGCTGATTAGATCTGGTCGAAAGCTGGAACAGGGGGCAAAGCAATCATTTTTGCCCGACCTTTTGTAGATCTGATTGCTTGTATTTCAAGGGGAACTCCTTTGTAAAGTAGTGGAAGAGCGTATCTGCAATCATGTGATGGCTCTTTTCATTCGGATGGATATCCTCATTGCTAATGCTGATCTCGCTTGTCTTATACGGCTGGTTGATCGATTCCAAATCGAGGATCTGAAAACCGTTTTTTTCAGCTATTTCCTTGACAATATTCTTCTCAGCGATGGAGGATGCCTGGATATTCGGAGTGGGCCAGAAGACCCAGATAGGAGTAATGTTGCGGGCGACACAGATCTGGTTTAGATAATGGTAGGTGCTATCCAGGATCTCCTGTTCATAGGGCGCCATGCGTTGCAGCAACTCCTGAACAGACATGTCGGGTTTGATGCCACTTTTCTCAACGATCCGTTTCAGAAAGGGATATGGGATCGGTTTGTTTTTCATGACACAACCGGCAACGTCTCTTGCATTCTTTGCAAGGTCCTTGCCTTGAGAAAAGAAAACAAGGTATTGCGGTTTGAACTTGGCCAGGTTGTCCTCTTCGAATTGTACGACACAATCGATGAGGTCGTAGGATGGACAGCCGAAGTTCAGGAACTCATATTTCTGGCTGGTGGATGCACTGTTCATCCGTTCTTCCAGGAGGACATCCATGACCTCGTTGTCTGCTACGCCGGAACCGGCGACAAATGAGCCACCCAGGAACAAGGTTCGAATAGTATTGGAATCAGGGAGAAGGGAATAATTCTTATCCCGAAAACCCCAATCATTGATGGAAAATTGTTTGTCTTTGAACAGAAAGGAGGCATTCGGCCGCATCACAATATTTCGATAGCCGAACAATTGTATGGCACCCTCCGTGTTCTGAAATTGAGCCCTTCCTTTTTCATCCATATTGGCCAGTGGGCTGGTCAGGTTTGTCTGAAAGAGCAAGTCTGTGTAATATCCCTCCACCTGGATCTCTTCATCCTGAGCGGAGAGTTTGGCCTTGAGGAAACCACCCGTATCGATGTCCAATGATTGACCAACTTGGTCTGTCAGTGTGGGAATCTGCAAGAGCATTAACAGGCCCAGCATGGATAAACTCCAGAAGGAAGCCATACCTGACGGTGCAGGTGGATTGATCCATTCATCCAACTGATATGCTTTGATCAGGCGGGCAAGTAACGTCCCCACCGACCATAAGCCGAGGATGCTGGCGATGACGGTCAGAAACTGGTTGGCAGGGCTTGCCAGAGCCGCACGGATGGGGACTAGCCATTGCGACAATTCATTGACGGACCATATGGACCACATGAAACTCATCAACAACAGTGTGCCAATGATCTGGGCTACCATGATGGCGGCCTCGGTCCAGGGTTTGGGTTCTTCATTACGCCGAGCTCCTCCTCCGCTAAAGGCAGTGGTGGCGACCAGAATACCCCAGGTGTTCCAGAATATGGCGTCCACCATCTTGAGTGGAAAATCGCCTTTAAACCAGAACCATTGGTAGGAATGTAACATCCATGAGATCATGAACATGATGAGGATGGTCAGGAATGTCGCTCTTTTCGTCCCCAGCTTTCTTATTTTAAAGAAGATGGGGTAGTAGAACACTTTGACCAGAAAATCTCGAAAATAAATGTTCAACCGTCGCCAGAGATCGCTGAACCCAGTGGCTAGGAAATAGTTGTTGAAGACCGGCGCCATATTGAATCCAAACAGGCACAAGGTGCCTACACCCAGGTGGAAAATGCCCGACAATCGGAGGATTAATACATAATTGGAAGTGGTGTGCCAGAAAAAGCTCTGTAGATCGGTCACTTCAGCAATGGGAAGGACCATATAGAAATAGATGGCCCGATAAACCATCAGGTGGAAAACACCCAGGACCATCCATTGGACACCCTTTTTATAGATCAGGATATCCCGGTCGTTGTAGTAGCTTTTGAGCCAATGTGTATAGTCGACGGCTGGAAACAGCATCAACGCCATGTTGGGCAGCATAAAGAAATAGGAAAGATCCTTGGAGAAGGTGGGTGACTCCTTTTGATGCTGCTTGTCATACATGAATATCAACAACCTGTAAATCGTCATGGACCCGAAGAGAGAAAACGCTTTAAAGTGATCATCCACCCAGGACGAACCGACGACGATCATCGCGATCGGGATGGCTACGATCGCTGCCACTGTTGCATTGCGCATCCATCTGAGGGGTATTTCGCGAGCTGCCAGAAAGAGGATCAGGGTATATCCCAATCCCAAAGCAGCGTCTTCAAAACCGACGAAATATACGAGACCGGCCAAGCTAAATAACAGGAAGAATAGAGGCTTGAATGAGGAGGGGAGTAAAGCATGAACCAGAAATCCGATAGAAGCGACGAGGATCAGATCTGGAATAAGGAGGGAGGGTTCAATCTCATACTGATAGCTGACCCAACTGAGACCGGCCAGCTGAAGGAGCAGAAAGGTGATCGCTCGTACACGGCTCGATTTATTGGCACCATCGGCACGAAACATCTTCCAGACGAAATCCATATGATCGATTCAAAAAGTGTTGACGAAACTGCTAAACCCTGAACCAGTCAACCATTTGCTCGAGGAGAGACTCCGCAAATGGCGATTGATACAGGTGCGCCGGTATACATCATTCGCACAAAGGATTCATACGTAATATGAAAATACCGGATATGTGTAAATGCCAAATATAGTGCCATAAGCCAGAGATGAGAGGAGGATTGGTATTGCCATTTGAATGGGTTCAGCATGACTGCTGATTCTTATTGACAGGGCTTGATGCGCTCGCTTGGACCCCATTCTCTGATAAAGCACTAATGTTCAGCCTTCCTGGCATCCCGGTTGTCCCGGCGGATCTGCGATCTATAAGTATTAAAATATTTTACATTTGTAACGGGGTGTGGCTGAGTTTTTGCATTCTCAAAGTGACACCCAAAAAACCGTTCATGATCTGGCTCGCTTCCTTTCCGCGTTCTGGGAACACATTCTTTCGGAATGTGCTCTATGAGGTGTATGGTATTGAGTCCAGCACCTATCACCAGGAGGTCAACTATCCCCTGGAACCGGATTATGCGACCTATCCGGTGATCAAGACCCATCTTCTACCACACCAACTGGTTCCCTCCGATCCGTCCATAAAAAAGGTCTACATCGTACGGGAAGGGCGCGACGCGCTGGTCTCCATCGCGCACCATCGAAAAGACATCGTCCAGCCGGGCACTGACTACGAGCTCAATTTACTGGAAGCCATCCTGGCCATGGATGGGAGCTTTTTCGGGGGCTGGTCTGAAAATGTCAAAGCCTGGACAGAAGTAGCCGACGTCGTGATCCGTTTTGAAGATTTGATTGCGGACCCTATTCGAGAGATTGAGAAACTGCGTGAGTTTATGGATCTGGGGGAACCCAATCTGGATAAGCTGCCCACCTTCAAGGACTTGAAGTTTGGAACGCCGCACTATGGAGCCGGGGTTGCACAAGTCGATTCAGATGAAGTGGCTCGCCTGGCTAAAAAGAACTTCAGACGGGGCGTTGCAGGTGGATGGAAAGATGAAATGCCTCCCGAGCTGGAGGCTCTGTTCTGGGATTTGCATGGCGAAGTGATGGACCAGATGGGATACACCAGAGGTCCGATCGGGGAAGCCTGGGCAGAAAAGAAGGCATCGGGTGTCATTGACCCATACCGCATTCTAATCGAAGGGAACAAGATGACGGACCTGCATATGGATGGGATTCGTCGGTATACAGAGGAGTTGATCGGGGGGCTTCGGGCGTTTCAGCATCGCCTTCCTGACAAGTGGCGTATCGATGTACTGGTCAACGGCAAGATCTTTCCATTGGACCAATATTATGGCAAGATCATCGAACGCCGGGAGGCGGAAAAAAGGCAGCTGGGCTTATTCGCTTTGAAAAAAGGTTTTTTTGAACAGTCTCTTCTAGCCTTCAAAGCGTTCATTCAGAAGACACTTCCGGAGTCCTGGTACAACCGGTTGAGTCCTATCTATCGGGACCTGCCAGTACGAAGGGTACTGAGTTGGATTCGGGGAGGCACCATCAAAGAACAATACCGGAAGGTGTGGAAGGAAGCGGGCAGGAACCATCAACTGATGCATGTTCCACTGCCTCAGCATGCCTTCCTGGTGGAGCCATTCAAACTGCCCTTCGTGGTGACGGCACATGATCTGACCCACCATTTCTTTCCGGAATATCACGAAAAGGAAAACATCGATCTGGCCGAAAAAGGGATGGATTTCATCCGTGAAAAAGCGAGTGCCGTGATCGCTGTTTCAGAATGCACCCGCCAGGATCTCATCCAGGTATATGGCATCCAGGCGGATCGTATCCACACTGTTTATGAGGCTGCCAATGGCGATCGTTTCAGGCCACAGCAGAACGAAGAGGAATGGAATGAGATCCGACATCGTTACGGACTCCCTCTAGGGTCATATCTGATCAGCCTGTCTACTCTGGAGCCACGAAAAAATCTCAAACATGTGATCCAGGCATTTCTGTCTCTTGCCAAAGATCCTCGGTATGCTGATGTTTACCTGGTTATTTGCGGACGGAGAGGGTGGAAGTTAGAGGATTTGGCAGATGCCCGAGCACCTGGATTCGATCGGATCATATTTACAGGACATGTCCTGGATGACGACCTTCCCCTGTTGTACCACCATGCTTTAGCGCTTTGCTATGTAGCGTATTATGAGGGATTCGGCCTTCCTCCTCTGGAGGCCATGCGTTGCCAAACACCGGTGATCTACGGTCAGAATAGCGCGATGCCTGAAATCATCGCACAGGGTGGGTTACCTGCAGACCCTTCACAACCGGAGGATATTGCCAGATGTATGGCCAGAGTGGTTGACGATGCAAGCCTCCGCCAGGAATTGGGACAAAAGGCACTGGAGAGATCATGGTATTTCTCCTGGTTGAAGACGGCCTTTCAAACCTTGAATATCTATCAGCAGATCATCGAATCGAATCGGGCTGATATCGGTGAACGCTCATGACTCAGACCATGCATCATAAGAAGCGTATCGCCATTATTGCTGATTCCATCGACAATCAGAAGGGGGGTGTGCATGTCTATACACGTGAATTGGTCAAGGGCCTGCTCCTCGCCTCTCCGGGAGATCTGGAGTTTCTCCTGTTGCGTGAAAAAAGAGATCCTCATTTGCAAGGTATGCGTCAGATCGTAATCCCCAATATCCGGATCGGGCTTGGATTGGCTGCGGTACGACTCTTTCTGATCGTGCCATTCATTCTCTGGTGGAACCGGGTGGATGCGGTGATCGAACCGGCCCATTTCGGACCATTCAATCTTCCCAAACGAATCAAGCGGGTGACGGTCATTCATGATTTGACGCCCTTGCTCTTTCCGCAGTATCATCGGTTCCACAGCCAATGGTTACAACGTATTTTCTTGAAAAGGATCTTATCCAAAGCATCGCTCATTGTCGCCAATTCAACCTATACAGCCGACGATATCCGTCGTTTTTTTCCGTTTACCCGAGGTAAAGTGGCATCGATATTATTGGGATATGACCCGTCTATGCAGCGTGTAGAGGATACGGCAGTATTGAAGAATTTAGAGATCACCTCACCATTTTGGTTGGCAGTAGGAACCATTGAGCCCCGAAAGAACCTGGTCCGATTATTAGAGGCTTATCGGCTTTTCCGAGAGAGCCATGATGCAAGAGTGTGTATGGTCATTGTCGGTGAGCGCGGTTGGAAATCTGAACCTTTTTTTGAAGCGCTGGAACACCATCCTTTTCGAGCGGATATTCTCTTGACGGGGTACGTTTCCCAGCATCAGCTGACGGCATTGTATTCCCTTGCAATTGGATTGGTTTATCCATCGGAATATGAAGGCTTCGGACTGCCTGTTCTGGAAGCATTTGCCTGCGGTTGTCCTGTCATCTGTTCAAATGTATCCAGCCTGCCGGAGGTGGGCGGAGATACGGCCTGGTATGTCGACCCCCTGGATGAAAAAAGCATTGCTGGAAGTATGATCCAATTGGCTCATCTCCCGGACCGGGATAGCATCCAGTTAAGGATGGCTTGTCTGGAGCGCGCTGCAGCATTTGGTTGGGATATCCATGCTCGTGAATTTATCCAGAGATTGAAGGCTCTTTGGATGGGAGAAGCTCCATCGGATCAGGAGTCAATCCATTCTGTACCACCACACTAGAGGAGAATGTAGAAGGAACAAACCATTGTTAATTACGTACAGTACTTGATCAAATAACACCATCGCCACTATGGAAAATGTAAATAAATGGCTGATAATCGGGTTCGGAGCGATCTGGACCATCCTGGTGCTTTTTAGTTATTGGGGATTTCATCCTTATTACGGTCTGGTCATTCAGGACCTGCCGAATGTGAGCATTCTGGTGGTTTTGGTTGGACTTGCTTGTGGTGCCTGGTGGATCTTGCGGTCCAGAAAAACCCCTGTCAGGGGTTGGATGATCTATGCCTTTGTCCTGTTTCTGGAAATGGTGATCTTCCTGATGTATGCTTCGCGAGAAAAGGTTTTTTCCGATAGTGCAGCAACGCACATACCTTATTTCCTTGGCTTTAACCTGTTCATTCACAGTGCTGTCGCATATTTATTTCTGGTTCAAATCGCGATTGGTGACAGTCTGATGAGGCTTCTCCCATCCGGGATCAGGAAGGAGAATACCATGGTGATCAATCTGGCCGTCGGCTTGAGTGTCACCGGATTTGTTCTGGTGATACTGGGTATGTTGGGTGGCCTGAATACATGGGTGTTATGGGGGCTCACGCTCTTACCAGTAGCCTTACGTTACCGCATGGTGATGGACGTGTTAAAACAGTTCTTTTGGGCGCCCATCAAAAAAGGAGTGACCTCCGGGTGGGGGATCATCCCGATCATGATGTTGTTGATCGCGGTAGCCTTCAACCAAGTCACGGCTTTGAAAGCCTTTCCGATCGGGTTTGATGCTGTCAGTCTGTACATGAACCGGTCTCATTTGATCGCTCAATATGGAGGATTGATAGCCGGCGGGCAAGCCGATGGCTGGCCATTATGGACCAGTCTTGGTGAGTTGATGTTTCAGTCGGTATCTGTCTCCATCATGTTGTCTCACAGTGCCATGCTTCTCTGTGTATTCGCCTTTTACCGTCTGGCGCGCACCGTCCTGAACAAGCAAAGCTCCTGGTTGGCCGTGGCATTGTTTTATGTCAATCCGGCGTTTTCGTTTCACGCGGCTCATGATGCCAAAGTCGACCTAGGTTTTTTGTTTATCCTGCTGACGGCCATTCTCTTGCTGCTGGATATGCGGCAGCCGGCTGGTGCGCCAGAGGATGCGTCTGGTTCAAATCAGAAGGGAGCATCTCCTCAATGGTTACCCTGGATCCTCGCCGGATGGTTGAGCGGATATGCCTTCGGGATCAAGTATACTGCCGTCATGTTCATGATCGGTTTAATGGCCATGTTGTTTCGTTGGCAATGGGGATGGCGCGGAGCGGCGGGATTATTCTTCACCGCCCTGGGTGGATTATTTCTCGTTGGCATCGACCAGTTTGGCTATATGGAACTCGGCGATACTCCCCCTACCATCTTCGCGATGATCGGGTTCGGGCTGGGACTGCCACTTCTGGTCTGGGCGGCGATCCGCAGTCCAAAGGGTTTGGCTCCAATCGGAATGGCCATTGGCGGGTTCGCTCTGGCTGCTCTTTTGTCGTTTTCACCCTGGATGGTCAAGAACGTTTCAGAACATCAAACCGTCAGTGTCAACAACCTGCTGGTTGGCCGTAACCCCACCGCTCTCCTGGATGCGAATCTAGATGATAAGGGTGAGGAATCGATGGTGGAATTCCAAAAGCGTGTGCTGTACAGCTCTCTGGAAAATATGGGCGTGCAGCTGAACGCGCAGCAACGACAAATTTCAGATCAAATTCTCACCCAAACCATCACTGGTAAAACAGATTCTTCCAGTGTGGAAGCACAATCACAACTGGCTCGAGATCAGATCATTCAGAATGTGCTGACACCAGAACAAAGGCAGATCTCCGAATCGTCCATCAATCAGTTTGGATTGGATTACGACGCTATGGAGGAAGACATCTCCATGGGTTGTGAATTGATTATTGAAAGCCTCAAGCGAAGAGGTATTTCATTGGATTCTGAACAAAAAAACAAGGTGGTTTCATTGCTGCGGGGGAATGATGTCATGGTCGAAGATCAGATGGAGCGTCGAAAACGATTGGCCACATTGCGACAGGATATCTTCAATACGGTTCTGACCAGTGAGCAATATGAAGCGGCCACGGGTAAAAAGCAGGGTGCATTGGCACAGGCGCTCGGGAAACATCCGGTGAAAGCCTCCTTTTTCGGGGGCACGAAGCGGGAGGAGATCCGGCGGTACCTCGGCTTTGAAGCCGGCGCCCCTCTCTACTTTTCTGTTCCGTATGATATGACGATGAATATGAATATTCCGTTCTCTCGATACCTGGATATTTCCTTTCTGTTTCTTCTGCTCTTACCATTTTTGTTCTTTGGACGAACCTGGTATCGCAATGTCATCGTCGCTCTGGGATTCCTGGGTTTGTGGTTAATCTCTGTCTTGTCATTGTATCCCCTGGACACCCGGTTGGATCCTGCGTTATTGCATGATAGCATTCTCCGTCAGATGGGAGAACCCTTAAGTGGTTTGGCGGCATTGCCGGGAATGATCTTTATACCGTTACAAACGATGCTCGTCAGTCTCGGCAATAGCCTCAATGCCCTGTATCAGTGGATGGCCGACTGGAGTTTTCTCCAAACCTATATCATCATCCTGGTCCTATTCGGCCTGGCAGCCTGGTTGATGAGGGAAAAAATTGCCCGTCTCCCAGAAGCGTTCGGTAACTTCTTTGTGATCACTCTGGCCTTCGGAGGGTTGTGGTTTTTCTTCAGTAATACCATCATCTGGTATGGATTCATTCTGTTTATGATGGGCTTCCTCCTGATCATCTGGCTGACAGATCACCTGCATGAATGGTATCCCGAGTTGCCCAAGGCTCTATTGACGAAATGGTGGCGCATCGCGGTTGGCACATCGATGGTGCTTTGCCTGTCCCTCTTTCTGGTCAGTGCGACGCAAAATCAGGATGGGGCTAGGCTCATATTCCAGTCGCCCTTCCTGCAGTATGCATCTTCAAACATGACAGCTGAAAAGAGTCTCGGATTATTCCGACCGTACATGGCGGAGGCGATCCAAAAGATGAATGAAGATCCGTCCACCAAGATCTATCGGATCGGTACCCACCTCAACTACCATATTCTTCAGAATGACAAACGTGTTCTGGAGGACAATCAGTTAGGGATCTATATGGAGCTCAGTAAAAAAATGACGGATAAAAATGATTTTATTCGAAAGCTCATAGACAACGGGTTCAAATATGTGTTGTACAACGTCAACCTGGCAGGAACAGATTTGACACCGGAGCAGACGTTGGCGAAAAAGGCAGATGAGGTATTGATGCTTCTCTTTGACTCGCCCCTGGCTACGCCAATCTATACAGATAACTTCATTGAAGATCCGGCTGTGCCGACTACAAAAGTAGGTGACAAAGTATGGCCCGGCAAACCAGGGTTGGGGGGTAAAACAACTGTTCCTGGAACGTTTATCCTATTTGAATTAGCCACGAAAATGGAGAATTGAGTAAACCTGAATGATCGAGCCTAAAGACATACTGGTTGTGATTCCGGCCTATAATGAAGGTACGGTCATTGCTGATGTGGTACGTCGCGTCAGGGATGAAGGCTATCCGTATGTCCTCGTAATCAACGATGGCTCTGCCGATCAAACATGTGAAGAGGCGAGAAAGGCCGGGGCCATCGTGGTTTCTCATCTCGTCAATCGCGGAGCTGGTGCAGGTGCTCAAACGGGCATTGCATATGCAAGAAAGCATCAGATCGCCTTTATCGTGCAGATCGATGCAGATGGGCAACACTATCCTGAAGATATTCGTGGCTTGAGTGATGCCATGGAAGAGGAGAAAGCGGATATTGTGATTGGAAGTCGCTTTATGAGACCAAATAAGGATATTCCGGCTATCCGGGTGATATACAACAAGTTGTCGAATGTCTTCACCAACTGGTTTTGTATTCGCTGGTATTCGGATACCCAGTCTGGATTTCGGATGCTTAACCGGACTGCCATCGAGACAATTGATTTGCATATAGACGGCTTTGGCTATTGCAGCGAGATGATCATCCTGGGTGAGAAAAAAGGGTTGAAGATCGCCGAAGTGCCCATTCGCGTTGTTTACACGGCATATTCTATGAGCAAAGGACAGGACTTGTATATGGGTATCAACACGGCCATGAACATCCTCTGGAAATTAGTCTCACATCCCAAATAATACCATCATGCAGCTGGAACTATATCAAATCATTGTACCGCTTGTTTCCATTGTTTTTATCAGCAGTTTATTGCAGCGTTTCTGGGCCGGTAAGTCCGGTTGGCAGGAAGCGATGGTGGGCGTATTCTTTTGGGTCGCTGTTATCTTTTTTGCCTTTTTCCCAGATCTTATTTCCCAGACGATTGCCGAAGTTTTCGGGATCAAAAGCAATATCAATGCGGTTATTTTCTTTTGTCTGGGACTGATATTTTTCTTTCAATACAAGCTCTTCCTTTTGTTCAAACAGCAGCAATCTGCCTTGACCGCCTTGACCAGAAGACTTGCTCTTGATGAAGAAGAAAAGCAGAAGGGGCAGTGAGGATTCTTTTTGTACTGGAGCATTTCTATCCCTATATCGGAGGAGCGGAACATTTGTTTTGGGAGTTGTCCCGGGCCTTGATCGAAAAGGAACACCAGGTGACGGTTGTCACGACAAGATTTCGTCCAGACCTGCCTTCGACAGAAATGATTGATGGGGTCAAGGTCATTCGGGTAGATTGCCGAAATCGGTACCTCTTTTCATTTCTCAGTTTTCCCAAGGTATTGGAAGAGGCTGGGAAAGCTGATCTGGTGCAGACGACCTCATATAATGCGGCCTTTCCTGCATTTTTTGCGGCTAAATTTCGAAGGAAGCCAGTCGTTGTGACCTTCCATGAAGTATGGGCCGGATTGTGGTGGCGACTTCCCCAAACCCCACTTTGGTTGAAAGGGGCATACTGGATGTGGGAACAATTGTTATTGCGATTGCCGTTTGATCGGTTTATCGCAGTGTCCAACGCAACTGCGCAGGCCCTCCGGCATAGTGGTATCAGCTCGACCAGGATCTCCATGATCTATAACGGCCTGGATTATCATAAGTTTCTAGGATACAAACACCAGCCTCCATCCGAATTTACAGTCACCTATTTTGGTCGTTTGGGTACTTCAAAGGGACTGGACCTCCTCCTGCCGGCTATGGCCCGATTCCTGGAGGATCATCCGGAGGCGCAGTTCAAACTGATCATTCCCCAAGTACCTGAGGCCCTCTACAGATGGGTGATGGGCCAGGTGAACAGGTGGCCTTCAAAAGACCGAGTCATGCTCTATCACGATCTGCCCCAGCAGGACCTGTACAATGAGGTGGCTACATCCACCTGTATTGTGGTTCCGTCTTACAGCGAGGGATTTTGTTTTGTCGCGGCGGAAGCAGTCGGCTTGGGAGTGCCGATCATTTCTTCTGAGCGAACGGCGTTGAAGGAAGTGGTGGGTGGAAAGATGGTCGGGATCGATTCATTGACCATTGATGGTGTCAGTCAGGCTCTCCAACAGGCCTGGAACAACCAATGGGAGGAGAAACCGATCAGAGAGTTTCCATTATCCGAGTCTGTTCGACAGTATCAGGCACTTTTATTGGAGCTGTTATCCCTCAGAAAGGAAAAGCCCCTGACACATCAATGATCTGTCAGGGGCTTTCGTAAGCACCTGTTCACCTGTCCCGCCATCCGGAAAAAGCCTGGCGATGGAGTTCGGACAAGAATGGGTAATTCGGTAGACTATCGCTTCTTGCGACTTGCTTCAAAAGTTGCCTTTTGCTCAGGCGTCAGGACATTGTCCATAATCTCCTTTTGCATTTTGGTGCGCATGTCCTGGCGGGCACTCTTATCAGTTGTTGCTGAGAAGTCATATTGACCAGCGATTGTGCGGACACTAGCGGCCTGCTCTTCCGTGAGCTCAAGACCCATTGATTGGTATTTGCTCAGCATACGCTCTGCTGGATTGTCTTGATTGACATTGCGTTCAGCGGCAGCAGGTGCTTCTGCTGCAGGAGCTTCTGCTTCTGAGCCTTCAGTCGCAGGGGCAGAGTCGGAACAAGCGACAAAAACAAGGGCGATCACCATAAAGGCGAAATAAAATAGGGACCTTTTCATGAGTGTTTTGATTTAAGGGTGTAAAGATACTGTATATCTAAGAGAACTTTTTAGCCTTTATAATGGCCTGGACCGCAGGAATGTAGATCTCCATGCCATCCGGGGATTGCAAATTCGTAAAGAGTTTTTCGGGATTCGATTTCAGAATTTCGAATCTATTGGGTGGAAAGTGTGTGGCAATGCCTTCTACAGTAACGCCCCGCGGAGGTAGATTGCTGATGAAGATCTTCTGAACTGCAGCTGGCAGCTTATGATATCCTTCGGAGTGGTGCAGGAAATGGTCCCGAATGCCGGAGGCCACTTCGATCATATACAGCACACCTTTCCCACCGAGAAGTGTCTCCAGATTGTTGACATATTGAGGAAGATGGTTCTCTTCAACCTGATGCATGACCCCACGGATGTAAATGTTCAGTGGGCCATACTGTTCAGATAGTGCCAGACAAGAAGTGGCATCTGTGATGTCGAGGATCTTGAAGTCTATATGTGCGTCTGTCTGCCTTTCTATAGCAATATCAATTGCTCCCTGGGCAACATCCACGCCGATGACCTTCGGAAAGTGCTTTGTAAAGAAAGAGGCGATCTCCCCAGTGCCACATCCGACATCCAGAAGAGGTAGTTCCTTCGGCAGCGTGTGATCCATCTCTACGAGATCAAGCGCTGCCGAACGATGTACGGGTACATCCCAGAGTGCTTTGCCTCCAGGTTGTTGTTGATAAGTTGCGTGATAGAACCTATCCCAATATTCACCATAGTTTACGTTGTCCATCAAGCAAGAATGGGGTTTATCGCACACACAAGTTTTTTGGAATCCTCATCTGCATGACCTTTCAGATTCTTGTATTTCTCGATCATGGAGGAATCCCGAAGGGCACTGATCGCTTTCAAGTATCGCTCGCTGTCATTAAAGAAATCACCAGCCAAAAGCATATGATACACGGTATATGCTGATTCCATTTGGTTGAAGTCCATTCCGTCAGAAACTGAAAGCTCTGGGAAGTTGATGGCTTCAGGATCGTAAAACGCAGAGATCAATTCTTCAATCACACGATAACCTCCCTCAAGACTTTTATAACCGGATTCAATCAAAGACGGGTCTCCTTTTTGTAGCATGGCGACGATCCCTGGGGCTATTGTTTTTGAGCTATGCATGCCCAAAAAGATGCCACTGGAGAAGATAGGGTCCAGGAATGCCGCAGCATCACCCAAAATCGCATGATTGGGACCAAATTTGGCTTCTGCATAATAGGAGAAGTCTCCATTACTGACCACTTCCCAGGCCATAGATCCATTCTGAATAATTTCCTTAACCAGAGGAGCGTTATTGATTTCTTGCAGGTAGAGTTCTTTCTGCCAATTACGAACCCCATGCTCTTTCATCAGTGACTTCCGCTGTTCCTGAGCATAATCCATATTTATGGCAAGCCCGATACTGAGGCGATCATCATTCAGTGGGATCAGCCAAATCCAACCGGACTTCTCTCCTCCAATATGTACAATGGTGATATTTCCATTGGCCAGTGACGGCGTCAATTTGACGTCCGTCCAATGGGCGCTCAATGCCAATCGGATATTCAGGGTTTCGAATCGCTTTTGGTTGCCCAGTTTTCGGGACAGAAAACAATCCTGTCCTGTTGCATCAACGAGGAATCGCCCTGAAATCTCAACCTCTTTATTTCCTTGATGCAAGGCTTTCACCAGGACACCTCCACCAGGCGCATTGAGGTCAACATCCATGACTTGCATTTCTTCCTGAGCGTCAACGCCTTCTGATCGGGCATGGTCCAGCATCATCTGATCAAATTCGGATCTTCTGGCATGAAAAGAAAGGCTGGATGGCCCATCCACCACCTTGTCAAAGCACCAGTGAGAGGCTTGACTACCATCCGGATTGGAAAAAGTGACCCCCGGTTTTCGCGAAAAGTTCTGCTTCATTTTGTCCAATACGCCCAACTCCTCGAAGATATGGTAGCAATAGGGTAGCATGGATTCGCCGACATGCTCCCTGGGAAATTTGGCTTTTTCCAGGATTTGAACATCAAGGCCTTCTCTGGCCAGATTTATGGCTAAGCTGCTGCCTGTGGGGCCCCCACCGATGATAATGACGTCCTTTTTCATGGGCTTAATTATTCAATTCGCAAATAAACAATAGTAGTGCCATAAGGATCAAATTGAAAATTTGACTCATATGTTACAGACCCATCGACTGGGCAATGATCGTTTTCTGCATCTCGGAAGTACCGGAATAAAGGGTGCTACTGAGTGCATCCAGGACCGATTGATCTGCATCTAGATCCTGAACACCGCATTCGTTGTAAATGTTTGCTATACGTAAAGTGGCTCGTTGATAGAGGTCACTGACAGCCAGTTTGGCCATGGCAGATTCGCGGCCCGCCGGCTTTCCTAGATCGATCTTCCAGGCAGCTACATATGCCTGCAATCGCACCGCTTCCAGTTGGGTTTGGATGATGGCGAGGTCATAAGTGGCCATTTGATGGGCCTCTCGTGACCATCCTTGTTGAAATCCTGCCCGCAGATGCCGGACACATCGATCTATCAAGCGATGCATGTTGCCAATGTGTAGTCCACCCAGACAGGTTCGCTCCCATTCCATAGATCGGTTGAACAGATGTGCGCCTCTGCCTTCAGATCCAACCATATATTTAGATTCAATGTGCATCTCTTCAAAGAAGAGACTGCCTAATTGGCTGTGATGCAGACCTGCCTTCTCAAGAGGCTCGCTACGCGCATAGGTATGAAATTGTCTATCAACCCAAAACGCGCTGATCCCGCCCATGAATCCTTGTGTTGGATCAGTCGCGGCATAAAGTAATACGACATCGGCGATCGGACCATTGCTGACAAATGTCTTTGATCCCGTTATCGAGTATCCTGCATCTGACGTCTGGGCGGTAGTTTTCATACTGAAAGCATCAGACCCTGAAGAGGGCTCGCTCATGGCATTTGCAGCAATCAGTGAACCATTGCACAGTCCGGGCAGGTATCGCGTTTTCAACTCTTCTGAGCCATAGAGCCAAAGCGGAACCACACAAGCCAACAAATGAGCGGCCACAGAAAAATTGAAACCGTTATCCGGATGCGCATATCCAAGTGCCTCCAACGCAATGGTGGTGGAGAGGGCATTACATCCTTTGCCACCATATACTTCAGGAATGGCCAACCCGGGGATTCCGACGGCGCCAAGACGTGTCCATCTTTCCCGATCGAAGCCGGAAGTACCACCGTTGTATACTCCAGGGAGGGAAGCGACTGCCTCCAGGATTTCCTGGCGTAGTTTTTTCTGGTCGGGATCGGGGGTGAATGAATACATGGATCTGCAGCCGATTAGGAATTCTCTTTCAACGCGGTATAATCGACTTTATGTGTGCTGGTCTTGGGCATGGTAGCCAAATAAACAAATTTGTCAGGCAGCATGTATGACGGTACATATTGCTGAAGAAATGTTTGCAATTTGGAAACTGCCAGCTGTTGATCCGGATCAACTGTTGCATAACAGGCGACGATCCTGATTTCACTGTGATCCGCTCCGGCAATGGTGTGGAAAACGCCGGCCTCTGTAATCTCAGGATGTTCATGTAAAGCCGCTTCTATTTCACCTAGTTCGATCCTGTTGCCATGTCGTTTGACCATCCTGTCTTTCCGGCTGATGTAATGCAATTGGCCTCCCTGATCGTACTGAACGATATCCCCGGTTCGGTAACATCGGTTGTGATCATGTACGAGCAATGCTTTTGCATTGCGTTCAGGTTGGTTCAGATAGCCCGCCATCACAGAATCACCAGCGATCAGCAACTCACCGACCATGCCTGGTTCGGGCGGGCATATGGATGTACCATCATCGATAAAACACTGGGCATATGGACAGGACGCTCCGATCGGGAAGGGTTTCTCCTGTGTCGGATCGATCTCCCTGGGAAGGGAGAAGTAGGTACACACATTCGTCTCTGTAGGGCCATACAGGTTGTGAAAGGCCGCATGTGACCAGCGCGAGCGCAAATCATTCAGCGGCGCTAACGGAAAGACTTCCCCAGCAAACAGTATGTGGCGAAGTGAAGAGTGGTGATACCGGTTCATCCGTCCAAATCGAAGCATCATTTTCAGGGTGGTCGGAGTGGCATACCATATCGTGATGGCAAACTGGTCGATGAATTCGGCCAGGATCATCGGATTTTTAACCGATTCTGGCCGGATGAGGAGGATCTTTGCACCACTTCCCAATCCGGCATACAGATCAAATACAGATAGATCGAAATGAAAGGGAGCAATGGATGAGAGTACATCAGAAGAACGAAGTTGGAATAGGTCAATGCCCCATCGGACAAAGCATGTTGCATTGCGATGCGTGATCATGACCCCTTTGGGCTGACCTGTGGATCCAGATGTATAGAGGATGTAGGCCAGGTCATCTGGAATGCTCACGACTTTGTCTTCTACTTGGGGGCGGACCAGCAGTTTGCATGGTTCACTGAGGACGGTGATATCAAGTACTTGACATGATCCGATATGGGGAAGGAGGACATTCGCAAAGTCACGTGTCGTCAAAACCATAGAAGCCGTGGCATCGCGAACGATATACCCATTTCGGCTGGCAGGTGCATCCGGGTCAAGCGGAATGTAAGCTACATTGCTTCTCAGAGCCCCCAGCAGGCATGCTACCGAAACGGAAGACTTGGGAATACAGATGGCGACACATTGTCCTTGACCAACTCCGTTATCTTGAAGATGATGGGCGACGCCGGCACTGCTTACGTCAAGATCCTGGTAGGACAATTGATCACCCGATTCCTCGACTAAAGCGATCTGAGCAGCATGTTTTGTCAGGGCATGCTCAATGAGGATTCGAAGTTCATTCATTCTGGCTATTGCTTGCCCTGGACGAATTGTTCGATCAGCTGAAGGGAATCCAGATTGTCATTATTGACCTCATGAGGTTTGAATTCGATTTTGAATTCTTTTTCCAGGAACTCCACCAGAAGCAGGGCGGAGATCGAGTCGATCAAACGGCTACTCAATAAGGGGGTATCATCACCCAATTCTTCCGAAGTCAACGGAAGATTCAGCTCCTCCAGCAAGTATGTTTTTACAGAATCTTTAATAGCAGTCATGATAAAATCGGTTAGTGGGGTTAAAATGAGGGTTTTCCAGGAACAATCCCAAACCCGCGATCAACTGAACGCAAATAAGATGCCATTCATGGTGTTAAGTGCTGGAAGTCATTCCCATTCAGATGAGAAATGATTGCCATATCGGGATATATGTCCGTTGGATGAACAAATGGTCTTTTCTTTGCGTAAGAAAGAACGCAATGACGCGTTAGTATCAGGCCATGCAGTTTTTATTTCCAGGATTTCTCCTTGCCGGGTTGGCAATCGCCATTCCTATTTTGATCCACCTCTTTTATTTCAGGCGGTTCAAACCCATTTATTTTACCAATGTCCGCTTCCTCAGGGAGATCAAAGAAGAAACAGCTTCTCGATCAAGATTGCGGAATTTACTGGTGTTGCTCGCCCGTATCCTGGCCATTCTGGCCATGGTGGCTGCTTTTGCACAGCCATTTTTACCTCGTGGAGAAACAGCTGATCAAGGCCCTAAGGCAGTCGGTATCTATATTGACAATTCCTTCAGTATGGGCGCGCTCAGCAGGGATGTTCCTTTGTTAGAGGTAGCCAAGATGAAGGCCAATGAAATCATGGATGGTTATGGTGGTGAAGATCAATTCCAGATCATGACCAACACCTATGCCGGGCAAGAACAACGCATGGTTTCTCGAGATCAGGCCCGGGAATTGATCGCGGATATTCAATTGAGTCCAAAGCTAACTGACCTGGGTACCGTCCTACGACGACAGCAGCAGACCTTGCGCTCCCAGTCGGATCATACCCGGTTCAGCTACCTGATATCAGACTTTCAGAAGAATTCATCTTTGACCGGAGACTTCCAGGATACCAGTATGACGATTACAGCCATTCCCCTCCAGGCTGTGCAGGAGCAGAACGTCAGCATTGATTCAGCCTGGTTTGAAGGGCCTGTCCTGATCGCCCGACAGGCCAACCCGTTGGTGGTCCAGGTGACCAATCATGGAGATGAAGAAGTCGAGCAGGTGCGATTGTCCCTCCTCGAGAACGGCCAGGAAAAGCCCATCGGACAACTTACCATAGCACCTGGCGCAACGGTCACAGATACGCTGCTCTACTCGGCTCAAGTGGCCGGTTGGCAGCCGCTTGAATTGCGGATCACGGACTTTCCTGTACAGTTTGATGATTCTTACTTTCTCGCTGTAGAGGTGAAGGAACGAATCGGCATCCTGGTGATCTATGAGGGGGCGGTCACACCGCATTTGCAGAAAGGCACTGCGGGTATTCAAGCTTTTGAACCGTTGTTTCAATCTGCCAGTCAGGTGGATTACAGTCAATTTGCCAGATACCAACTCATCATTCTGGACGATCTCAGCGCCCTGTCGTCCGGCTTGATTGCCGAATTGGAGTCCTTTATGAGGTCCGGCGGCAACGTCCTCGTCTTTCCTAAAGGCAACCAGACAAACTTGAACGGGTTTGCAGATCTGTGTGCTCGAGCCGGAGCGAGGCGTTATGGCGCCTGGGACCCGAAGGCACAGAATGTCAGTGAGATCAACACACGATCCTTTGTGTTTTCGGACGTGTATACAAACGCCAGAGCGAATTTGCGTTTGCCAGCCACCCTGGGTAATTATCAAATGGAATCATCAGGTCCCGTGAATGAGGAAGTGTTGATCTCCTATCGCAGTGGGCAACGAATGCTGGCCCGGTATCCTCTGGAGCTGGGCAACCTCTTCCTCTCATCAGCACCCCTGGGAGAAGAATTCAACGATCTGGTCAAGACAGGAGAGGTGTTTATTCCAATGGTCTATAAAATGGCCCTTTCTGGTCGAACCAACCATCGAGTGGCTTACACCATTGGAAAAGACCGGGAAGTTGAACTGACGGTCCCTGTTCGAAAAACCGCAGAGAGCCTGCTCAGACTCCGGTCTGATAATGAGGAGTTTGTGCCATCTCAGCGATATATTGGTTCGCGTGTCAAACTGGGTATGGAAGTAGGACTGTCCCATTCAGGGATCTATGATGTTGTGGATGATCAAACCTCTGTGCTGGCCAATGTCGCTTTCAACTACGATCGACGGGAGTCGGATCTGAGTATCCTTGGAATGGAAGATATTTTGGCGAAAGGATTTCAAATTCCGGATGAAACAGCTCGAGCAGACCTGTCCGTTTGGGTGGGTGAACAGGAACGAGGCATTGTTTTATGGCGCTGGTGTGTAATTTTAGCCTTGGCGTTTCTCGCTATTGAGTCGCTTCTATTGCGATTTTGGAAGACCTAAGGACTGATTATGAACATGTTGCTGCATCACGTAACCCTTCACAACCCGAACCACCCCCTGCACCTGACGGCTTGTGATATCCTGATCAAGGATGGTTTGATCGATCGGATCGAGCCGAAAATCAAAGCTAGGGATGTTGAAGTTTGGGAAGGGGAGGACCTGCATGTCTCCCCTGGATGGGTCGATATCGGTGCGCAGAGTATGGATCCCGGCCAGGAACACCGTGAAGATCTCAACACCCTGGTACGATCGGCTGGTCGTGGCGGCTACACGCATCTTGCGGTCTTTCCCAATACCGAACCGGTGGTCCATAGCAAGGCAGAGGTGTTATACCTCCAGAAGAACAACCGCACCCAGGTCGTACAGATCCATCCGATTGGCGCCGTATCTCGGGATGCAAAAGGAGATGAGATCGCCGAGATGTATGATATGCATGCGGCCGGAGCCATTGCCTTCAGTGATGGCAGTCATCCAATCGAAAAGGCGGGTGTTTTACTCCGGGCTTTGATGTATGTCAAGGCGATGAATGGGGTCGTGATCGATCAACCCCTGGACCCCTCACTCTCCATTAAAGGTCAGGTCCACGAAGGATCGGTGAGTACTATGTTGGGCATGCAGGGCATCCCTGCGTTGGCCGAATCCGTTCAAGTGTATCGCAACATCCAATTGCTGCGCTATGCAGACTCCCACCTGGTTTTGCACGCGATTTCGGCAAGTGAGAGCCTGGATATGATCAGACGAGCACGCAAAGAAGGACTGCATCTGGGTGCAACAGTCCCTGCATGGAACCTGGTGTTTACAGATGACGCCGTCAGAACGTATGACACTCGCTACAAATTGATGCCTCCTTTGCGCGGCTCGGACGATCGCAAGGCCTTGCAAAAGGCTGTAAAAGAAGGATTGATCGAGGCCATTGTCAGTCAGCATGTCCCACTAGAAGACGATCAGAAGGAGGTCGAGTTTCCCTATGCCGCATTCGGATCCACCGGTTTGGAGACCACCTTTGCCATGTGTTGTACACATCTTGTTCCGAATATACTCACCCTGGATGATCTGGTCCATCGGATGAGTACAGGCCCTCGGAAGTTGCTCTCCATGCCGGGAGGCACCATCCAGGTGGGTGAGCCTGCCGATCTGACGGTGTTTCAACCTGAACAGACCTGGACATTCACCATCGCAGATCAGATATCCAAAGGAAGAAACAATCCGTTGGACGGGGTGGAACTCAGGGGACGAGTGTTTGGCGTGATCGCCAATCAGCAATCGATTCGACATTAGTGGGGTTCTTCTGTCCAATCTGATGCCGGATTCATCTGAGCCATTATCTTTGGGAAGAAATAAAGCATAAATAGATGAATACCAACCAAACCAGTATTAATTATGGCTTGATCGGTGGCATGGCCGCCATTGCGCTTTCGCTCCTGTATTATCTGATGAATGTGAGCGGTTTCATTACCTGGGGCGCTTGGTTTTCATATCTGGCTCTGGGCGCGACCATGGTCATGGCGGGTTTGGCCATCCGCAAGGCTCAGGATGGATTCATCGAGTTTAAAGAGGCCTTGAAAGTGACCTTTCTGGTGTGGGTGATCGGTACCATACTGACCACCCTGTTCATGTATGCCATGTTTAATTTCATCGATCCGGGATTGGTGGATGTCCAGAAGGAGGTCACCATGGAGTGGATGGAGAAATTTACTGCCAATATGGATGAAGAGACTCTGGATGAGATCAACAAGCGAATAGCGGAGGAAGGATTTGGCCTGAATCTGAAGAAGAGTCTGCTTGGCTATGGTGTTGGTCTGATCTTCCCTGGTTTCATCATTGCTCTGATCGTGTCTCTGATCATTCGGAGGAAGAATCCCGAATTGGAGGTCTGATCCAAGAAAAGTTGGTCATATGGATCTAAGTCTGGTCATTCCATTGTTGAATGAGGAAGAATCCATTCCTGAACTGCACGCGTGGATCGGGCGAGTATTGCTCCCGACCAAATGGACCTACGAGATCCTGTTTATTGATGATGGCAGTCAAGATGGATCCTGGAAGGTGATCCAGCGCCTGGAACAAGAAGATAAGCGGGTCAAGGGTATCCGGTTCCAACGGAATTACGGCAAATCAGCTGCCTTGAATACGGGGTTTGCATTGGTGACGGGTGATGTGGTCATCACTATGGATGCCGATCTGCAGGACAACCCGGAGGAGATTCCCGAGATGGTGAATATGATCCGGGAACAACACTATGATCTGGTCTCTGGCTGGAAGAAAAAGCGATTGGACCCCACATTGACCAAAAACCTGCCGAGCAAGTTCTATAATTGGACCGTCCGCCTCATGTCCGGGATTCCCCTGCATGACTTTAATTGCGGCCTGAAAGCCTTTCGTTTAGACGTGGTCAGGAGTATAGAAGTGTATGGCGATATGCACCGGTATATCCCGGTTCTGGCCAAGTGGGCAGGATATCATAAAATCGGCGAAAAGGTGGTGCAGCATCAGGAGCGGAAGTATGGGATCTCCAAGTTTGGGATCGAACGCTTCATTCGTGGGCCCCTGGATCTGATGTCGGTCATTTTTATCAGCAAATTTGGGAAGCGCCCCATGCATCTTTTCGGGCCTCTAGGGGTCCTCTTCTTTATTATCGGTTTTCTTATCCTCGCCTGGTTGTCCTACCAGAAACTGGTCGTACTGGAATACGGGATCGCGGATCGCCCTATTTTCTATTTCGGTATCCTGGCGCTGATCGTCGGGACGCAGCTTTTCATGACCGGATTTCTGGCAGAATTGATCTCCAGAAGTGCCGACAATCGGAATGAATATCTGATCAAGGACAGAGTGGGGTGCTAGCACCTGATTTGGCATTATCTTTTCCAGTATAAGGAGATGAGCAACAGAATGGGCAGGATTGCCGTTCTCGTTGTGCTTGATTTGTAAAGCTCCAGTTCTCAACTCCCATGAAACAAATTGCACTGACTCAGATCAGTCCTCTTTGGACGATCCTTTTCATTCTGGTTTCCAGCTCCCTGTGCCAGGCCCAGTATCCGTTTGTCACCCCTTGCAAATCTTCAAAGCCTATTCCATCCTCTGGATCCGAGATGGCAGTAGCTAAGGCAGAGCGGTTGTTTCAGGGATCGGCGATGTTTCCGGAAGGCAAATCAAGTTCGCTGATCATCCAGCCGGAGATTGTCCTGGACAGCCTCGGGCTGCCTCCAGAATCCGAGAATGGGCGGCCGGTGACCGTCAATGGGATGATAACTTTCCACATCCTGTCTCCAGGGGATATGCAGCATTTGGGACTGGTGGAAGCGCCGTTTTTTGGCAAAGGGATGAGTGGTGAAATGGCTCTGCGTGAAGCGATACAGGATCTGGAAGTAGATCCTTCCAGTATACAGGCAGCCTACGATAAAGCCTATCACACACAGGAGGTCCGCTGGAATGATTGTGAGACTTTTTTGCAAGGATGCCGCACCCAGGCTGAAAGCGGACATCATCCGACAGCTCTGGTCATGTTGGGGAGTATTCCGCCCGGAACACCCTGCTCGCGTGATGTGCAGGATCTGTGGGCCGTATTGATGAAAGATAAAAAGTCTTCTCGTTGCAAGGACTTGATGGCTGCCGCCAAGGTGGCCCTCAAAGAGCAAGACGATCACCGTTGTCTGCAACTGGCCATTGCTGCCGATCCGGATTGTCAGGCCAGTGCCTGGAAGAAAATTCTGGAAGGGTTAGCTGAACGCATTCCGATCACGGAGCGCGCCGACAGACGGATGCTCGAACGGGCCCTGGAAGGGGCATTGCGGGAAGATGAGCGGAATGGTATGCTATATGCAATCCTGTTCGAACAGATCATGTCGCCCCAATAGCCTTTCCTAGTGGAATAGTTCATATACTTCCTGAAAGACATTCTGGATATCTGAAAAACTGTTGGCGGCCACTCGTTCACGAATGTGGGTGCTAAAATCTGTGGTGGAGCGAAGCTCATAGTACCGTCGAATGCCCGTAGCCACCGCATCGGCGGTCGGAACAGGGACAACGATCCCGGTTTTTTCCTCATCGACAAACTCACCCAGTCCGCCTACATCGGTTATGACCACCGGTTTCTCAAACCCATAGGCCATGTTCAGGATGCCGCTTTGTGTGGCTGACCGGTAGGGGAGGACCACGACATCACTGGCTTCAAAATATCGGGCTACACCCTCATTGGGGATGAATTCATTCTTGAATCTCACGTGCTCACGAATGCCCAGTTTGTCCATCAACTGCTGATACAGTGCTTCTTCTTCATAGCTCTCACCAGCTACAAGCAATTGGTATGAAGAGTCTTCCAGAAGGAGTTTTGCCAGGGCTTCCATGAGAATGTCCAGTCCCTTGTAATGGCGGATATATCCAAAGAACAACAGGACTTTATCAGATTCCTGCAGGTCAAATTCACTTCGCGCAGACAGCGTGTCAGCATCTTCACTTCGAGTATACCAGCCATATACGGGCAGTTCGGAACGATAGACCGGTCTGCCATGAGCCAGTGACTGAATGTCCTCTTCCACCTTTCTGGACAGAGTCAAGAAGGCTTTCGCAAAGGTCACCCCCAGCCTGGTCAACCATTTGTCGATCCATCGGGATTCATGTGAGATGACATTTTCAGTAATGAAGAGGATGCGTTGCTTCATTCGGCGATTGAGGAACAGTCCAATACCGTAGAACATGGGGCCAAAGAATGGCTGGTACCAGTCAAAAACGATGATATCCGGGTCCAGGCGATTGATCGTCCTTGCTGTGGCCCACCAACTGAAGGGATTCATGGAGTGCATCAGACGCTGGCTGGGCACTTTCTGAAAATGTTCTTCACTGACGTCATAAGGCGTTGTCCCCGGGAACAAGAGGGCCGGGTACATCATCTTGAAATTGATAAAATCTACCCGATGACGCTCTTCCAGGGCCTCAAACAGGAAGGTCATAAAGAGCGCATTCCCTCCACGATAGGGATATGTGGGTCCCAGAAGGACAATATGTGGTGTTTTCATCCCCGCAAAGATACGGTACGCTGTGGGTAACGTATTTTCGTGATTCTCGTTATAATATGAAAATGCAACAGAAAATATATATCACTGGTGTCGGTGGAATGGTGGGGTCTCATATGGTGGATACCCTTGCAAAGGAGGGGCTGTCTCCAGACCAGATCATCGGTACGTATTACAAACCGACCACTGATATTGCAGAGATCAAAGGGAAGGCCACGCTTTCTGAACTGGATATTCGGTACAGTGCTCCGGTTCATGATCTGATCCGGGCGGTCAAGCCGACAACGATCTTTCATTTGGCAGCGCAGAGCTATCCCACAGTATCCTGGGAGCGCCCGGAAGAAACCATGCAGACCAACGTGCAGGGAACTGTCCACCTCTTCGAGGCGATCCGCAGTGTTCGCCGGATCGATCCGGATTATGATCCGGTCGTGGTCGTGGCCTGTTCCAGTGCCGAATATGGAGCCAGCCTGACCCCGGAAAACACACCTGTAAATGAACAGGCCGAACTCCTGCCTCTGCATCCCTATGGTGTCAGCAAGGTCGGACAGGATCTGTTAGCCTATCAGTACCACGCCAATGAAGGTATTCGCACCATTCGGGCACGCATTTTCAATACCACCGGCCCACGAAAGGTAGGGGATGTATTGAGTGATTTTGCCCGGCGAGCGGTGGCGATCGAAAATGGAGACGCATCCACATTGCGGGTCGGGAATCTTGAAACCCGAAGAGGGATCACCGATGTCCGCGATCTCGTCCATGCGCTGCTCCTGCTGTCGACTAAAGGAGAGTGGGGGGCATGTTATAATATATGCGGGCAATATGATTATCGGATCGGCGATCTGATCCCGATGATCGAAGAGGTCGTGGGCATCCCTCTCCCAATCGAGGTGGATCCAGTATTACTTCGTCCATCTGATGAACCTGTCATTTTCGGAGATGCCACCCGGTTGATTGAACGTACAGGATGGAAACAACATTTTTCTATCGAACAGACCATTGCGGATACGATCCATTACTGGCGTCAAAAATCCGGGATAACCATGACCCTTTGATCCAGTTGAACCAGTATCTTTCCTTCCTAAAATCACGGTTGTTATGTTCTTTCGTTCCAGAGCTCCCTTGCGTATTGGATTGGCCGGTGGTGGCACCGACGTAAGTCCGTATGCCGACTTGTATGGCGGGGCCATCCTCAATGCGACCGTGAGTATGTATGCCCAGGCATCCATCCAACCACTGGATGAGCCTGTGATCATCCTGGAAGCTGTTGATCTGCGCGTGAAGGAAGAATACCCTTTGATGGCCGAATTGCCCATTGATGGGCCACTCGCCTTATTGAAAGGTGTGTACAATCGTGTCGTGAAAGAAACGGGGGGCAAGCCCCTCGCCCTGCACCTCACCACGTGGGCAGACGCGCCAAAAGGCAGCGGTATGGGGACATCCTCCACCATCACAGTGGCCATCCTCGGCGCATTCGCAGAGTGGCTGCAAATCCCACTCGGCGAATATGATATGGCCCATCTCGCGTACGAGATCGAACGGATCGATTTGGGTATGGCCGGTGGTCGGCAGGATCAGTATGCAGCCACCTTTGGCGGATTCAATTTTATGGAGTTTTATGCGGACGACAAGGTGATCGTCAATCCATTACGAATCCGACCGGATATTCTGAGAGAACTCGAATTCAATATTCTCCTCTATTACACAGGCACCAGCCGGTTGAGTGCAGACATTATTGAAAAACAGTCTTCCAACTTTACTTCCGGGTTTGTGAAGCCGGTAGAAGCCGCACACAAGCTTAAAGAGCAGGCACAGATGATGAAAAAGGCACTCTTCATGGGGGATCTGCACTCCATTGGTGAGATCCTTGATTTTGGCTGGACCTACAAGAAGCAAACGGCTGCAGGTGTGACAAATCCACTCATTGATGAGATCTATACAGCTGCGCGATTGGCCGGTGCGACAGGAGGGAAGATTTCCGGTGCTGGTGGTGGAGGCTTTATGATGTTCTATGTACCCGGGAACAATCGGTATGCAGTTGCCGACCGACTCCTCCAGTTTGGTGGAGAGTTGAGACGTTTCCAATTCACCGACCTCGGTGTGGTGACCTGGACGGGGAAATAGCCTGAATCTTTCTGAATTGTGTCGCCTCATCATCAGGCCCAAACGGGTGTGGCGTGAACTCCCTACTTTTGTCTGCAATTACAGTCAAATATGCAGAACAAGATTCAATCGATCATCCAGGAGAGTATCCGGGTCAAACAAGCTTTACTTCAAGACGATCAACTTTGCCAGGTGGTGGGACATGTGGTGGATGCCTGGGTCAATGCCTTGAAAAATGGGCGGAAGGTGCTCTTTTGTGGGAACGGTGGCAGTGCCGCAGATGCGCAGCATCTGGCAGCTGAGTTGAGTGGCCGTTTTTATTTCGATCGAGATCCTCTGCCCGCTGAAGCCCTCCATGTTAATACTTCATATCTCACAGCGGTGGCCAACGATTACAGTTATGAGGAGATCTATGGTCGGCTGGTGAAAGGAATGGGACATGAAGGCGATATTCTGATCGCCTTATCCACTTCAGGAAATTCACCCAATATCCTGCGGGCAGTAGAAGAAGCTCGCAAGAAAAAGATGATCATTATCGGCATGACGGGTGCTTCCGGTGGCAAATTGAACGACCAATGTGATTACATGCTAAAAGTACCTTCTTCGGATACTCCACGTGTCCAGGAGTCCCATATTCTTTTGGGGCATATTCTCTGTGAATTGACCGAAGCTCAATTGTTTGCACGGCCATGATGCCCGACCTGGCCATCATCCTTGCGGGCGGGAAAGGGACACGGCTACAGTCCGTGGTCAGCGACCTGCCCAAACCTTTGGCACCCGTCGGGGGTAGGCCCTTTCTCGCCTGGCAATTGGATCATCTGGCAGCGCAGGGCATCCAAACCGTCGTGTTATCTATCGGGCATATGGCCGATGCATTTGAAGAGCTGATCGGCCACCAGTGGAAGGGAATGACCCTTCTGTATGTCCGCGAAGAGCAACCTCTGGGAACCGGAGGAGCCATTCGCCGAGCCTGGAAGGATCTGGATAATCCTTGTGCCTGGGTCCTCAACGGTGACACCTATACCGACTTTTCCTGGTCCAGCCTCTGGGCATTTCATCAGGCCAGCAGTGCCAGATGTACCCTGGCGTTAAAGCAGATGTCCAGGTTTGATCGTTATGGCACAGTGAAGATCGATGGGAATGGAAAGGTCATCGGTTTTGTGGAAAAACAGGCTGTCGATCTGGGATTGATCAACGCGGGTGTTTATCTGGTAGACCGAAATATCCTGGATGATGCCCCGCCTCAAGAGCGTTTTTCATTTGAGCAGGATGTCCTTGAAGTGCAGGTCACCGGTGGGAAATTGGCTGGTATGCCGGTCAGGGGCCACTTTCTGGATATCGGGGTTCCCGACGATTATCATCTGGCCCAAACAGCAATACCGGAATGGTCTGCTGGTGGAGCGAGCAAGGAGCTTCCCAAACCCGACCAAAGTTGGACCCTTTTTCTGGATCGGGATGGTGTCATGAATGAGCGGATCCCGGATGATTATGTCCGGCTATCCACACAGTTTCAATGGTTACCTGGAGCAATAGATGCGCTGCTGGATCTGCGATCGAAATTTGGCCGTGTAGTGGTGGTCACCAATCAACAAGGGATCGGGAAAGGCTTGATGACAGAGTCCGATCTTACGCGCGTCCATGAGCGGATGAAGCTTGACCTCCGAGATAAGGGTGTACAACTGGATGGCATTTACTTTTGCCCCTCCCTGGCTGTGGATCACCCAATCTGTAGAAAGCCGCTTCCTGGCATGGCCTTGCAGGCATTATCCGATTTTCCAGAGATCCGATTTGATCGTTCAGTCTTGATTGGGGATAGTCCAAGTGATATTGCTTTTGGTTCCAGACTGGGGATGTTTACGATTTGCATTGGCGAACAGGATGACCGGGCCGATTGGACTGTTTCTTCATTGGCGGAGGCATCCGGTACACTACTCGAACAGTAGGTTATTCGCGGCTGGCGGTTACGCATTGGAAGGACCTGCGTCAGCAGGTCCTTCTTTTTTTTGATCCTCCGGGATGGATTCCGATTGTTCTGGGGCCATACGGCCTCTTTCGCGTAGATATTTGGTGATCAACCATTCCAGTTGACCATTGACACTGCGGAATTCATCAGCTGCCCATTTCTCCACCGCGGCCATCGTCGACGCATCGATACGAAGGACGAATTTCTTCTTTTCCATAATTCTGATTACTGATGCAGTGTGCCCGTATTCAAAACGGGTACAGCATCGTGATCTGCACAGAGGACCACCATCAGGTTGCTGACCATGGCGGCCTTTTTGTCATTATCCAGATCAATGACATTCTTATCACTGAGCATTTTGAGGGCTTCTTCTACCATGCCGACAGCACCTTCTACGATCTTGAATCGAGCCGAAACAATGGCTGTAGCCTGCTGTCGACGCAACATGGCATTGGCGATCTCAGGTGCATAAGCGAGGTATCCGATACGTGCTTCGATCACTTCGATACCGGCAATGGCAAGGCGTTCGTGCAATTCGATCTCCAGATTGTGGTTGACATCCTCCAGACCGGAGCGAAGGGTCATCTCTGCCATTTCATCGTCGAAATTGTCATAAGGGTATCTGGCAGCCAGCTTCCGGACGGCGGCATCTGTCTGCACTTTGACAAACGTCTCATAGTTGTCCACTTCAAATGCAGCTTTGAAGGTCTCATCTACCCGCCAGACCAGGATGACGGAAATGATGACCGGGTTGCCCATTTTATCGTTGACCTTCAGGCGGTCAGAATCAAAGTTCCGAGCGCGCAGAGAAATCGACTTTTTTGAATAGAATGGATTAACCCAAAAGAAGCCGTTGCTTTTGACGGTCCCTTTGTAGTCACCAAACAGGGTGAGGACAACAGACCCGTTAGGATTGATGAAGAAAAAGCCGGGGATCAGGATGAACATCGTGACCAGGGTCAGAATGCCCGGCATTGGCATCCGACTCACAATGAAGGTGATGCCGCCAATTAGGAAAATCAGTAGCACCATCAGCATGGTGTATCCGGAACGTGGGGATGAGGTGATCTCTTTCATAGTGATTGATATTAAAATGATATCACAATAGTATTGTTTTGAGATGATATTTGCAAACAGGATTCGATCAAAGGGCCTCTTTTTTCGTCAGATGTCATCCCTGGATCGGTGAATTGGGCCATTCCGGCCTCCAAATTCTGAGCGTACCTTTATGGAATGGAACGAATCACGGAATCCGCATCCCCCCATCGTCATCTGGAGACCTGGTCAGTCATTGAACTGATCAGGGGCATGAATCAGGAAGATGCCACCGTCCATTTGGCGGTGGAGCGCGCTTTACCTCAGATCGAAAAGCTCATTGAGCGAGTGGTTACTTCGCTGGAGAAAGGAGGGCGTTTGTTTTATATCGGGGCTGGAACCAGTGGTCGACTGGGCATCCTGGATGCTTCCGAATGCCCGCCTACGTTCGGCGTGCCGGCCCACTGGGTGAATGGCCTGATCGCAGGGGGTGATCAGGCGATCCGGAGGGCTGTAGAAGGGGCGGAAGACGACCCCGGGTTAGCCTGGTCGGATCTCCTGGCGCATGATGTATGCACCCTTGATGTGGTGATCGGCCTGGCTGCATCCGGGACGACGACCTATGTTGTCACGGGTTTGGCTGCCTGTCGTGAGCATGGCATTCAGACAGGATGTATCACCTGCAATCCGGAGTCTCCATTAGCTGCATCCTGTGATTTCCCGATCGAAGTGGTTACGGGGCCGGAGTTTATCAGCGGAAGTACTCGTCTCAAAGCAGGCACAGCACAGAAGATGGTCCTGAATATGATCACCACGGCGACGATGATCCGTCTCGGTCGGGTAGAGGATAACCGGATGGTGGATATGCACCTGTCCAATCAGAAATTGGTAGAACGAGGTACCAGGATCCTCATGCGGGAACTCGACCTGACCGAAGAACAGGCCGTGGCTCAATTGTTAGAGGCAGGAAGTGTGCGCAAGGCACTGCTCAATGCTCGCGGGGCATCAGATATCGGTTGAATAATTCGTGGATGCGTCGGTATTCATCCTGCCAGGAACTGGCTTCGACAAAGCCATGATCTTCGAGTGGAAATACCGCGAGTTCCCAATCCTTTTTTCCTATTTCGATAAGTCGTTGGCTCAGTCGGACCACATCCTGATAGTGGACATTTGTATCAATCATGCCGTGGAGCATGACCAGGGGATCTTGCAAGCCCTCTGCATAGTAGATCGGCGATGATCTCCGATACGCCAGGCTGTCTTCGACCGGGGTGTTCAGGATGTTGGCGGTATAAGGGTGGTTATAGTGTGCCCAATCGGTAACGGACCGCAATGCTGCTCCGCAAGCGAACGTGCCAGGGTGTTGAAACAAGGCCATCAGGGTGATGAATCCACCGTAGGATCCGCCGTAGATGCCGATCCGTTCCGGGTCGATGCCGACACTATCCACAAGAAATTTTGCGCCGTCAATCTGATCGTCCAGATCCCGGCCACCCATATGTCTATAGATGGCGGTTCGCCAGTCCCGGCCATACCCTTCGCTGGCTCGGTAGTCCAGATCGAGAACGGTATACCCTTCATCGCAGAGCAAATTGTGAAACATATACTCCCGGAAGTAACTGCTCCACCATCGATGCACATTTTGCAGATATCCCGCTCCGTGTACGAAGATCACGGCGGCTCCATTCGGATGTTCAGGTCGATAGATCCTGCCAGGTACCTCTACACCATCATTGGCAGCTACCTCAATGATCTCCGGAACCCGCCATAGATAGGCCTGAAACGCCGGCGTGGTCGATCGGGTGATCTGTTGTCTTTGGGCTCCTGGCTGATTGTCCATCATGAACAATTCCCAGGGTTGATTGGCAAAGGAATACCGAATTGCCAGATGGCGTTCATCAGGAGAAAGGGTCACCTCATGATTCCCGGGTTGCGTCGTGATCCGCTTCAGTGGGCCACCCTTTACTGAAAGATGATAAAAATGGTGTTCTGCCGGGCCCTCTGCATTCGCACTGATGTAAAAGGTTTTTTTGTCAGTAGACAATTGGGCATGCAAGATCTCAAAAGAACCTGAGGTCAGCGCTTTCCGTACTCCTGAAGTGAGATCGTAGGTATACAGATGAGAATATCCCGTTTGTTCGGATTGAAACCAGAGGGATTTTCCATCTTCAATCCAGCCCATATCACCTCCCTCATCGGTCCAACTGCTGATACCCGGACCTCCGATCCAGGCCTCATCATGTTGATGATCGATCAGTTGGTAGTTGTTCTGATCCGGGTGATATACCAGGATCCATCTGTCCTTGTGATCCTGACTTTTCAATTCAAGCAGGGCCATGCCAGAGATGGACCAAACAGGTCCGTGGTAGATGACAGGCTTGGGTTTCGAATATCGGGGGTTCCAGGGAATGGAGTCTGCGTGATATTCAGCCAGGAAGAGCGGCTTTTGATGGATGCCCGGGAGGCTGTCAATGTTCAATTGATAGATCGTGTCAGCCAGTCTGTCGTAACAATGAAAGGTAAACTTGTCTTGGTTATGGCCAACATATGGTCTGGCCTGCAATTGATCCGTATATCCCGATTCTGTGACATAGCTGGGCACCTCAGTCGCAGTGGTTTTTGCTGATTCAACCTGGTTCCAGGTGATATATTGGATAGCGGGGGCGGCAGAAAGTGATGCAACTCGGTCCTCACCCAGATAAATAGTTAGTGGGCGTTTCGGTTTGGTTTTTTCATCCCATTCTTTTCTGGCCTTTTGGGATTGATGACGGGCTTCCAGCACAGTCGACAGGTGCTCCTGATCCTGCTGCAGCCATTTGCCCTGCTCTCCAGGAGGAGGATCTGATTTTTTCTTTCCTTTCTGGAAGTCAGTCAATTGCGTGATGGATCCTTTATGAAGATCCTGAAGAAACAGATTATTTCCATTCCGATAGATGATTTCTTGCTCTGATCGGCCAAAAAAGGGATTGTATTCAATGGCAGATGTAGCCGTCAATTGCCTGCTTGCTCGTTGTTGTGCGTCCCACAGAAAGATGTCTCCATGCTTGGCATACAGGGCTTTATTCCTGTTGAGAGACCATTGGAGGTTAGCCGTCGGTCGGGCCAGCTCCTCCTCCGCATTCAGTTTGTGCGTACCGGTTTTAGGTCTCCAGGACCAGGTGCTTCTCAATAGCTGGCCTTCCGGGTTCCAGCTGAAAAACAATGTTTCATTATCCGGCGACCATACGGGGTCTTCGGGTAGAAAACCCACAAATGATTCGCCATTCATGATCTCCTCTACTGTCAAGGATTGTGCGGTCAAAGAATGGGAAAAAAGAAGAATCCCGCACAAGGCGGTGAAGAGACATCTCATGAGTAAATCTGTTGGATTTCGAAAGCTACACATTCTCCTTGAAACCTGAAATCAGGGTTCTGCGTATATGGGGTCATATCTGTGACATGATTTTTTCATGCATGCATAGAGTGCATGCAATGAAGTTGGTACAGATATTGATTAATATGTATTTGAAATTTCTTTAATATGATCTCCATGACGTATCGTTGGAATGTGCTGGCCTTGATGTTCGGGCTTATTCTGTCTTCAGCAGGCTTGTATGCGGAGGGCTCCAAAGACCTGGTGAGTACGAAAGGGTACAGACTATTTTTCAATGCTCAGCAACGCCAGCAGATCAAGGTGTATGCGAATGCTGGAGAATTTATCCAGGTAGGATCGAGCCATGTAGGAATTACTGGGGGATTTATCCAGGTGATCCGTCCAGATGGTACCACATATGCCATATTCGACAATAAGGGTGAAAATTTTCAGAAGGGGATCATCTACAATAAGACACAAGAGTTTGCAGGACCGACTGGTGGTGGAACTTTGAATGGGCCCGGGTATATTCCTGGTGTTGTACCTGTTCTGGCTGGCAAAGGAGGTATATGGACGGTGACGCTGGAATATCCGGCATATAGTACCAGCCCCTTCAATAACGTGTTGAATGTAGACAACTGGCAACGAATCGTCGATCAGCCAACGAATCAACGGGTTGTTCTGGCCTGGGATATTACGGTGTCTAAAATGGCCCCATCGAACAATGGAGGAGAGATGTTGACAGGTCGGGTGTTCACTCAGGAAATCTCCTATGTGGTTAACAACAATGGCAATTTGACGGATATCGACCTGTATGTACTCAGTGATGAAGGGATTCAGTATAATCTCAAGATGGAAGATATGGATCCCTGGGGTTGGTTTCTTTCCAGTAATAACAGGGGAATTGTAGACCATGAACGCAAGCCCATATTGCGTTCTGCAGAGGATACGGAGTTTATCCGTTCCTGGCAGGCTTTGAACTGGCAAAATGGCAATAAATACTTCTATGAACCCCAAACAAAAGACTTTGCTCCGATTGCAAATAACAAGCTCTTCTTCAATATTCCTGATCCAGATCTTCCATTAGAGGCACCGGATTTTGATATTTTCAGAAATATCAAATTTTCAAACTGGCTCAATCCGGTTATCCCGGACTATTCAAATCCACTTTTCAATATTGATTTTTCCGCTTATGTAGCAGATACAAGCATTTATTCCATTTGCGGGGATTATGTGATGGGTGTAGGAGAGGGCGGCTTTATCAGCTTTGAAACAGTAGGTCGTGGCGATGTGGAATTACGCATTGATGTCGATCAGAACGGATCATTCGATGATCCGGTGGATGTATCCATGGCTAAAGAAGTGCTCGGAGGGATGGATTCCATTTTTTGGGATGGGTTGGACAATTTGGGTGTACCCATTCCCCCACAAAAGAATTTCCCATTGACATTACGGATGTCTGGTACGATCTACAGTGGTGAAATGCACTTTCTGGTTTTTGACGTTGAGAATACTACAGGGGGTATCAATATCACGCGACTCAATGGGGTAAACCCAGGGACAGTATCCTTTCTGTACGATCACTCCACAATTGGAGGAGGCGTCAGTGGAGGAGGGACGCCAGGGGATCCACAACCTACAGATCAGCCATATGCCTATGCCAATTCTCTGGGAGATGAGAAGATGATGGACTATTGGTCCTTCATGGCCACCACTGATATCTCTGAGGATAAAACGATTATAATCGATATCGTGGATAGTTGTATTGATCCTTCTCTTGATTCAGACGGAGATGGAATTATTGACGTAATTGACCTGGATGACGACAATGACGGTATTCCGGATATCCGGGAGTTTTGTTCGGTGGCAGGCAGTTTTGCCTGCTTGCCGGGAGGATTTGATCCGTCACATGATGAAGACAAGGATAAGATCCTGAACTTCAGAGATGCGAATGATCCCGCATTTGTCAACCCATGTACAGATGCCAATGGCGATGGAATATGCGACCAGGTGGCGAGTGTGTATGATTTGGATGGAGATGGAGTGCCAGATCATCTGGATCTGGATTCCGATAATGATGGCATTCCTGACATGTACGAAGCAGGTCATGATGTGCCGGACCCGGATGGAAACGGTGTGATCAATGCACCCACTGCTGATTTCGGGAACAATGGGTTTTATAACAGTATCTCCAGTGTGGCGAATGGACAGTTGGCAGTTGCCACCTATCTCCCTCCGGATAAGGACAACGATGGCGTTCCAGATAACGATGATCGCGAATCAGATAACGATGGCATCAACGACGTTGCTGAAAACGACATGGGGATGTTGGACAGTAATAATGATGGAGCCATCGACGATGGTTTTGGCGGGATTATGGTTGACAGCGTTGGATTTCCCATCCAGATCAGTCCGTCCGCCAGCGGGAATCCCTTGAAACCTGCCATAGATTTTGACGGAGATGGAATCCCCAATTATCTGGACCATGACTCGGATAATGACGGTTTGATGGATGTCATCGAAACAGTCAATCCGGATGGCGATAACAATGGCTTTCTGGGGACTGGTGCAAATGTCGATCTCAAGGTCAATGCCAACGGACAGGTCTATGAGGATGGTGATGGAAATTCCGTTTCGACAACCTCGTATCCAGTGAATACAGATATGCTGGGACTACCAGATTTTCAGGATCTGGACAGTGATGCAGATGGCATCTTTGATACCTATGAAGCCGGCGTCTACGACCCGGATCACGATGGCATTTCAGGTTTTGGTATTCCTACCGTAAATACATTTGGTGTCCCCATTTCTGATGAAAATGGCGATCCCCTGGTCAATGTGCATATTCCACCTGATTTTGATGGTGATGGCACTCCGGATTTCCAGGATACCGATAGTGACAATGACGGCATCTCAGATGGTTATGAGTGTGAAACGGGGGTTCCTTGTCCGGATACGGACGGGGATGGCATTCCGGATTATCACGACCTGGATAGTGACAATGATGGCCTGGGGGATGCTGTCGAATGTCCGAATGGCGATGATCCAGATTGCCCGGATTCGGATACGGATGGAGTCGATGACTTCCGGGATCCCAACAGCTTCTATACCAACGATACTGATGGTGACGGCGTACGTGACTATGAAGACCTCGATAATGACAATGACGGTATTCCAGATAATATGGAATTCTGTAAAGGGGTTCCCGGATTTGCCTGTCTGCCTGGTGGAAAGGACCCCGACGGCGATGCAGACAATGACTTTATCCCCAATTACTGGGATGCGAATGACCCAGCTGTCAACAATGGTTGCATCGATGCCAATAATGATGGTATATGCGATCGTGTGGCTGCAGCATATGATTCGGACGGTGATGGAGTGGCCAATCATGTCGATCTCGACAGTGATAATGATGGACTGACCGATCTGTTCGAGGCCGGCCATGATGCACCAGACGCCAATGGTAATGGCATCATCGATGGTCCAAAACTTTTCTTTGGTGCCAATGGCCTGTACAATCCAATAGCGACAGATCCGGACGCATTTACGGCTACGATTAATTATGTACGTCTGAATAGCGATGGTGATATCCTCTATGATCACCTTGATTTGGACAGTGACAATGATGGTTTGCACGATGCGGCCGAAGAAGGGTATGCCTTCCTGGACAGTAATGACGATGGCCGATTGGATGATGGCTCTGGATCACCAGCCGTTGGCTTGCGGGGCATCGCCTTGGTGATCGATCCAATGAATACCGGTAATCCATTGAAGCAGCCTCGTGACGCTGATCAGGATGGTGTCCCGGACTACCGCGATCTCGATTCGGATAATGATGGTATCCATGACGCATTGGAGAATATCCAGTCGGATGCCGACAAGGATGGCGAGCCGGGTCAGGGGCCGGTCACTGTCGATGCCAATGGCCGATTGTTGAGCGATGCGGTCGGATTTACGATCAAGTCTACCTCCAAGCTGGTCAATACGGACAAGGATGCAGAACCAGACTACCGAGACCTTGACTCGGACGGAGATTCGTTGCCCGATGTGGTCGAAGCACCACTGGCTGACCCAGATCAAGATCTCCATCCAGGTGTGAGCCCGGTACAGGCCAATAACCGTGGAGCACTGATCATGGATGCCACAGGCACCACTCTGGCCTCTATCTCTAATCCGCGCGACCTCGATCTGGACCTGGCACCCGACTTCCAGGATATCGATCGGGACGGGGATGGTATTGGCGATGGCTACGAATGCCCGGATCCCTGGAATTGTGTGGATTCAGATGGTGATGGTATTCCGGATGTGGATGACCTCAACAGTGATAACGACTTCTGGACGGATGAAGAGGAGTGCCCTGGAGGAGAGCCATGTCCAGATACGGATATGAATAACGTAGATGAATTCCGCCAGTTCAACTGCTGGCCGGATGTGACCCCAGTGTTGGACGACTTGCCACCGGTTATTGAGATCTGCAATGGTTCGCAGGTGATCCTGACCGGCCAGAACATTCAACTATTTCCCGCAGACCTGACCTACATCTGGACTGGGCCTGCCAACTACAAGGTCAAAAAGACCGTACCGAATGCAGCACCCTTAACGGCACCAGTCGTAGCAACCCCTGCTGCTGAGGGATATTATACCCTGACCGTCTTATCCAGTCAAGGGTGTTCCGGAGATACCATGTCGCTCTTCCTGGATGTGAAGCCTGTGCCGACCACACCACTGATCGATATCGATCCTGCGGAGATCTGCATTGGTGATTCCATTATTCTGTCCAGTCAGCTCTATTCCGGACAGGACGTTGGATACACGTGGTTGTTCCAATCACAAGGTGGATCATTCAACCCGATCGGGTCCTCTCTGGAACCTTTCTATATCCTGAAGGATGCCCAGGAAGATGACAATGGTGGATATGCCGTCAATGTGACAGTGGATGGTTGTACATCGGCCAATGCATTGCCGTTCAATCTGACCGTGTTACCTGCCGCGATCGTAGTGGCCCAGAATGACAATTACCAGATTCCGTATACCCAGAAGTTGCTTCAGGGTAACTTGCTCGCCAACGATCAATTCAACACCAAGAGTCTATTGATCTCCATCGTCAGTGGTCCGGCCTTCGGCGAATTGACCTTGCAGGCAGATGGAACATTCAAATACGAAACAGAGCCGGGCTTTACCGGAACCGTGACGGTTGTCTACTCCATTTGCGGAAGTATCTGCGAAGAAGCCTGTGATGAGGGTATCCTGACCATTGAAATATCAGAAGATATTACACCGACGGACTGTGATATTCACAATATCATCACCCCTAACGGGGATGGGTTCAACGACTATTTTCTGGTGCCCTGTCTGGACGACTATCCGGAACACACCTTGTCCATCTTCAACCGATGGGGTGGCCTGGTCTATTCAACAGACAATTATCAACAGGATTGGAATGGTACCTACAATGGCACTCCATTGACCCATGGCACCTATTTCTATCTGATTCAGATCAAAGGATTGAATGAACAAACCCTGAGTGGTTATCTCCATATTCAACGGGATTAAAGTAAATACAATGAGGACATTATCCATCATCATATTGAGCCTGCTATTCAGCCTTCCGGCTGCTCGATCACAGCAGGCGGCGCAGTTTACGCAGTTCACGTTCAACAAGTTGAACTTCAACCCTTCATTGGTGGGCGCTTATGAAGCCCTGACCTTTACGGGCATATACCGTCACCAGTGGTTTGGTGTGGAAGGAGCGCCCAGAACAGGCATGTTCAATGTCGTGGCACCACTCTCACAGCATAATGCAGTGCTGGGTATGGCCATGAGTTACGACCTGATCGGGATCACCCAGACCGGGCAGGCCACAGCCTCCTATGCGTATATCATGCGCTTGCCAGGAAATTTACAACTGCTGGGAGGCTTGTCCGGAACCCTTGAATATGGTCGGATCAACTGGGATATGGCCGATCCGGCCGATGTCGGAGATCCACTCCTCGGAAGTGGAATGAAAAATGTGTGGAAGCCCAATTTTGGTGCAGGTCTGACGCTCCATAGCCGGGCCTGGTATGTCGGGGTTTCGATTCCGCGTTTGCTGAAGAATCACTTGTATCGCGGGAGTGGAAGCCAAGATGTCAAGTCGGGTGAGATCCGTGAAGTCTATGGTATGGCAGGCTTTGATGTTGGCATTTCACCCAACTTCAGAGTGCGGCCGGGCGTGCTGATGAGCTATAACCCTTCCGCCCCTCTGGATCTGGGAGTCGATCTCAGTATGCTCTTTATGAATCAGTTGATCATCGGTGCCGCCTATCGGCTGGATGATGCCTTTTCCGGGATCGTTCAGTATCGATTGTCAACCCAGTGGAAGTTGGGTATGGGCTATGATTTCACGGTCTCTGCCTTGAACCAGTATTCCAATGGTACAGCGGAGATCATGCTGGAATACAGCCTGGACCGCGCGACCGATGGAACCCGTCACATTCGATTCTTTTAATCCCCCAAGTACATGACACGCACAATCACCATATTCATCCTGATCCTGTTCGCTGGTAGTATACTGGCGCAGTCGGGATTCGACTATACGGATAAAACCTATATGAAGAAGGCGGATCCGTTTAATCTTCCTCATCGGGGGGGATTTGCCCTGTCAACCGCCAAGTATCTGAAGGATATTGAAGCGTTGGAGAAGTCGCCGACGATCTGTCTCCAGTTGGGTGACAATTATCGCCTGAACGGACAGCCTGTGGAGGCCTCCATCTGGTATGGCAAGGGCATTCAGCAGGTCCGCACTCCAGAGGACTATCTCTACTATGCACTTGTCCTGAAAATGACCGGCCAATGTGAGGAAGGGCAGTTATGGTATACTCGATATCTGGAGGAGATGGGCAGGTCTGCTGAAGTGCTCTGTCCTGTCGTTTCAAAGGAGGAGAATCCGCTCGTTGTACAGTTCAATGGTCTCGCCGGGATCAATACGGCTTCCAGTGAATTTTCTGCTTTTCCCTGGGAGAATAAATTGTTGTTCACAACAGATCGCACCTTCAGTCGTCCAGGGATCCTCCATGATCCTTGGACCATGCGCGGATACACAGAGATTTTCACAGCTGAACGTAATGAAAGTGGCCAATGGTCGAAGCCAACCCAATTTCGTGAATTGGATACTCGGTTCCATGATGGCTCTGCGGTCGTAGCGCCAGATGCCCAAAGTCTGTATCTGACTCGGACCCAGGATGGCGGACTCAATGAACAAGGCATGCGTGACCTGACGATCTGGGAAGCCAGGCGCAAAGGAAATCGATGGAAGGCCATATCACGCGTTCCATTTTCTTCTCCGGCATATGCGACCTGCCATCCCACCATGGATATTTCTGGCAAAACACTCTATTTCGCATCGGATATGCCCGGTGGGCTGGGGGGGATGGATATCTATAAGGTGGAACGATTGGGTGCTATCTGGGGTGTTCCGCAGAATATGGGCCCCGGGATCAACAGCCCGGGCAATGAGGTCTTTCCACACATCAGTGACGATGGATTCTTATTCTATTCATCTGATGGATTGCCCGGATTTGGAGGCCTTGACCTCTTTGTGGTTTCCCCGGGAGAAGATAAAGCACTAACGATAGGTCGGAATCTCGGCGAGGCGATCAATACAAGCTATGATGATTTTGCATTGACCACAATGACCGGCCGCAGAACCGGATATGTCAGCACAAACAGACCGGGTGGAGCAGGGCAGGACGACATCTATCAGTGGGTCTCCAACAAACCCCTGGGTGAACTTCCGTACGCAACTGCAGAATTGATGATCGTCGATTCGGAAACGGGATTGTCCATCCCCGGTGCAAAAGTGAAATTTGGCAAACAATTGCTGGAATCTAATGATGACGGGAAATTGAAGATGCAATCCCTCACTCCAGGTTCTCATACGATCGAAGTATCTGCTTCCGGATTTATCTCGGGCAACTATGCGGTCACTCTGCCCAATGATGATGACCAGATCATCAAACTGGAGCGAGGTGTTTATCAGCCTTTTGTATTCAAAGTATTGGATAAAGACAGTGGCTTGCCGGTACCAAATCCTTTTTTAGAAGTATTTGAAATGACACCGGGAGGCCGTCTGGTTTCAGTGTCTCAATCCGCAAAGGAAGAAGACAAATCGAATTCGGCGTTGAATCTTTTCGATCCCTCCCTCTTTCCTGCTGGAGCCATATTCGTAGAGGGCGATCTGGTCCAACTACGTGATCGGAAGGCAAAAAAACCGATCATTGGTTTGGAGGCGATACCGAAAGCGAAGCCATTGGGATCGCTCAAAGAGAAAAAGCCGGCTGATCCGGATGAATTGCGTGCCTGGTTCAAAGGTCGTTATCAGTTGCGTTCGACAACTGAAAAAGGCATTATGGATTGGAATGATGTGCAAGTTGATCTGATCACGGCCAAGTTTCTTACCGATCAGGGATTTGCAGAGACCGCCACAACCGGGGATGCCCCCGATCCCAACTTGCCCTGGATGCTAGATGAGCGCAAGCGCTACCAGATCCGGGCAAAAGCAGAAGGTTATCTCAGCTCTGTAATCGCGTTGAGTGCACCGGAAATAAAAGGTATGGCACCGATGGCCAATCGGGTGATCGAGATCGAACCGATTATATTGGGTATCGAAGAAGAAGATTTGACTGAAGGAGCAAAGTTTAAATTGGAAGGCATCTACTATGATTATGATGCGGCGACCATTCGGAAGGATGCTTTCGACAATTTGAATGAGTTAGTGCGTCTGATGAACAAGTTTCCCAATATGGAAATCGAGCTCAGTTCCCACACGGATTGCCGCGGTCGGGATGAGTACAATGAGGAATTATCCCAGAGAAGGGCGCAATCAGCCATTAACTATTTGCAGGAAAAAGGGATCGATGTCAATCGTCTGATCGCCAAAGGATATGGTGAGCGGCAACTGGTCAATAAATGTGATGACGGAGTGCGATGTAAAGAGGAGGAACACCAGATGAATCGTCGAACGGAATTCAAGATCGTTCGCATGTAAACAAAAAGCGGCGTCCATTGGACGCCGCTTTTTTTCAATTGTGCGCCAGGCATGGCGCAAGT
>JAIPBE010000019.1 GCA_021738725.1 Saprospiraceae bacterium | reverse complement strand
ATCGAGTAGGGAGAAGAAAAGAGGATTATTTAAACCTACGGATTCCGCAAAGGTAATCCTCCTTTCTTCGACCCTCTCACACCACCGGACGTACGGTTCCGTATCACGGCGGTTCCTAAAGTGAGCCTATCGGTTTGTTCGGCTTAGAACATCGGCCATGCTGACCAAACCAACTTTATCAAAGTACCTTTTCGGAAAGGCCAGGTTCATATGGCTAGCTCCGGCATTCCACCATGCACCCCTTTGATTGAAGGCGCATTGGACTGCTCTTAGCTCCGGTAAACCTCGCCTCATCAGTTCCTCCTTCCGTGTCCAACGACGTTTCCATTGTCGCCATCTGATCTTACGCAAATGGCGTCTTATCCAGCCATCCAGTTCTTCGCTAAATCCTTTGGTCCCACTCAGGTTGAAGTAGTTTATCCACCCTCGCAAGATCGGGTTTAGGTCTTCATGAATAAATCTGGACAGGTTGCGTCCTCTTCCTTGCCGGAACTTTTCCTTGATTTTCTCTCGCAGCCGTTTGATACTCGACTTTGATGGCTTCAGCCTCGTTTGCTTTTCTACAGTGAAGCTGTAGCCCAGAAAATCACGTTCCCAGGGCCGACCTATCGCACTCTTCTTTTCATTGATCTTTAACCGTAGTCGCTTTTCAATGAAGTTTGTAATGCTCATCTTCACCCGTTCGGCAGATCGTTGTGTCCTCACATAGATCTGGAAGTCATCGGCGTAGCGCACGTAGCTCAACCCTCGATTTTCCAGTTCTTTATCCAACTCGTCCAATACTATATTGGATAATAGAGGCGATAACGGGCTGCCTTGAGGCGTCCCCTTTGTCCGTCGTTCCTCCATGCCGTTCACCATCAAGCCGCTTCGCAAATACCGATCTATGAGGTGGATTACGCGTCGATCCTCAATCCTCTTTCTCAACTTTGCGATCAGGCGGTCTTGATGTACTTCATCGAAAAACTTGCTTAAATCCACATCTATTACCCACCGTTTGTCTTCCCGGATGTAGTCCCTTGACTGTTTGACCGCTTGTTGCGCTGAGCGCCCGGGTCGAAAGCCATAACTCCTCTCCGTGAAGGTCGGTTCGTATAGTGGACTCAGTACTTGATTTAGTGCTTGTTGAATCAAGCGGTCTAGCACCGTGGGTATCCCCAGCTGTCGCATTCCCCCTTGCCGTTTCGGAATCTCTCCCAGTTTAACCGCCTCAGGGTAATACAATGACTCCAGTAGCTTCCTCTTGATCTCTTCCCAGTTCGTTTGCAGGTAGCCTTTCAGTTCGTTTACGGTCATCCCGTCTACTCCCGGCGAGCCATTGTTCCTGACAACTTTTCTGTATGCACTCATCATGTTGGTCCGGCTCACAACTAGCTCCATGAGCTGGTCCGTCCCCTGATGACTTCCTTCATCGACCCTAGTTCGGTTGCCTACACTCATGATTTACCTCCGGCTTTCCGAGCCATACCTCCACCTTGAGCTGATGCCCCTTCCTGCATCACTCCTGCTTGCTTTAACCTGAACTCTGTCCATAAAGTCATTCATCCTCACTTTAAGTTCGGTCCTTCATCAGCCTCCGACAACTCAGAAGCTTGACTACTATGACCTCTGCTGACTCCTCGGTATTGGCCGAGGCCTCCCAGGGTAAGACGCACGTCTTTCACACTTATACCCGCCGCATCTACATGATCTCTTTCCGTGTAAGTTTCGGGCTTTAGAGATGATTGCCTCCTCACCCAGAAATCATGCCTCGTATGCGATTCTTGTTCATCAGGCCAGTGCTTTGCCTTCGGCTTCCTTCAACCTGTACCTCGCGATACACATCTTGCCGCTCGGCTAGTTCTTCCCCTTACCGGGCGAACTCGGGACTTTCACCCGTTAGACTTGCGCCATGCCTGGCGCACCACAAAAATGCCCGCACCATCTCACGACGGCACGGGCAAATCGGTTTGGGAACCGAAAAGGGGGATCTTATCTCTAATTATGGTTGGGCGGCAATTCCGCCAAAATACCTGCCTTCTTAAAGGTCAACCCTTTGACTGCTGGATCAACATCCACCAGCATGGTATCGCCTTCCACAAATTCACTGGCCAACAAATGCTTGGCCAACTCATTGATCAGCTCCTTCTGCAACACACGCTTCATCGGACGGGCGCCATACTGCGGATCATAGCCCAGGTCGGCCATCAGATCACGAGCTTTGGCACTCACTTCAATGGTGATACCCTGATGGGCTAGCATTTTGACCACCTTACCCAACTGGATATCCAGAATCTGGCCGATCTCCTCCCGGGTCAACGGCAAGAACATGATCCGCTCATCGATGCGGTTGAGGAATTCAGGCCGCAGGTACTCTTTCAACTGGTCAAAGACTTCCACCTTGGTCGTTTCGATGATGTCCGCACGATGCTTTTCGCCTAATGCGTCCAGATCTTCGAAATTCTCCAGGATAGTCGTCGCGCCCATATTGGAGGTCATAATGATAATGGTGTTCCGAAAATCGGCTACCCGGCCCTTGTTATCTGTCAATCGGCCATCTTCCAGAACCTGGAGGAGTATGTTGAAGGTATCCGAATGGGCCTTTTCGATCTCATCCAGCAGGATGATAGAATAGGGGCGTCTGCGCACGGCTTCCGTCAATTGTCCACCCTCGTCATAGCCGACATATCCAGGAGGCGCTCCGATCAGTCGACTCACAGAATGGCGCTCCATGTATTCACTCATATCGATCCTGACGATGGCATGCTCGTCATCGAAGAGTACTTCCGCCAGTGCTTTGGCCAGTTCGGTCTTCCCTACGCCGGTAGGCCCCAGGAAAATAAAGGACCCGATCGGACGGTTGGGATCCTGCAGACCAGACCGGCTGCGGCGGACCGCATCACTGACAGCAGTCACGGCTTCCAATTGGCCAATCACCCGTTTGCCCAACTCCTCCTCCATGTGCAAAAGCTTCTCTTTTTCACTCTGCATCATCCGGGTAACGGGGATACCAGTCCAACGGCTGACCACCTCGGCAATATCGTTGCTGGTCACGGCTTGATTAGTCAGGCGCTTATTCTGGTCCAGCTCGCTTAGCTTATTCTCCGCAGCCAGAACCAGGGCCTCCTGTTCCTTGATCTTTCCGTATCGCAGAGTGGCTACCAATTCATAATTGCTTTCCCGCTCGGCTTTCTGGGCCTGCTGCTCCAGCTCCTCAATCTGCTGCTTGCCCGCTTGCACTTCGTCCACCAGGGTCTTCTCATTTTGCCAGCGTGCCCGCATTTCCCGGAGTTTCTCCTGGAGGTCGGCGATCTGCTCGTTGAGTGACGTCATCTTCTTCTCGTCTTTCTCCTTCTTGATCGCCTCGCGCTCGATCTCCAGCTGACGCACTTTCCGTTCCAGCTCATCCACCTCTTCCGGGACGGAGTTCATCTCCAGACGCAATTTGGCGGCTGCCTCGTCGATCAGGTCGATGGCCTTGTCCGGCAGGGACCGGTTGGCGATATACCGATGAGAGAGTTCGGCCGCCGCGATCAAGGCCTCATCCAGGATATCTATCTTGTGATAGACTTCGTACCGCTCTTGCAATCCGCGCAAGATGGAGATGGTGTCTTCCACACTGGGTTCATCGATCAGTACGGTCTGGAATCGACGTTCCAGGGCCTTATCCTTCTCAAAATATTTCTGGTATTCATCCTGGGTCGTGGCGCCGATGGTCCGCAACTCACCTCTGGCCAATGCCGGTTTGAGAATATTGGCTGCATCCATAGCTCCATTGCCGCCGCCAGCTCCCACCAGGGTGTGGATCTCGTCGATAAAAAGGATGACTTCGCCATCCGCTGCGGTGACCTCTTTGACCACCGCTTTGAGGCGCTCTTCAAATTCTCCCTTATACTTGGCTCCGGCGATCAATGACGAAACATCCAAAGAGTAGATCTTCTTGGTTTTCAGGTTTTCGGGCACGTCACCCCGGACGATCCGCCAGGCGATGCCTTCTACGATCGCCGTTTTTCCAACGCCAGGGTCGCCGATCAGAATAGGGTTGTTCTTCTTTCGTCTGGAGAGAATGTGCAGCACCCTGCGAATCTCTTCGTCACGCCCGATGATGGGGTCCAGCTTTCCGCTTTCCGCCTGCTCATTGAGGTTGACGGCAAATTTGTTGAGCGAATTATAGGTGTTCTCACTGTGTTGATCGGTCACCTTACTGCCTTTCCGCAATTCGAGAATGGCCTTTTTCAGGGCATCCTTGGTGAGCCCGGCATCTTTCAACAGCTGTGCACCCTTGTCCCGGCCAGCCAGAATACCCATGATGAGCAATTCAATGGAGATATATTCATCTCCAAACTCTTTCATCAGTTTGCGTGCCTGCTGCAGCACACTATTTGCATCCGGGGTGAGATACTGCTTTTCCGCGCCTTCCACTTTGGGATAGGTCTCGATCAGGCGGTCCACCTCTTCCAGCACCTTATTCAGATTGGCGCCTGTCTTTTGAAATAAAAACTTCATCACCTGATCATCGGTCTCATAGATCGCTTTGATCAGATGGACAGTATCCACCTGCTGCTGGTCATGGCCGCCGGCAATTTGTTGGGCCTTTAAAATGGCCTCCTGGGTTTTAACGGTAAACTCGTCGTATGTCATGGTCTTGGTTTCTATATCATCTCCCACAAATTAGATTCCAAGGCGATAAACCCGGTTTTTCCTGCCAAGCTGGCGGTAAGGATCGGCTGGCAAATGTCCAAATGGCAGAAAAATGCATGTTTCTCATCAGAATATGTGAAATTGTTCTACTATACCGTTTGTACTTTAGCCCCGTCTAAATTCTACCTGTGACCTATACGCTTGCCGAAGAGGACTACCTCAAAGCGATTTACAAGATCGCTGAAAGACATGGTACGCCAGTCAGCACAAGCGCCATTTCTGAGCTGATGCAGACCCGTCCCGCTTCCGTGACTGATATGTTAAAAAAGCTGGCGGATAAGGAGCTGATCGATTACAAACGCTACCACGGCGTCAGCCTGACCCGAACGGGAGCTCGGCAAGCAACCCTGTTGATCCGAAAACATCGGCTGTGGGAGTGCTTTCTCGTTGAAAAATTGGGCTTTAACTGGGATGAGGTCCATGTGATTGCGGAACAGTTGGAACATATCCAATCAGATACTCTGATCGACCGACTGGACGATTATCTGGATAATCCCAAATTCGATCCTCACGGCGATCCTATTCCCGATGCCTCCGGTGCCTATCGCATGCGATATCAGATCCTGCTCAGTGATCTGGGATTGCACCAACGTGCAGTCCTCGTGGGTGTGCGCGAGCATACCTCCAGCTTTTTACAATACCTGGATCAAAATCATCTGGCGCTTGGTGCCACCCTGGAGGTGGTGGAAGTGTTGCCTTACGATGGTTCTGTACGTCTTCGACTCAGCGATGGGGAACCCTTTCTCATCTCCGGACAGGTGGCCCGCCAACTCTTTGTCCGCCAAATAACGGAAGCGACCTAGAAAGCCATCTGTACACCCACCCGTCCGTTGGCAAAACGACTGTCATTGGCCGAGAACAGGGAAAGGATATTATCCGATGCGCCATAAACCCGAACCGGTCCCAACTTCAAAAGGAGATGTACTCCTATATTGGTGTACGACTTGTCATAGATCGTATAGGCAATGCCCGCCTCCAGAAAGGATAGTGGCTTGAAATTTCCCCCAATAGAAACTCCTTTGAAGGAGTAGGTCGATTGTTGCTTGCCAAAGAATACCGCACTGAGTCCGATCAGTTCCGTCAATTGATAGCGGCCGCCCACCTGGAACGTCCAGGGAAGGGCCGTTTTAAAAGAACCTCCCTCGGTCTTCTCGAATTCCAGAAGTGTCTCCAGCGTGTCAAGTGCCCCTGCCAAAGACAAAGAGTCTTCGGAAAAGAGGGAACTGAATTCAAATCCATCGTATTGAATACTCTTGTTGGAGGCATAGCTGACAATATCATCCTTCCAGGTGATCTGTCCGATATCCATAATAGATGCATTCAAAGACAACCGATCTGTGACCGCGACATCCACCCCCAGATCGAATGCAACTCCTGAATTCCGGGTGATCAATTGAGAAAATTCATAGTCTTCCAGATCCAGAATCAGGTCACTGTTGCCTCCTTTCAGGATGTCCAGTTCAGGTGAGGTATGGATCAGATAGTCGCTGTTGACGGTCAATTGATAAATATCATCACTGGTATACAGATCCAGTTTGGATCGTTCCGTCCGGGCAGCCAATACACCATTCAGCCATTTTAGACGCCCCCCGATACTCACCTTTCCGATCTGTCCGGCGACCCCGGCATAGAATTCATTGTAAAGCATACTGTTGACCTGCAGGCCCAGGTTGGCAGTTTGTCCGACGAAGGCAGCATTGCCCCGAAAGAAAACACTGAAAAGATCCCTGGGATAATCCAGGAAATTCTCATACCGCACCTGATGGCCCAATTCAAACCAAAGGTTCTTGACCTTCCACCCGACACCCAGCGTTTGGATAGAACCCTGAATCATCAAAGTGTTGTCTGGGTCCATTTTGTCCAGGACGCCGTCAATATCCAGGGTAGTTACCCCATTGTTTGTAGAAGCCACAAGGTCATTGTAGGAAAAGCCAGAATTGTACAACCCGATACCGATCGAGGGTAATTGAACAACCAGCCCCTCCTGCGGCACAGTCCCAGGCAAGCGGTAGCCCACGTGATTGGCATGCCAGAGGACCTGGTTCATCTGCGCGTGGAGAACATTCTGAGCGAACAGACAACATATGATCAGCAGGCAATGCCCGAAGAATGAGTTTTTCATATTGTACAAGATTTAGCCGCCAATTTCTTTGTCCAGAGTAGCCTTCAGACCCAATCGTATATGGACCTCATCCGACTCGCGGATTCGGACATCCTTCTGTCCCTGTTCAGATGTTGAAAAGCGGGTGTTAATCAACACTTTCTTTGCATTACGCATATGCTCCAATAAGGTCGCATCTGCCGGTATGAACGTGATCTTCGTACTGGCTCCGGTGGAGTATCCATTGGCATCAACCGGTGCGGCCGTCAGGATCTGCTCTTCAGTGGGAAGCAAGGTCGCCAGGGCATTCCCATCACCATCCAACAGAGTGGCTTGAATGATCACCTCCAGGGGGAGTTCATTTTCAGCGACCAGCTTCAGTTCTGCCGCACTGATATCATCCAGAGCGGACAGATCGATCTCATATTCTTTGTCGGCAGTATAATCTGAGGCCTTGCCATAAAGAGGCAACTCGACCTGCAAGCCGATCCTGAAATAGGAAGAGTCTGTCGTAAACCCGATCAGATCCGGTATCTGGTCCGGATTGGAGATGGCATCAATATCATAGTCCAGGGTATTGGGGTAGATGTTCAGAATATCTTTGAAGTTCGAATTGTCCTTGTCAAAGACCACTTCAGTGCGTTTCTCCTGCCCCACCTCCGACAGGCCCGGATAAAGAAAATCGATCCCGTCGTCCAGTGCCATACTTTCCACCTCCAGCATAGTACTTCCTTTGCTGACACGAAGCACATTCACCATGGATCTTACCGGAAAACCAAACGCATTGTCTACAAAGAGGATGACCTTCGGTTCTGCAAATTGGAGGTTCCCCTGAAGGAGGTTGTCAAAGATGTCCATAGAGATGGTATCTCGGCGAATATCAAAGATCTCATATCCGAAGTAACCCTCCAGATAAGAGAATTCCACATCTGTCACAGCAAATATGACTGCAGGAAGGATAACCGGTGTACCATCGGATTGCTTGGTAGCGGAATAGCGCACAGTAATATCCTGACTGGCCAGGGCAATATCGTAGCCGGCAATGTCTGTCGGCGGCAAATTCAGAAAGACGGGCAGCGTTCCGGTATAATCAATGGTTGCATTGATCTTCAGTGTTTCCCCGTTTTTCGTCACCTGAACGAATTCCAGGACAAAGTCGAGGTCTTCCGGGACATTGGAATTGATCTGTACACTGATGGTTCCCTTTGTAAACCGGGCTTTGGTCAACTGGATCTGATTCTCCAGGGTGAAGGGCTCGGTAATGGTTGTGTCAGTCATCAGACCGCCAAAAGGAGGAATGGCTTTAAACAGCTCAGTCGCATCTCGTTTCAGAATTTCCCCCCGATAGATCAGGGTGAGGTTGCCATCTTTGACAACCAGTTCAGCCGTATCGGTATTCTCCCCGAACAGATCCTGGATCGATGTGGATGAGGTAAACAGAGGTACTGCGATCTCCGGATTATAGGCGATCGTCTGAACGTCCTTTGTACAACTCCATATCAGAGCGCTCACCAGGAATCCAATGAATAAGATGTGTGTTCTTGTGATCATGTGGTGCAAGTTGATATTAATCAAACCCGTGAAGGGTAACTTTTTCTTCCAGTTGGGGGATCAGGACATCCCGCATGCCATCCTTTTTAAGGACTTCGGCAAATGATTGTTGGACCGGATAGTTCCCATGGACCAGGAACATCTGTTTGACGCCCTGGTATTGATTGCTGATGAAGTCCCGCATTTCATCCCGATCGCCATGTGCCGAAAATGAGTCCATCGTTTCGATCCGGGCCTTGATCTCCTTCCATTCTCCAAATACTCTGACCTTATCATCGCCATTACGCAAATACCATCCGGGGGTGCCGGGTGCGCAGTAGCCTACCATGAGGAAGGTATTCCGTTCATCGCTGATATTATTGAAGAGATGATGCTTGACCCGACCGGCATTCATCATACCCGAAGCACTGATGATCACGCAGGAGCCTTTGACATGATTCAGGGCTTTGGAAGATTGGGTACTCCTTGTAAATGTCAGGTTGCGGAAACCAAACGGGTTGGGATCTGCAATGAGATATTCGCTCAGTTCATCATCATAACACTCCGGGTGCAAGGCATAGATCTCTGTCGCTCCTGTTGACAGTGGACTGTCCACATAAACCGGTATTCGGGGTAGAAGGCCTTCATTCTCCATCTGATCCATCATATAGATCAACTCCTGGGTCTTGCCAATACTGAAGGCGGGAATGATCAGTTTTCCTTTTTTCTCCACCGTTTCCCGCAGGATCCGCAAGAAACGGTCCTTTTCATCCGGTTTCTCTTCATGGATACGATCACCATAGGTGCTTTCACATATAAGGTAGTCCACTTCCGGCATCGGTTGCGGGTCTCTCAGGATCGGTCGGTCCTTGCGACCGATATCCCCGGTAAAGCCCACGTGCATCAATCGGTCCTTTTGCCGGATACGGAGTGTGACATTGGCACTGCCCAGAATATGGCCGGCATCCCGGTAGAGGACTTCTACATCAGGATGAATGCGCATCCATTGGTTGTAGGGAATTCCCACAAAGTTGCGCATCAGATTGAGGACATCCTTTTGGGTGTACAGTGGTTCGCGAATTTTGTTCGTCTTGCCTCTTTTTTCGTGTAGTCGATGATAGTACTTGGCATCCTGCTCCTGGATCTTAGCACTATCCAGCAACATGATGGTACACAGGGATTGAGTAGCATTCGTGGCATAGATATGCCCTCGAAAGCCATCCTTGAACAGCTTGGGGAGCCGGCCACTGTGATCGATGTGTGCATGCGACAGCAAGACACAATTGATCTCCTGGGGGTCAAATAACCAGGATTCATTGAATTGGAGCATCTCCTCATTCCGTCCCTGATACATGCCACAATCCAACAGAATCTTGAAACCGTCATCCAGTGTCAGTAAATGAGCACTGCCGGTCACCTCTCGCGCTGCACCACAAAATTGGATCTGCATAGTTTTTTAAATGTTGGATCTGGGATTTCGAAGATAGACAAATAGAGACTTCCAAAAAAAGAAGCGACTTTTTCATGTCACAAAAAATCCCGATTTTGAAGCCTTAACCACTTGAAAAGTTGAAAATTACATGTTCAAATTACTTCCAATCTTATATCTGTGCAGAAAGTAACCCTGAAAGAATGATATCTTTACCCTTTACTTTAACGATATTTAAATCTATACTTGCACTAAGGTTCAAACTATTATAACGTATCATTGAGTCATGTATACTTGCTTGAATTGTCGTCTATTATATATGGCAATATTTTTTATTGTGTTTTTTGGGTCATGTACACATGACCCCGTTATCACAATTGCTCCCCTGGATGTAACACTTCGGTCCGAACTGGAACAGGTTTCTCCGACAGGGTCAATGGAATATTATATTCTGCCCATGGGCAGTAACCTGTCACAAATTCCCCAGGATCCGAAAAACCCCCTCACCCCTGAAAAAGTCGCATTAGGCAAGTTTCTGTTCTTCGAAACCGGAATGGCCATTGAGCCCAAATACCCGTCGGGTCTGGGCACCTATTCCTGTGCTACATGTCACACGCCTGAAGCCGGCTTTCGAATTGGTCGCGTCCAGGGTATCGCGGATGGAGGCATGGGCTTTGGACAAAACGGAGATGAGCGACTCATGCATGGTGATTACATGGTCAGCGAGCTTGATGTACAGGGGATCCGACCCCTTTCCGTTCTCAATGTCTGTATGGTGACAAACTCCATGTGGGCTGGACCTTTTGGAGCCGAAGGCAACAATGTGGGTACTGAAAACTTGTGGGTTGGTGACTTCGCCAGCAATTTCACAGGGTACAAAGCACTCGAAGCACAGAATATCGTGGGAATGAAGACCCACCGTCTGAATATCACCCCGGAAATGGCAGAGGCTTTCGGCTATACCGATCTGTTTAATAAGGCTTTCGCTGAATTCCCAGAGAATGAACGGATCACCCGACTGACTGCCTCCCTGGCTATCTCTGCCTATCTGCGTACTCTGACGACCACACAAGCACCTTTCCAACGATGGGTTCGTGGTTTTATGGACGAGATGACGGATGGCCAAAAGAGAGGCGCCATCCTCTTTTTCAACAAGGCCAACTGCGCCCGCTGCCACAACGAACCGAATCTTGGATCAAATACATTCCATGCGCTCGGTGTATCCGATCTCTATGAGTGTGTTGAAGCCGTCGGAACCGGCCCCCAAGAAGCACGTAATCAGGGCCGTTCACTCTTTACCGGTGAAGAAAATGACCAATTCCGCTTCCGTGTTCCCCAGCTTTACAATCTGAAAAGCGCACCTGTTTATTTTCATGGCAGCAGTAAGACAACTCTGGAAGAAGTCATCGCCTATAAGTGTGCGGCGATATCAGAGAACTCAAATGTGCCAAACGATAAACTTTCACCCTTCTTTCAGCCTTTGGACCTGACCGAGTCAGAACGTCAGGATCTTCTTGAATTCATCCGGGACGGCCTCTTCGATGCAGAGTTTTCCCGTTTTGTGCCCACCAGTATCGGCTCTGGAAACTGCTTCCCAAACAATGATCCCATTTCCAGAGTTGAATTAGGCTGCGAATAGGAAACTTGATCCATTGATCTAGAGCCCGTCTGGGCCTTCCGATGCGTTTTTCCAGTCGGAATCTCTGTGGACGGATATCATTGGATTGGCGAATACGGGATATGCGGTTTTCTCTACAACTTTGTGGGCACTTTCCACTATGTACCGTACCTTCCTTCTACTATTCGGGGTGGCCCTGGGTTTCTCGAGCTGTAAGACGGTCCAACCTCCCGCACCCCCGCAGTCCTATTCCATGTCTTTACCTCAGGTACCTGTTTCTACGCTGTATGTACCCGTTCATCTCACTCGGGAGGTGTTGGAATCCATGATCCAGCAAACCATCCAGGATTTTGATCTGCAAAAGGTCAGTGGCAATCAGGGTGGGCTGATCTGGAATGCAGCCCTGGCAGGCAAGGTTGGTATCGACCTGAAAGGCCAACAGATCATTACGCGTATCCCGTTGGATATTGCAATCTTCAAAGACCTCGGAATCAGTACATTATCTGCATTTGGAGAACTGGAGGTGAACCTGCAGACCCTGTATAATATTCGGAATGACTGGACCGTCCAGACCTTTACAACTCTGGATTCACATCGATGGACCAAAAAGCCGGTGGCGCGTATCGGGTCCTTCCAGATCCCGGTAGGCGGGTTGACAGATCTCATTCTCCGATCCACCCAACAACAGATGACACGCAAGATCGACGAAGAGATCCAACAAGCTCTGGACCTGCGTGTTCTATTGACACCCTTATGGACGACACTCAAACGGCCCCGGCTCATCAGCGAATCCATGCAGATCTGGTTTCGTTTCGAACCCCAGGTGGCCGGATTGGAAGCCTTCGTTGAACAGAATGGAAGTTTGTCCTCCGCTGTCCATATCCAGGGCCTGGCCCGGGTCAAAGCGGGTGGTGAACCAACCTTGCTCCAGCCAGATGCACTTCCCCAATATGCCCTGGTCGATGATCATCTGGACAGCCTTCGCATCATGATCCACACAGAGGTTCCCTATGAACAGGCAGAGCGCATGGCAGAGGAACAATTGATCGGTCAATCCTTTTCCTCCGGAGGGAGAACAGTGACCGTTGAGGGGATCGACCTTTATGGTCAGGGAACGCACCTCATCGCCTCCATTCGTCTGGCGGGTGCCTACAAAGGACAGGTGCATGTCCGCGGACGTCCATACTACAATCCAGAAAAGAACCAGATCGAACTGGCGGAATTTGATTTTGATCTCCAAACCAGAAATGTATTACACCGTTCTGCAGGGTGGTTGTTCAAAGGGAACATCCGATCTTCTCTGGAGAAACAATTGCGGTTTCCGCTGCTAAACAACCTGAATGTCGTCAAGGATGAAATCAATGCCCAACTGAACAACCTCCAGGCCGGTCCATGGATCCGACTGGCCACACCTGGCCTGCATCTGACGATGGAAGACATTACCCTGACCCCCGATGGAATGGCGCTGAATACCTTGTTATCCGGTCGGGTGGAGGTACAGTTGACCGCATTTAAATAAGCCTCCTATGCATCACGAACGTCCTGGCTGGCTTCTGTCAGGGGTATTGTGAGGAAAACACCAACAATACCTGACCTTCAGACGTTATCTTTGGAGATGTTTCGAAAGCAACCCAAACCCAGGCAATTCGATTACCGGCCTCGGTATTATGATCCGGATAAGTCTTTCCTATCGGATCATCTACCCGCTGCCAAGAGTGGAGATGCCCGGGTTGATGCGATGAAAAGTCGAATTTCCCGACAATTCAGAAGTGGAGATTCATCCGGGGCATTTCGCACCGAAACACAACGACAGATCAAACGATCGAATCGTATTTTGATCATTGTTCTGGGTTTGTTGTTGATCGGGGCATATTGGTTTCTTACTGTACATTTGCCGCGAATTCTTGCGGTTATTGAATAATCCTCCATGGGCGATATCATCAAACTTCTTCCGGATGCCATCGCCAATCAGATCGCAGCCGGAGAGGTCATTCAGCGACCGGCATCTGTGGTGAAAGAACTGTTGGAAAACGCACTGGATGCAAGTTCTACACGCATTCAGCTGATCCTTAAAGATGGCGGAAAACAACTCATCCAGGTCGTGGATGACGGTTGCGGCATGTCTGTGACAGATGCGCGTATGAGCTTTGAACGGCACGCCACCTCCAAAATTCGCAACGCAGACGATCTCTTTCATATCCGGACCATGGGATTCAGGGGTGAAGCTCTGGCTTCCATTGCCTCAGTCGCTCAGGTAGAATTGCGCACTCGTCGGGAGGAAGACACCCTCGGCACCCGGATTCTCATCGAAGGTACGACGGTCAAAGCACAGGAAGACTGCGCCACAGTACCGGGAACGAACCTCTCCGTGCGGAATCTCTTTTACAATGTGCCTGCGCGCCGCAAATTCCTCAAATCCGATACGGTCGAAATGCGCCATATCCTCGAAGAATTTCAGAGAACAGCCATCGCGCACCCGGATATCCACTTTTCCCTTCATCACAATGATCAAGAAGTCTATCACCTGCCACCTGCCAACCAGCGACAACGCGTGGTAGCTGTGCTGGGGCCGAATAGCAACAAAAAAATGATCCCCGTCGATGAGGATGCGGACCAGCTTTCTGTTTCCGGTTTCGTGGGCCGTCCTGAAGCTGCAAAAAAATCACGGGGGGAACAGTATCTCTATGTCAATCGCCGCTTTATTCGGAGTGGATATCTACATCATGCTATTCTCAGTGCCTTTGAAGAACTGATCGGTGACGATCAACACCCGCTCTATGTCCTCTTTATGGAGATCGACCCCGAACGTATTGATGTCAATGTACATCCCACCAAACACGAGATCAAGTTTGAGGATGAACGATTGATCTATCATTTTGTCAAAGTCTCTGTTCGACATGCCCTCGGACAATACCACATTGTTCCCACCCTTGATTTCGAACCGGACCATTCTGTGGCTTCCTCCAAATTCGCGCATGGTACGACAGCAATGATGCGGGAAAAGAACATTTCCCAAATCAGCGGAAAGGAACAACGCACCGCAGCGACTAAGGATTGGCAGGAGCTCTTTACCGTCCTCCAGCAACCGCTTGAAGCGGAGAATCCAAATGCTTCCCTCGGACTGGATGATCCCCTTGCACCGGCGGTGACCCTCAAAAGCGGCCCCGCTGAAGGTGAACAATTGTCCAATCATGCCAACGAACGGACACCGACCAAACCCTATCAGATCCAACAGACCTACATCCTGACGCCGATCAAGTCCGGTTTTATCCTCATCGACCAACAAGCCGCTCATGAGCGCATACTTTACGAACAATACCTCGATCAACTCAAAGGACAGCCGGCGCGCATTCAGAAAGAACTCTTTCCCCGGACCATTGAACTCAATCCCGTTGAAGGACAGGTAATCCGCACCCTGTTGGCCGATCTTTTACAATTGGGTTTCGACCTGCAAGAATTTGGTCAGAATACCTTTATTCTCCATGGTGTCCCGGCCAATCTGCTCCCGGGCCAGGATGCCCTGATGCTGATCCAACGCCTGCTCGAACAACACAAACAGGATCATCCTCTCAAGGCAGGCAACCAGGAGGCCCTGGCCATGAGCCTGGCTCGGCAAGCTGCTTATCGACGCGGAACAACCCTGGATGAAGACACAATGCAATACCTGATCGATCGGCTTTTCGCTTGCTCTGTTCCTTATAAAAGCCCTAGAGGCCGCCACTGTTTCATTACCTACGAACTGGAAGAACTTTCCAAACGTTTCGCCGGTTAAACTATCTTGCCGCTAGCGGAAAACCTGAACCAATCAGCAAAGCATGAACAGTATTACCCCAGTCGTCAAACATTTATTGGTCATCAACGTGCTGATGTTCATCGGCACCTTGTGGATGGGGGATGACCGGTTGATGCTGGCCGCCTTCTATCCGACTTCGGACCTGTTTCGGCCATATCAGCTGATCACCTACATGTTCATGCATGCCAATATGGGTCATATCTTCTTCAATATGTTTGGACTCTACATGTTTGGACCACCCCTGGAGGTGGTTTGGGGCCCGAAAAAGTTCCTGCTCTATTACTTCGTCACCGGTTTTGGAGCGCTGGGGCTACACTTTCTGGTCAAGTATATCGACCTCCATTATATGGGCGGTGCAGCGTCGAGTATCAATATTCCCGTTCTGGGGGCTTCCGGTTCCATCTTTGGTGTCCTGACCGGTTTTGGTATGCTCTTCCCCAATCAGCGCCTGATGTTGTTGTTTCCACCCATCCCGATCAAAGCTGGTCTGCTTGTCATCCTTTACGCGGGTCTGGAGCTCTTTCTGGGTTTGGGCAATTTTGAATCGGGAATTGCTCATTTTGCGCACCTTGGTGGGGCTCTTTCCGGATTTTTGCTGATCCTTTACTGGCAAGGTTTTCGATTGCGCTAAACCAAGACTAACTTTACTCACATGCTCCAATCGATCCTGGATGATGTCCGCCGGGAGTTCCGCATGGGAAACATGGTGACCCGGTTGGTCATCATCAATATTTCCGGCTTTGTACTGATCAACCTGATCCGATTGATCTTCTGGCTGAGTAATGCTGGAGCTATTCATCCTTTTTATTATCAGATCCGCAAGTTTCTCACCCTCTCCTCTGTACCGTGGTTTGATCTGACCCATCCCTGGGTGATGATCACCAGTATTTTTCTACACGAAGGTTTCTGGCATCTGACCTGGAATATGTTGTTTCTTTTCTGGTTCGGCCGGATCATCGGAGACCTGATTGGCAACCATCGGGTGATGCCCATCTATGTCCTCGGCGGGATCTTTGCCGGCTTGATCTTTATTCTCAGTGCTCAGTTCCTGCCATTTGGCAACCATGGCGAAGTCTATGCCCTCGGGGCATCGGGTGCCGTCATGGCTCTGGTGGTCGCTTCCGGTATGATCGCTCCGGATTATGGCCTTCATCTGATCCTGATCGGTGAGGTCAAACTCAAATATGTGGTTGCCGTGCTGGTTGTTCTCGACCTGCTTAGTCTGGCCAATGACAACAACACCGGGGGGCATTTTGCACACCTGGGGGGCGCCTTCTTTGGCTACCTCTTTATTGTCCTGCTGCGCGAAGGAGTGGACCTCAGCACCTGGGTCAATAAATGGACAGCGGCCTTTGGCGCTCTGTTTCAGAAAGGGCCTGCCACACGAAAAGGCCCTCGTCTGGTCTATGTGCAGGAACCACCCACCCGGAAAAAGGAAAAGACCAGTGCCCGAGTAGATGATCCGCAGAAAAAACTGGATGTCATCCTCGAAAAGATCAAACAGAAAGGGATCGACTCTCTCAATCAGGAAGAACGTGACTTCCTCGAAAATCAGAGTGCAGACACGTGAGAAAAGCAGCGGTTCTGTTCATCCCCTTCACCCTGATTGTGAGTCTGTTCATGATCATGACACTAATGGCTCCCTGGGTTTCGCCCAGCTCATTCTGGCCAGCCCTCTTTGCCGCATACGCCTTTGTCTATCTCTTTCCAGTGCTGATTTTGTGCTTCATATTCTGGCTGCGACCCCTCAATCGTTGGGCATTGCTACCTGCCATTCTTCTTCTGCTGAGCATCCCGGCTCTGCACCGACACGTGCAATGGGGTGGGACAGAATATACATCTGCCTCACCCAAAGGCGTTGTGATCGCCACCCTGAATGCCTATTCTCTGCACAAACTGAAGCTGGATAAAAAAGACCCGGCTCAGGTCGACCGGACCAAGTCAGCCAACCTGTTTCCTGCAGACATGCAACCGGATATCGTATGTCTTCAGGAAGTACCACTGAGCTATCAACCACGTGGTCCCGATTGGGGCATCTCGAACAGTTTTCTTTTTCGTCACAAAAACTCCCTGATCGTCTCCCGATATCCGATCGATGCAAAAGGGAAAAAATCCTTTGAAGGCAGTGGCAACAGTATATCCTGGGCGGATATCACCACACCTATTGGACAGATCCGAGTATTCAATGTCCACCTGCAATCCAATCGTATCAGTCAGGATACAGACCATCTGGCCCATGCCCCGATGGATGAGGCCAAGACCTGGTCAGGCTGGAAGAAGGTCTTGCGAAAGGTGTTGAATTCTACTCGTCTTCGGGAAGAACAGGCGCGCTGGCTGGCGAATGCTGTACAACAAAGTCCCTATCCCACACTGGTCGCCGGGGATTTCAATGACACCCCGCAATCCTATGCATACCGGATCATCCGAAAGGGGTTGAAAGACAGTTTTGAACACGGTGGTTTTGGTTTTGGTACCACTTTTGCCGGCCGGATACCCGGACTTCGGATTGACTTCATTCTCATGTCACCAGATCTGGATGTGATCAATCATCAGGTGTCTCCCGTTCGGTATAGTGATCATTATCCTGTATTGTCCAGGGTGATTAAAGCCGATTGACCGGATTCCTCTGACGGAAATACTAATTTTACCCCATGACCCTGGATCTCACCGTATACAACAGTCTCGCTAGAGAAAAACAGCTCTTCAAACCCATCCACGCCGGATACGTGGGGATGTATGTTTGTGGGCCTACTGTGTACAACGATGTCCATTTGGGGAACTGCCGATCATTCGTCAGCTTTGATATCATCTTTCGCACCTTCCAATATCTCGGCTACAAAGTGCGGTATGTCCGTAATATTACGGACGTAGGACACCTGCTGGATGACGGTGAGGATCGTATCGCCAAAGGTGCCCGCCTGGAGCAACTGGAACCCATGGAGATCGTGCAGAAGTATACCAATGGCTTCCATGATATCATGCGGGTATTCAATGCCCTGCCACCCAGTATCGAGCCACGAGCGACCCAGCATATTATCGAGCAGATCGAAATGGTCAAAGCCATTCTGGAGAATGGTCTGGCCTACGAGAAAAACGGCTCGGTCTATTTCGATGTGCCGAAATTTGCCAAGGAAACCGGTCATTATGGCGATCTCTCCGGACGGGTGATCGATGACCTCCTTCAGGAGACCCGGGATCTCAAACGCCAGGATGAAAAAAATCACCCTGCTGACTTTGCGATCTGGATGAAGGCCGATCCGGAGCATATCATGCGCTGGCCCTCTCCCTGGGGGGAAGGGTTTCCAGGCTGGCACCTGGAGTGCTCCGCCATGAGCACCAAATACCTGGGTAAAACATTTGACATTCATGGAGGTGGATCTGACTTGAAGTTTCCACACCATGAAAATGAGATCGCTCAGAACTTCGGTTCATGCGGTTGTGCCCCGGCCAACTACTGGCTGCATGGAAACATGCTTCTGCTCAACGGGCGGAAGATGTCCAAAAGCGAAGGCAACACGATCTCTCCGGAACAACTCTTCACCGGCGACAGCCCCCTGATCAGCAAGGGCTATACCCCTATGGTGATCCGGTTCTTCATGCTGATGGCCCACTACCGCTCCACCCTGGATATCACCGATGAAGCCTTGCTGGCTGCGGAAAAAGGGTACAAGCGGATGATGGAAGCCTGGCAAAGCCTGGATGCATTGTCCGGAAAAGGGCAAGCTCCTTCCGATATCGATCAGGAGATCCTGACGGCTCTGGACGGGGCAATTGCCGATCTTTGCGACGACTTCAACACGCCCATGGCCCTGGCCAAACTCTTTGAAGTAGTGCCCCGGATCAACGGCTTGAAAGGTGGCCAGATCAAACCGGAGCAGATCCAGCAAGCCACTCTCGACCGGGTCAAGCAGGTCATGGGGGATCTCTTGTTTACTGTCTTTGGCCTCCTGGAGGAAGAAAGCGGAGCTGGTGCCTCCGAAACCCTAGATTCGCTGATGAACCTCATCCTGGATCTGCGTCAATCTGCCCGAACCAACAAGGACTGGCCGACAGCCGACAAGATCCGTGATGGCCTCAATGAAGCTGGGATAGTCGTTAAAGACGGTGCAGATGGCTCCAGCTGGACGGTGTCCTGATTGGAGTTCCGAAACATCCCTGTTTTTCCTCATTTGGCCATACCACGTCATGAAGTAGTGACTTTCTCCATGTCTTTTTAAGACCTGTACTGCCAAACGTTTCTGATGATTCGCTTCGCACAGCCCCACACCTGAGAAGAGCATGCCTCTTGACATGCGCCTGTAAATAGGCTAAATTGGCTATCACTATTCCCATTCAGGCCCTTTTCGTGTGATCATCCCCCAAAAACCAATGATCTCCAATACCTCATTTCTTCTGCTTCATAAACCCTTTACACATGAACCGATACCCTTCCCGGGTCATCGCCTTCCTCCTGTTGATCCCAACAGTGGGCATGGCCCAAATCACGTCCGAACGACTGGTGATCGCCAGCGCAGGGCAACAACTGACCGCCGGTAACCTCCAGCTGGTTTCCACCCTGGGCGAATGGGCCACCGGTCCGCTCACGCCATCCGGAACGAATCTGTCCACCAACCTCGGATTTCATCAGGGCGACCTGATGATCACCAACCTGGACGAATGGATGGATCTGGGCTTACCGTCCTTGTATCCCAACCCGTTCCAGGATCAGATCTTTTTGTCGAATCCGACGGACCGAACAGGTACCCTTCAGATCATCGATCCACTGGGCCATCTCGTTGTCCTTAAAGAACTGAAACCCCAATCACCGTCCGAATCCATCTGGATGGGTTCCTTCCCTGCCGGTGCATATATCGTCCGATTCAAGGACCATTCGAATCAGACCTCCTCCTCTCTCACCCTCCTGAAACAATAACTCATGCGTACATCCCTCTACCTGCTGTTTTTCCTCCTGGTGTCTTCCGTTCTGACCGCTCAAGCACCCCAGCAATTCAATTTTCAAGGTGTCGCCCGGGATGGTGGCACCATCGTTTCCGGATCCATCAGCCTGCAGCTTTCCTTACACCAGGGCACGGCCAATGGACCCGTAGTCTTCCGTGAACGTCACACCACCACCACCAATACGGCTGGTGTGTTTAATGTTCTCGTTGGTCAGGGGACTCCACTGATCGGAACCATTGCCGGGGTCGATTGGAGCACAGGACCCTACTTCCTGCATAGTGAACTGGATCCCACTGGTGGCCTTTCTTTTACAGATATGGGTACAACTCCATTATCCAGCGTCCCATATGCCCTTCTTGCCGGAGAGGCGATCAATGACGCGGTGGATGATGCAGATGCCGATCCAACCAATGAAATTCAATCCCTCGCGTATGATGACCCGACAAAAACGCTTTCCATCAGTGGGGGAAATTCGTTGGTCCTGCCTGGTGATGCAGATGCTGACCCCACCAATGAAATTCAAATCCTGACCCAAACAGGCGGCACCCTCACCCTGTCAAAAGGTGGGGGCAACGTCAATATCAATGATGCGGATCCGGATCCTATGAATGAACTTCAGACGTTGTCCAAATCCGGTAATGTCATCTCACTGAGCAGTGGAGGCTCTGTCACAGACGAGGTAGATGACGCAGACGCCGACCCGAATAATGAATTACAAGTTCTCTCCAAATCAGCAAATATTATCTCCCTTTCAAGTGGAGGCTCCGTCACAGATGAGGTGGATGATGCCGACGCCAATCCCGCAAATGAATTACAATCCCTGAGTTGGAATCCGTCGACCACCATGTTGTCTATTTCACAGGGAAATGCGGTCGATCTGACCAGCTTGTCAGGTGGTTCGTCCTACTGGAAAGATCACACGATCGGGATCTATTATGCCGATAAAGACGTTTACGTCGGGCATCCGGATAGCAGTGCTGCATTGCACCTCAATCCTTATGCGCTGGATTTTCATACCGGAGCTCCGCACTACAGTGTCCTGACGCCCAGCATCCTGCAATTTGAAGGTACCGGTGTTCATTCCTATATGAATAAAGGCAGTGTGTCCATTGAAGGCCCCATCATCGATCAATCGATTGCGATGATCCATGATTCCACCGGATTTTCTGCATCAGCAAGCGGCTTTGCCAACGGGTTTACCAAGCAAAGTCCCTACAGCTTCCTGGCACAACCATTCGGGGGAAACACCATCACATCCAAAAGTGAACAGACCTGGGACAAATTCGGGATCGTGGATGATCTCAAGTATACTGATCTGACCATCAGTAATCTGACCTTCGGAGAAGATGGTCTGGGTGCTTACGCCATCTTTGGTGGTGAAGGGGGTGGATTTTTCAACCTTTACAATGGAGGGAACTGGTCGGCTGTTGAAGCCAATACGAAAGATGGCTATGGCTGGATCGAAACCAAAGATCAGACAGGTGGACGAAATGTCCTGATCTCCACCCTGATCGGATTTCCAAAACATGGATATGTTGCCGTCTCCGACGGAGCCGGGGATCCGCAAGCCGGCATGTATGTCGACGGCCTGGGCAATGGTTACATTTTTGCAGATGGCGCCAATGGTGGTGTAAAGGCCTTTGTGATGCCTCATCCCACCAAGCCGGAGAAAGAGATCTGGTACGCCAGTCTGGAAGGTCCGGAAGCGGGTGCCTATGAACGTGGTGTCGCTACCCTCACCAACGGCGAAGCCTGGGTTCCCTTCAGCGAGTCTTTTGAGATCGTCGCCAATCCGGAAACCATGACAGTGATCCTCACTTCCCATTCTGCAGACACGTATGGGCTTGCAGTCGTTGAAAAAACGGCAACGGGCTTCAAGGTCAAAGAATTCAAAGGTGGAGAGGGCAACTTCTCGTTCGACTGGGAAGCCAAATGCGTCCGCAAAGGATGGGAACACTGGCAGGTTGAGCGCGATAAGCGCGAACGAGCTCCCGGCACTGCAAACCTAGATTAAACACCATCACACGAAACCCCTGGCTCCGGCCGGGGGTTTCCTCTATATCAGCATCAATAGCCTTCTTTCGCCAGTTGTTTTCTGGCCTCTCGTTTGGTGAGCGCCGGTAACGTCTCCTTTTCTACAAATGCCGCCACCAGGGCGGGATCTGTTTTGGCATGCTGACGCAATGCCCATCCCGCAGCCTTTTGCAGGAAAAATTCTCGAGACCCCGCCACCTGGAGGATATACCGGAACATCCTCCGGGTGTCTGTTTGTTCCTTATACCGCAGCTGGTAAATGATGGCTACACGTTGCAGCCATAGCTTTCCAGAAGCCATCCATCGTTCGGTCACCGGACCGATCTGATCCGGAAATCGCTCAAAATGGATGCCGACCAACTTGGCGATCCAATCCACCGCATCCCACCAGGAATTTCGAAGGATCAACTCTTCCAGCAGGTCGATCAGGTCGGCACCGCTCTTTTTCTGGGTTTTTTCAATGATCTGCAAGGCGATATAATGCAGTTCACGGTACTCCTCCGAATAAGCCTGACGGACGATGCTTTCCAGGGGACCACCATAGGCCGGGTATCCATGCTCCTTGACGAACTCCCGAAAGATACCCACCCAAATCGGAGCTTTCAGCCCATAGAAAGAGAACTGGTTGCGCATGTAGGCCATCTGCCCTTCGGCAGTGGCTGGATCACCCGCTTCAGCAAAGCGGCGCTTGATCTCCCGCAGATAGGGATCAATCTTCATGCTGGTCCTTTTTTAACAATGCATAATAGTATTCATCATGGATCTTCCCCTCTTTGATCACCGCATCACGACAAAGACCCTCATAGATGAATCCTGACTTTTCAAGCACTCGTCTGGAGGCCGGATTAAAAGCAAAAACCCGGGCATACACTCGGATCAGATCGGTCTGGTCAAACAGCCAGGGAGTGAACACCCGAGCAGCGGCTGTAGCAATACCCTTTCCCCAATAGTCTTCACTGACCCAATATCCAAACTCTGCACTCAGACGATACACATCCGTCTGTGGAATGGCGCCCATCATACCGATGAGTCGATCCTGATCTGTGATCGCCATTTGTTCAGGACGCCCCTCCTTCAGTTGCAGTTCCAAAAAGGTGATGGCATCCTGTTCGGTGTAGGGAGAGGGAAATCGATCTCTGACAAAATGAGCAATTCGAGGATTGTTCGCACATCGGGCCAGATCGGGAATATCCCGTTTTTCTAACGGTCGCAGGCCAATTTCCGGTATCTCGGTGAAGAGTTTCATTCAAACAAAGAACGGGATTTTTAAGGTCTTTGATCTGACCGAAGTTGGACAGGACCCAGGCAAAAAAAGACAGACCATGAGGAGGGTCCTCATGGTCTGTCTTATTTTGATCCTGACCGAATGTCCTATTTCCGACCGGGTCGTTCTTTGCGTGACCGCCGCTCTTTGACTTCATTGACCAGCTGTCTTCGGAATTCTCCTTCAGCATGCTGGAGCTTTAAGACTTTGGTGGCAGGCAAGATCTTTCGGAATCGCTCGGTGTATTCCCGACGAAGCGTCACTTCTTTATCCATCAGGTTCATCTGCTGATCCAGTACAGTATTCGCTTCCTGCTCTGTCAATTCCTCGACCGGTTTATCCGGCTTCATCTGTTCCCGCAGGGCTTTTTCCCGGTCCTTCATCTCATTGAATACAGGCCAGAATGCCTGGGATTCGGATGGAGTCAGGTTCAGCTCCTTGGTGATGAACGCGATCCGCATCGATTCGATGCGCTTTTCCATCTTGGGATTCTTTTCCCCGGGAGGGCCCGGAGGGCCTGGTGGTTGAGCATTCACTGCAGCAACGATCAGTACGATTAAGCTGATCAGTATTCCTTTTTTCATGGTCAAATGATATTTGTCACGGTTATAGAATGTCTTCCCAATCATCCTCATCCCACTGCTGGATATCATCCATCAGGTAGTCTTCCAGTCCATCTTCGTCCACATCCTCAAACAGGGAGCCATGGGTAGTCAGGCCGCTTTGCATCAGCAGTTCAACCTCAAAGTCATCAATATTCTCTTCGATGTACGCGTAGATCTCGTCTGTCTTCAATTCTGCAAAAGCATCTTCCTCCACTTGCGCCGGCCAGAGCCAGAATACCGTGACCAGCAGCATCGCCACAGAGGCAAAAGCAATGGCCATGGCTGGTCGTTTGGGCAGGGACAGGAAAGACCACCAACCAGAAGACTCTCTTCGGCTCTTTGGATGGGTCAGTCGCTCCCGATAATTCTGAAGGACATCCACCCGAAGGTTGTGGAAGTAGTTGCCCTCCACAGGGGGGACATCCTCCGGCCGCTGTAGTCGAGCTAGCCGTGGGGCGATCTCCTCCAATTCCTTTCTGATCTCCTCACTCATGATATCTGTACGCTTTGCAAATGATTTTCGATCTTTTTTACTGCATGGTGGTAGGAAGCCTTCAACGATCCGACCGAGGTTTCCAGGATCTCGGACATCTGCTGATATCCCAGTTCTTCGAAATACCGGAGGTTGAACACAATCCGCTGTTTTTCGGGCAGCAATTCGATCGCTTCCTTCAGCACTACCTGGACCTCTTTTTCGGAGATGCCAGCAGCCAATCCCTGATCGGTCTGCCCATGGATGTCCGGTTCAAATTCCGAGGTCATTCTTCGGTTTCTCTTTTTCAAGAACGTGATGGATTCGTTGACAGCGATCCGGTATACCCATGTGTAGAGCGAACTGTTTCCTTTGAACCGATCCGCATTCAATAACACCTTCACCAGAGTTTCCTGCAACACATCATGTGTGTCATCCACTGATCGTGTCATCCGGAAGACAAGACTGTACAGTTTCTCCTGATACAGATCCATCATCTGCCGAAATCCTTCCTCCCGCCGGAGTGGATCGCAAAGCATTGCTAATACATGTTGATCAGATCCGGGGTTGGCCACGCTGTTTCAGGTTCCTGATTGCCTCTTTGACGAGGTGAATGAATAAAGGTTTAATCGGCGATCCAAATAGATGGATCATTTGAACTTACAGGTCAGTACCGTCACATCATCCGGAAAAGGCTGCTGGCCTCGGAAGAGCTCCATACGTTCCATCAACTGATCGTTGAATTCTTCAGCAGGCAGGTGATAATAGGCCCGGGAATAATCGAACAACAATTGCTCATTGAGAAAGTCCCCGTTGTCATTTTTCAGATCTGTGAGTCCGTCGGTATAACTCAATATCATAGATCCCGGGGTAATCTCTATTTCACCAACCTCCAGTTCGGGGAGCTCGTTAAAACAACCCAGAATGGTGCACCCGGCCTGCAGCTGGACCATCTCTCCATCCCGGACCAACAGTGGGGGTACGTGGCCGGCATTGACATACCTGAGTTTGCGTTCGCCAGGCAGGTATTCTGCAAAAAACATGGTGATGAACCGGGCACCATTAGTGATCCGGAACACGGCATCATTCAGCTGTACGATCAGATCTTGTAGAGGGAGTTTCTGCAAGAGCAGACTGTGAAGGTTCGCCTGAAAATTGGACATGATCAGCGCGGCAGCCAGTCCCTTTCCGGATATATCGGCCACACAAAAGCTGAGCCGCTCTGAACTGTGCTGAATAAAATCGAAATAGTCGCCACCAACCCCCAGTTGCGGTTTGTAAATACTGGCCAGTTCGAATTTGTCACTGGTCGGGAGCACCGCCGGTACCAGCATCATCTGGATATCGCTGGCCAATTCCATCTCCCGTTTCAAACGTTCCTGCTCGAGCTGGCGTTTGAAAAGGCGCTTGTTCTCGATGGCTACCGCTACCACATTGGTGATGGTGGTGATAAACTGCACTTTGTTGTACAGGTCATGTTCCTGATCGAGATGGCCTAAAAAGGCATAGGCAATCGCCGTATCCTTGTGCATTACCGGAATGATCAGATCAAATTCCTTGAGGAACGGATGTTCATGGTGCTTGAGCTTGGTCAATCGGGAAAATCCACTCAACAGATAGCCGATCGCACCATGTCGTTCGATAAACTGCGGTTGCAGACCCAGGTACGCCGGACAGACCCAGTCGGTTTCCTCCTTGTTCTTGACAAACAGTGCCATTCGGGTGATCCCCATCTCCCAGTTGAGAAAGGACTGGTACATCCGGAACAGATCGTCAAACTTGATATTGTTGTTGATCGCTTGCGTGATGTTCAACAGACGATTGATCTGAAGCTGCTTGAGGTTCAGATCTTTCTCCAACTCTTCGATCCGTTGGAGCATATCGGTTTGGGACAGGATGTCAGACACCCGCTAAAAGTACGGGATTCCAGACATTCTACGCACCGCATAGAACTACTTCGACAGCTATCCCCGGAATCTCCATTAATTTCAGCCCGACAAATCTTCAACCATCACACCTTTCACCCTCCATAAACAGGCTATTCCCTATTCGGATCCAGGACTTCTCCTGGGTGGTCTGCAGCATTTGCCCGGATTGCGATTTCTGGATAGCGCCCTTAGATCTCCGGATCTGGGCCGATATTCCTTTTTGATGGCTGATCCGTTCGCCTCCCTGCGCTATCAAAACGATATCCTGTACTGGAATGACGAGGAGATCGCCGGCGATCCATGGACGGTTTTTCGAAAAAAGGTCCGTCAGTTTCCTCTTCAACATCTTCCGGATAATCCGCCGTTTCGAGGTGGTGCAGTCGGTTATATCGGGTATGAACTCAACCAGACCCTGGAGGATTTACCACCCGTTCCATCAGATGGCATCGATCTTCCCTCCCTTTGGGTTCACTTTTACGATGTGGTCACCGTATTTGATCACGAACATCAAACTGCCACCATTTACAGCTCCGGCTATCCCGAAAAAGATTCCGAACGACGTCCTTCGCGTGCACGAGAGCGGGCAACCTGGTGGGCAGATCAATTGTCGATAGCCACCTCTTCTCCAACCTTGCCATCGCCAGCCAAGGTAGATCCGCAATGGACATCCAACTTTACCCGAGCGGACTATATCCGGTCAGTCGACCGGATTCGGGAGTGGATCGCTGCCGGGGATGTGTTTCAAGCCAATTTTTCGCAGCGGTTTACCACGGATCTTCCGGCCGACTTTGATCCGGTGACCTTTTATCAACATTCCAGGCAGATTAATGCGGCACCCTTCGGTGCCTACTTTCAATATCCGGATCTCACCATCGCTTCGGTCTCGCCGGAACGATTCCTGCGATTATCCGGACGAATGATTGAAACTCGCCCCATCAAAGGCACCCGTCCCCGCCATGCAGACCGACATCGAGATGCGGAACTGGCTGCCGAATTGTTGGCCAGCCAGAAAGACCGCTCTGAGAACACCATGATCGTCGATCTCCTCCGCAATGACCTTTCCAAGGTCTGCATCCCCGGTTCGGTCACTGTACCGGACCTTTGTGGTCTGGAGTCGTATGCCTCGGTGCATCATCTCGTGTCCGCTGTCCAGGGTGAGCTAAAACCGGGCCTGCACGCTGTAGACGTTGTCAAAGCGGCGTTTCCGGGGGGGTCGATCACCGGTGCTCCCAAGAAACGAGCCATGGAGATCATCCAGGAATTGGAGGGAATGCCCCGCCATGTGTACTGTGGATGTCTGGGCTATTGGGGCTTTGACGGGCATATGGATTCGAATATTGCCATTCGAACCATTCTTATCCAGAGCACGAAAGCCTGGTTTCAATCGGGTGGAGGGATTGTTTATCTTTCGGATGGCGCCGAAGAATATCAGGAATCCCTGGATAAAGCGGCTCGCATCTTTACTGCCTTTCATCCATGATCCTGGTCGTCGACAATTACGATTCCTTTGTGTACAACCTGGTCCACAACTTTCAAATCCTGGGGAAGGAGGTAGAGGTGGTGCGCAATGATGACCCGCTCCTGCTTGATCTGTCTGTGCATCCACCGGAGGCGATCATCCTCTCCCCTGGACCTTGCACACCGGCTGAGGCTGGCCATTGTGTCGAATTGATCCGGTCCTGGAGTGGCATCATCCCCATCCTGGGGGTTTGCCTGGGCCATCAGTGTATTGGTACAGCTTTTTCGGTCCTGGTGATCCGCTCTCCCCAACCGGTTCATGGTCTGCCCGAGAAGATCCACACCCCGATCGGTCATCCGTTGTTTGCCGGATTGTCCAACCCCTTTGAAGCAGCCCGATATCACAGTCTGATGTTACCTGCAATAGTTGCAGATTGTCATCCCTTGGTCCCTATCGCCTGGACGGCTGACGGCTTGAATATGGCTGTTGAACATCCCGAGCACCCGACGTATGGGGTTCAATTTCACCCAGAATCCATCCTTACGCCGGAAGGTCTGCACCTTCTGCACAATTTTCTCACCCTGACCCACACCTTCCATGAGCAACGACACATCGCATGACTGGAACTGGGTGAATGGCCAGGTCATACCGGGGCAACAACCGGTGGTCCATGCCAACGATCAGGGTTTCACCTTGGGGATGGGCCTGTTTGAGACCATTGCTGTGGTGAATTGCAAAATGGTTAATGTCGCCTCACATTTGCATCGTCTGCTGGCGGGCTTGCAACAGATCGGGGCAGCGCTTTCATCCGAGGAATTGAATGCCGAACGAATACTGCATGATCTTTTAGACAAGGAGCCGGGGCGCCATGGGGTATTGCGCATCACTGTCACACCAGGCCGGGCCGGTCGTGGTCTGAATGTCCAACCTGTGGGAACACCGACGATCGTGGCCCGATTCTCCGAACTGGGTTTTGTGTCAACACATCCTGTCGATTTGCATATCGCTTCTGTCCGTAAAAATCCGGACAGCCCCAGCAGTTATCTCAAATCCACCCATTACCTCGACCATATAATGGCTCTCCGTGAAGCCCGAGACGCCGGTGCAGATGATGCTTTATTGTTGACCGTGGATGGACGCATCAGTTGCAGTACCACCGCCAATGTGATTATCTGGGATGGGCATCAGTTGAAACAACCCGATGTCCACGCCGCAGCTCTTCCCGGCACCACACTGGCACTTCTGAATGCTCTGCTACCAGCCAAACGTAAAATTCACGCAGCACCGTTGACCCGCTTGGACCTGGATGTGGCGAAGGGCGTTTATCTGGTCAACAGTCTTAAGGGGATCCAGCCGGTCAATGCGATCGGCGATCGGCGGTACTATTCCGACCTGAACGGTGTGTATGCTGAAATGACCAAAATCCTTCGTGCCTATGTGGTCGCTGAATGTGGAGAGCATGTGGGCGAGGAGGTGTTTCCGTGGTTGGGTGAGGGGTAGGCTAATTGAATGTTTTTTTATGATGGAATCCCGGGCGATTCTGAAGGATGCATTTAATTTTTCAACCGAATTCTTTTGTCATCATCCTGTTTTGGTTTCAATTCACAACATGGTGTTCGGCTCAGTTTTGGAATGAACGATATCATCCCATTTTCCTATCCCGTCCTTAAAATCTTGTCTATCTTCCTTCCTCTGGCCAATTCATCCACCAGCTTATCCAAGTACCGGGTCTGACGAGTCAATGGGTTCTCAATTTCCTCGATCCGATAGCCGCAGATAACTCCGGTGATCAGCGTGGCATTCGGGTTTAATTTGGCTTGGCTAAAAAAAGTTTCAAACGTAACCTTCTTGTCAATCAGATCCTGAAGCTTCTGATCGTCAAATCCGGTCAGCCACTCGATCACCTGATGTAGTTCCTCTTTCGTTCGACCCTTCTTCTCCACCTTTGCGATATAATGTGGGTACACAGATGCAAAGGTCATTTTTGCAATACGCTCGTTGTGTTCAGGTGTTACCTTCATTTGGCTTCTCTTTTAAGCAGTACGCCTTTGCGCTTGACAATATTTTGATAGTCCCATTGAATTTCTCTGGCTTTCTGCAACCATCGTGTCAGGTCATCTTCATCAATTTCAGATGCCTGGTTGTAGAAGATGGATGCGTCTTTAAATTTCTTTCCCCGGACATTCAATCCGGATTCGTCAAAGTCAGCCCCACTCCAGAACATCAACCGGATCCCTGCCTTTTCCTTACTATATCCCACAATGGGGTTGCCCTCCAAAAACCAGACTGGGTGGGCGTGCCAGATCTTTTCTTCGGCTTCCTTCAAAACACTCCGAATGATTTGAGCTAACTGATTACAAATAATTTTGTCATTTGTAGTTTGCCGGTTTTGATATTCTTCTATTTCTGAGTTCATGACTATTATTCACAATACATTTTATAGGATTCCACAAGACTCTTTGTACGCATGAATTTTATTGATCAACACCACTTGTCGGATAACCGAATTTATTTGAGAATGTCCAGTTTTTCAAACCACTTAAAACATCGAATTCGCATTGGCCGACTCCTTGGGGATTTGCTGAATAGCATCCCAGTGTTCACAGATCTTACCTTGTTCATCAAACCGGAAAAAGTCCATGGTCACAAATTGGTCATCTCCCGGCCAGGTCTGGTGCGTATGCAGGGCCACCAGGTCACCTTCTGCAATGCATCGAACGAATGCAATGGATTTGTCCGGATACTCCTTTTGCATGCGTTCGAAATAATCGATGAATCCCTGAGTGCCATTGGCCACATCCGGATTGTGCTGGATATATTCCTTTCCAACATACTGCTCAACAGCTTTTACAGGATCTCCTTCATAGGCCATACGGTAGAATGCAATCGCGTTTTGTTTGTTCAGTTCCAGATTCATCCAATCTTTATTTTTCCTATTTCGATTTCTGTGGTAGTTCCAATCCTATATCATCATTTGAGTAATATATAATGCGACCATTCATTGGAACTGGGTCAAGATCTGGTTGGTCATTGCACCTATCCCGCCCAACCCTCACGATCCAGACTCCTATATTGGATAGCTTCGGCCAGATGCTCCACTTTGATTTCCTCACTGCCCGCCAGATCGGCAGCGGTGCGGGACACCTTGAGGATACGGTCAAACGCCCGGGCGGACAGTTGCAGGCGTTGCATCGCTGTTTTCAACAGCGTCGTTCCGGCCTGGTTGATCTGACAGACCTCTTGAACCATTCGACTGGGCATCTGGGCATTGCAGTAGATCTCCGGCATATCCGCAAATCGCTTTTCCTGGATCTGTCGCGCCTTCTCCACCCGCGCCCGGATATCCGCGCTGGACTCTGACGGTCGGGCCGAACCTGCCAGTTCATCATAGGAGACGGGGGTGACCTCCACATGCAGGTCGATGCGATCCAACAAAGGCCCGGAGATCTTGGTCAGGTATCGCTTCACCACCCCAGGTGCACAGACACAGTCTTTTTCCGGGTGATTGTAATAACCGCACGGACAGGGATTCATGGAAGCGATGAGCATAAAACTGGCCGGATAGTCCACACTGAACCGTGCGCGGGCGATGGTGACCCGCCGCTCTTCCATCGGCTGGCGCATCACCTCCAACACGGTCCGCTTGAATTCTGGCAGTTCATCCAGAAAAAGGACTCCATTGTGCGAGAGGGATATCTCTCCTGGATGGGGGTTGGACCCGCCACCCACCAGGGCTACGTCGCTGATGGTGTGATGCGGACTGCGAAACGGCCGGGTGGTGATCAAGCCACTGTCTGCAGGCAGGACACCGGCCACGGAATGGATCTTGGTGGTCTCCAAAGCCTCATGCAGGGTCAGAGGCGGTAAAATGGTCGACATCCGACGAGCCAACATGGTCTTACCTGCTCCCGGCGGACCGATCAAAATCGCATTGTGCCCGCCCGCTGCTGTCAGTTCAAGCGCACGCTTGATATTCTCCTGTCCTTTCACATCCGAAAAGTCCACCAGATAGTGATCCTGTTGCTCCTGGAAGAGTTCGCGTGTATCCACTTGCAAGGGTGCTATATCCGCGCGACCCTCCAATAAGGCGATTGCCTCCTCCAGGCTGTCAATGCCATAGACATCCAGGTCGTTCACGATGGCCGCTTCCCGGGCGTTGGCTTTGGGTAGAAGGATTCCCTTGAATTTCTCTTGTCTGGCCTGTATGGCCATGGGCAAACAGCCCTTGATGGGTCGAATACCTCCGTCCAGAGAAAGCTCCCCCAGCATCATCAGACCTTCCAGTTGTTCGGTTGGAAGTTGTCCAGAGGCAGCGAGGATACCCAGGGCGATAGGGAGGTCAAAGGAAGACCCTTCTTTGCGTACATCTGCCGGAGCCAGGTTGATGACCAACTGCATGTTGGGCATCCGCTTGCCCACATTCTTGATGGCTGCACTAATCCTCTGGAAACCTTCGCGGACAGCATTGTCGGGTAACCCGACCATATAATAACCGACTTTCGTGTGCGAGGTTATGGGTCCACCCAGGTTAACCTCAACGGTAATCGTCCGGGCATCGACACCAAATACAGCACTGGAATAAGTCTTGACCAACATCGTAAAAAAGCTTCTTAGGGGGTTTCGTGATAGATTTCCTCGATCAAAGGAGCGTATTTCTCCATGATGACCCGTCGTTTTATTTTAAGGGTCGGTGTCAGTTCTGATACACTTCCATCGGCTTTGACAGGCTCCCACACATCGGACAGCAGACGGAAGCGTTTGATCTGCTCAACCTTGCCAAAACGAGGGTTCAAGTCATTAATGATCCGCTGAAACTTATCTACAACCTGAGGTAAGGTGAGCATTTCAGGCATGGTGGTCCAGGGGATCTCCTTGTGGGTACACCAGTCTTTGAGCGCTGTTTCGGCAGGCAGGATCAGTGCCGAGACAAATTTCCGGTTATCCCCCAACACCATCACTTGTTCGATCAGAAACTCCTCTTTTAGCTTGCTTTCGATCGGGGCTGGGGCTACATATTTACCACCGGAGGTCTTCATCAATTCCTTCTTCCGGTCGGTGATCTGCAAAAAGCGAACACCGTTGTCCCCTTCCACCCACCGACCCACATCGCCGGTACACAACCAGCGTTCCCCATCGATCCAACGGAAGACCTTCTCATCCTCGTCCGGCTTATGGTAATAGCCCATCATCTGATTGGGTCCTTTACTGAGAATTTCCCCTTCACCAGGACCATAGCTGGGATCATCCGTGTCGATCTGCACTTCCACACCATCAATAGGCGGTCCGACTGTGCCCAGTTTGGCCATCCCAGGTTCAAAACGGGTAATGCAGATGCCCGGCGCTGCCTCGGTCATGCCATAACCCTCCCGGATGGGGATGCCCGCTGCTGAGAAGACCTGGGCCATCTTGGTGGGGCAGGGTGCTGCCCCGGTAATAATGCCCCGGACCTCGCCACCCAAAGCTTCCCTCCATTTAGAAAAGACAAGCTTGTCGGCGATCCACCGTTTCAGTCGGGCCATACCGTGATAGGTCTTGTCGTATTCATAATCTTCTGTCAGGCGCATGGCCCAGAAAAAGAGGCCTCGCTTGATACCCTTCAGGGCCAGACCCTTGTTGTAAATCTTTTCATAGACCTTTTCCAGGAGTCGGGGCACGGTGCTGAAGAAGTGTGGTCGGATCGCTTGAAGATCTCCATCGTCACCACCCAATCGATCCGGTGTCGTAAAGGCTGCTGAAACACCGGCGTACATATAGGCATAGGAGACGGCCCGTTCGAAAATATGGCAAAGCGGCAGAAAGCTCAGGGTGCGCAGACCGGCAGAAACCGGGATCATGGGGAGTATGGTCTTCACATTGAAAACGATACTGGCATGATCCAGCATAACGCCTTTGGGATTTCCGGTGGTACCTGAGGTGTAAATAATGGTGGCCAGCTGGTCAGCCTGAATGGTGTCTCGTTCAGCGTCTATACCGGTGGTGTCTTCCTCCAGCAGTTCGCGCCAATAGATACACTCCGGTCGGGGTTCGAATGAGATCAGCAGGCTGATGTTGACCTCCTCTCCGGCAACGATGACTTTGTCATACAAATCTCCGCCACCCAGCATAACCCCTTTGATACCGGCATCTTTGAAGATGTAGGCATATTCATGACTGCTGATGGTCGGGTAGACCGGCACACTGACCAGACCCGCCAGTTGGCAGGCCAGATCTGCGATCACCCATTCCGGGCGGTTGATATAATCCACCAGGACCACCTTGTCGCCCGGTTGCAGTCCCTTTTGCCGCAAACCCGCAGCCAGCTGACGGGAATACAGGTCCAGATCATCCGAACTCCACCAGATCCACTTCTCTCCTTCCCGAATACCAAAGGCATTTTCCTGTGGAAAATGTTGTCGTTCATAGGTGAGAAAATCAAAAAGACGGGTGATCTCAGCTTTTTCCATATGCCACATTACCTCCTGGTAAAATAGGAAATGTTCAGTGTTTGGAAAGTACAGGGATCCTTAAAATGAAATCCTTGAGCATATTTTATTTCGATTTATCCTCATTTATTAGGATATACAATCACTTGTCTATCAATTTATTGGTAATTTTCTATCCCAAATGATCAAACAAAGCCCTTTTTGGGTTTTACCTCCTACATTTGTCCTCAAATACGACGACCGTATGTACAGAATATGCCTCTTCATTTGCCTGTTGGCCTCTCCGCTTCTGGTATTCTCCCAGAGTTCAGAATATGGAGTTTCACTTCAAGGTTGGAACTATCAGGGTGATATCAACCCGAAAACCCTGCCCTATGTGCAGGAAACAGATATCGGGGCTAGTCTCTTCTATCGGTATAATCTGAACAACAACTGGGCCCTGCGTGGTCAGGCATCCTATGGCCAGGTGTCGGGTGATGACCGGAATTTCGATGAGCGGAAGACATCCAATCCGCTGGTAGATTTCAAGACCACATTTTTCGCTGTAGAGGGGCTGGTCGAATTCAACCTCCTGGGTCGGGAGCGCCGAAATCTGCGTCTCTACGATCAGGCAGGCAATCGATTCACCTATGAAGAATTGAAGCAAGGGGGCCAGACGCTCTACGATGAGGATGGCAATCAGATCAATTTTGCGATCAAGTTGAAACGTCCAGTATCGCCCTATATTACTCTTGGTGTGGGCGGCTTGTTTTTCGATCCCACCACCCATCTGGAGAGTTCGAACGGCGCAACCTTCACTCAAAAGGAGTTGGATCAGGATTTTTCCAAGATCAATTTCATCACACCGATCGGTGCTGGTCTGAAGTTTTATCTCAATGATCGCTGGACATTGGGGCTGGAAGCTCTGATGGTCCCCACCTTCGCTGATTACCTGGATGGAGCCAGTGATTCACGTGACCCTGAAGACAATGATTGGCTTTCTACCTTCAGTCTGGGATTGTCCTATCGGTTCAGTGAAAAGGACAGTGACGGAGATGGCATCATCGACCGCGAAGATGCCTGTCCGGATTTACCGGGTAGCGCTGGCCTTGCTGGTTGCCCAGATAGTGACGGGGATGGTATCGCCGATCGGGAAGACAGCTGTCCAATGGTGGCTGGTCTGGCTGCATTCAATGGTTGTCCGGATGGTGATAGCGACGGTATCGAGGACAGCAAAGATGCCTGTCCAAATGAAGCCGGTCTCGCAGCTTTCAATGGTTGCCCAGACACGGATGGGGACGGTATTCAGGATAGTCAGGATGAATGCCCGCTGATCAATGGAACGGTGGCGTTGAATGGCTGTCCGGACAGTGACGGCGACGGCATCACCGATGGTAAAGACAAATGCCCGAATGAGGCAGGGCTCGCAGCTTTGGGGGGATGCCCGGATAGTGACGGCGATGGGGTTGCTGATGGGGACGACCAGTGTCCCGCCGTTAGAGGACTTGTCGCATTGGGTGGTTGCCCGGATGGAGATGGGGATGGCGTTGCCGATCACCTGGACAAGTGTCCGAAGGTGAAGGGTCCAGCCTCCAACCAGGGTTGTCCGGAGATCGAAAAGGCCGATCTGGAGAAGATCGCCTTTGCCATTAAAAATGTACAATTCAGGACCAATCAGACGCGTCTTCGGTCTGGTTCCGTACCGGTACTGAATGAGATTGTCGGACTGATGCAGAAGTATCCTGCGTATAATTTGAAGATCGAAGGGCATACCGATAGTGATGGAAAGGAAGACGCCAATCTGAAATTATCACAGGGTCGGGCCAAGGCCTGTTTTGATTTTCTGGTGAGTAAAGGCGTTTCAGCTACCCGGATGACTCACGCCGGATTCGGAGAGAGCCGACCTATTGCCGATAATAAGACAGATGAAGGTAAGACCGCTAACCGACGAGTGGATTTTGAAATGATCCTCCGTTGATGCGGTAGGGCTTCTTGAGAGAAAAAGAAAAGCCGCTGTGGAATTGCTCCACAGCGGCTTTTTTATGGGGACGATCCAAGAGGATCAGCGGGATTTTACTTTGTCGAGATAGTCCGCACCCTGCAGGTTCAAATTTTTGGACAGTTTGGCCACCGCATTGAGGTCGATATCACCGACCATTGTCAGCATAAGGAATCGATTGGGGCCGGCAACCATCAACAGGAGCTCCTGTACTTTTTTACCTGGGCCCATGGTATAGAACCGGATCTGTTCATTATTTTCATTCAGGGTCATCAGTTCGTCGTACTTGGCGGCCATCAGTTTCTTGTTGGCTTCTTTATAAAGGGCCACACCGGACTGACCTTCTCTTTGCAGTACGCGCAAACCGCGCAGATTTTTGATGAGCGCTTTGACCTCCGGGTCCATTTTCTCAATGTCGCTGGTAGCGATCACATCGAACATTTTGGGGCTGACATAGACCGACTTGAACGTTGCATCTGATAAATACTGATCAAAATGCTTGGCGATTGCGTCTTCCTGACTGAAAAGCGGCAGGAAAAGCAGGGAGATTGCGAAGGAGAGAAACCATTTCATGGTTGATATTTTTTGAGTGTCTAATTCATTTGTATAACGTCCAGCTCCTGAGCCGGGGCGACGGATTGAATAGTCATTTGTTGGCCTTTATCCATTGTCGAGGACATCAGGGCAAGTGCAGCTGTGACCTGGCGATAAGCTTCTTCCGGATCATCGTAGGTGTCTTCCATAACCACTTGTGTGGCTTCGTCACTGTTGCGTTGGCTGATCACCCACCATCCGGCGGCGACGATCAGGGCCAGTGAGGCAGCGATGGCCAAGACCCGGCGGATTCCGATGCGTATGACCGGGGCGGGACTGATCTTGTCCATCAATCGACGCTCAAATGCATCGGATATTTCGATGGACTGGTCGTGATGTGTGAGGACAAAAAAATCGCGGTATACTTCAAAAGAAGGATCGATCTCACCGCTGTTAAAATAGGTTTTCAAGCGGCGTTCCTCGTGCACATCTGTTTCTGCTTCAAAGTAACGTTGAAGCAAGGTTTCGATCTCCTTCCGGTTAATTGCTTCCATGGCCCTCCATTTTCTTTTTCAAATTCTGTCTTGCCCGGAAAAGCTCGGATTTGACCATGGCCAGTGAAATATCCAGGGTACTTGCGATCTCGTCGTAGGTCAATTCTTCTACTTCACGCAAATGCAGGACCAATTGTTGCCGGTCGGATAAAGTTTTGATATATGCCTTCAAAACGGCTACCCGTTCGTTGATCATCATCATCTTATCCGCTGCGACCTGTGTACCTACCTGTTCCGCTACCGAATCCAGGCCGACATTCTGCCGGCTTTTCGCTTTCAGGTAGTTGAGAGATAGATTTTTGGTCATTGTCATGCAATATGCTTCTGGATGTTCCAGATTCACCATATCCTGTCCCTTGTTCCATATGCGCAGAAAAACCTCCTGCACAATATCTTCCGCAGCCATTTGATCCCGTACGAACTTCAAAGCGAAGCGATACAGTTTGTGGCGGAGCGGCAAAAAGAGACGTTGAAAGTCTTTTACATCCATAGGCATTGACCAGCGACTAGGCTGAAAGTTACAGGTAATCCCTGTTTTTCACGAATATTCAGTTGTTCTGCCCCAAGATAACAGGGTACGTGCTCATCTGCATACTTTTGTGGCATGAAGACCCGTCGAATTTGGGCGCATGCCATATCCATTCTCTTCCATCCCCTCAGTGTACTCACCTACACCCTGGTGTTCCTGCTCAGCTCAAACCCATATGTCTTTGGGGTCAGTCGAATGTCAGACAAAATGGATTTGATCCTCATCGTCTTCAGTACGACCTTTCTTCTTCCCGCCCTGGCTATTTTTCTCATGGTCAAACTGCAATTGGTCAACGATATGCAGATCCGGGAACGCATGCAGCGGGTGGGCCCTTATATTGCGGCCGGGGTCTTGTACAGTTGGATGACAAAAAATTTGTTGGAGAACGCAGATATCCCTCCTGTCTTTGCTACTATGAGTCTGGCCTGTACTCTGGCCATATTTACCGCTTTTGTGATCAATGTTCAATTCAAGATCAGCCTGCATGCCATCGGATCGGCCGGGATGACCTCCATCTTTGTCATCCTGCACCTCAACTATCCCTATGCCCGGGTGGGGCTGGATCTACCAGCCCTGGGTTCATTGCAGATCAGTCTCCTGACCATGGTCTTTCTATCGGTGATCATCGCCGGACTGACTGGAAGTGCCCGATTGATCCTCCAGGTTCACAAACCCCGAGAAGTCTTTTGGGGGTATTTTGTCGGCTTGATCATCCCGTTTATTGCCATTCCTATTGCTGAATATCTCTAAACATGATTATGGTATTTCGAAAATTACTGACAGTTCTCCTGATCGCCCTTGTCTGGTCCTCCTGTAAAAAGGATGATCCAACAGGTGGAACAGACCTGAATATCCAGCAGGGAAAAGGCGTTTTTATCCTGCATGAAGGTGGATTCAACCAGTTGAATGCCTCCCTGGCCTGGTTGAATGATACCGCTTCTGCCATCCAGACCGGCTTGTTTCAGCAGGTCAACCAACGTTTGCTTGGTGATATTCTCCAAAGCATGACCATCGTCCAGGATGACGGATATCTGGTCCTGAACAACTCGAAGTCCATTGAAAAGATCAATATCTCGACCATCGAGCTCAAGGATCGACTCCTCTTGTCTCAGTCTCCTCGTTTCCTCCATGCGATCACCCCGACCCTGGCCTTTGTTAGCACGCTGTTTTCGGATGAGCTGCTGATCGTCAACCTGGATCCCTTGCATGTTCTGGATTCGATCGATCTGGGGCACTGGTCGGAAGAAATGATCACGATCGATGGAAAGGTTTGGGTTGCTTCTTCCAATCACGACCAAGTCTATCAGGTCGACCCTCAAAGCCGGACAGTTGGAGACAGTATTACTGTCGGATATGGGGCCAGTCATCTGGCTCAGGATGTCGAGGGTCACCTGTGGGTCATGAGCATAGGCAACTTCATTGATATTCCTGCCAGTATCCATGTCGTGGATCCGGCATCCGGAACAACTGTGAAAAGTTGGGACTTCAGCCTGAACGAATATCCCAGTAAAATCCAGGTCTATGACGATCAAGTGTATTACCTGAATGGCGGATTGAACCGGATGTCAATTCAGGATGCCATCTTACCCACCAGCCCTTTCATCGCTGGTTTTGGTTATTACGGCTATCGAATCGACCCACGAGATGGTCGCATATGGTTGGCAGATCCTCTGGACTTTCAACAAAAAGGAAAGATCGATCTTTATCAACCAGACGGTACATTGATCCGCAGTTATACTGCGGATGTCGTCCCCAGTGACTTTGGCTTTTATTGATGGCTGGACCTATTGACATATCTAAAAGATTGCACCTTATTTGCCATGCACCGGGGCAATTGTGGCAAACCTTCCGAGGCCAGCTGGCTGGCAAAACAAAGTGGAAACAGGCGTTGATCATTACGCTATGGTCCGCCGGAGCATTTCTGTCGACCTCGATACTGGCAACTTTATTCTACGGGGTTTTTCCAGTACCGATCACACCCTTGATGGTCATCCGAAATGTGGAACAATGGATGGATGGGAAGAAAGCCATCTTCGAAAAAGACTGGGTGTCTATGGACGATATCAGTATTCACCTGGCACCTGCCGTGATGTGTGCTGAGGACCAGCATTTTATGGATCATTGGGGCTTTGACCTCGAAGCCATTCAGAAAGCCATTGAACATAACAAGCGTTCCAAGCGTACCCGGGGAGCCAGCACCATAAGTCAGCAAACGGCCAAAAATGTGTTTTTGTGGCCGCAACGATCCTGGCTGCGCAAAGGACTGGAGATCTATTTCACCGGACTGATCGAACTGATCTGGACCAAGCGGCGGATCATGACTGTCTATCTGAATGTGATCGAATTCGGTCCTGGTATCTATGGCGCAGAAGCAGCTGCCCAGCATTATTTTCACAAACCCGCCAGTAAACTGACCAAAACGGAATCAGCTATGCTGGCAGCCGTATTGCCCAACCCTAGAAAGTATTCTGTATCCCGACCGGGGCCTTATGTACACCGGAGAAAAGAGTGGATCCTCCGGCAAATGCGGATGCATGGATCGGAGATCTATTTGGACAAGGCCAGGTAAAATCGAACTTTTTACACGCTAGAATGATTCATTAGTCCGTATGAAATACCTGATCGTTGGCTTGGGAAATGTGGGTGGTGACTATGAAGGCACCCGACATAATATCGGTTTTAATGTCGTGGACCATCTGGCAGAGGAAGCTGGTGTCTCATTTGAACTGGACAGTCAGGCTTATGTCTCACGTATAAAATTCAAGGGCCGTCAACTCATTCTGATCAAGCCAACCACCTATATGAATCTCAGTGGGAAAGCGGTGCGCTACTGGATGACCAAGGAAAATGTCACGCTTGATCGGGTTCTGGTCCTGTTGGATGATCTCAATCTTCCTCTGGGAAAAATACGCATGCGGGCCAAGGGTTCAGATGGTGGGCACAACGGGCTGAAGAATATCCAGGAGCTCCTGGGGCGGACAGACTATCCCCGACTGCGGATCGGGATCGGAAATGAGTTTTCCAAGGGCCGGCAGGTCAATTACGTTCTAGGCGAATGGACGGATGAGGAAAGAAAGCTCATCCCTGAACTCATGAAGCGATCTGCAGATGCGGTCAAACAGTTTTGCAGCATTGGATTGTCCAGGGCCATGAACACCGTGAATACATCCGAACAAGACTGAGGTCCCCTTGCCTATTTTTCTGGTTCACTTTTCATTTTCACAGAACGAATGATCTGCTGAAACATCTGCAGGTTTTCAGGAGTATTTGACATATTCATGGTGACATTTAAATATGTATCACCCTGAAAGATCATGGCCGAATAGGTCCACTCCTCTTCTGAATTCAATGGGTTTTGATAGATGAGCAGATCCATGCGCACGCCATCTTTTTCGGATGTGACCAGATCTGTTTGGACATCCATTTCGTTCAGTCGTTCGAGCTCTTGAGCGATGATCTCATCTGGAGTTGCCTCCATCAGACCCATCAGGGAAATCTGCAAGTTTTGTCCGGATTCGGGATTGGTTAAAAATGCGTTGTTCATCGCATAGGAATCCTCCTCTGTAAACCCGTATTTCTCCACCTCAGCTGTAAAGGGCATGGCTTCAAACATGCCAATGGTGATCTGATCATCCAGAAAAAGTGATCGCAATATTTTCAAAGTTTGCGGTTCGAGTATCTGATCATCATCCATGGGATAAGCCCCTTTGATATCGATCACCTGGTTTTCGTCACCGAGATAAGCCAACCAAATAACTTGTTCGCCTGTCGGGGTGTCTGTCTTTGATTTGAGCAACTTTCCCTTAAACTGAAGAAAGGTCAGGTCCCGCTGGAATGTTGGAGCGATATCCCCTAACAAAAGGTCCATCCAGACTGATTCATACTCCTCCAGAGATACTATTTTCTGTTCGATAAACAGATAGGCCTTTTTGTCTTGATTGACAATGAGATTTGGATTTGTCGGGAAGAAAGACCAACCAGGTTGATCGACAATCATGGAGGCGATAGTACCCCGAATTCTTTCCTGGCGAGAATCTCTTTCTTTTGTCCAGTCCTCGGTCGACTGACACATGACAGATGTTCCGAATTGAATAATGATTAATATATATAATATCTTCATTTTTAATTATTTATAGAAATTTATTAGCTTTTAAAGAACTTTATTGAAAGTACATGATTTCAATGGATCCAAGCTTATAAAATGACTTGTGGCGGGCTGTATACAGAATGAAGCTCGTTCCAAGACGAGACTGGAAAATCCTATCTTCATGCCCTATTCAACCAACACGATCGTATGGATATCTATGAAGAGTCGTTGATCCTGCACAAGCAGCTACGCGGTAAAATAAGGGTCAATGCTAAGATCGATCTGCGCGATGCACACGAACTTGCCCTGGTCTATTCGCCTGGCGTTGCGGCGCCGTGCAAAGCCATTCAGGCTGATCCTTCCCTGGTGTATGATTATACGATGAAGTGCAATACGGTCGCTATTGTCAGCGATGGTTCGGCGGTATTGGGTTTGGGAAATATTGGTCCTCTAGCCGCCATCCCGGTGATGGAAGGCAAGGCTATGTTGTTCAAACGGTTTGCAGCCATCGATGCATTTCCCATTTGTCTGGATACTCAGGATCCGGATGAGATCATTGAGACGGTCAAGCGGATCGCGCCGGTCTTTGGTGGGATTAATCTGGAAGATATTGCTGCACCTCAGAGTTTCTATATAGAAGAGAAGCTGCAGGATATCGGCATACCAGTGTTCCACGATGATCAACATGGCACAGCGATCGTCTGTTTGGCCGGCTTGATCAATGCGGCTCGTCTGGTCAATAAGCCGCTCACCGAATTGAAGATCGTCATCAATGGCGCTGGAGCGGCTGGCATTGCCATTGCCAAAATGCTTAAGTGTGCGGATGACTATGGCAGTGAGGTCTGTACGCCCGTGAAACAGCTGGTAATCTGTGATTCCAAGGGAATCATTCACAGAGACAGGGACGATCTGAACGAAGCAAAACTGGATATCCTGCGTTACTCCAACAAGGTGAATCTCAAAGGCAGCCTGAAAGATGCGCTCAAGGATGCAGATGTGTTTATTGGTGTCAGTGTGGGCGACCTGCTGAAAGAAGATGATATTCGAAGCATGGCGAAAGATCCGATCATCTTCGCACTGGCCAATCCCTATCCGGAGATCATGCCAGATAAGGCCTATGCCGCCGGGGCAGCTGTCGTTGCAACGGGTCGAAGTGATCTACCGAACCAGGTGAATAATGCCCTTGGTTTTCCCGGGATCTTCCGAGGTGCTCTGGATGCCAAGGCTAAACGCATCACTGCCCGTATGAAGCTGGCTGCTGCATATGCTATTGCAGAGTTTATTCGTGAGCCGACCCAGGGCATGATCATTCCCGCGACTTTGAACGAAGAAGTAGCCTGGAAAGTGGCCAAAGCTGTCAAAGCGGCGGCTCTGGAAGAAATGGATTAACCGATCTTGCCTCGATAGTGGCCAATCGTTGTAAAAACGATGTTACAGCTCGTTCAGCTTCTTTTCCGTCCGGCCTTTTTGAAGGGATATCTGCCCAGAATGCACGGCTATAATACGCAGTCTGAATATCGAGTTTATCCTGCGTATGAAAGATCCAGGGTCCTTTTCCCCGGAGATGATCCGCCAGGAATTCCTGTTCGATCTGGCCGGGTGTGGGTATCATCAGTGCCGGAATACCGGAATAGGTGAGATCCATTACGGTCGAATAACCCGATCTACTGATCTGCATGATTGAATGCGATACCAAGACTTGGAGCTCCTCCGCAGCGAGAAGATCATAGCATGTTATGTTGGGATGTTTAAGTCCTGGAGGGGGAGATTGTTTTGTACCTCGAATCAAAACATGCTTCCCGGGTATGGTTGTAAGCTGGTTGCTGATCAAACGCTCAAGATATGTCCGTTGTGGTTCCGGGCCAGAAAGAATGGCTATAATATCCACCTTTGGTGCAGCGGAGGGTTTGGAAAGGATTCCAAATCGCGATAGAGGACCCAGATACAGAATGGGGGGCCGGGTAAATGTCCAACTGGCCATTCCTCCACTCAATGCATTGGCGCCTTCCCAATCCGGCACCCAGATCTCCGTGTATTTTCGTGACCACCAGCGGACAGCCAATTGACCAATCCTGTTTGCCCAGGCCCATGGTCCGAAGAATCGCAATTGGTGCGTAATGAGAATGCTGGGAATCCCTGAAAGCCTGATTCCATAACGATTGTCACTGATAATGGCACGCAAAGGCTGTTTTCGGACAAAGGCTCTAAGCCATTGATGTTCTGCCCATATAGATATCAAAATCGTCACCAAACTGCGCAGGACATTCCAATAGATATTCCGGGTTTGATACCGAACGTTATAGGATGGCAACTCATGTATCGTCTGATCAGGAAATTCTGCCTGTAGCAGGTCGGCAGCTGCTCCATCAGCCGCCAGAATAACCGAAATCCCTTTTTCCTGAAAGGCTCTGATCAGGGGTACACTTCTGGAGGCATGGCCCATGCCCCAGTTGAGTACGGCAAACAAAACGGGTTTTTGTTCGCCGACTTGTGTCATCCAGCTAAAAGTTGTTTGACCATATCTGAAATGGTCTTGCCCTCCGCTCTTCCGGCTACTTGTTGATTGGCTAATCCCATGACCTTCCCCATATCCTTCATGGAAGTAGCACCGGTCTGGGCAATAATGCTTTCGATCAGGGTCTTTAACTCTGGCTCGCTCAATGGCTGCGGAAGAAATTTCTCGAGAATTGCTAATTCTTCCTCTTCAGTTGTGGCCAGATCAACTCGATCCTGTTCGCGAAAGATCGTCGCTGATTCTTTTCGCTGTTTAACCATCTTCTGTAGCATTTTTATCTCAACAGCTTCGTCAAGGGTTTCTCCTGTACCACTGGTCTGGAAGATAAGTATAGCGGACTTGATGGCACGAAGTGTGCGCAATGCCGCCTGATCTTTGTCTTTCATAGCCTGCTTCAAAGCGGCCATTACTTTCTGTTCTAATTGCATGGCACAAAGATACATGAAGGTGACAGCCCATTTGGCTGAATCATGCCTGAACTGTCTTTTTCAGCCCTATTGAAGTCAATATTTAACCTTGAGTTGATGTGGCTATATGAACAGGATTCCTTCGCAAGAGTAACCACTTAATCAATGGCATATATTCACCAATTTTAAATTAAATGATTGATTACCTGGAAATTAAGTATGGCTTATATTCATCATATATATAATAGAAACTACTTCAAAAAGCGAAGCATCTTCAGAGAGGTTAATTGATCAAGTCCTGACGTGATGAATTCGCATAGGGTATCTTTACACTATCAGAAAGATCATTCACTAAGGAGAAGAAACTATGTCAACACCAGGAATTAAGGTTTTCGCTCCTGCCAGTGTTTCAAACCTGGGATGCGGGTTTGACATCCTCGGTCTGGCGCTTGAACGACCAGGCGATGAGATCATCGCCCGAATGACCGATCGAAAAGAACTTCGCATCACCGAGATCACTGGTGATAAGGGACAACTTCCCCGGAATATCCATGAAAATACAGTCACCATTGCTGCAGCAGCCTTGCTCAAACATCTGGGTGAAGAAGGCAGAGGTATAGACTTTGAGATCCACAAAAGAATGCCCTTTGCCAGTGGCTTGGGATCGAGTGCTGCTAGTGCTGTTGCAGGAGTTGTTGCGATGAACGAATTATTGCGCCGACCGTTAGAAAAACGAGATTTACTGCCATTTGCGATGCAGGGTGAGCAACACGCCAGTCAGGCTTGGCATGCGGATAATGTAGCGCCTTCTCTACTCGGAGGAATCATCCTTGTACGCGATAATGCCAGTCTGGATATCCATCGGATTCCTGCACCAAGGGGTCTTTACCTGGCCATCCTTCATCCTCATATTCTGATCCAGACGGCAGATTCACGAAAACGATTACCCAAAAATGTAGCTCTATCAGATCTGGTCACACAAACTGGTAACCTGGGTGGTTTAATACAGGGTCTCTATCAATCCGATTTCAAGTTGATCAGTCGTTGTTTACAGGATGTGGTGATCGAACCCCATCGGTCCAAAGACATCCCTTATTATACTGAGATCCGGGAGGCTGCCCTAGGAACAGGTGCTTTAGGATGTCTCATCTCAGGCTCTGGTCCCAGTATGTTTGCACTATGCGATAACAGTCTTCTGGCTGAAGCATGCGGAATAGCCATGAAAAGTGTGTTGAAAAAACACCAATTGAGGTGCGATCTGTACATCAGTGGTATTCATGCAGAAGGGGCTATGAAGTATTAAAATGCTCTACTATTCCACTCGAAATTCCCGAAAGAAGGTTTCTGTCCGAATGGCTGTGGAACTTGGTTTGGCCACTGATGGTGGTTTATTCATACCAGAGGAACTCCGTCCACTTTCCACTCCATTCTGGGAGTCTCTCCACACATACTCCTATCCAGATATCGTCTGGAATATGATGTATCCATTTTTTGGAGACGGATTGAGTGCGGCTTCATTTCAGCGAGTCGTGGATCGAGTTTGCACCATTCCCATCCACCTTGTTGCGGTAGAAGATCGGTGGATAGCTGAATTATTCCATGGACCAACATTGGCTTTCAAAGATATCGGGGCCAGCTGGATGGCCGGATTATTAGGCGAGTATCAACAACATGAAGATCAGGAGCTTCATATTCTCGTGGCTACTTCAGGAGATACGGGTGGTGCAGTTGCTGCAGCTTTTCATCAAGTGGATGGCATTCGTGTCCATATTCTGTACCCGAAAGGAAAGGTCTCTGAACTACAGGAAAGGCAGATTGCCGGTTTGGGCGGGAATATCCAGTCATTAGCCATCGATGGAACATTTGATGACTGCCAGACCCTGGTAAAGAAAGCATTCCTTGATCCCGCACTTCGACAGGTCCTTCGGATGACCAGTGCCAACTCGATTAATGTGGCCCGGTGGATTCCGCAAAGTATATCTTACATAGAAAGCTATCGTCAGTGCACTCACTATCCTGAAAAAAGATCCTTTGTCGTACCCTGCGGAAATTTAGGGAATCTCAGTGCGGGTTTGTTTGCGGAAGCTTTAGGTCTACCGATTGGATCCTGGGTGGCCAGCACAAATGAAAACGACAGTTTTGTTCAATTTCTACACCATGGGCACTCAGAATCAAAACCCCTGGTGTCCACACTCGCTCATGCGATGGATGTCGGAAATCCAAATAATCTGGACCGGGTAAGTATTCTTCAATGTTCCACGTGGAACATATCTCCAAAGCCGATGCGAGGGTATTGCATATCCGATTCGGATATTCAAAATTGTATTCAAACGGTGTACAATAATCATGGCTATATTCTGGATCCACATACTGCTACTGCCTGGAGCGCATTGGATATGGATCACAAGATGAACCTGCATCCGCATCAAACCATCTTGATGGCAACAGCACATCCATCAAAATTTATAGAACTGATGAACAGGATCCTGGGACTATCCGGAAACACGCCCCACGCAAAACAATCGGGTCCTTATAACCATCATCAGCTACTTCCACAAAATTATCCGATGTTCAAAGATTATCTTCTATCCTGGAGACAATGATCATCCTGCATGTTCCACGTGAAACATCTGAAATAAAGTCCAAAAAAGGGGGATAAACAAGTACTGTCTATCCCCCTTTTCTATTTACAAAGTACATTTACTTTCTTTCCATCGGATGTCGGTCCAGAAAATTCAACAGGATCTCATTGAATGACTCCGGTAGTTCCATCATGGGTGCATGACCACATTTGTCCAGAAAGAATAATTCGGTATCTTCGATCATTTCATGAAACTTTTCAGCCACAAAAGGTGGGGTGATCGTATCCTGCTTGCCCCAAATTAAAAGAGTTGGGCAAACAATTTGATCCAGTTTATCGGATATATTATGGCGAACGGCGCTTTTTGCAGTGGCAATAATCCGGATTGCTTTGTTGCGGTCATTCACAGAGGAGTACACTTCATCTACTAATTCCTTTGTCGCTACCGCAGGATCATAAAATGTAGTTTCTGTTTTTGCTTTGATAAATTCATAGTTTCCTCTCTTCGGAAAAGAAGAGCCCATTGCACTTTCAAACAATCCACTGCTCCCGGTCAGGTTCAAAGTATGAACTCTATCCGGACGACGGATGGCATACAACAGGGCAATATGACCGCCCAGACTATTGCCTAAGACATTCACTTTTTCAAAGCCTTTATACTCCACATACTCTTCCACATAATCCACTAACCCACTGACAGAAACCTTCCGCAACGGGAGGTCATAGATTGGCAGAATAGGGATGACCACATTGTACTTATGAGAGAATTCATTGATGATCTCTTCAAAATTACTTAGGGCACCAAACAGTCCATGAAGTAGTAAAAGGACATCTCCGTCACCACCACTTTCTACGTATTTGTACTTCCCTTCCTCCTTAATATTTGCGGACATAATATGGTTATTATGATTCATACAAATTTAACAGATAATCCGGTACTCAACGACAGTTCCCGGAGATCCTAGTTATACGGAGATTCGATCACAGAATTACTCTTATAAGAATTCCAAAACAACTCCGTACAAGCCAGGGACAATAGAATCAAAGCACACATCTGATGCATGGAAGCATAGAGAACTGGCATACCCTTTTGAAATCCAAGAACGGTGGCAATACCTAACACGATTTGTGTTACTAACACGATTACTAACACGATGTGAATTTGTTTATACACAGTGCTCGAATTGGCCTTTAAATATTGTAAAAAGTAACGTAAACCTATGATTATCAACACATAAGCTGTTAATCTATGCAACCATTGAACAAGGGCTACCATCAAGCCAGAATCATCATAATGCACCAAGTTATACACAGTCCAATTGTCCAATTTGAGCATGACATCCGGTATAAAAACACCGTTCATATCCGGCCATGTCGGATAGGTAAATCCTGCCTTCATCCCCGACATCATACCGCCTAAAAAGATCTGGAGGATAATCAATCCAATAAAAAGGAGTAATGATTGTCGCTGTCTAACTGGAAAGACACCGATGCCATCAGGCCATTGCTCCCGGACCAAAATATAGAGGAGGTAGATAAATACACTGAAACCAAGCAGAAGATGTGCAGATAACTTATAGGCATTCACCCAGGGACGTTCGATCAAACCACTTGCTACCATGATCCATCCAAAAGAAGCTGTAATACCAGCCAACAATATGAGTATCCCCAATCGCTTCAGTAATGCTGGATGAAGAAGGCCCTTGCGCCAGAACCAAACAAAAGGAAAAAGAAAAATCAGTCCCATCCATCTCGCCCATAATCGATGCAAATATTCCCAGAAATAGATCATTTTGAACTGGGAAATAGACATACCATGATTGATGAGCCTATACTGCGGTGTGGACTGATACAAAGCAAATTCTTCTTCCCAAGCCTTTTCATTCAAAGGAGGTAATGTCCCTGTAACGATCTCCCACTTGGTAATACTCAGACCACTTCCCGTCAATCGGGTCACACCTCCTATGAGGATCTGGCCAAAAATAAGAGCCAATCCCAGGATCAACCAGATCCGAACATGTTTGTGCAGTATCATCCTTTCTTGCATAGCCCTGAGGTAACAACCCAAAGGTACAGCGCATTTCGACCTGACAAAGCAGCTCTGGTGACCTATGTTGATTATATGATTTATTAAAATTTTATAAAAAAAGAAGTCATCATCAGGGCTGTGGATATGTGAGTCTTTCCTAAGAGCTAAATGCTAGTATACTGGTTCTTCACATTTTCCACATCTTTATACACACTTATATTAGTATTTAAAACTATGATTATCAACTAACTAACTTATTGATTAAAAAAGTGAATAAGTCATATGTGTAAAACAAAATTCTCATTTCCCATTTTTCGGATGTGGAAACCAACATAATAACTTCTCGGAATTGATCTGTTATACCCAACAAAAGAGAGCAGCATATATATGATGATTTTATATTGTTAGTGGATGTGTAGAAGAGAGCTGGATATGCACAGGATGTCGTCCATCTTGTGCATAACCTGAAAATGGTTGACCTTCGTCATGAATACCTTATATATTGTTCTTTTTCTCATCGGGGATAACTTTTATGCGGGTCATTTTACAAAGGGTCAAGGAGGCTTCAGTCCATATTGAGCATTTGGAACCAGCATCCATTGCGGTCGGATTACTGATCTTTCTCGGTATTTCGGCTGATGACACCAGTGAAGATATCCAATGGTTGGTCCAGAAGATCCGACTGTTACGCATCTTCCCGGATGAAGAAGGCAAGATGAACCTGGATATTGCCCAGGTGAATGGATCCTTTCTGGTGATCAGTCAGTTTACGCTACATGCCTCTACTCGAAAAGGCAATCGCCCATCCTTTATCCGTGCAGCCCGGCCAGAGCTGGCAATACCCCTCTACGAGGAATTCAAAGAAACGCTTGCATTAGAAAGTGGCCTACAGGTCCGTTCTGGAGTATTCGGAACCGATATGCAGGTGCATTTACAGAATGATGGTCCAGTTACCCTCATTATTGATAGTCATCAGCGCGAATAACCATGACCTTACGAGAAGCTCAAGACCAGGTCGATCAGTGGATCAAGACCTATGGAGTCCGGTATTTTCACGAACTGACCAATATGGGCATTTTGATGGAAGAAGTAGGTGAGCTATCCAGACACATGGTGCGGACCTACGGGGAACAATCCTATAAGCATGTGGACGATCAGGCGCAATCAGGAGAAAGTATTCGGCAGGAGATGGCGGATGTCTTATGGGTCCTGATCTGTCTGGCCAATCAAACCGGCGTGGATCTGACCCAAGCCCTGCAGGAAAGCATGGAGAAGAAAACCGTTCGGGATCGGAATCGCCACCAAAACAATGAGAAATTGCGAACGTCCGAAGAAGATTGACGTTACTGTTCAGACAGTTGTTTGACAGTAGCTTGCAAGGCCTGGGCAAATGCTTCAGGATCCTCCAGCATGCCCATATGACCCGCATTCTCCAGCAGATGAAAACTGGTGACCTTGGCTACATGACTTTCTTCCAGACTGGCCTCTTTCGGAATTAACGGGTCTTTGGCACCCGCAATAAATCCCACCGGAATATCGAGTTCTCTCACAGTTTGGGTATGGTCTTTTCGATCCCGCATGGCCTGGATCGCCAGGCTTACGCCCTGATCGTTATACAGACATGCACGTTGTATCCAAAGGCGTATCAAATCCGGATTGGCTTCTCTGAATTCGGCTGTATAAAGAGAAGGGATAAGCTTCCTGGCATATTTGGAAAGTCCGTTTTTCTTCAGAAACTTGATCTGATCGTCCCGACTCTTGCGTTTTTCAGGGCTGTCTGCACGCATTTGGCTGTGCATCAGAATCACCCCGTTCAATTGTTGCGCATAGTGGGAAGCAAATTCGAGGGCTACATATCCGCCCATAGAATGGCCGGCCATGATCACTGAACCCTTATTATTATCCAGGATCCAGTCTCTTACCTGATCCGCATAGCCTGTTATAGATAATTCGAGGAGGCCCAGATTGACGGCATCCCCAAATCCAGGAAGGTCTGGCAGAAACCAGGTGAAATTCTTCTGATCCAGTAGGGGCATAACCTGTTCAAAGACCCTACGATCTTCACAGAATCCATGCAATAAGACGACTGAAACCGGTCCAGAGCCGTATTTGACAACAGGAATAGAGGACATGATGAGTTCTTTTCCGCGGCAAAGGTAATGCCTTTCATTAGGGTAGAATAACCAATTCTGTCCTTCGGTTCATTTGTCGGTGAGCAGGGGTATCATTTTCGACCAAAGGTCTGGATTCTCCGTATCCGGCGGACAGCAGCCGGTCCTCCGAAATACCATGATCGAGCAACCATTTGACGACTGAAGTGGCCCGTCTGGTAGATAGGTCCAGGTTGTCTTCAGGAAGGCCGACATTATCGGTATGTCCTTCGATCCGAATCCGGATACCTGGATTTTCTCTGAGAAATTCCAGGACCTTTTGCAATTCAAAAGTGGATTCCATCAACAGTTCATCGCTTCCACTGGCAAATAGAATATTTTGGAGAACGATGGCCTTCCGATCCTCAGATTGCCTTTTTTTGATGGGATACAGATCAACATCCAGCTGATACGGGTGAAAAGCGAGGGAATCGCTGAGGTCAAAGGACTCACTGAAAAAGCTGTATTGCGGGTGATCGATGAGCAGTGCGTATCGCTTTCCGGCTGGCAGACAAATCAGATATTGGCCATCCTGGTCAGCTTGACCGATCAATGGCGACGACTCAGGTGTATCTAGACACTGGAACGTGATCGTCGCGGGTAATCCTTGATGACTGGCCACGGATCGGACTGTTCCCGTCACATAAGTGACCGATGTTCCTCGGCTATTCTGGGGAAGCGTAAAAGTGAAGAGGTCAAAATTGGATTTGCTTTTGGAGGTGAACCGATCGGAAGAGAAATAGGCGGTTTGACCGTCCAGACTCAAGGTGATGGCTTGTTCCTGTTCCCGGGTGTTGATGGGGTATCCCAGATTGACTGGTTCGGACCAGGAGGAATCCGCAGTCAGTCGGCTGACGAACAGATCGTGTAATCCCATTCCGATATGTCCGTTCGAGGAGAAATAGAGGGTCTGGCCATCCGCGTGTAAAAACGGCGTTTCGTCATCTCCTGGAGATTGGATTTTTCCGGGCAACAATTGAGCGACAGACCAATGACCGTCTGGTTTTCGCTGGCTATACCACAGGTCGGCACCTCCTTGACCCTCGGGCCGTTTGGATGAGAAGATCAACAGTCGGCCATCGGCTGACAGGGTCGGTTGGGAGTCCCAGTGTTTACTATTGACGGCGGGCCCAAGGTTGACTGGTTCGCTCCAATGTCCCCGCCACCAGTGTGATTCGTACAGGTCACAAGAGCCCAAACCATTGCGGTTGTTGCAGGACGTAAAGACCATCATTCGCCCGTCCTTGCTCAGGCAATGAGCGCCTTCATTATCTGCAGTATTCAGATCGGCCAGTGGAGTCGCTTCTTTCCAGGCTCCATCCACCCAGGTGGATGTATAAAAATCCTCCTGCCGCCCGTCATATCGAGTAAAAACCACTGTTTGTCCGTCAGCTGTGAAGGTTGGATTGAGTTCATCCCCGGCACTATTCAATGCAGCACTAAAGGGAACGGGATCAAAAGGGACAGGATGAGCCAGTGCAAATTCCCGGAACCGACATTCTGCGGCCAGATAGCTGGCCATTTGTTGGTCTTCTGCATCCAGTCCCTTGAATCGCGCAAACCGTTCAAGATATGGGGCTGCCTGGCTCCAATGTTCACGTTTGTACTGCAATTTTCCCAGTTGGAAATAGACATAGGGTTCTCGAAGGCTATCGATCGAAATCAATTTCTCTAATGCTGGGAGGGCTTCGCTTTCTCTTCCCAGGCGGTTGAGCAGTATGGCTAATTGTGCCTGGGCTTCATAAAACTGTGGCGATTCATCAACTGCTTTTGAATAGTACAGAATGGCTTTGTCAGCATCTTTATCCCGAACTGCTTTTTTTGCTTTATGAAAGTATTTTTCCGCTTTTGGTGAGGAGGTTATCACCTGACCAGAACCATTCAGGGTACCTACCAGTACGGAAAGAAAGAGAAGAGAAGAACGCAATATCCACATGTCAGGAAATAACGATTTTCAACGGGGTTTCGTCTGTGAACCGCAGAAGATCGAAGATAGCCAACCACTGCGTTCCGGTGAAGGAATGGGAAGTTGTCACGATTTCCGACCTTGTTGAAATGAATGAGCAGACCAATGGACTCATACAGGGTGAAGATGGATTGACCCGATGCTGGTGGTGTGGACACGATCCGTTTTATCAGCAATATCATGATATGGAATGGGGCCGTCCCGTCCATAATGAAATTCGATTGTTTGAGAAGATATGCCTGGAGGGATTTCAGAGCGGATTGAGCTGGCTGACGATTCTACGAAAACGAGAACATTTCAGGGAGGCATTTGCTGGTTTTGATGTGCAGAAAATTGCCCGTTTTAATCAGCAGGATATTGAACGACTGATGTCTGACGCGGGCATCATTCGAAACCGGAGAAAGATTGAAGCGACCATTCAGAATGCCCGGGCGGTATGTCGTATGTACGAGGAGGGTGAAACACTGTCTTCTTTTTTTTGGTCCAGGACCCCCCCCAACTCCGAGCGCCCCAAGAAGATCACGGATACGGCTGTTCGACAATTGAATCAATCACCGACTTCCATTCAGATCAGCAAAGATCTCAAGTCCAGAGGATTCACATTTGTCGGGCCTGTGACTATGTATGCACATATGCAGGCCATGGGAATGGTCAATGACCACATAGAAGGTTGTTTTGTACGCGACTCACTTTCTACAACCGTTCCACCCGCGAAATAGAATTTTCCATTTTGACAACTTATCCAGAGGAAATGCATAGCCGACCATATGATATTGTATTGTTTGGAGCCACCGGATTTACCGGGCAACTGGTCTTTGACGCACTGTTGAAAAAGCAGTCAGATGAAAATTTTCAATTGGCCATAGCCGGTCGAAACAGTGAAAAACTGGAATCACTTCGAGAGTCAAGATCCGCTCCTGAGGTGGGCATCTTGCAGGCTGATTCAGGAGATCGAGAATCACTGGAAAAAATGGCAAAGCAGGCTGTCATTTTGATCAACACTGCTGGTCCTTTTAACTGGTATGGGGAGGCGGTCGTGCAGGCATGTGTTCACATGGGCACCCATTATCTGGATATCACGGGAGAGCCGGCATTTGTCCACCAGGTCTTTTCGAAATTCCATCAACAAGCTGAAGAGGCTGGAATATGTGTCGTGAACTGCTGTGGATTTGATAGCATTCCGGCAGACCTCGGCACCTGGCTAACCGCTCGGGCATTGCCGATAAAGGAGCCAAAGGCTGTGCGGGCTTATATTCGAACAAATGCAGCCTTTTCTGGCGGTACCTGGACCACTGCTATCCATGCGATTTACAAACGTACTGTCCATAAAGAATCGAAATTGAGTTCCGGTCCGCGACATCCGGAAACGCCGCGGATGGACTTGTCCATTCATTTTCAACCACTGCTGCAGAGATGGGCTATTCCCATGCCGGTGGTCGACCCACATATTGTCAAACGAAGTGCCCGTCATTTACCGGAAGATTACGGACAAGCCTTTGCCTATGGGCAATTTTATACGGTCGGTTCTTTTTGGAAAGTGGTCCGTCTGATCGTGCTCATCGCGATGGTATTTTTGCTGGTGCGTTTTGACGCCACACGCAATTGGCTATTCCGAAAATTTCCAGCAGGCACCGGCCCCTCGGAAGAAAAAAGAAAACGCAGTCGATTTGAAGTAAGAGTGATCGGAGAAACTGCACATCACCAAGTGGAGACGGTCATCAGTGGAGGCGACCCCGGATATACGGAAACCGCTAAAATGCTCAGTCAAGCCGCTTTTGCCTTGCGGGATCGACTGGTGAAGCAACGATTGGTGGTGGGTGTACGCACGCCGGTTGAGGCCCTCGGTCAGGATCTGGTCGACCGTTTGATCCACGAAGGGATCCATATTCAAACAAAGCCTTTTTTACCGATAGTCAATACTTGATCTGGTCGGGGACTATACAGGTTGTTCTTCCGGCCAGGGTACATGTATGAACCGGCCCACGACCGTCGGGAAATGTATATCCATTTTCTCTCCAGGACCAAAGGTTGGAGGTCGGATAGGTGCTACCTTCTGCATGTCGATCGATGTAAGCGGAAAGGATGTCGATCATGACCTGATAGATCTCCTTTAATTTGCCTACAGGTATTTGTTCTATTCTGGATCCAGGATGGACTCTGGTCTGCAAACAAATCTCATCAATATACAGATTTCCCAACCCAGCCAAAACGGACTGGGTGAGCAGGGCGGCCTTTAGGTTTCCTTTTTTACGGGAAATAGGTTCTTCGCCAAATGTAGTGGGTTTGATCTAACTTGGATGCATGGATGAAATAACCCTATTCACAGCCGGGCTAGGATTGCAATTACCCTGGGAGATTGAATCAGTTGCCTTAAAGACAATTGAACCAGACAAACAG
>JAIPBE010000018.1 GCA_021738725.1 Saprospiraceae bacterium | reverse complement strand
GTTGCTCCCCAGCAGAGCCTGCCTCCGCTTCGTTCTAGCAATTGAAAGGTAAATCCCCATTTAGTAACTTACACGAAAGTTATTCACAGTTTTTAGGGTTTAGGGGGGAGAGCTGTCAACGTATATCATGAGGGACCATTTCACCCATTACCCATTACCCATTACCTACGCCGACCATTAGTTAGTTCTCGCAAAGGCGCAGAAGGCGCGAAGTCAATAAGGCGCAGAGAGATTTTGGAAGTAGAGATACCACAGGGTTGCCCAGAGTTTCAAAAGGTAAAATGAATGTCGTCCATTTTGGATCCCTCTAAATTTCTTTGCGACCTTTCAAGTTGCTAAATGAAGAAGAAACAGGTCATTTGTTATTGGAATTATTTCCACCCATAGAATGAGTTCCTTTGCGATTTTGCGCCTTAGCGCGCAATTTATCTTTTCCAATACATCAATGTCTTACCACCTCTTTGTCATCGACCGGAAGTATTGACCAAAGTCGGAAGTTGGAAGTCGGAAGTTGGAAGTCGGAAATGCGAAGTCGGAAGGCCTATTGGTATCATCCATAATGAATGTGTCCACCAAGCCTGAAATTATTTGTCTCGTCTGTTTTTAATAAGCGTGACGATGATAGCAGTTAATTCGTTTGCCTCATCCAGGAGAATCTGGGCTTTGCCATTCTCATCCCATTTCATAGCAATGACCAACTCTAGCCAGTAGGCACTCTCATCAGCCTCTTCTTCCACAGTTCCGAGTTTGGCAAGGTATTCGGCTTTTGATCGTCCTCTTCTCGCTGCCCGATAATTGGCTCCCACTGAGGATGCTGATCGTGTCAATTGCTTTTGGATGGCCCATCCACCCGGTTTATTAGGCAGGCTATCCGCAAACTCGAATACAGCTATAACGAATTGTCGCATCCGGACATTCAGATCATAAGGCTTCTCCAGTTCCTCAACGATCCATTTCATGTTGATCAAGTATTAGTTTCCACATTCCACATTCCACCTTCCGATTTCCGCCTTCCGACTTTCGCTTTCCGCCTTAGAATTGCTGATCATCTCCGCCCTTCAGATCGTCGCTCTTGATCCGCGTGCTGCGATCCCGACTGCGACCTTCGATCTTGCCGAAACGATAACGTGCACTCACGCCGAAACTTTGGAAAGGAACCGTAAAATCACTTTTCTGCCGAAAAGTAGGACCCTCTAGATCCGAACGGAATGATTTATTCAGATTGAATGGTTCGACGATCCGGATACCCAATTGCCAGGACTTTCCGAATTCTTTCTGAAAAGCAAAACTGTACATCCAGAAATTGGGTGTCCGCCCCTGTAATGAGACATTTTGAGACCGGAACATTCCGAACATCTCCGCTTTATATCCCTTGCCAAAATCATAGTTCATATTGATAAAAGAACGCCACACCAGATCCTCATTACTCAGGGTCACACCATTGACCGTACCCGTCGCTGAATATGTATTGACATCCAGACTGACCCGAACCGTCAATTTCTTTTTGAAAAAACCGGCAGTGGTAAACAGGTTTAAGCCAATCGCTTCTTTTTTGCCGATGTTTTGATAGGTAGTGACCGAGGCTCCTTCCGGATTGACCGTCAGGAAATTCTCGATCACATCGGCCGTGTTCTGATAATACAACGATGCATTATACACGGTTCCGTTGGCGAATGCATTGTAGCTGAGTTCGATCTGATTGGTCAATTCAGGTAAAAGGGTCGGGTTGCCAACCGTGATATTTCGCGGATCACTGAGCTGTTGGTACGGGTTGATATACCGCAATCCAGGACGCTGGATACGCTGGGAATAAGCCACTTTTAAACTACTGAATGGCCCGAACTTCCGCTGGACAATCGCACTGGGCAACAGATTACCGTAGTTGTTGGTAAAGGGCAGTTCTCCATTGACAGCATCTCCTTCGATCCAGGTGTATTCGTATCGGGCTCCGGCGATCACCGCATAATTCTCACCCAGATTGATGGTCGTACTCAGGTAGGCGGCAGCCACATCCTGCAGGTAGTTGAATGCGCCACTGGTCAGTGGATCTTCCACAAACTGACCGGTCATCTCATCATAATTCCGGTACGCATAATCACTGGTCAATCTGCGCAAAGTGGCCTTTAGACCGGTTTCCAATTTCATCATCTTTGTTAATGGATGGATGTAATCGGTTTGCAGAATATGTTCCAGATTGAGCCCCTGGTTCAAATTGTCTTGATTGACCAGGAGGGTGGGTTCACCACTTTGCTCTATTCGCGTGCTTTCATCCGAAAAATCACCACTCAATTGATAGGCCATGGTCCACTCACGATCCTTCTGACCGGCAAAGGTCCGCCGGTAATCAGTGCTCCAATCAAATCCGGAGCTGAGATCCTTGTCGTCATTGATCCGGCTGTAATTCTGCAGGATCATCGCCTCAGGATCATTATAATAGTTTTCAGTGAGCCCGTCCCGTACATATTGCCGGCCATTGATGCGCACATTACTGGTCAGACTGTGATAGGCATTGAAATCATAAAATGCCCCGATCGAACCATTGAAACCGCGCCAGGCAGAATGGTTTTTTCCATCCTGAGAAAGCACACGTGTCAGGCCGCCCGGTAGATCATCTTCACGATAAAAAGAATTTGTTCCAGGCCGCTTCCAGGTGAATCGCGTTCCCGCATTCATATTCAGACCGAATCTACCGCGGCTGTGAGCCAGATTTAACCCGGCATTGTTCGATCGGGTACCGACACTGACGTCGATCGATCCAGTAAGGCCTTCCAACTCCGGTTTTTTCATCAGAATATTGATGATCCCGGTGCTGCCCTCTCCGTCATATCGAGCCGTGGGCGTGGTGATCACCTCCACCGACTTGATCTGGTCGGCCGGCAGACTTTTCAAGGCGTCCGCTATACTGCCCGCAAACATGGAGGATGGTTTTCCATTAATGAAGATCCGCACATTACTATTGCCGCGAAGACTCACATTTCCATCCAGGTCAACAGAAAGGAGAGGCACTTTGCGCAGGACATCCGCCCCATCTCCACCTGTATTGGTCAGATCCTTATCTGCATTGTAGACGATCTTGTCGATCTTCGATTCCATGATAGGTGCTTCTTCTGCCACCACGATCTCATCCAGATTGATGCCCATCGGCACCAGAAAGACATACCCCAGATCGAAATCTGGATGTTCTGGCGTCGTCGTCAATCCGGGGATCGTTTTGGGTTCATATCCGATGAAGGTGATCTGGACCGCATAGGTGGCTGCATTCACATCTCGGATCTTGAAGGAACCGTCCGGTTCAGTCACTACCCCATCCAGCATTTTACCACCAGGAAGGGTCAACACCACTGAAGCATATTCTAACGGGGACTGGGTCAGACTGTCGACCAGAATACCTTTGATATTGCCTTTGATCAGGGGAACACCTCCTTCTGGTTGACCCGGAGGTTGAGCAAAGAGGGTTGCGCTCAGAAGAACGAAGAAAAGAGTGGTGTACAATGAACGCATAGAAGGAATTTCTCTCAGTTGAACGGAACGGAGCAAAGATAGTTCTACAGTCGGGGCCAGCCTTCATGAAACTTGATGAAACCCTGTATCTTTCCCGCTGAAATGGAAGATCACACGGGCCTTCAGACAGAAAAGCTCAAAAACCGATTGATCCGCAGATTGGCGGACCTGGATCGACGCGCGAAAGCGGGCAAATGGACCCGTTTGCTCCTTCATCCGGGACGTTACCTGCTGGCGATGATCTGGCAATACCTGGCATTTCCATTGTGTCGGATAGGATTGCCCATCACGCGCAAGACATTCTATGATCGTCGATTGAAAGTGCTGCTGCCAGCCGGTACGGATATTTACCTGCTGGGTGGAAAAAGTCATGACTCCGAAATTCGGCTGGCGCGTTATCTCATCGAAACACTCTCGTCCGGTGATCGATTCCTGGATATCGGGGCACATTATGGATACTTTTCCGCCCTGGCCTCCCGACTGGTAGGACCTGAAGGCAAGATCATGGCCATCGAAGCGACACCGCAGACCTTTGCCGTCCTGAAAGCCAACTTGAGTCGCCTCCACACCGCAAAAGCACTTCCTCTCGCTCTTGCCGAGGAGGTGGGTGAAATGACCTTCTTTACCTTTCCAGTCCGATATTCCGAGTACAACACCCTGGATGTCACCCCCTATGAAGAGGAGGACTGGTATGCCGACTATCCACCGGTGGAGGTCCGTATACAGACCACGACGTTTGATCAGATCATTCCGGAATACAAACCCCACCTGATCAAGATCGATGTAGAGGGCGCCGAAAACCGGGTGATCAAGGGTGGGATGCAGGCATTGGCTGCGTATCATACGCCCATCGTGATGGAGTATCTGGATGCCGCGACCAGCGGTGGTGGCCACCAGGAGGCGGATGCCCTGCTGCGTAGCTTGGGCTACCAACCCCACGTGATCGATGCCCACGGCAAGATCTCGCCCACTGAGGCTATTGAGACATATCTGATGGAGAGTGGATTATCTTCGGATAATCTGGTCTACCTGTTCCAGAGTTAATTATTTCCAACTTTTATTCATCCGTGATATAGGAATTGTGCCGGTGAAAGACTGAAATTCCGCTTCCATAATCGTTATTCTTTCAGGGTGAATGATCCTGAAAATGGAAATAGGGGAAGGGAGTTGATCGTATGGAAATACGCCCCATTTTGAGATGAATACATTCCCGTCACCGGCGGCTCATTCCTTTTCCAACGGCGGAACAATTTATCCCTTGCAATAGAAAATACCAATTGACCAGTACTTGTCAGAATGATCAGGTGGGAAGGGTAATGGTCACCCGGGTTCCATTTTGTGGAGAAGACGCAATACGTAATGTGCCATCATGCCATCTAATAATTCGATCGACCATGGCCAATCCCAAACCCTGCCCGGGAAAAGACCGCGCATTGGTTGCACGATACAGGGGTTCGGTCACGAGGTGCACCTCTGATTCGGGAATGCCAACGCCCTTATCTGACACCTCAAAAAGCCATTGTCCGGGGGAATATTTGATGTCCACAGAAATGGTCTTGGATGGATCATATTTACAGGCATTGTCGATCAGATTGACCATGGCAGATCGAAACAACATAGGATTGCAAAACAGCGATTCCGGCAATGAGCCAGCTGAAATGTCCGGCCATTTTATAATCGATGGGTCGTGCTTTTTGCTGACTCCTTCCCGGATATCTCGTAGCAAGTCGGACAACGGGATCTCTTCCCGCTCGGGAAGCACACCCTCTCCGCCGGTCCGGGCCAGAGATAGTAAACTGTTCACCAGCTGATGCAGGCGCTCGGCCTCCTGGGCGATGGTCTCGAGCGATTGGCGGTATGCCGCCGCCGGACGTTCCGCGGATAATGCGATTTCCGCCTCACCGGCAATAACCGTCAACGGGTTTCGTATTTCATGACTGGCATTGCTGATGAATTTTTTTTGAAATTCAAAAGCCCCCTGGAGGCGGTCCAACAGATCGTTGATAATGGCTGAAAAATCATAGATCTCATCCCGTTGATTGGGCAGTTCCAGACGGGTGCCCAGATTGGATGCGGTGATCTCTCTGGCCCGGGTGATATTTCGATCCAGAGGCATCAATGCTCGGCGGGTGGCAAACCAACCGATCAACCCCACCAGTAAAAGACTGAAGGGAAGCGAAAACATCAGAATGCGTCGGAGGTTGGCCAATTTGGTATGACCGAATTCATCCACTGCCGTCACCACGATCAAATGATGGCGCCCGTCCAATTCATAAATGCGTGCCAACCCCTGACGTCGCTGATCGATAAATTGAATTTCCTGACCGGGTTGGAGGCCTTGGATCTTAGATGAGAGAAAGGGCGCCAGCGAATCGGGTAAAATGCCTTCTGGCGGCAATAACCATTCTTTTTCATCCGACAGCTTCAGGAGAAATTGTTCGCGTACCTGCCGGGCCAACTGCGGAGGTAATCTGGATTCTTCTAAAAAGAATTTTTCGGTGAGGTCGACACGATCGGACAATCGGTCAAAAAATTCCCGCCGGTGAAAATCCCGGGAATAATAGAAGATAAAAAAATAAAGCAGGAGCATTACTCCAGCCACCAATATGGTAAACAGAAGTGTCAGCCGATGGCGAATTTTCATGCCATGGATTCTTCAGTGAGGATGTATCCCATGCCGATCATGGTCTGGATGAGCCGTGGTTCGAAGGGCTTGTCGATCTTGTTGCGTAAATAATTGATGTACACGTCTACCACATTGGTTTCGACATCCCAGTCCATATTCCATACGGCTGCCAGAATGGTTTCACGACTGACTACCCGATCCTTGTTTTTCAATAAATACACTAGCAGGTCGTACTCCCGGGCGGTCAGGCGAATTTGTTGCCCAGCCCGACGAACGATCCGTCGGTACAGATCGATCTCAAGGTCTGCGGCGATCAATTTTTCTGGATTCTCCTGCCGCACGCGACCTCTGCTGAGCGCTTCGATTCGTGCCAATAATTCTTTGAATTTAAATGGCTTGACCAGGTAATCATCAGCTCCTACCTGCAAGCCTGCAACGATGTCTTCCGTGCTGCCCAGGGCGGTCAGCATCAGGATAGGCGTATCAAAACCCTTTTCCTCTCGATATCTGCGGCAGACTTCCAATCCGGTGATACCCGGAAGGACAAGATCTAGGATCAAAGCATCATGGGAGCCCGCCAGGGCTTTGTCCAGACCCACTTCACCAGTGGCAGCGATATCCGGTTGATGACCAGCTTCGGTCAAACCACGGGCCACAAAAGAAGCGACTCCTGGTTCATCTTCAACGATTAGAATTTGCATGTCTACCATCTTTGTTCCACAACAACCGGGAAAGAAGGTCCGGTTGTCAACAGAGGATTAGAATGCCATTAAAGTTGGCCATGGGGGGATCTTCCTAGCCCTGTTCAAGGAAGGTGATCTTGTTCCGACCAAGAGTGAGTTTCCCCATTTTCTCCAGTTGCTTCAACAGGCGTGAGATCGCTTCTCGCGAAGCGTGCAGGTCCCAGGCGATCTGCTGGTGGGTGATCTGGATCTCTTTGGTATCGTGTGTAAAGGCTTTCTGTTCGAGATATTCCCACAATCGTTCATCCATCCGCTTGAAGGCGATGGTATCGATTGTGTTGATCAATTCCACCATGCGTTGATCATATGAGCGCATCACAAAATTCTTCCACACCGGATACTTGCTGATCCATTCATCCACATACCGGACGGGGATGCCCAGAATACGGGTATCCTCTTCTGCTATTGCTCGAACAGAACTCCTCTTGTCCGCCATACAGCACGAGAAGGATATCGAGCAGGATTCACCTGAATTGAGATAGTACAGAAACAATTCTTCGCCCTCTTCATTTTCCCGCATCACCTTGATAGACCCCTCCAGTACTAATGGCACCATCCGGATATACTCGCCGTAATCCATGATGATCTCACCGGCCTTGAACTTCATACAGCGCCCCTGATTGGCCATCTCTTGTAGCAAGTGTTGATCAATCAATGATGTGAAGACCTGCCGGATCTCCGGGATCAACGTATCGCGCATAGACGGCGTAGGCGGTTGCATAATCATCAATTTGGTATTCTGCTAAGTTCGGAAACTCTTTAGATAAAACCCGAATTCAATAGGGAGGTTCACCAGAAGGAGATAAGGCTTCCGAATTCCATATTTCGCTGTGCACCGTTCTCCTGTTGCGGCAGGCCAGCAGCATTATTTTTTTCTCATAACCGCCTCAATTCTCCCACGACAAAGGGTATTATCCATTGAGGGTTAGTCATGTGCGCAAGAAATGTAAATGCAGATGACGGCTGATACTGCCAGTGACAAACCGGCACAAAGGGCCTGTTTTTCGAAATAACTCAATAACCCCTTAACTCAATAACGCCTTAACACAAAGCCTGGACCTCCTTCCTCCTAACCTCCTCACCCTCTAAACCTGAAGGCAACGCCCCACCGCATCCACATTTCCGGCTGCGGGTATCCCGATACGGTGCTGAATTGTCGGGGGATCTCAGCACCATTCGTAGCAGTGCTCTTCCATCCGAATATGGCCCTTCCGATATTTTCGAATTGCAGGTAGGCCCGGAAGCCCAGTCGCTCCATGGAGAAAAAGCCGTCGATCTGCGGAAACCACGGTTCCTTAGTCTGATCCTGGAGTGTGAATTGGCCCGAAACAGGCTGATAACCATACGGCGACCAGGGCGAGATCAGTCGGGCTTCCAGCCCGATCTGTGTACGGAGAGTATGCTTGAACCAAAGGCCATCATAATACAGCTGATGTCGAGTGATCCATTCCGGATAACGGATACGGTCATCACTGCTATTCTGATAGCTCACCTTGTTGTCCAGATGGATCTGCCAGACCTTCAAATGGTATTTGATCCAGAACTGATTGACCGCCACCGTCTCCGTGACCTGTTCGGGCAGACCCGCAGCTGTGGTGACAAGCGTATTTGTCAGGAGGCTCAAATGGACTCCGGCAGCAAACCCGATGGGTTTGATGCGGATACTACCAAATAGACTTTGCTGTTGCGGCTTGAGCCAACCCTGGTCGTAAACCACACGCTGACTAACCACCAGCTGTTCCTGGATTAGATCAGGGAATCGCTGGCTCAATAGAATACCAGCCTTCAGATCACCCAGTCGTTCTGTCTGGAGGCCAATGCCCCCTTCCACCAACCAGGAACCTACCTGATCACCCAGATCGATCTGGGTGCGACCCCGGATATCTACATGATCTCGCCAACGCATGTCCAGCGCGCCCAGGAGGAGGATATTGTTAACAGTGCCGTGGTTTGCCTCATTGTTCCATTGGTGATACCGGTGCTCCAATCCGCCTTGAAAACTCAGTGAAGTCCCCGCAGTGGATCGCCAGGAGGCCAGGACTTCTCCTGTATTGGTGAGGGTGCTCCAGGTGGTGAACTGGCGGATGCCGCGCTGATCCGTTTGGAAATTTCCGTAAAAGAGGGAGTCAGAGGCGGGAGAAGGATCACTGAATTTGAAGGACCTGTCCTGCCACCGCAATCGATGGAAAAAGACCAGTCGCCCCAAACTGTCACGATCAACCGTACCAGCAACCGCATAGGCCTGGGCGACCTGATAATCTGTAATCCGGTATCGGGTTTCTGCAGTGGTCAGAAAGACTGGAATACTGATTTCCTGGTCATAAAGATCGGCGCCAAACAGTGTATCGGTGCGAATCCCACCGTTGTCTTCCTGATCGATGATGTGATTCCCATGGAGCAGAGCAAGACTGTACTTTCCAGATGGATTGAGATACCGGATACCCAAACGAAGAGAAGAATGATGATTGGCCAGATGGCTGTACGCCCCAAAGTTGTATATGCGCAATGCCTCGATCCGAAAATCGGTTCCCTTCCCAAAACGCCGGGCCAGCGTCCCCGCAAAGATCCCATCTTCTGACGTTGGACCCTGGGAATACGAGACATCCGTATAGGCCAAAGGGGCGTTTAGAAAGACAATACTGTCTGTTGACAGAAGATAGGGATCGTAGGGGTGAAAGCCGACATCAAAGCCAATGGCGGTGCGCTGGCCTGGTTGGATGGAGAGGGCAGCAGTACCGACGTTGTGAAGGCGCGCATATTCTCGCTGGCCAGGCTGTGTGTCCAGGGGATCAAAGCTGTGCCATTGAGAGAGCGCTTCATCAGGCCGAGCTGTTTTTTGCCAGGGTCGAAAAACAGGATATGCAACGATCTTCGGAGAGATCACCGAATCACGGACAGACCGCTTGACCTGTATACTGTCTCTGAACGGAGCTTCAGGATTGCGCGCCTTGGTAGGCATGATCTGGCTTCCAGCCCCGACACAGAACCACATCCAGATCAGAAAAACAGAGCAAATGCGAAAAAGGACGGATCTACCGTTCACCATGTATGTGAATGCGTTTGATCAACAGACCTTCTGATGTTTTCATGTGAAGGAAATACAGACCTTCTGGTAGCGTGGAGGGCAGATCGATTTGAGTGGATTGCCCCGACCAGTATCCCACCTGCCGACCAGCGACATCCAGCAATTGGAGGTCTTTCCATTCGATCCCAGTTGCAGCATCCAGATAGAGCGTGGTCGTAACCGGGTTGGGGTAGATCTGGATCAAGGAAGGGTCTGCAAAAGTCGGGTGGACGGAAGTGATGGTCGGATCAATCTTTTCAAACACAAACAAGCCTTCCTGCATGTCAGAGACCAGAATATTGCCGGATGGGAGAAAGGGATAAACACCCCATGCGCCTTTATAGCTGGTGCCATCAGGTTCATTACTGGTATCATAGGAATAGGCAGGAGTCGGGTTTTCAGGATCGGAAATATCAAACACCACCAGGCCGTCATAGTAGTATGAAACGTAGAGATAGTCTCCACGGACCAGTTGATTGTGAGGGATACTGTTCGGATTGGGCACCTCTGCGTCAAATGTCCCTACAACCTTGATATTGGCCGGATCCGAGATATCCAGGGTTTTGATCGGAGACGCATGGTTTTCATCAGCCAAGTAGTAGTACTTGCCCGATTCATCTCCCCACCCGGAATGATTATAACCCTTGAACGGATAGGATGTCAGGCTGCCTAACGCCACGGGATTGGTTGGATCCGTAAAGTCTACGATCGCCATGCCGTCATAACCACAGTTCAGATAGGCCAGTCCATTGCGGATATATCCATCATGAACATGGCCAGCTGTGATATCACCGAATATATTATACGATCCGATAAAAACAGGATCGATCGGATTCGCCAGATCATAAACGCGCAACGCAGAGTAACTGGTAGAACCTCCCCCGGTGGCAAAGGTGTACAACATCCCATTCACCGTATCGATCTCAATATTATGCGTGTGCGTCAGCAGGGCATTATCATCATAAACGATGTATGCGGTATCCGGCATTTGGTGAATGTCGATGATCTGCAGGGAACTTTGTCCCTCATCACAGACAGCATAGATATACCCGTGATAGGTCTCATAATCGCGATGGACAATCGATTTGCCCTTTGCCTTTCCCGGAAAGAAAAAGCGTTCTTCAGGATTGGAAGGGTCTGTCACTTCAATGAAATGGGTGCCCGCAGTGGAGCCTATGATAGCGAATTCACGGCCACCTGCGGCCAGGCCCCAGACTTCATTATAGGTGTTGTTATAGGCCGATGAGCCAACAAGGGTGTCTTCGTACCACCGGCCAAGTAGATGGGCTGGTTCCGTTTGGGCAGTCAGAAAATTGTTGGCGATCAGACAAATGATCAGGAGTGAAAAGTTTCTATGCATGGCTACAAAAGTAGGCTATTTGGGTGTTATTTATCAGGAAGAACGTGTCCAATGACGTCTGCGTTCCCATCCATATCCGGTTTGCGAGGGTTCCATATCTTCAGGAATGCCCTGCGAAGTAAAGACTACCCAATGGCCAGCCCGTATATCCCCGTCGGATGACAAGGTATATGCAACAGGGACTGTATCTTCATCCCGTCAATTTGCAAAGATGCTGGAACCCAAGACATACGAAGCAACCGTCGATGACCGGATCAGCCTGCCTCTGGAAGTAACCGATCTGGAGGAAATGGATATCCTCTCAGAAGGAGATGGGAAATGGCAATTTCTGCATCAGGGACAATCCTTTCATATCCAGGTCGAGGAAGCGAATTACACAGAAAAATATTTTGTCCTGAATGTCAATGGGTTCAGGCATGAGGTCAGACTCTCTGATCCATACGATGTGTTGATCGATCGGCTGGGTCTGGCCAAGAAGGCCGTCCACAGCATCAATGATATCAAAGCACCGATGCCCGGCCTGATCGGGAGTGTCCAGGTAGCAGTGGGGCAATCCATTCAGAAAGGAGAACCCGTGCTGATCCTCGAGGCCATGAAAATGGAAAATGTTATTAAATCACCTGCCGAAGGGACAGTCAAAGAGATTCTGATCGGATCGGGAGATGCAGTCGAGAAAGGGCAGGTGATGATCGTATTCGAATAGGAGCAAAGCCTCCTCGATCATCCTTCCGTTTGAACCAAACATCGCTCCAGCGCTTCCTGCCAATGTGCGATCTGCAACCCGAATTGGTCCTTGATCTTCGACTTGTCCATTACACTGTAGGCTGGACGCTGAGCCGGAGTGGGAAATGCGGCACTACGGACAGGTTGTACCATGCAGGGCAAGTGCTTGCCGCGCATGATGGCCACCGCAAAGTCATACCAGCTGCAAACCCCTTCGTTTGAAAAATTATAGATTCCCTGAAACGCCTCCCCGGTAGCAGGGTCCTGGTCCATCTGCTTCAAGATTTGAACGATGGCCTCAGAAAGATCAATCGTACACGTCGGTGTTCCCACTTGATCATAGACCACCTGGAGCTGCGTTTGTTCGCCACCCAGGCGCAACATTGTTTGCAGGAAATTGTGCCGGACCGGACCATACAACCAGGATGTGCGCATGATCACATGTGCCGGATCAATGGCGATTAAAGCCTCTTCACCAGCACGTTTGCTGTGGGCATACACACCGCCGGGTCGAACCTGATCCGTTTCCAGATACGGCGTCGTTTGGCCATTGTCGTACACATAGTCCGTGGAGAGCTGTATGATCTTTGATCCGGTATGTTGAGCTGCTCTGGCCAGGTAGACCACCGCATCCCGATTGAGTTGGTAAGCCTTGTCTTCCTCCTGTTCAGCTTGATCAACCGCGGTATAGGCGGCGGTGTTGATAATTACCTCCGGCTGCAGGAAGCGAACCATCCTGTCTACCATTTCTTCATCCAGCAGGTCCAGATCTTCTCTGCCGTGAAAATGCCATTCCATGGTTTTGTTCAGTGGGGCGACTCGTTGTAAAGCGAGGCCCAATTGTCCCTGTGCGCCGGTGACGAGTATCCGCATATTTTAAAGGTGTATGGGTCGGTGATCCCCAAAAGCCGGGAGGAGCTTGTCTTTGCCCGAAATGATCCGTTCGCTCTTTGGTATGCCCCAATCAATAGCCAGTCTGTCATCCTCCGGATGAATGCCCCCCTCCTGGTCGCGGTCATAATAGTGGTCACACTTATAAAAGAAGACGGCCGACTCGCTCAAGACGCTGTACCCATGGGCAAACCCGCGTGGAACATACAATTGCAGGTGATTTTCCGCGGAGAGTTCAACCGTATAGGTCTCACCGTACGTGGGAGAGTTGGGCCGAAGATCGATCACGACGTCCAGGACGACCCCTTCCATCACCCGCACCAGTTTGGCTTGCATCGCCAAACCCGTCTGATAATGCAAACCGCGCACCACACCGTATTGTGATCGCGCCTGGTTGTCCTGGACAAACGGATTGTTTATGCCCCGTGATGCAAAGACCCGGGCATTGAAACTCTCCATGAAATAACCGCGCTCATCCTGGAACAGGTCAGGGGTGTACAGGACAAGGTCTTTGATGGGTGTCTCAACAAATGGCATAGGTTACTTTTGGCGGAACATCAATACAAGCGGAATGCCGGTAAAATCATAATGTTGACGCAACTGGTTTTCCAGGAAATTCCGATACCCCTCTTTGATCTGTTTGGGGTGATTGGTGAAAAAAACAAATGCAGGGTAGGCCAGTGGCAGCTGCGTGATATACTTGATCTTGATATAATGCCCCCGGTACGCCGGAGGTGGGTTCCGCTCGACGATATCCAGCATCAATTCATTGAGAACTGATGTTTTGATCCGACGTTGCCGGTTTTCATACACCTGAATGGCAGCTTCCATGCCTTTGAATATCCGTGTCTTGTCCAGTGCAGAAATAAAAACGATTGGCACATCATTAAAGGGTGCGATCTTGGCCCGGATCTCGGCTTCCATATCCCGGGCGGTATTGGTTTCCTTGTCCAGGAGGTCCCATTTATTGACCAGGATGACCAGACCTTTATGACGGCGCTGAGCAAGCCTGAACAGGCTCATATCCTGTGCCTCAATGCCGGTTTGGGCATCTACCATCAGAATACAGATGTCTGAATCTTCAAGGGCCTTGATCGCCCGCATGACCGAATAGAATTCAAGATCTTCATGCACCTTGGCCTTTTTTCGCATGCCGGCGGTGTCGATCAGGATGAATTCCTTTCCAAACTTGTTGTAGTGCGTGTCGATGGCATCCCGGGTGGTCCCTGCCACATCTGTGACGATATTTCGTTCTTCTCCCAGCAGGGCATTGATCAGTGAGGATTTGCCCACATTTGGCTGGCCAATGATCGCAAAACGAGGCAGCGATGAAGGTTCTTCTTCCTCTTCTGCCGGTATCTGTTCCACCACCGCATCCAGGATTTCTCCTGTACCACTGCCGGATAATGAAGAAAGGAAGAATGTATTTTCAAACCCGAGCGACCAGAATTCATTGGCCTGTAACATCCGGGAATGATTATCCACCTTGTTGACAGCCAGGAAGACGGGTTTCTTCGAACGACGCAACATGTTGGCGACCTCTTCATCGAGATCTGTAATGCCCGTCGTCGTATCCACCATGAAGATGATGACAGCGGCTTCTTCGATCGCGATCCGCACTTGAGAGCGAATCTCTTTTTCGAATGGATCGTCGGAATGCTCCACAAATCCTCCCGTGTCCACAATCGTGAACTGTTTGCCATTCCAGATGCTGGCGCCATACATCCGGTCGCGGGTTACCCCGCTGATGTCATCGATGATGGCTTGCCGCTCACCGATCAGCCGGTTGTACAGCGTCGATTTGCCGACATTCGGCCGACCAACGATGGCTACTATTTTTCCCAAGGTGTGATTTTGCGCAAAGGTAAGGAAATCGGGGAGGGGGTCATCGCTCCAGTTGTAATAGACCCGCTTTTGCTTTTTGATGCAACCCGTCGCGGTAACGGTCAGGGGACAGGTCCAGGCATCGTTGATACCATTTCCTGGCCTCCAGGCTTTGTCCACGTCCGAGATAAATATTTCCGGCTTGCAAGGATCCGGCGCAAGCATAGTGAAAGGATGCTTCCCGACCTTCTTCCCAACATTGCGTAAAGTGCTGGATGGCCTGATCGAACTGGCCCGTCACCTGCGCCATACGTCCACGTCGATAAGCATATTCAATTCGTTCCGATTCCCGGTGAAAGGATGCGACATCGATACCATCCAGGACCTGAGTCGTTCGATCCAGATAGCCGCCATCAAACAAGAGACGTGCCCGCAGAAGATCAGTATGTGGGACGATCCCCTCAACCGCATCCAGTTGGGCCTGTTTATCCTGATCGAGCGAGCTTTCTTTGATTGCCGCGCACTGTGCCATCATTCGTGTATAACCGGCAGTATTTCCTTGTAGTAAGGAACACCAGGCCAGTTTTTGGAGGGCATCCGCTCGAAGGGAGGTGCCCGGCCAGGATTCCAGGAAATCCTCGATCGCGTGCTCTGCAGCAGTGAAGTTCAATGCGTACAAATAGGCTTTGCCGGTCAAATATTCAAGATAGGGGAAGGGTGCCCGGCGGGGATCCCGGATCCTTTGTGAAAGCAAACGAATTGTCACGTCGTTATACCCGTTTTCCTGTTGCAGCGTCGCCAACAGGAATAGGAGCAGCGGATGGTCGGGGTCTCGGGCATAAAGTGTTTCACCCAGCGCAAGCGCCTCCTCCCGCTGACCGAGAATATAATGGCTGATCACAGCTTCCAGAAATCCGGTGTCCATAGAGAGGAAATGGCCCTGTTTGCTCAGGATCCTGCGAATGCCCCGGAGTTCTTCTATGCCTTCCACCAGATCTCCATCGATCCCACTGATCCATTCCAGAGCCCACTGGTACCGATCGGGTAGTGTACCCATCAAAATCCGCAATACCGCTGCATCCCGCCGGCAGGGCAGAAATCGGGGAAATCGCTTCAGCCCGGTTTGCGTCGCCTGATAGCCTTTTCGGATATCAGAAACGGCCTGCAAGTAGGCCTGTCGCCTGGAAGCGAGAATTCCCCTCATCATATACATTTCACCGAGACAGAAATGCTTCCATACCTCCGTATCGGACACTTTCTGGATCCGGTCTATACGACCTTGCGCCAGTCGTTGAAATCGGTCCAGTACCATGGGTTCTTCGGACGTCAGACATCCTAGAAAGTCCAGTTCGAATTGGAGGAAATCGCCGACCGCATTGCGGGGATCCTGTCGCTTGATGTCTCGAAGTATTTCCCGCGCACCACTAAATTCAAGACGGGTGATCGCTCTATGCGCTTCCATGGCTGGCCGGGTGAATCGCAGCGTCGGTTGAGCGCGAACCGCCATCGGTGAAAAGAAACAAACAAAAAGCCCCGACACAAGAAGGGTCAGGGCTTTTTGGAAGATGTGATTCATCTTGGATCAGGATTCAACCAGATTCTGTGGAGCGACATCCTGGATGATAGAATCATCGATCAGGATCCGGCCGCAATGCTCACATGCAACGACCTTTTTGTGCAATCCGATCTCTAGCGCCATTTGAGGTGGTATGAAATTGAAACATCCACCGCAGGAGCTTCTTGTGATCGGTACAACTGCCAATTTGTTGCGGTAGGACTCCCGAATCTTGTTATAGGCTTTCAGCAAACGTTCATCGATCTTTTTCTTGGCCGTTTCCGACTTCTTGTTCAGATCCTTCTCTTCTTTTTCCGTCTTGGCAATAATACCTTCCAACTCGTCTTTCTTGATCTTCAGGTCGGCCTGCTTGCCATTGACACGCTCCTGGGTCGCCTTCAGGGTCTCCACCTTGGCTTCCTTCTGGACCTCCATCTCCTTGTACTTCTTTTCGGAGAGCTGTATCTCCAGCTTCTGCATCTCCAATTCCTTGGACAAAGCCTCGTATTCCCGGTTGTTCTTGACATTGGTCATCTGCTTGTCGTATTTCTCGATCAATGCTTCTGACTCCTTGATATTGGCCTTGTGCTTGCTGATCTCAGCTTCAATATCCTTGATCTGTTGGTCAAGCTTGCCCGTTCGGGTTTGCAATCCGGCAACCTCATCCTCCAGGTCATTGACCTCCATAGGGAGCTCTCCTTTGAGGATTTCGATCTCATCGATTTGTGAATCAATGATTTGCAACTTATAAAGCTGCTTCAGTCGGTCGGCGATGGGTAAATCGTTCTGCGCCATATTCAGGAATATTTGACGGGATTTGTGATAACGGTCGTGGAATGGGACGCAAAATTAGAGAAATTATTGCGGATTAACTGTTCTAATAGCTTGATCGTGAATTGTTCGGACTCATAATGGCCGATATCAGCGATCAGAATACGGTCATCCGCCTCGAAGAATTCATGATATTTATAATCAGCGGTCACAAAAGCATCTGCTTGTGCTGCCATCGCCCTGGGCAACAGGAAACTGCCAGATCCACCACAGACCGCCACCTTTTGGATGGGGCGATCATCCCATGCCGTATGTCGGACCACCGAACAATCCATCTTGTCTTTTAGAAGGGCGATGAAATGCCCAAAAGAGATGGCTTCCGGCAAGGATCCCAGGACACCCAGTCCGGTGGGCGATGCAGGATCAGAGCCTGGCTTGGGATCGAGAATAGCCAATCCCTCCAATCCAAGACGCTGGGCAATCCGTTCGCTGACACCGTGGTTTAATACACTGTCCAGGTTGGTGTGAATGGCATAGAGAGCGATGCCTGCCCGGATGGCCTTAATGACCACCCGTTCGACATAATGTTCACCGGTCAACCGTTTCAATCCCTTGAAAATGATCGGATGATGAGCCACGACGACATTGTATCCTCGTGCCACAGCTTCGTCAATGACTGGTTCGAGCATGTCCAGGGCGGTCAACACACCGGTGACGGGCATACTTGGATCGCCGGTCAGCAAACCGGCATTATCGTAAGATTCCTGGAGGTCCAGGGGTGCGATGGTTTCGAGATAGGCCGCGAGCTCGGCAACAGTAACAGATGAGGGCATAGGTCGATGTTTGGCTCTCTAAAGGTAGCCATCCCCGGGAGGATGAGCCCGACTAGAGCGTTCGAATCTTCTCCACCAAACCAGTGGTCGAAAAACCGGTGTGAAAGGGAAGGCTTCTGACCTCTCCGCCATAACTGTTCACGAAAGCACCCCCAACGATCTGATCGACAGACCAGTCGCCACCTTTGACCAGGATGTCCGGGCGTACGATGTGGATCAACTCTTCCGGGGTATCGGTTTCGAACACAACTACCAGGTCTACCACAGTCAGGCTGGCGAGCACTCTGGAGCGACTCTCTTCCCTGTTAATAGGTCGTTCGGCACCCTTGAGCCTGGAGACAGAAGCATCGCTGTTCATGCCGACGACCAGCAGGTTACCCAGTGATCGGGCATCGGCCAGATACCGCACATGTCCCTCATGGAGAATATCAAAGCAACCATTGGTGAAAACGATCCGATGCCCGTTCAGACGGGCGCGCTGGCAGTGTGCAGAAATAGATTTCATGGCTACACACTTCGCTTCGATCTGTGTCCAGAAATTCATGAAAGAGCGGTTACAGAGGTATCTTGTTCACTCTCTGGAAGGTCTTCCTTTTTCTTATTGATCAGAGGTAAGAGGATGATCCCCAGCACACCAAAGAAAATGGTGAAGAAGATCTGAATACTGAAGAAGATGATCATGGAAAAACTGAAACCTTCATCACCCGGAATATTATAAATGGCCAGTGCTTCACTTACCAAAAACTGGTAGGTACCCATGCCCCCAGGGGCAGGGATGACAATACCAAATGCGCCAAAGACGAACGTGGTTAACCCGGCGACAGGGCCTAGATGGGCCGTTGGGTCATACGCTGGAAAACACAGCCAGGTCATCAGATAATACATCATCCAGATAAAGATGGAATGAGCGATGAACCATCCTGGCTTCTTCAACTTGGCAATGGTCTTCATGCCGTCCCGAAATCCGCGGAGAATGTCGATGATCTTTCCGAGTAAAGGGTGTCCACTGTAGCGGCTGCGATACCGGTAAGCCAGGACTAGCAGGCTCAGGAGAACAAAACTGGCTATCCAGAAATAGGGCGAATACAGAAAGGATACAATGGAGTCCGTCTGTGCATTCCTCGCGAGGTAGCCAAATATGCGTCCACCATCGAGCAAGAGGGCCACCCCGATGAACATCAGCATGGTGACAGCATCGATCATCCGGTCGACAACGACCGTACCCATCACCTGATTGGTCCGGGCATTTTCATATCGCGCGAGGGTTGTCGCGCGTACCAGTTCACCGACCCGGGACAATCCCAGATTGGCAAAATAACTGATCATGATGGCAAAAAAGCTGTTGATGAACCGGGGTTTGACGCCCAGTGGCTCCAACAGCATGTGCCAGCGCACTGCCCGACTGAGGTTACTCAGGAGGAAAAGGAACATGATCACAAAGATCCATTGCCAATGGACCTGGGTAAAATCCTGAATGATCTTGTCGATGAGCTGGCAATCTGCAGGTAAACGTCCATCCAGGGCACATTTTGCCTGATAGGCCTCATTCTGATTGTCATATACCAGATACAGGATCCCCAGTCCGATGCTCAGGTAGATGGTAAACCGGAGGAGATTGCCGAGTGTTGTCTTCACGCGTTCTTGCGTATACGATTGTCTGGTCCCACGAAAGCAATCCGTGGCACATAGGATAGGGCTTCTTCTTGCGTCATCAATCCGTAGGCTATAATGATGACCGTATCGCCAATCTGTGCTTTTCTGGCCGCCGCTCCGTTCAAACAGATGGTGCCGGAATCGCGCACACCCGGGATCACATACGTCTCCAGGCGTTCCCCGTTGTTGTTGTTGACCACTTGTACACGCTCTCCCTCCTGCAGACCGGCGGCCTCCATCAGGGTTTCGTCAATAGTAATGCTACCCTCATAATTGAGGTTGGCATCCGTGACAGAAGCGCGGTGGATTTTGGATTTGAATCTCCAGATGAGCATGATGGGGCAAAATTACGATATTCTCAACAGAGGATTGGAACAGTCTGTTCATTCGATTGGTTCAGGGTTGGAGGATCACATTGTCGATCAACCGGACATCTCCTGCCCAGGCAGCCGTACAGACCACCATTGGTTTGTTCTTGGCAACCTTCTCCAGATCGAGAAGAGTAACGCCATCCACGATGCGATAGTACTCAGGGCGCAGACCAGCTGCTTCCAATGCACGGAATCCCGCTTCAGCCAGTTGCTTTGGAGGGAGCGTACCCAATTTGTCGCGGGTTGCACTCAGTGTTTGATATATGACCGGAGCAATAGAACGCCATTTTTGAGTGAGCCGGACATTGCGGGAAGACTTGGCCAGACCATCGGTTTCTCGCTCCGTTTCTGCGACATACAGGGTGACAGGTAACCGCAACTTCTGGATCATGAACCGGATTACAGCCACCTGCTGGTAGTCTTTTTGTCCCATCACCAGTACATCAGGGGTCACCAGATCCAGCAAGCGCTTGACCACCTGCATAACCCCCTCAAAATGCCCGGGGCGAAACTCACCCTCCATGACCTCGATCAATTTACCTGGATTCAATCTCAGGGTGGTATCAAGATCCGGTGGATAGATATCCTCTACATCCGGCATGTATAGCACGTCGCAACCCGTTGCTTGCAGTAATTCGATATCTCGGGTGATGGGTCTGGGATATTTTTCCAGATCAGCCGGATCATTAAACTGAGTGGGGTTGACAAATATGGAACACACGACCACATCGCATTGAGCAGCAGCCTGCTGGATCAGCGACAGATGACCCTCATGAAGGGCCCCCATAGTCGGGACAAAGCCAATGCGTTGGCCGTTCTTTTGCAATTGTGCAATGAACACCTTGAGTCCGGCGTTGTTTCTGATTAGCAGCATGATCTGTCAAAAGGGCGGCAAAGTAAGGGAATTTGGAAGGAACCTGCAAGTCGATGAGGCTTGATAACCCGGGAAACTGTCCGAATTTTAGTATCTTCGCACCTTGTCACAAGTTCTTTAATAACGATAGGATGGAAAAGAAAAGACTACTCCTGGTAACCCAGGATATGCATCCCTACACCGCACTTTCTGAGATCTCCAAGATCGCACAGCAGATTCCACAGTACATGCATGATAATGGCTTGGAATTGCGCGTTTTGATGCCGCGATTTGGAACGATCAATGAGCGTCGACACCGTCTGCATGAAGTGGTCCGTCTTTCAGGGATGAACATTGTCGTCAATGACGAAGACTTCCCGTTGATCATTAAAGTAGCATCCATGCCGGGTTCCCGGTTGCAAGTATACTTCCTGGACAATGATGAATTTTTCAAGCGAAAGTCCGTCTTTGAAGATGCACAGGGAAAAACCTTTGCCGACAATATGGAGCGCATGACCTTCTTTTCGAAGGGCGTGATTGAAACGGTTAAAAAATTTGGCTGGCCACCAGATATCATCCACTGTCACGGTTGGATGACCAGTATGGTGCCCTTCTATCTGCGTACAGTGTACAAGGATGAGCCTCTCTTCCGCAATGCCCGGATGACCTATTCCACATACAATCACGATGCGGATAGCCAATTTGGACCTGCTGACCTCGAAAAAGCCCTGGTGCCACCCATGAGCGCAGATGCATTGAGCGATTACATCGTGGATGGTAAAGTGGTCCTGGATCAAGGGGCCATCGCCCATTCTGATGCCGTCATCAAAGGCAGCGAAACACTGCTCCCTGACGTTGAACGTGCAGTGAGTGGACTGGATAAGCCGGTACTCGAGTTTGTTGAGGGTGAGGATATGCTCGCCAGCTATTTGGAATTTTATCACAACCTGCTAGAGCAGGAAGTGCAATCCTGATCGAAGCGTTCTGAACTGCATGAATAAAGCCCTACTTCGGGCGATGGCAGCCTGCCTGGCTACCATCGCCCTCTTTTCACAATGCACCAAGCCCACTCTGGTTGGTGCCGATATTCTGAACCAGGATCAAAGCGATCTGGTCCGTTCAGATTCATTTTCACTCATCACTCGGTCCATTCCGTGGGATACGGTAATCACTTATGACACAGATGCAGGCGTAACGCTGACCCGATATCCTCTGGGCAGTATCAACGATCCCCTGATGGGCAATTCCAGCACGACCGTATACTTTGAAGTCCTCCCTTCCTACGGATTCAGTGAGCCAGACTTTACAGATGCTGTCCTGGATTCTATCGTACTGACCCTACACATAGACACGACCAGAATTCTGGGTACACCAATCGCCTCCACTACGTTGGACGTCTTTCGACTGGCAGAAATGATCCCCGATGAGGAATTGACCACCAAACGGAGCTTTGCCCTTTCACCATCCATTTTGGGTACCTATATGGGACCCATTTGGCCAGCCCCGATCAGCAAGTCGGTAGACTATATCGGAGCCATCGATACCCAAACTCTTGCCCAGGTGCGCATTCCTCTGGATATGACACTCGGTATGGAGTTGATGGCCCTGGATAGCGCTACCCTGGTGAGCGATTCTTCTTTTCTGTCCGTATTACACGGATTTGGCGTGCGGTTCCGCGATCCAATCAATGCTTATGCAGGATTGTATATTCAGTCTTCCAATACCGCTCTGAACCTTTACTATACCGTGCAGGATACCTTGCACCGCCAGGTGAAATGGGTGCCCGTTTCAACGTCATCCAAGAATCACTTCCTGTATGAGATCGACCGATCAGCCGTGACACATCCGGAATTGCTGACCAACAGCACTCCCGCCGATTCTGTACACGTCATCCAGGGAGTCGAAGGCTTCGATCTGGAAGTTCATTTCCCTTATTTGGCCATGCAGGAGCCTGTCGTCGTCAATCTGGCTACACTGGAACTGACTGTCTGCTATCTCGACGGAGCGACCAGCAATCCTTTTGGCCCACCCACTCAGCTGGAGATCTACACCTATGAAGATGACCGCCTCATCCTCATAGATGATGTCGTTTATGCCCTGGGCTCCGGCACCTTTGGTCTGGAAAACTACTTTGGAGGAATCCCTCTGACCCTGGATAATCAACATACAACCTACCGGTTCAATCTTTCTGCTCAAGTGCAGAAGATTATCAGCGGTGAAGCCAGCCCGACGCTGTTTGTCCGGGTTCGCCAGGGTGTTTCCAATCCGACGCAAACCGTCATTTGTGGAGCATCCGCCTCCAATGGTGCCCCTAAACTCACGATCACTTATTCCCGATTAAATCCGTAAATTATGTGCGGTATTGTCGCCTACATCGGTCAACGCGAAGCCTATCCCATCCTGATCAAAGGACTGCAACGTCTGGAATATCGGGGTTACGATAGTGCGGGCGTTGCCTTGCTCAACGGCGGCATGCACATCTACAAGCGTCAGGGCAAAGTAAGCGACCTGATGGCCTATACCGAGGGCAGAGATACAATAGGGCAGATCGGAATCGGACACACCCGTTGGGCGACTCACGGTCAGCCCAATCATATCAATGCCCACCCTCACAGCTCTGGCAATGGCCATCTGACCCTCGTCCACAACGGTATCATTGAGAATTACGCACTGCTCAAGAAAGCACTGGAGAAACTGGGCCACAGCTTTGAAAGTGAAACCGATACAGAGGTGCTGGTGCACTTGATCGAAGAACTGCAATCGCGTGATTCACTTTCCCTGGAAGAAGCGGTCCGCGTTGCCCTCAGTCGGGTCATCGGTGCATATGCGATTGTCGTCATCGATGATCGGGAACCCGGCAAGCTGGTCGCCGCCCGAAAAGGCAGTCCCTTGGTCCTGGGAATCGGAGATGACGAATTTTTGGTGGCTTCAGATGCTACCCCCATCATCGAGCACACCAAGCGTGTGGTGTATCTCAACGATGAGGAGATCGCTGTGTTGAGCCGCGATGGATATATGCAGATCAAAACCATCGGCAACGAGGTCCAGACCCCCTATATCCAGGAGTTGACCCTGGAGATCGAACGCCTCGAAAAAGGCGGCTACGATCACTTTATGCTCAAGGAGATCCATGAGCAGACCAATACCATTGCCGACTGCATGCGCGGACGCCTCAATGCTACCGAAGGCTGGATTCGACTGGGTGGCGTCGAAGAATTTCAGAATCGCTTCATGAAGGCCGAACGGATGATCATCATCGGTTGTGGGACTTCCTGGCATGCCGGACTGGTCGGTGAATATCTTTTTGAAGACCTGGCCCGTATCCCCGTTGAAGTGGAATACGCCTCGGAATTTCGATATCGCAACCCGATCATTCGGGAGAGCGATGTCATTATCGCCCTGTCTCAATCCGGTGAAACAGCAGATACACTCGCGGCAATCGAATTGGCCCGCGAAAAGGGTGCACTTGTCTATGGGGTGGTCAACGTGGTTGGTTCATCCATCTCCCGTCTGACGGATGCTGGCAGCTATATTCATGCCGGCCCGGAGATCGGAGTCGCTTCCACCAAGGCCTTTACCGGTCAGGTGACACTACTTACCATGATGGCCCTCCAACTGGCGAATAGCCGGGGGACGATATCCGCCTCTTACTACCAACGCCTGTTGACCGAACTGGAAAGTATTCCCCACAAAGTGGCGCGGGTACTGGAGTGCGAACCGCAGATCCAGTATATCGCCCGGGAGATCCAGGATTCCCACAATGCCCTCTACCTGGGTCGGGGATTCAACTTCCCAGTCGCACTTGAAGGTGCACTCAAACTCAAAGAGATCTCCTATATCCATGCAGAGGGATATCCCGCTGCAGAAATGAAACATGGCCCCATCGCCCTGATCGATGAGAACATGCCGGTCATTGTGACCGCGACTAACCGCAACGCCTACGACAAGATCGTCTCCAATATCCAGGAAGTAAAAGCCAGGAAAGGAAAGGTGATCGCCATCGTCAGCGAAGGTGAAAAAGCCATCTCAGATATGGCTGACTACACCATTGAGATCCCGGAGACGGAAGATGCCCTGGCACCATTACTCTCTGTGATCCCTCTCCAGCTCCTGTCTTACTATATTGCAGTTGGAAGAGGCTGTAATGTCGATCAGCCCAGGAATTTAGCCAAATCTGTTACTGTAGAATAACCCCCACTATGACCAACGTCATCGACCTGGATTACAATTCCCAGAAAGATAATCTCGTCATCTCTGAATATGGACGTTACGTCCAGGAGCTGATCGACTGGTGCAAGACCATCGAAGATCCACAAGCTCGCCAGATCGCAGCTGACAACATTGTGGAGATCATGCGCATCGTCAATCCGCAGAAGAATGCCAATGAGGATACCACCGATAAACTCTGGCAACACTTTTTTCGGATCGCCGACTATCAGCTCGATGTAAAAAGCTCAACAGGGGAAACTCCAGAAAAGCCCAACCCCAAAGAGATCGTTCGCGACCTCCACTATCCAGTTCAGGAGGTGAAATTCAGACACTACGGGCATAATATCCAGCAGTTGGTCAAAAAGGCCCAGGCCATGGAGCCCAGTGAAAAACGAAAGGAGTTGATCGTCATTATCGGCTCCTATATGAAACTGGCGTACAAAACGTGGAATAGAGAGCCCTATGTCAGCGATGAGGTCATCAAAGGTGACCTTGAAGCACTTTCCGGAAACACCTTGACCCTCGAAGATGGCATTCAGTTTGATACAGCCCTGGCGCAGGTATCCTATAGCCAACAAACGACGACCAACACCCGTCGAAGCAAATACGGCAGCCGTTCATCTGGTCGCGGACGATCCGGTGGCAGCTATAATAAGAACCGCCGCCGTCGATAAGATCGACACCTAATTTTCCATTCCATTGCGGGATCTGGCGCGGGGCACCTATTTTCGCAGCAAAACCCCCAGGATGATCGCCGATAGCTTTGAAGTGATCGGAGGCAATCGCCTTCATGGTCGTATTACCCCCCAGGGCGCCAAGAATGAGGCCCTCCAGATTCTCTGCGCTGTCTTATTGACCGAAGAGACAGTGACCATCCGCAATGTCCCGGCGATCCGGGATGTGATGGCCCTCATCGATCTGCTCAAAGGCCTGGGCGTTACCGTAGAAGCATCCGGTGACCATCAATGGACCTTTACAGCCAATAATATCGACACGTCCTTCTTGCATGACGAAGCGTTTGCCCTGAAGGCAGGCCGCATTCGGGGTTCGGTCATGTTGATCGGTCCGCTGCTCGCTCGATTCGGCAAGGCTCGTCTGCCCAAACCCGGAGGGGACAAGATCGGCCGCCGTCGATTGGATACGCACTTTCTGGCCTTTGAAAAGCTGGGTGCCTCCTTTCGTTACGATGATGTCCATAATCAGTATTGGATCGAAGCGGATCAACTCCAGGGCAGTTATGTCCTGATGGACGAAATATCCGTCACCGGAACAGCCAACCTGGTCATGGCTGCCGTGCAAGCCAGAGGCACCACAACCATCTATAATGCGGCCTGTGAACCCTACCTGCAACAGCTGTGTCGCATGCTCAACGCGATGGGCGCACGCATAGCGGGGATCGGTTCGAATATGCTGGTCATCGAGGGCGTAGAAGCCTTGGGAGGAACCAATCACACCCTCCTCCCTGATATGATCGAGATCGGTTCGTTCATCGGACTGGCTGCCATGACCCAGTCAGAGCTGACCATCGAAAACTGTCGGGTCGACCAACTCGGTGTGATACCGGCCACCTTCGCCAAATTCGGCGTTCAGATGGAATTCCAGGGCGACGATATCCACATCCCGGCCCAGGATCATTATGACATCCAAACGTTCATCGATGGGTCCATCCTGACCGTCTATGATTCTCCGTGGCCCGGATTTACACCCGATCTGATGAGCATCCTGGTGGTCCTCGCCACCCAGGCCAATGGGAGCGTCCTGATCCATCAGAAGATGTTCGAAAGCCGCTTGTTCTTTGTGGACAAACTGATCGATATGGGCGCTCAGATCATCCTGTGCGATCCCCACCGCGCGACCGTCATCGGTTTGGGACGAAAATACCCTCTCCGGGGCATCGTCATGTCCTCACCGGATATTCGTGCCGGCGTGGCGCTGTTGATCGCCGCCCTGTCCGCCGAGGGTCGTAGCATCATCCACAACGTCAATCAGATCGACAGGGGTTACGAACAGATCGACACGCGTCTGCAAGCCCTGGGAGCCCAGATCAGCAGGATCGACAGCTGATCTCAACCACATTTTTTCGCATTCCTCTAAAAGGGAAGTACTTTCAACCTGTCGAACGGCCCGTATTGGTTACATCGCTCGATCAAACCGAATGGAGTCCCTTTTCGAAACCCTGATCGAAGGTGTGCTGGCGGATCAGTTTGCCAGTGCGTCCAGTTTTCTTTCCCCTGATCTGGTCGCCGGCCTGAGGGCAAACCTCCAATCTCGTTTGCAAAGCGGAAACATGCACCCGGCCGGAATCGGTCGCGCAATCGGCCATCAAACAGATGCAAGTGTGCGAGGTGACCTGATCAGCTGGTTGGATGACCATCCCGACGATAGCTTTGAGAAAGAGTTTTTGGCCGCCATCCAAAAGTTCATGGATTATCTCAACCAGACCTGCTACACCGGGTTGAACGCCATGGAATTCCATTATGCTATCTATGGTCCGGGGTCATTTTACCTGCGCCATAAGGACCAGTTTCGCTCCGATTCAGGGCGACGATTTTCAATCGTCACCTATCTGAACGAAGATTGGCTACCCATCGATGGGGGAGCGCTTGTCTTATATCCCGAAAACGCAGGACCACAAGTCTATTTTCCGGAAGGCGGACGGATGACCTTTTTTAGAAGTGATGTCGTCGAACATGAGGTGCTTCCGACCCTCCGACCCCGGATGAGCCTCACAGGTTGGTTGAAATCTGTTTGAGGAAATGCCGTCCGGTTCTACCCCGTGTCCACTCGACATGTCCATATTCAAGATGAGGGCATTGAAATGGAAAGAAACTCGCCAGGGATCAGAATGGCATGACCCTGAACCCTCCAATCACTGGGGCATATGTTCCACTCAGTATGGCTGCAATTGGTCTTCATTTGAAATTCTGTCATCTTTGTACAAACGAATGTAGTATGAAGTGGTCTAGTCTTCTTTTGGTATTCAGTCTGTTGGCCTTTGGAACTTCCTGTTCCCAAAGGGAGGAATCCTGCGCAGCACCAGCCAAAAAGAAGATCTACAATCCGAACGGTGATAGTGAACTGGCCTTGTTGATGAGGGATATGTTCGATGAGGGTATGCGGGTAAAAGAAGAAGTCGCCGTTGGCAAACGGCCAATGCCGAAGTGGGATGCGGACGCCATTTTCACAGCCCATGCTACCCAACCGGACAAGGTTGCAACCCCCGAATTCAAAGCCTATGCTCAGGCATTTCTGGAGGCGGCGAAAGCCATGGAAGATGCATCTCCAGAGGCCTATCGCCAATCCTATCAGGGCATGGTCAAAACTTGCGTTGCCTGTCATCAGGAAGTATGCCCGGGCCCCATTGTCAAGATCAACAAAATGCTTCTCGACGAATCTCAAGGACTCTGATCGATCACAAGCCATGGAATCCACTTCACTCCCTTTTACCGACAAGTGGAGAGAATGAAATGACAAAAATCAAATCCCAAAATTCAAATGAATTCCAAATCCTAAATTCAAAGGACTCAATGTGAACGCGCCAGCTTTCTCACTTTCTCAAAGTCTCACAGTCCCAAGGTCTCCAAGCCTCCAAGCCTCACTTCCGATCCATCCGATCCGCCATTTGATAGACCGTTTCCACGATCTGATCGATGAGCGGCGGGTAGTGAATATACTGGACATGCTGGTTGTCTTCTCCCCAGATCGGAACGGACACGATTTTGGTTCGTTGACCCATGGTCACCAGGACTTGTAAGGGCATAGGCCTGGGTTTTTCACCTTTTCTCCGGTGACAGAGCGGATCAGTACAATCATATTCCCGCTCAAAGTCAAAAAATCCCTGATCACGGATCCAGACGGTGAACTCTTCCAGTTCCGACCGGTCGATATTTTTTCGGGTGACCATCAATCCTTCGCGTGCTGTCTGAACCTCCCGGATCAGGCGACCTTCCGAATTGATCTTGACATACTGACGATAAACGGGATTGAGCCCGCCATAATAACCACCGCCAGTCACTTCGATCTGAATACGAAGGGGGGGCGAGTCAGGCGGGTTCCCTTTTTGCCATCTTCGCCAAAAGGCCCACCAGGGGCTCTTCCCCTTGTTTGATCTGCTTGTTTTGTCTCGCTTGACCAGAATCGTCGGCAGTTCATACCAGGGGCGAACAAACGGTGTGGCCTCTGCTTCTACTTTTTGAAAGACATATGTATAGCTTTCATTCCGTTCTCCTGTTTGAAAACCAAGGGTCAGACGATCAGCCTGCGGTTGTTGGATACAGAACACTGAATCTCCCTGATAAGGCAGGTACAATTGACCCTGGAGGACTTTCCAGTTGTGTTCGGCATAAACATCACTGGTGAATGTTTCCGCTGTTTGATCGAAACGAAAATGGAGATAGGAGGGAAAAGCGTCCAGTCCCTGATGAATAACTGTATTGGATGATGTGTGTACAGTTTGCAGATATTGCCACGATGATTCCACCAGGTGGGCAGAAGTTACTTTTGAGAAAGGGCAGATAGTGGATTGGGCACCTCCTTGGTTGGGGTGAAGGAAGAGGCCGATCAGGCCGGTCAGTAGAAGGTGACGCAGTACCATAGGACCTAAAAAGGGACAAGCGGGTCTTCACCCGCCTGCCCAAAAATTCCCCCCTTTACAACTTTATACCAAGCGTCATCACAAACAGATCTTGAACCTGTTTGGTGTTGACGAGTAATTCTGGTGCTGTCGCTGTCGCATAAGGGATATACCCTTCTTCTCTGCTCTGTCTGCGGAATCCCAGGTCGATATAAAAGTTATCATCCCGTATTCCGAGGCCAGCTGACCAGGAGCGCGACCACAACTTATTATTAGCATACTCCGTGCCAGAAAAGCCCATTCCGGCTCGAAAACGAAAAATACTGTAGGCCAATTCCCCACCTAAACGGATGTTCAATGCATCCTGCAAGGTTTCGATGATGGCCTGGTTGGCCTGACGCTCCGCTTCTCGAAATGCCGGGTTGTCGACCTCCGGAGTAAAATTGAAGCTGGCTGTGCTATAATCCACCCATTCGATCTCAGCACTGATAAAGCCGGATGGTCGCTCAATCCCAGTCAAGCCGCCCCCGCCTCCCAGGACCAGTCCAATATCTCCGATCAGACGCCAGGGGGTATACAGGCGGTAGTCAAACACGCCGTCTGGTGAACTTGCATCAAGGTTGTAATTCTGACCATTTTCAGTAAAGTTATAGGTCAGCTTTTTGGTGTAGTTGTCTGTGATCGCAAAGGCGGTCGGTGTATGTACCGCTGCGCCTACCCGGATCATCTGATTGACACGGTAGATCATACCCAGTTTGAGGTTGACCCCGGTGCCACTGCTGCTCAGGTCTTCTTGCCAGATCAGACTGTTAAAAAAGGGGATAGTATCTAGCTGGTCTTCTTCCCGATACCGTTTGCTCTCCTCATAATTGAGGATGGGAATGCCCACCGTTGCTCCCAGGTAGAGTTTGTGGTCGTAATTGCCGGCAAAACCAAGTTGCAATTCATTCTGGTATCCGGAAGTAGTGATCGTTTGTTCCTTGCGGACAAGGGCACTCCTGTCGGGAACCAGTAGGAAGTCCGAAGTATAGAAATTGTCATTGTTCTGGTCATAGATCGCTCCTGCCTCATAAGCCAGACCGGCTTCAAATGCATCCAGATCATCGGGTTGGATACCATCGGCCAGTTCAACAAACCGGTCGGTCAACGAGCCTGGGGCAAGACCCTCCCAATACCGTTGTGAGCGGTAAGTGGCCATTTGGGTGATACCGATACCGAGGTTGGCTGACTTCCACCGGCCACTGCGTGGTTGATGAGCAGCAACGATATTTCCATTGTTGAAATGAAAACGGTTCAGATCATCGGGATAGATTCCATTGTCACCATCCAGCAGTCGACTGTCATTGGAAATGTGATAAAGTCCGGGTGTCAAGGCAAGTTCTGAACGGCGGAAGGCCGCCAGACCGGCGGGGTTGGTTGATAATGCACCAAAATCTGCTCCAAGAGCACCCAGGCTCCCCATCACACTGATATATCGGGCGCCTCCATTTCGATCCAATCGACTGAACCGGAGGGCATCGCTGGCAGACTGAGCCATCAGGCCCTGAAGGGCCAGGAGGCAAATAAAGAGGAGTGCTGTCTGTATTTTCATCTGATAAAAAATTCTGATCAAAGGTGAAATAAAAAGGTGGATGAAGCCCATCGGGCTGATCATCCACCTTTGCACATTTTACTTTGGAACGTAGCTGAAACGTTTATTGGTCGCCGCCTCGTCCTTTCTTCCGTCCGCTGGTGCCTCCGGAATTGCTATTGCTTCTCTGTTTGCTGGAATCACTTCCACCGTTCAGGTTACCACCACTGTTGCTGTTATTTCGTGTCGGGCGATCAAACGTGCGACTGGGCGTCTGCTGCCGGGTAGGAGGTGGTGCCTGATAAGTCGGGCGATCCTGCTTCCGGTCATTTTTCTTCCGATCGGGGAAGGTCTGAGCTGGACGTCGGTTGCTCCGGTTGTCATCCTGATTCGGACGCGTTTGCGGAGATCTGTCTGTTCGTGATCTCGTCCTCGAATCCGGGAATGTTCGCGGTTCCGCAGTGGGCGGCGCTTGACGATGGCGCAAGTATTCATCCCGATAGCTGTCCCGGGATTTTTCCTCACGAACAGGGCGGTCAGTCTGTTCTGTCGGACGCTTGTCTGGTATATCACTCCAACCCTTCCGGTCCTTCATCGGATCATTAGGGCGCGTTGATGGATCGGCTGAAGGCGCAAGGGGGTCTCTGCGAACAGGGTCCTTGACCTGTTGATTCCGTGGAGTGGAAGGTTGGTCCAAACCGGGACGAACGGTCGAAACATCACGATCACGAACGCCATTGTTGTCGCCAAGTACTCTGCCACTACCGTTGCCGTCCTGGTCACCAGCCGTGTTCCCAGCTGGCCGGCCAATGGACTCCTTCAGGATGGGTATGCCACCACCGACGTATTCCGGATCGCGTACTGTTCCGCGGCTGGGCCCGGTACGAGCCCCCGGAAGCCGTGGTCCATAATGAGTGCCCTTCGGATTCTGGTTGACGTTGCCATTGCCGTTGCCATTCCAGTAGCCGGGTTGATTGTAGACATCGTTATAGTAGTAGTTGTTGTTCACATAATAGTTGTTACCCCAGCCGGAGCCCCAACCATTGTTCCAACCATTGTTCCAACCGTAGTTCCAGCCTTGGTTAAAACAAGCCCCTCCCCAAAACGGGTCAAACCATGGGTCGTAGACGCGGTACGCCCCCCAACGATTATACGACCAGGGGTCGCTGTATTGACGCCAGCCCCAGGTGTTCCAACCACCACCGATTACGATGCTGGGTCCCCAGTGCATACGATTGTATCGACGCCATGACCTGTAATCATTACCGGCTCCAATATTGATATAGATCGACGAGCCAGGCATGATCCATGGATCGTAGAAGCCGAGATCCGTGTATACGGGATCATAATAGTCAAATCCGCGGTAGGGGTTGTGGAAACGACGCAGACGGGATGAATAGAAATAACCCTGGTCTTCCCAGTATTCGTAATCATCATAATCGTCTTGATACTCGGGGAGTTCTTCCCGATATGTCGAGACGGGGGGTGTTGATTCCACATCGTTCACCATGGGCTCGGGTGAGACATCCCACACCGGGTCATAGTACAGGTCGTCGTCAGATTGCGCTTGCATGATCAGCGGCAAAGTGGCCGCGAACAAGAGCAGTATCCGGTTTTTCCAAAGATTTTTCATGTGCTTTACTCGTTATGGTCTATCTCCTCTCTTCCAATACTAATGTAGTACTTTTGGCGCCTGAAAGGTGTTAAAACGCTCTTAATTCAATTAAACAGCGTGTTAAACAAGACCTCAATCATTCAACAATAGAAGAGATCATCCGGTTCCGGCGCAACGAAGAGAACGTTTCATCCGTAAAGAGCTTCAACCCAATATCCTGACATGGCAAAGGCAATTACCTCCCGCAGCGAAGATTACAGTCAATGGTATAATGACATTGTCCGGAAGGCCGGTATGGCCGATTACAGCGCCGTTCGCGGTTGTATGGTCATCAAGCCTCATGGTTTTGCCATCTGGGAAAAAATGCAGCAGCAGCTCGACCGTATGTTCAAGGACACCGGCCATGTCAATGCCTACTTCCCCTTGTTCATTCCAAAGAGCTTCTTGAGCAAGGAAGCAGAGCATGTGGATGGATTTGCCAAGGAATGCGCAGTGGTCACCCACCACCGATTGATGAATGACCCCGGTGGTGCCGGCCTCATCGTAGACCCGGACGCCAAGTTGGAGGAAGAACTGATCGTCCGACCCACTTCCGAGACCATTATCTGGAATACCTACAAGGATTGGATTCAGAGCTATCGAGACCTCCCGTTGTTGATCAACCAATGGGCAAATGTGGTGCGCTGGGAGTTGCGCACGCGCCTGTTTCTGCGCACGACGGAATTCCTCTGGCAGGAAGGCCATACGGCACACGCCACCCGGCAGGAGGCAGTCGATGAAACGAAGTTGATCCTGGACATCTATGCGGCCTTTGCCGAGGAGTATATGGCGATGCCGGTCATCAAGGGCGTGAAGACTGCGAATGAGCGATTCGCAGGCGCGGATGATACCTATTGTATCGAAGCCCTTATGCAGGATGGCAAGGCACTCCAGGCTGGGACATCCCATTTCCTGGGCCAGAACTTTGCCAAGGCATTTGACGTGACCTTCCTCAACAAAGAAAATCAACAGGAGCTGGTTTGGGCCACCTCCTGGGGTGTATCGACCCGTCTGGTTGGCGGACTGATCATGACCCACAGTGATGATGATGGACTGGTGTTACCTCCCAAGCTGGCACCGACCCAGGTGGTGATCGTACCGATCCCGAAACCATCTCCGGAGATCAATGACGCTGCGGAGGCCCTGATGAAAAACTTGCGCGCTCTTGGTGTTTCTGTCAAGTACGATCACGATGAGACCAAACGGCCCGGGTTCAAATTTGCCGAACACGAGATGCAAGGCGTTCCTGCGCGCGTCGGCATCGGAATGCGTGACCTCGAAAATGGCCAATTGGAGATCGCTCGTCGGGATACGAAGGAAAAGGCCTTTGTGCCCAAGGATGGAGCTGCCGACTATATCGTCAACTTGCTGGATGAGATCCAGGAGAATCTGCTGCGACGGGCAAAAGCCTACCGCACAGAAAACACCCGCAACGCCGATTCCATGGAAGAGCTGGTCAGCATCCTCGATGGCCCCGGCGGTTTTGTTTCCGCCCATTGGGATGGTACTTCCGAAACAGAACTGACCATCAAGGAGCAGACCAAGGCAACTATCCGGTGTATTCCGCTCGACGCTGAGCAGGTACAGGGCAAGTGCATCCTGACGGGTAAACCCAGCAGTCAACGGGTTTTATTTGCCAGAGCCTATTGATCGACCGGCTCATCCGGTACATTGATTGAATGGAGGGGATGTTGCGTGATGGCCTTTTGACCTGTGGTTGGTCTTTCCCTCACTTGTCCCCGGTTTTTTCTATTTTGACCGCAAATTCAACCTATGTACATCGACACGGACGATTGGGATAAGCAGGACTATCTGGCCTTTATCCTCTTGTATCTGGCGGAAGCCGATGGCCAACTGGAGGATCAGGAACTACAATACATCGCAGATCACCTCGGAAAAGAGCACCTGGATCATATTCGAACACCAGCTAGCCAGTGTAACGACATCCAATGCCTCGAAGTCATGCAAGTCCTGCGGCCTCGATTCTATCCCGGTGAAGCAGGGTTGGAAGCACTGAAAAGAGAAATGACAGGCCTGTGTCAGGCAGGTGAACATTTCAGCCAGTTTGAACATGAGGTCATTGAGATGATCGCCAAACAACTGTAACAGTTGATGTGAAGAAAATGAAAAAAGTCCCGAACCTCAGGTACGGGACTTTTTTCATGTATTCTAAGGATTTTGGAGCGAAGAATTCCTCGCGAAACCATGCATCCAACAGAGATTCCACCTAATTTTGCAACGCCATAGAATAGAACCACCATGGGAAGAGCATTCGAATATCGCAAGGCTACAAAAATGAAGCGCTGGGCCAGCATGGCCAAAGCCTTTACCCGGATCGGCAAACAGATCGCCATCTCCGTTAAAGAGGGTGGGCCGGAACCGGAAGCCAATCCAAAGCTTCGGGCGGCCATTCAGAATGCGAAGGCGGCAAACATGCCCAAGGAGAATGTCGAACGGGCCATCAAAAAGGCTTCATCCAAAGATCAGGAGGAATACAAGGAACTGGTCTATGAAGGCTATGCCCCACACGGCATTGCAATTCTGGTAGAATGTGCCACGGATAACCCGACCAGAACAGTGGCCAACGTGCGATCGTACTTCAATAAGTGCAACGGCAGCCTGGGTACCTCCGGATCAGTCGAATACCTCTTCGAACACAAGTGCTTTTTCAAAGTGGTCTTGCCCGAAGGCGTGGACCTGGAAGAATTGGAGTTTGAAATGATCGACTTCGGAGGCGAAGAATTGGGTGAAGAAGAGGGCCTTGTCGTGATTTATGGCGCTTTCGAATCCTTCGGTTCCCTGCAGACTTTCCTGGAGGAGAAAGGCATGGAAGTCGACTCTTCAGGATTTGAACGCATACCCACCCTGACCAAGGAATTAACAGAGGCAGAGATGGCCGACGTCGAAAAATTGATCGAGCGGATGGAAGAGGATGAAGATGTCAACCAGGTCTTTACTACCATGGCTTAATCTTCAGGTCTTATCTGAAAAGCTCGGCGGAGATATGATCCGCAAAATCCATCCCCGCCTCTGTGAGCAAAAAGGTGTCGCCTCGCTCATAGACCCATCCCTTCTCCAGAAAGGGAACGACAGCATCTTTGAAATACGACTGGTCCGCTGAGGAGAGATCGGCCATGCGGCATCCCCACTTGGTGCGCAAACGAGTGAGTACATATTCATTAAACTTTTCGGAAGGAGAAAGGACTTCCATTTCTCGTCCCATTCTTCCTTCCTGGAGGGCTTTGATATAGGCTGGATTATTGGCTACATTCCAGGATCGGGTTTGTCCGTCATAGCTGTGTGCAGCGGGCCCAAACCCCAGATAGGGCTCCCCTTGCCAGTAGCTGGTGTTGTGCTTGGATTCCCGTCCGGGAAGGGACCAGTTACTGATTTCATAATGATCAAACCCGGCTTGGGCCAGGGTCTGCCGAAGCAGGGCAAACTGGCGAACGGTCTGTTCATCATCCGGTGCGGGGGAAGACCCTGATTTGACAAAATGTGCCAGGGCAGTTTTCGGCTCGACCGTGAGCGCGTAGGCAGAGATATGATCCACGCCGGCATCCACCATCGTCTTGATATTTTCCAGGAAGGTGGCATCGGTCATGCCCGGTGTGCCATAGATTAGATCGGCATTCAAGCTGTGGAATCCAATTTTTTTTGCCCATCGGAGGGAGGTGATGGCCTGCTGGGCATCGTGGCTCCGGTTCATATAGGCCAGGTCCGTTGGAGAGAAGGACTGGACCCCAATAGACAACCGATTGATCCCAATGGATTGGAGCTGTTCCAGATAGTCTTCGGTCAGGTCATCTGGATTGGCCTCTAAGGTGATCTCCGGATCTGATGTGATCGGATAGTGATTCCGGAGGATCTGGAGGAGATGATCCAATTCGTCCGCGGTCAGGATGGAGGGGGTTCCTCCACCAAAATAAATAGTGGAAAAGACGACTTCGGAGAGCTCCGTTTTTCGGGCGATGATTTCCTGATGGAGCGCCGCCAGGAGGTCGTCTTTGAGACGCAGTGAGGTTGAAAAATGAAAATTACAGTAGTGGCATGCCTTTCGACAAAACGGAATGTGGAGATAGATGCCAGCCATGGAAGCGAAGGTAGGGCAAAGGCCGGGAGCAGAACAAATGAATACCCATTCCAGGCAAATTGCCTGGAATGGGTATTCTGCAAAAGAAGAATTATGCCATATGGCTGCGCACGGCCTCGATCAGGGCTGGAGCAGGAGCCACACCAGACTGACGCCAAACAGACTTACCGTTCTTGAAGATCATGATGGTAGGGATGGACTGGACCTTCAGTGATCCGGCCAGCGCACCGTTGCGATCGACATCGATCTTAATGATCTCCACATCATCACCCAGGGCTTTTTTCACTTCCTTGAGGATGGGTGGCATCATACGGCACGGGCCACACCAATCGGCATAGAAATCGACCAGTACGGGTTTTGGACCCTTGATCAGTTCGCTGAAGCTTACCTTTTTAGGCGCCTCAGTAGTTTCTGTTTTCTTGTTCATTCCAAACATGTTACAAAGATGCAGTACTCGACTCCTCTTTGTCAGTGATCTGTATCACATCCCTTATCTGGTGGATTTTGATGATCTTCACGTGTACACAGTATTCACAGAACCTCAAGTTTTTCTGCCGCATGTTTTACGCGTTTAAAGGATTTATCCCAGTCGTACATCCCACTGCCTTTGTCCATCCACAAGCGGTTATTACGGGCAATGTGATCATCGGGAAGGATGTGTATATCGGTCCGGGAGCGGCGATTCGGGGGGATTGGGGTGGTATCGAGATCCACGATGGGTGCAATGTGCAGGAGAACTGCACCATTCATATGTTCCCTGGGATCACCGTAGTCCTGGAAGAATCTGCTCATATTGGACATGGCGCCATCATTCATGGTGCGCGCATAGGCCGAAACAGCCTGATCGGAATGAATAGCGTCCTCATGGATGAAGTAATCATCGGAGCGGAGTGCATTGTCGGGGCGCTGACCTTTATCAAAGCGGGAGAGGAGTTTCCTGCGCGCAGTATCATTGCCGGCAATCCGGGGAAAGTCATCAAAGAGGTCACCGATGAGATGCTTGCTTGGAAAACGAAGGGCACCCGATTGTACCAATCCTTGCCTGGGGAATGCCATGAGCACCTCAAACCATGTGATCCGCTACCGGAAATGCCAGCATTTCGCCCGGAGCAGGAGATGTTATATCAAACCTGGAATTCGATCAAGAAAAAATAGGATGAAATGAGAAAGGTGATCCTCTATACCGCCATCAGCATTGATGGATATATTGCTGGACCCCAGGGAGAGATCGACTGGTTATATAGCGATGACGACTATGGGTATTTTGACTTTTACGCGGGGATCGACACCCTGCTAATGGGCCGTACCACCTATGATTTTGTTGCCCAGATGTCGCCTTACCCCCATACCGATCGGATGAATTATGTCTTTACCCGCACCCTGACCAGTGCTCCGGCAGATCATTTGCGATTTGTGGCCGGTGACCCGATCGAATTCACCCGTGAGTTGAAGGCGCAGGATGGCAAACCCATCTGGCTGGTAGGCGGGGGCCAGATCAATGCGATCCTCTTTGAAGCGGGCCTGGTCGACGAGATCATCCTGTCCATTCATCCCGTGGTGCTGGGGAAGGGGATACACCTCTTTACCGGACCGGTTTCACAGACGGGTTTCCATACGTTGAGCGCCAAAACCTTCCCTTCCGGGTTGGTGCAGTGGCATGGAGAACGCATGCAGTAATGGCCGTTCCCCTGTTGAAAAAGTTGGAGTACAAAGAAGGGATGGCTGTAGGTCACTGGCCATCCTCCATTGTTTATGAAGATCAGCTCCGGTCCAACTGGCAGCCGATGACGGAGCCACCTTCCTCACCTGAACTGGACCTGATCCATATTTTTTGTCCGGATCAGGATACTCTGGAGAAGCAATTTTTTCCCTGGAAGGCAGCGCTGAAAAAGGATGGACGGTTCTGGATCAGCTGGCCCAAAAAAAGTTCAAAAGTCCCTTCAGATCTGGATGAAAATATCCTCCGTGATTTCGGACTGGAGAATGGTCTGGTGGATGTCAAAGTAGCTTCTGTAGATGACGTTTGGAGTGCCCTCAAATTTGTCTACCGGTTGAAAGACCGTTAGTACAGCTCTTGAGGAGCATAGAGGCGTTGATCTACCGGGAATGGTTCTTCCCGGATCAATTGAATTTGGGGAAAACCGGGTAGTAGCGGGTTGATCAACAGATTTCGTTCCTCTGGGACGATAGCGGAGGGCATCATGACCAAAAGATGATCCGCAATCAGGGATGATCCGAAGCGTTGCGACTCAGGTCCAGGAGGAATTTGTTGCCATTGAGGAGGAAGCTCATCCATCCTGACATTCAGAATGGACAAATTGGACGGAATCCTGATCGTTTGCAGGATGAAATCTCGGGGGATCAGCTTTCGGGGCAGATGGACCAGGATCTCCACCAGGGCAAGCGACCGGCTGGTAGCGGTGTAGATCACTTCCTGACCGACAAGATTCCAACGCCCGGGATATAAGGATGCTCCACGCCCGGATAGAGAACCGGCATATTTCATTCTCGTCAGACGAAAAGACTCCATCAGGAAAAGAGGCCGTGCTCCATCCGCCCCAACTCATCGCAGAGCAGGTTGCATCCGTGTGCATCACCGAGCATGTCAATAGGCTTTTGATCCCGGAATGTGTAATTGGGTGTATCCAACCACGCTCGAAAATCTGATTCGGAATCAAAAAAGGCCAGGCCGAGATCAGTCACTTGGGCCACATCGAGGATCTTTTCGGATTGATACCGACGAAACCGAAAACTCGGCCCTTCTTTCGCATATCGACCCAATGTTTTTTCGGAGATATCCAGGATGTGACTCCATTCTTTCTCGGATAATGGCGCCCTTTTTTGAATGAGCGTGAATAGCGGGTATGGAAGGCCGGCCTGGATGATCAGCGAGAGCTCGAGAGGGTGGGTAAACAATTCACCGGGCAGGCTGCTATGGTGGGCAGGCAATTTCTTCTGCCCCTTTGCTGGATGGATGATCAGGGCTTCCATCACTTGACTGATCGTGGACTCTAGAGTGGTGTAATTTCTCATCCTGGAAAGTTGTCTACAATATATGGACAAATTTCCACAAAGAAAAGTTCCCTGCCTTCCCGCAATGACCGCGTCAAAAGTCGTTTCTTAAGCCCCTTTTCCGGGAAATTTTGTGATCTCAATAGTAGTGGAAGCCATTTGGATGCGACCGCCGCTGGCATCCACTTCCTGGAGTAATGCCCGCATCAAGGTATCCTTGGTGATCCTTCTTCGCTTGAAATCCACGGTGTACCGAAGCGTGAATTCAACCCAATTATCATTGGCCATCAGGGTGATCATTGGCTTGGTAATAGCGTCTTCGATCATATACTTTTTGACCATGCTGGCCCAGGTCTTTTTAGCGACTTCTGCACTTTCTTTCAAATAGGTATCGGCAATGCGCTGGAGCATCTTCTCGGTCTCCATGTAGTCGCTGCCATATCGGATCGGCACTCTGATCTCATCCCAGATAAAAGGGAAGTCGGCAGAATAGTTGAATACCGGCTCCTTAAAGACAAAACTGTTGGCGATCCGGACGATCCGGCCGTTGTACTGGTCGGCATCGACCCATTGGCCCATTTCCATCAAGGTGGTCCGCAGTACACCGATATCGATCACATCCCCTTTGATACCCCCCAGTTGGACTCTATCGCCAGTCTGGTAGAAACCGCCAAACACAATGGCCATCCAACCAGCTACGCTGGTGATTACTTCTTGAAGAGCAAAGGCAATACCCGCCCCGGCGACTCCCAGCGCCAGGCCCAGACCACTCATCTTGACCTGAAAGGTCATGAGAACAATGACCAGAATGATGATATAGCCCATAAAGGTGACGCCCTTTCGAAAGCGATAGCGATTCTCCGTGTCTTTGATCCGGGAGAAGATCCGTTGGCGGAGGAGGGCCATCACCCCCCCGATGAGGATGATCCAGATCGCGGCGATGACCAGTCGTCGAAGCAAAGGGTCGGGCAACCAGGTTTCCAGAAAGTGATTCATAAGGGTGGTTCTGGATCAACAGAATGAACAGGAGGTCCCGAAGGAATACCGGTCTTGACAATACCTCCAAGGTACAGAAGAGGGAGCAGTTATCCTCGCTTGCGGTAGTTCCAGATGGCCACTCCATTCAGTGCTATGGCCAGCAAAGCCATATTGCCAAATTGTATACCCAGATCTCCAAATCCCGAACCTTTGATCACCACCATCCGCATCACCGAGACAAAATAGGTGACCGGATTGAATCGAGTGATGACCTGTGCCCAATCCGGCATGCTTTCGATAGGCGTATACAGCCCACTCATCAAGATAAAGATCAGCATAAAGAAGAATCCCACCAGCATCGCCTGCTGTTGGGTGTCCACTAAGGTAGATATGAGAAGACCAAAGCCCAGGACAGCCAGCAGAAAGACGGCGGCAAAAGCATAGATCACAACCAGAGAACCAACAGGGACGATGCCATAAACAATATAACTGATGATCAACCCTACTGTCAACACCACAAAACCCAGCACCCAAAAAGGGATCAGCTTGCCCATGACGACTTCGGATTTTTTCAGAGGTGTGACATTCAATTGCTCAATGGTCCCCACTTCCTTTTCGACTACGATATTCAGGGCAGCTAGAAAACCGCCCACCATGGTCAGCAGGATCGTCAAGATGCCCGGCACCATAAAGAGCGGATATGACAGATGGGGGTTAAACCACACAGAAGGCACAACTTCGATTCGAGGTTCTGGAAAATACCGGGGGAACTGCACCCATTCCGTTCTGACGCCCGTGTTGAAATTTCGAATGGATTGCGCCAGATAGGCGCTTCCCAGATTGGCCTTCACGCCATTGATGGCATTGACCGCCATGAAAAGTTTTGCTTCACTATCCCGAACCAGATCACGTTCGAATCCATCCGGAATTTGCAGGACGAGGTCCGCACGGTCTGCTTCGACCTCATCCAACGCCTGATCGAAGGACGTGCTCACCGTGTTCAGTCGGAAATATGGTGAACCCTCGATCATACGGATCAACTGCCGGCTGTAGGGCGAATGATCCTGGTCGACAATGGCCACATCTACATTCTTCACTTCATAATCAGCCGCCATGGGCAACACGATCAGCTGGATAGCCGGCATCAGAAACATGATCCGCAGAATGGCTGGATTACGAAAGATCTGTCTGAATTCCTTCTCGAGTAAAAATCGGAGTGTGCGCATATCGGATCGATTCGGGTCAGGTCAGTCGGATGTCAAATTTGCGCCAGCTCAAAACGAACAGGAACACGGTCATGCCCAAAAGGATCAGGGTTTCTTTCCAGATCGCAGTAAATCCAAGGCCCTTGATCATCACATCTTTGACGATCAGGTAATACCATTTGGCGGGTACCAGGTTGGACAAGACCTGCAACGGCATGGGCATATTCTCTATCGGGAACATAAATCCACTGAACATCAACGTTGGCAGGAGCAGACCCACCAGCGAGATGAACATGGCCAACATCTGACTATTGGTGGATGTGGAGATGAGCATGCCCAGGGCCAGAGCCGTCATGATAAATAGTCCAGACTCGGCATAGAGCAGCAGCAGACTGCCCGCAATGGGCAATTCCAGCAACCAGACGCTCAGGATCAGGATCGTCGTGAGATTGACCAGCGACAGAGCAAGATAGGGGACCGTCTTGGCGAGGATCAATACCATTGGCCGCAATGGAGAAACGAGCAGTACCTCCATATTGCCCTGTTCCTTTTCCCTGACGATTGCAATGGAGGTCATCATGGCACAGATCAACATCATGACCATGGCCATCACGCCCGGAACAAAATTGAAGGCCCCTTTCTGTTGTGGGTTGTACAACATGCGGACCTCAGTAGTTATTGCATAGGGTAGTTTTCGGTCATTCCAGAGTTCCATTTGATGATCCTGAATGATCGCTCCAGCATAATTGAGGAGTGAGGATCCCAGGTTGGGATCGGAGGCATCGGCGATGAGTTGGATCTGGGCATGGTGGGATTGTTCGAGATCCTTGCTGAATCCCGCGGGAAAGACCACCACCAGATTGGCTCGGCCGGCTTGAAAGCTGGATTCGATTTGGTCAAAGCTGGTCAGATTTTCAGAAAGGTTGAAGAACTGGCTGGCGGCCATCCGTTCAGTGATCTGTTGGGTCTCTTCATCCTTGCTCAGATCCAGAACGGAAAATTTGCTGTTCTTGACCTCATTGGTCAATGCAAACCCGAACAGCAGGATCTGCGCAATCGGGATGCCCAATAAGACGAACAGAGTACGCCAATCCCGCAGGATATGCTTGAACTCTTTGATGACGTAGGTCCAGAATTGACTCATGATCGCTTGATTCGGCTATGATGGTTCATCCGCTTTATTATCCGTCTGCGCGTGTGGCCTTCCGGGCCAGTTGAAGAAAGACCTCATCCATGCTGGCAGCACTGTATGATTTTTTCAGATTGGAGGGCGTGTCCAGGGCATCGATACGCCCATCGACCATGATGGAGACCCGGTCACAATACTCCGCTTCATCCATGTAATGAGTCGTGACAAATACGGTGATGCCGCTGGCGGCGGCTTCATAGATCATTTCCCAAAAAGCCCTTCGCGTAACTGGATCCACCCCTCCGGTCGGCTCATCCAGAAAGACAATGCGAGGACGGTGCAAGATAGCTACCGAGAAGGCGAGCTTCTGTTTCCAGCCTAAAGGCAAACTGCCCACCAATTGTCCGGATTCCGACTCCAGTCCAAGACGTTGTAGCAGCTCTTTGGTCCGGGCAGCCAGTTCCAGGTCACTGAGACCGTAAATACCGCCATAGAATCGGATATTCTCTTTGACGGTCAGGTCCTGATACAACGAAAACCGCTGGCTCATATAGCCGATATTGCGCTTGATCTGTTCGGGCTGACGCAGCAAGTCGAAGCCGGCCACTGTAGCCGAGCCAGAGGTGGGAAAAGACAAGGCAATCAACATGCGCATAGCTGTCGTTTTGCCGGCGCCATTGGCTCCAAGAAATCCGAAAATCTCCCCTTCAGAAACATCAAAAGTGATCTGGTCTACGGCCGTAAAATCTCCAAATTTTTTTGTCAACTCCCGGGCTTCGATCGCATAATCAGACATGTGCTTCCGTTGTAAAGGCCATGAATCGGTCTTCTATCGTCGGGCTGATGCGTTTCCAGGTGATCCCGGTATGTCCGCTTTGTGCAAGCCATTCCCGGACAGCCTTTTCCCCTTCTGGTGTAGGGTTTTTCAGCGTGACATGATGGCTGTCACCAAATGCAAATGCGGTTTGTACATCCGGAGACCGGCGGAGGTCTTTCAACAATGGGTACATTTCATCACCCGCGGCGGCCCATAAGGGAGCTGTAAATTCATCGCAGATGCCTTGAGGCGTATCCATAGAGAACAGTTGGCCATCCTGGATCAAGCCGACTTTATCACAGCGAGCGGCCTCGTCCATATAGGGTGTAGACACCAGAATGGTTAATCCCTGTGCTTTGAGTCGGTCCAGCATATCCCAGAATTCTTTCCGGCTCACAGCATCCACACCGGTGGTGGGCTCGTCGAGCAAGAGCATGCGTGGTTGATGGATCAATGCACAGGATAGAGCCAGCTTTTGTTTCATTCCCCCGGAAAGTTGACCAGCACGCCGGTGTTTGAAGGGTTCGATCTGTTGATAGATCTCTTTGACGAGATGATAATTCTCCTTGACAGTGGTGTGAAATATAGAGGCGAACAGGTTCATATTTTCTTCCACAGTGAGATCCTGATACAGGGAGAATCTCCCCGGCATATATCCGACCCGTTTGCGGATCTCCTTGTAATCTCGAATGATATCCAGCCCGTCCATGGTAGCTTGACCACCGTCGGGAAGGATCAAAGTGGTGAGAATGCGAAAAAGAGAGGTCTTACCAGCGCCGTCCGGACCGATCAAGCCAAAGATCTCTCCTTCTGCACAAGAAAAGCTGATCCCCCGCAGCGCAGGAGTTTCCACAAGTTTTTTACCTTTTCCAGTAGAATAGGTCTTGGTAATCTGGTCGACGATGATACGATCCATACCTTATTTGCTGAGATCTACTTCGGCATACATACCGATCTTGAGGAGTCCGTCATTAGCCACTCGCACCTTGGTGGCATATACCAGATTGGCGCGTTCATCACGTGTCATGATGGTCTTCGGGGTGAATTCAGCCTGATCCGCGATCCAGGTGACCGTGCCGGGGTAACTCCGGTAACCACCTTGACCATCATCGACCATGACCTGGACAGATTGGCCTAGCTTGACAGAAGGCAATTGTCCTCCAGTCAGGTAGGTCCGCAAAAACAGGGTATCTGTTTTGGCAATCTTATACAAGGGTTTTCCAGGACCTGTGATCTCTCCTGCTTCGGCATACGTGATCAGGACCGTTCCGCTCAGTGGATTGCGTACCTCCGTTCTAGCCAACTGTTCATCTACCTGTGCTGCCCGTTTGTCCAATGGTCCTCGTTCACTGAGGATGGCCCTGTTCTGGTTTTTGATCGCGATCCGCTGCGCAGCGATCTGTATTTCAAGGACATCGACCTGACTCCTGGCCGCCACTTGCTGTTTGGACAGGATGTCGATCTGACCTTCAATATCCTCCAATTGTTTGCGAGGAACAGCTTCGGCACGCACCAATTTGGAAAATCGTTCTTTTTCCCGCTGGAGGACGGACATCTGCCCGGCCAGTACATCGATCTGTCGCCGTTGTGCAGCGATCTGCCCCTTCAGGACAGCTACCAGGGGTTCTGCATTCATCGTCTTTTCGTCCAGTGATGACTTCGTCGCCTCGATCTGTTCTTTTTGTAGTGACAGACTCAAGGGGTCGATCTGTGCGACAATGGTTCCCGCTGAGAGGGTGTCACCTTCGTTCGCATGAAAGGAAAGGATGCGGCCGGCGACTTCAGCGGAGACGATGACATCAGTAGCTTCAAAGGTGCCGCTGGCATCGAATTCCAGTCCATTATTTCGACATGATGTCACCATTAGAACAGACAGGATCAAGAGGGCAGGGAGCTGAAAGGAATAGTGTTTCATATGGAGTCAGATTCAGTTCTTTTGTTTTTTTCCAGCGATGAGCCGGGCTTCAATGGTGGATTGGATCGCCTGGATGCGGTGCACTTCATATTGCAGGCTGGCCTGGTGCCAGGCATCCACTTCTCGCAAATAGTCGGGAGTGGGAATGATGCCCTCTTCCAATTGAATAGCAGCAGTATCTTTAATCCGGGTGCGGCGCTCCAGAATGTCGCGGTCAGTTTCTAAAAAGGCCGAGTAGGTGTTTGAATCATTTTTCGCCTGACGAACTTGTATGTCCAACGCCTGGCGGAACCCGGCCTCTTGCTGACCGACCATTTCCCGGTTCAATCGGATCAATTCCCGATCAGGCTGGTTCGAATAGAACGAACTCAGATTCCACCGCAATCGGGCACCAGCCATGAAGAGAGGAGCCGGATCTGGATTGAATAGATTGAATCCGGGCCGACCCAGACCACCCTGTGCAAATATGCTCAATTTGGGCAGCTGCTGGGACTGTATCAATTTAGCCTGCGCCTCGAGAGCCGCCTCTTTGGCATCGAACAGAGCCCATTCCCGACGAGGTTGATCGCTGGTTTCTGCCTGATTGGGGAGGGTGAATGGAGTCCCCAACGGAATCTCCCGACCAATCAGTTGGCCGAGATTGGCCCGCAACAGTTCCTCTTGCAATCGGTTTTGTTCCAACGATTGACGATGTTTGATCAGTTCAACTGCGAGGAGATCGATATCATTTCGCTGGACAATGCCGCCCGTATACAGATCGGCCAGTTGACCTTCCCTTCGTTGCAATTCCTGCTGCACCAATTCGAGAGCTTTCCTGTGCTCTTGCGTGAGCAGGATACCAAAATAGAGTTGATTTACCTGAAATTTCAGCTGATACAGATCTGCCTCTGTTTGCAATTGATCTCCTCCTTGCTCAGCCCGGGAGGCGGCCTTCAGATGCCTGGTAGTCCCACCATCATACAGGGTCTGAGTCAGTTCGCCTACGATCCGGTATTGGTCCTTGGGAGCGGTGGGTGTTTCGAATCCAGGGATGGGAACGTCCACCACAGTGACCTCATTTTGCCAGGTAGCCTGTCCCTGGACCTCCAGTTTGGGCCAGTAATTTCGGTTCAGTTGGTCCAGTCTGGCTTCGCTGATCGCCGACTGGATGGCCACCTGCTGGGCAATAGGGTGCTGGCGCTCTACGAGTTGGAAACATTCTGACAGGGAGAGACCTTCCTGACTGAATGCCGGCAAACAACCCAGCCAAAATGCCAGAACCAGAAAAAGGTGTACAAATGTTGGTTTCATTATTCAGGTTTCAAGGAAGATATGAGAAGGTGAATGACCTCTTCCTGGCGCTCCACCAGAAAGTGGTCGAATTGAGGATCACTATACTGAAAGATCATCTTCATCAGAGGGCGACCCAGAAAAGGAAAAATGCAAAGGCCCATAATATGTGCCCATAGTTGTAAGGGATCGATCGGTCGAATATTCCCGGCATCTACTTCCTTCGCTACCAGCTCCTGAAATGCATGGATGGGAAATGGCGCAGATCCGGTGTGATTCATGGCCTCCCACATTGATTTCGGATTCCGGTTGATCTCTTGGACGATAAAAGCTGCCAGATAGGGCTGACGATTCAACATCGCCATATATGTCTGAACAAATCCACGGATCATGGAACCGATGTCCGGAGTATTGCTGAAGATCGTTTGGATCTGTGGTAGAAAGGACTGGATGGATTCCTGGAAGATGATGAAGAACAGTTTCTCCTTACTTCGGAAATAATAATGGAGCAGGGCCTTGTTGATCCCGGCACGGTCAGCAATGTCTTGCATCCGGGCGCCGGACATCCCCTTCTCGAAGAAGACCTGCTTGGCGGCGATGATGATCCGCTCTTCCGTGGTTTGATCTACAGTCATTTACCTGTCTGGTTTAACCAAATGGTTAAAACTGAGACAAACCTCGCATTTGGCAGGGAGAAATCCAAATGTTCGGAAAAAAAAACCCTGAAGCTGTTGAACGGGACCATCTGAACCGTTCATTCTGGCTACCTTTGAATCTCCATAAAAAAAACGTCAAATGGCCTTCGAGATCAGCGGGAAATTGGTCAAGATCTTCCCTACAGAAAACAAATCAGCCACATTTCTGGCACGTGAATTTGTCATTGAGATCCAGGATGGAAACTATCCTCAATTTGTCAAATTCCAACTGACCCAGGACCGTTGTCCTCTGATGGACCCTTTTCAGGAGGGAGAAGAGATCAAAGTGTGGTTTGATCTGAGAGGTCGAGAATGGCAAGGTAAATACTTCACCAACCTCAATGCCTGGAGGGTGGAAGGCGCACAAAGTGGGCCACCACAACCAGCAGGCCAGGACCCATTCGGAGATGTCTCTTTTCCGGAGGTGAAAAATGAGCCGCAATTCCAGGATGAAGGAGACGACGATCTCCCATTTTGATACCATGATCAAATCCCATCTGCACCGCTTCCTCTGCATTAGCCTTTTTGCTTTTTGCTTATTCTGGATACCTCTCCAGGGGGGCGCACAGAATATGGGTGGCATTTATGCCCATTGGGCCGATGACCTCAGAGAATGGGTTATTCTGAATGATGAAGGCGTGGAGATGGGTTCGCTCAAGATGCGCTGGTCCATGCAGTATGACCTCTCTTTTTGGGATTATACTTTTGGTGACCACGCGGGAGAGATTCGTGCGCGCTGGCGGGATAATTTCAGCGAATGGCAGATTCAGGAAGGTGCAGAGATTATCACCATGCGCCAGACCTGGCGAGATATCCCGACAGAATGGGAATTGACCAACGATGACAATATTCAATTGAGCTGGTTGACCCGTTGGGCCAACACACCTGAAGAATGGGAGCTCCGCGAGAAGAGCGATGTCGGTCGGTTTGAGGTATTCACTGCCTATGAAGGAGACCCCCGCGAGTGGGTGATCATTGATGAAATGGATCCCGATTTTTCGGTGGCTGCAAGAATGGGAATGGTCTTTCTTCCCATTTTGATGATTCTTCCCAAGTAACCTGAATGCACCTGCATAAAAAAAGGGCTGCTTGAAAGCAGCCCTTTTTTTATGAATCTACAAGTCGTTCGTCAGGAGGCGACATCCATTAGATCAAAAATCTGATCGGCATGTTCTTTCGTGTTCACCTTGCTGATCACTTCTTCGATCAGTCCATGCTCATCGATGACAAATGTGGTTCGAATGACGCCCATATACTCCCGGCCCATGAATTTTTTCTTTCCCCATACGCCGTAGTCTTCCAGGATTTTATGTTCCGGGTCAGCCAGAAGGGAAAATGGCAGATCATATTTGTCGATGAATTTTTGATGCTTTGATTCCTTATCCGGACTGACCCCCAGCACAGCATATCCGTTGTTCAGAAACCGATTATAGTTATCCCGGATACTGCATGCTTCTGCAGTGCAACCGGGAGTATCGTCCTTTGGGTAGAAGTATAGGACCAGTTTTTTCCCTTTGAATTGGTCCAGAGAAAGGACCTCTCCCTTTTCATTGGGGGCACTGAATGACGGAGCGAGGTCTCCAGCTTTCAAATGGCTCATATAGATTGTTTTTGGAATAACAGGCTCGGACTGCTGTTGGTTCAATGATTGATTTTTCCTTGATATCGTGATCGGTTCCCGCGATCATCCCAGACGTCAAGCACCAAATCTTTTGCCTTCACTCGGAGCTTTTTATCCGATTGAATGGTGAGTACCTCATCCTGATTCGACCACTCTCCAGGAACCCATTGACCATCCAGATAAATGGACCAGTTCAGGTTGCGGATATGGTCGGCAGACTGGACATTGTCTCTGATCCGGAATGACCAGCTCAGGGCATCAGGTTCAAGCCGTTCCTGTAGGGGAGTGATGACCGGAGCCAGAGTATCGATCATCAATTGGTAGGCGCCCAGTTGGCGACTCTTGAATACAACCTGACCATCTTTGATGTAACCCCCACAGGATACCAGATGGGCATTGTCTGTCAGAACGCCGATCCACTTCTCCTGGGCGACGTCTGTCGTTTCCGGGAGGCGTATTGCAACGGTCATGAATTGGTGTAACGGTGTCTCCGGGTTGTGGATCTGATAAAATACCTCCCCGTCTTCTGATTCCTGGCGGGAAAATTGGAAAAAGATCGTCTCGTAGAAAGCTCCGGCGGGAATACTTAATCGAATATCCTGATCCGAATGGCTAAAAGACTCCCCGAACGGTATCCGATATTGGAACAGACGGGGAGGCGGATCCTTCATTTCTGAAGCCCGTTTGATCCAGAACAAGAGCTCACTTTTATTGCCAGATGCATCCGAAATCTGAATCACCACCTTGCGGGCCTTGTTCTGACTCAAGGTGATCAAACCAGCCTTTTTCATTTCCGGATAGAAGGGTAGCCGATTGCCAGGGATTTGATAGCATCGATGAAAACCTCGACCGGTGCGGACCCATTCGCTATAATCCAGATGCGCATTGATATATCGATTGAGATGGAAATCTACCCGATCAATGACAAAGGAATAGACAAGCTCATCATCCACCGAAATGGTCATTCGTTGGATGCCGGTTCTGAATCGATTTTCAGCGATCTGATCCTGAACAGAAATACCTAGTCCAACACGCCACGCCCCAAGTTGGATGGTGTCACCTTTTATTCTGAAGGCCTTCCCCCTGCGCAAGGGGGTGACCTCTGTTTCAAAAAGAGGGAGCAGTTTATCATCCAGGGCATAAAATTTCAAACCTCGAAAAACGGGCGGTATTCGATCTCTGATCTGCAACCCGTTCTGAACGGGGTCCAGAGCAATGTGAATGTTTTTGTCGCGAACCTCATAGTGAAGATGCACGCCATTGGCTCGGCCCGTTTTTCCCATCGTCCCGAGGATCTGTCCACGGACGACCGGGAATTGACCCGCTTCAAACACGAGATCAATCTCCTCCCTCCTGGAGGCATATCTTATGGTATCCACATGGGCCTGGAGAATGGGCATAAAGGCTGACAAATGCGCATACAGGGTTGTTCGGCCATCCGGATGTTGAATGTAAAGGGCTCGTCCATATCCATCTCGCTGGATGATGGCCCTGCTGATAAAGCCGGCGCCTGTGGCCAGGATCGGATCACCGGCCTGTCCATTCTTTGACCGAAGGTCAACTCCTGCATGGAAATGGTCTGGTCGCAATTCACCAAACCCTCCAGTTAGCACCAATGGATGTTTGATCGGAGAACCCAATGTCTGGCCTACCACATTGGAAATGCTATAGACCCCTAAGAAGATCAGAATGGTAAAATGTCGAACCATGATACAGCGAAGATACCAAGTGGCATCGAGCCATGCCTGCAAAGCATGTCCTCTACCCGGAATGTCTATGATCGAAAACCCATAACCCTCTCTTGGTCAGGGTGTGATCCTGATCATGCAAGACCTGAAGGAATTTTTCTCGGGGCATGGGGACAGCCCCAAGACTGATCAGATGGCGAGTGCCCTGCTGGCAGTCGATGAGTTGAAATCTCCATGCAGCCAGTTGGTTGACCAGGTGAATGAACCCATATTTGGAAGCATTCGGCTGCCGTGTAAACATGCTTTCTCCGAAAAAGACCTGCCCCATGCTGATGCCGTAAAGGCCACCTACAAGTAACTTTTCATGCCAGACCTCTACACTATGTGCATATCCGATCCGATGCAGTTCGATATAAGCTTCTTCCATCTCAGTCGTGATCCAGGTGCCAGATTCATTCCGGCCAAGAGAAGGTTGAGCGCAAGCCCGGATCACCGCTGGAAAGTTTAGATCACACGTCACCCGGAAAGCCTTTTGACGCAACAGGGTGCGCATGCTTTTACTGACGTTTAATTGATCGGGAAAAAGCACATATCGTGGGTCAGGGCTCCACCACAAGGGAGGTTCTCCAGCGTTGAACCAGGGGAAAATGCCGTTTTCATAAGCCAGAAGGAGGCGTTCCGGGCGAAGATCACCCCCCACGGCAAGCAAACCCTCCTCACCGGCGAGTCGAGGGTTGGGAAACAGAAGTCGGTCATCGAGGCGGTATACCGGCATGCAGAGGAAAGATCGGCTTTTCTCGCTATTCGCAAAGGATTCACCTGCAACCACTTCATCCTGTACCTTTGTCCTATGTCGCTTCCATTCTCTTTGCCATCGCCTCTTTACCCCGTGATGGGACAGTCCTTCAAAAAAGAGGATGCTGTGCATCTGGATCTCAGCGTGACAGGTGAGGTGTTAAAAGGAGTCGATCTTGCAGATCAACAAGAACTGCATACCGCGATCTGGAAGGCCATAGATGCGGGGAATGGAACGCTTGGATGGGGTGGGTATCTCGAACATCGGGGCATATATCGTGCGTCCCCTCATTTTCTCGAAGGGACTGTTGATCGCTCTTTACACCTGGGTGTTGATCTATGGGCCCATGCCGGACAAAAGGTGTTTACACCTCTGGATGGTATCGTGCACAGCCTGGCCATGAATGCTCAGCCTCTGGATTATGGGGCGACGATCATTCTTCAACACGAAACAAGCGAAGGTCCTTTCTGGACCTTATATGGCCACCTTTCCAAGACGGATCTTCATTGGTCCCCGGGTGATATCATCCCGGCTGGCACGGCTTTCTGTCATTTGGGGGAACCGCATGAGAATGGTGGATGGGTGCCCCATCTCCATTTTCAGGTGATATTAGATATAGGAGAGCATACTGGCGATTTTCCTGGTGTTGCGGCACTGGAAGAACGGCTCTCTTGGGCAACCCAATGTCCGGATCCAATGCAATTGATCATTTTTGCCTCATGAGAATATCCTTTCTGTCACTCGTCAGTTATTTGATTACCATCATGTTTGTGGGATTTGCCTGTGAAAACACCATGGCACCGGCACAGGATGCACAACGTATTTGTGCATGCTTGCAACCTATCGATTCCCTCAACCAACAGTTGGTTATCACCCTGGATCATGGCACGCAGGAAGAAGCCATGGAGATCATGATGGACCTGAATCAAATGAGTCAGCATGTAGCGGACTGTCTGGATGCATGTCTACCTTCGGATTTGTCCGCCTGGCCTGAAAACGGTTTGAAAGCCGAGTTGGACAGGCAATGCCCTCAATGGGAGGCCATGTTGCATTCGCTGCTGGGGTATGATGACTGACCGGCGACTGTTAAACAAAAAAGGGCCTTCCGATCGGAAGGCCCTTTTCTCTTTTCCGTCAACAAAGAGTGGTTATTCGTTGGTCATACAGGGACGCAACTTCACACGCTTGGTGATCGATTGACCTGTTGCAGCATTCGTGATTCGGACTTCGGCATTATTGCCACAGGCACAGTCGATCCGCTGGGTATGGCCGGCTTTGTTGCCATCCACCGTCCATAGAAAGTTGAACGCATCTTTTTTGTAGTTGCGGTCAATACCATTCCCGAGGACATAGACATCCAGGGTATTTCCGCCATTGACACAGACGGATTGCAGGATCTCGGCCTGGAAGGGAGGGGTCGGGCGGTCACCTCCTGAAAATGTTTTTCGCTCTGAGTCGACAACAGCCTGAGTCGATACACCTACAGAGGAGCATACCGCTGGATCTGGCTGCATAAAGACAGTAGAATACAATGGATGACGGGATTCGCGCTCCAGACAAAGGATACAGGATTCCTGTGTTTCACAGCTGGAATCGGCTTTACGTTGCAGGTCCTTTGTGATACGAGGGATGATCTGATCGCAATACGGGATATTCTGAATGTCCGGATCTTTGTACATTTCTGCTCCTTTCAAGGTGGTCTTTGGAGGTCGGTTTTGGGCATTCAGAATGGTAAGACCAAACGCACAGAGTAGAACGATCAAAGTTGAGATCCGAAATACGGTCGTTAAGCGCATGTTGATTGTTTTTCTTGGGGTAAGTGATGGGTGTTATCTATCCTGTAACCTTGGACAGGATGGGAAGTTACCAATTCCCGTGCATTCGATCCGAATTTCCAGATGTTTGCAGGCCTCTTTGAAATAACCAGGAGATCGGTCTGCGAAGGCTATCTCTGTATTGGCCACAAGGTGAGGCACTATCTGTTCAGGACAAATAATTTGAGCACAGATTACCATCGGTCGGACTGTGCCCGCAAGGCGGACAATTCCGGATCATGAGAAACAGCGTCCTGATCGGTCCATCCCATTCGGAGCGCTTTTTCCAGGTGGGCACATGCGGAATCGATCCGACCGTTATGCCCGTCCAGGAGGCTATGATGATAATGGGCCGTGACACTTTGTGGCGTCAATTGGATGGCCCTGTCTGCCAGTTCTTGGGCTTCAATATGTCGACCTTCCCGGATCAGTGACTCAACAAGTCTGGAACAGGCCTGACCGTTTTGAGGTTCCAGTGCGATCAACGCTTGAAAATCAGGGGTGGCTTTTGCATACTGGCCTTGCCGATTTCTCAATATGCCGCAATTGTATAGCCAAGTGGCCCAGAGCGTTGGGCTACCTACCAATGCGAGAGAATCCAGCTCAACCACTTCACGGAATTGCTATTCGGCCTTACTCCACTCCCCGGAAAAGATGTAGATAAAGACTAAATTGATAAATGCAGACAGATTGGATGGGTCGCTGGTGATCGCATTCCGGAGATGTTGGCCTCAAAAAGGAAGTTTGTAAGGTGCCAGAAATTAGTGAAATTTCTGGTGGGGCTGACAGACATATTGAAGCCGTACAATCGGCAGAAGGACCTATACGGAAGCTTGCATCAACCAGGCACAAATCAATGCGCCATACGTGCCCAAAGCATACCCTAGGACAGCCAACAGAACACCGACTGGTGCCAGACTGGGACTAAAAGCTGAGGCCACAACTGGTGCAGATGCAGCACCTCCGATATTTGCCTGACTACCAACCGCCAGAAAGAAGAATGGTGCTTTGATCAACTTTGCCACCAGGATCATAATTCCGGCATGGATCAACATCCAGAGAAGGCCTATGGCAAAGAGGCCGAGATGGCTAAACACTTCTTTCAGATTCATCTTCATCCCAATGGTGGCCACCAGGACGTAGATAAATAATGAACCCCATTGGCTGGCACCCACTCCTTCCAGGCTGCGCGCCCTGGTAAAGGACAGGATCAATCCGAAGGAGGTAGAAATGACGACCAACCAGAAGAAATTGGACAACAAAGAATGCATACCTATTGCCTTGAGCGACTCTTCATACACACTGAGTGCCGGCGTGATGAGGTCTGCTCCGAAATGTGCTAAACCTGTCCCACCAAAGCCGACCGCCGCAATCAGAAACAGGCTGTAAGTGGTCGGCATTTTCGCAATGCTGCTGCGATAGTCTTCTACTCTTTTTTTGAGGTCCTCAATGGCAGACGAATCAGCCTTCAGCCATTTGTCGATACGCTGATTGATATTGGCCCCATAGAGCAGGAATCCCATCCAGATATTGGCGACAATGATATCGACGACCAACATACTGCCAAAGAGGTTGTCTCCGACCTCAAAGACTTCTTTCATGGCTGTCTGGTTGGCTCCACCACCGATCCAGCTTCCCGCCACAGTGGCCAATCCTTTCCAGAGCTCATCGGGAGAAACATTCAACAGATCGGGAAAGAAGGTGGTGATGGTCAGGATCGCGACAGGTCCACCCAGGATGACGCCCAGGGTGCCGGTCAGGAACATGATCAGTGCTTTCGGTCCCAGATTGAGGATGGCCTTAAAGTCGATGCTCAGACAAAGCAGGATCAGGGAAGCCGGCAACAAGTAGCGCGAGGCGACAAAATACAGGTTGGAATCCTCACCGGATACCCAACCAAGAGGCCAGTTCAGCAGGGCTGGTAAAAAGTAGCAGAGAAGGAGGGCCGGGATGTAGGTATAGAATTTTTTCCAGAAAGGTTTGATGCTTCGGGACGTCCACATGATCAGGGCCAGGATGGTCATGAGAAGTCCCAAAACCACTGCATCATTCGTCAATACCGGCTCCATAAGTGCTTGTTTTGCCCCCAAAATAAGCGGAACATCCGCATTTGAAGAACATTCCCATCTTCCCAGGGACGATATTTACCCTGTTCGAGCCGCTCCTGATCGCGTGGCGCACTGGTGAAGGGTGTATCTTTGATGTGTCGTCGGCCACTCTGTCGCCTCGAATTTCAGGTTCGGGGAGGAAAGTCCGGACAACGCAGAGCACCACACCAGCTAACCGCTGGGGCTTTAGCGCGAAGGCGCTGGGGTACAGATCGGGTCACAGAAACATACCGCCGATCCTGTCTTCTGGCAGGAGGTAAGGGTGAAATCGTGTGGTAAGAGCACACGCATCCTCGGAGTAATCCGGTGGTGGGATAAACCTTGTGGGTTGAAATGCCATGTACATCCGGGTCTTCGGACAGGCCGGCTCGGCTTGTTCCACTTCGGTGGAGCCCGGAGGGGTAGGCAGCTTCATTCCGTCAGTGATGGCGGAAGCAGATAAATGACAGGGTTTCGCCTTCGGGCGGAAACAGAATCCGGCTTATCGGCCGGCGACACTTTTTCTTGAATCAAAATCCGCCAGCTGGCGGATTTGATTGGCCATTGCGTGGGGTTGATAGATGAGCCCAAAAAAAAGGTCTGACGGGCATGCCCGTCAGACC
>JAIPBE010000102.1 GCA_021738725.1 Saprospiraceae bacterium | reverse complement strand
TGAAAGACCCGTTAAAGGTGGACCAGGAGATGGATAGAGAGTCCAGTCCGGGAGGCAGGGTAGCGATGGCCGAGAGTTCGAACTGCTGGCAGCCCAGGGTGTCCTGAGCGGGCAACTGAACGATGGGAATGGTCACATCCTCCTGGACGGTGCCCGACCAGGTGGAAGAGCAGCCGGAGAGGGTGTCTACAGCCAGGAGTTTGTATTGACCGGGGGCGCCTGCGGTGATGACCACAGAGTCGTTAGAACCCAGAATGAATCCGTTGGGGGTAGACCAGAGCAAGGTAACCCCGGCAGCGGGTGAGGGGATGGAGACCTGGATCAAGGCAGAGGTATCCAGGCAGGTGAGGTCTGGCACAGGCAGAGGGAGGATGACGGGTTTACTGGTATCGGCCAGGACGATGGTGGTATCCAGACCGATGCAACCATTGTCGAGATCGGTGAGAGAGACGATGTACATCCCGGGACCGAGGATGAGCGGATTGAGAGAGTCCTTTCCGGAGAGGATGGTGCCGTTGGGAGTGGACCAGAGGATGGAAGAACTGACAGGCAGGGGGATGCCCTGAGCCGCCAGTTGGAGGGTGGAATCCTGACAGGAGAGGAAGGGTGGATCGGAGATGTTGATCAATGGGGCTAATGTGTCCATGGGCACAAACAGACTTACCGAATCGTAGCAGGTAATGGTGCCGAACTGGGTTCCGACCAGGAGTTGATAGAGACCACCACTGCCAATGGTCACATTGCCGGACTGCGGGTTGCTGAGGATTAGACCTCCGGTTGTGGACCAGAGAAAGCTGCTGATTCCGTTTGAACCGACGGAGAGAGAACCTTCCAGCGTCGTTTCTGGAAAATAGCAATTCATGGGTTCGGGAGGGACAATATAGGCTTCTATGACAGCGACTTCCACATGGACATTGATGGTGGAGTCACATCCCTGGAAGGATTGGAGGACGACCTCATAATCTCCGGCATCGTCAAAATACTGGCCAGCGACATTAACGGATTCACCGAAGCAGACCTCGAAATCCTGCTGTTCTATGATCTCATCTAGCACAGTGATCGTTACTTCATCTGTGTATTCACAGATCTCTCTCAGGAAGACATCATCAATGGCAAAATCATTGCCACCGCCGATAATATTCAAGTCTTCGAGGCAGATCGTCACTGATGAAGCTCCCCCAGAATTCCAGACCGCAGAAAATTGGATCCATTCGCAGGTATTCCCGGTTGCAGATACGGACCCGATAGGCGTCCCATTAAATGTCGCCTGAACATTTGCCGGGGAAACAGGATACACTGAGGTTATATAGAATTCGAAGTAATAGTCCGTATTAGGATTGACTGGTACGGTCTGGCAGAAGAAGGTAATGCCCGGGGTAGTTGACCCGTCAATGACCATCATTTGGCCGCTTCCGGTAGTATGGTCACCACACTGGGAAAAGCCGGGATTACACACGAGAGGATTAGTCTGAATAGAATACCCTCCGGGACTCAGTCCTGGATTCCCATACCAGTAATAGCTTGTAAATCCTGTGTTGCCATTCTCAAAGTCGCCGTTCACGACCAGATTGTTCCCAGACGGTGCCTTGATTGTCAAGGTATAGGTAGACGTTTGGCTGACCGTGGCTGTTGGATTCAGGACGAATGGATCGGACAGTCCGGCTGCTGGTGTCCATTCCAAACTGCTGATCTCATTTCCACTGAAAAACCCATTCAAATCTGCATTCCCTCCAGGATAACACAGAACCTGGTCCGGCCCGGCATTGATGGTTTCATTGCAGGCCTGAGGAGCAGGATTGATGAACGGGTTAGAGAAGGAAAAAAACAGGGAAAGAAAGATCAGGGTCAGGACCATAGAATCAAGCGCTTGTGGAAGTAAAAGGTAGTCAACATTGTCCTAAATGGTAATTAAAACCCAGGAATGCTTATGGGTGAAGAATTCCAGTCGAATTGAAGAAGGGTAAAATCAGGAATTTCCGGTGGCAATTTTATGCAGTATTTCAGACCAGGGTCAAGCAGCGTTCAAACCCGGACAATACTCTTTTTGATATCGTTGAGCCGGATGCTGATCCAATTGAAGTGACCACATGTTTTGTCCTTGATCCTGCCTGCGAATACTGAAGTGATTTTCTGATCTCAAAATGATTTGATGATGATTCGTCTGCTAGGATGGGTGATTCTGGTTTTGATCGGCACAGGAGATTCCTGGGCACAAATAAACCCTCAAGGGCTCAATGATCGCCAGGGTGGCGAATATGTTTTGCTTGATAATGATGCTGACCACCCTTGTGTGACGGAGGCAGAGTATGCACTTCTGGAGAATAATTGCGCTCGAAATGCAAAGCAGATCGGGTGGTTTGTTCCGGACAGTCAGGGGAATACCAACACTTTATTGGAGTGGCCGCTCCGGACAGCAAACGGATTGATGGATTGCAGCTATTATGTGATCAGCGCCTTTGTGGATCAGGATATTTCTACCGGATCTGTCAAGGATTACGCATGTGGATCCCGGACGTATGACGGGCACCGTGGTACGGATATCGCCTTATTCCCGTACAGGTTTATCAAAATGGACAATGATCAGGTCGAAGTGATCGCCGCCGCATCAGGCACTATCCTCGACAAATCGGATGGGAATACGGATAAAAATTGTGGATCGAATATGCTGCAAGCCAATTATATCATGATCGGACATTCCGATGGATCGCGGGCACTCTATTTCCACATGAAGAAGAATTCTGTGACAACCAAATCGATCGGTGAGACCGTTGAGGCCGGCGAATATTTGGGCGTGATCGGCAGCTCGGGAAATTCATCCGGTCCCCACCTTCATTTTGAAGTATGGAGCGGAAGTACCGTTGCCACTCGGATCGATCCTTTTTATGGGCCGTGTAACACGCTCAATTCAACTACCTGGTGGCAGGACCAAAAGCCATATAGTGAAACTGCGGTGGTCAAAGTGTCGACCAATGCGACCGATGTGGTCATCCCGGCATGCCCGGAGACGGAAACGCCCAATGAGCAAGCCTGTTTCTCGCTTCCTTTTCAAGGGCCTGGGCTGCCTGCGGGTTATGCGAAATTCTATATGTTCCTGCGTCAGGAAACGGCCGGATTAACAGCTACCCTTCGCATTCTCCATCCGGATCATTCCGTCTATCTCAGTTGGATGCACAATAGCACAAATACCTACACCTCCAGCTGGTGGGGATTTTCAAAGAAGTTGCCTGCCAATCCGGGACGATATACGTTTGAAGTCGATTATAATGGAACCACATGTTCATCCGAATTCGAAGTACTGAACGCCCTCGTTTCGGTGCAAGGCCAGACGACGATCTGCCCCGGTGACTCCGTCCGTTTATCTGCCAACGAAGGTTTTGAATTTCTCTGGAACGATGGTCAGACGACCCAGGACGTGTTTGCAAAAGAAGGAGGCAATTATCAGGTAACCATCCAGGGTGAATTTGGATGTTCCAGTACGTCTCCCGCGCTCGATATTTTCGAATATTCCCCCATGAATGGTTTATTCATCCTCATGGTTGGCGACACCCTCATCTCTCCCTATGACAATGAGGTCTATTGGTATCTGAATGGTATTTCTGATCCAGTAGATTCGGGTAAGATGATCCTATGCCCTGGAGATGGCCTGTATATCGCGGAGGGTCTGGATGCGAACGGCTGTCGCGCAAGTAGTCAGGCCCTGGATGTCGTCTGTCAGATGACGGCATTATCTGAGGCAGGAAACGCAAGTTCCATCCGGGTTTTTCCGAACCCCACTTCCGGAAGGGTGGCGGTGGATCTGGGCGATCGGAGAAGGGGGCCATACGAATTGACCATTTGCAATCTGACCGGACAACAACTATTCAAAAAACAGATGCCGGATACTGGGTGGAGTGGTTTTGTGGAGATTCATCTGGGCGATTATCCAGATGGGTTGCTTGTCCTGATGATCCAGGGGACTACCTGGATGGAACAAAGGCTCCTGATCAAACAGCATTGAAACTGTTGATGATGATCTGATGGGTGGAGCATTCTTTGGATCAGAACAGGGTCACATCCCCTTTGTAGATCCGGGTTTTACCGTCTGGAAGAATCACTTCGATCACGTAGATATATACTCCGGGATCCATGGATTTACTTCGGTAGCTGCCATCCCATCCATAATCGGCATCATCAGGTGGAAAGTCAGCCCGGGAAAACAGATTATTTCCCCATCGGTCAAAGATGGCCATGTTCTTCACGGAGGTGATGGTGCCGGGACGTGAAGAGGGGAAGAAGACATCATTGATCCCGTTGACATCATTCGGCGAAAATGCATTGGGGACGAACAATACTGGTGGATCGGTGGTCAGATCGACTTGAATTGCCCCTTGGGCTGTGCATCCGGAAATGGTGGTAACGGTCACCTGATATACAGTCGATTCCGTGACAGATACCTGCCAGATCAACGGATCAGTCGTCTCAATCAGTCCATTATTCGGAGTCCACACCACAGAACTGATCTGAGACGTGGGGACATTGACTGTCAGGTTGATTTGACCATTGCTACCCGGGGAGAGTGTTAGTTGTGATGGCAGGGACAAAAGCAGGTCCTGGCTGGCGGGCATGGTGATCACAGTGTCGAATACGCATCCGGAGCCATCGGTGATAGATATCGGCCAGGAGCCAGCAGCCAACGGAATGCTTTGTCCTGGGCTGAAACTGCCGGATACTCCTTGAATGGTCAAGACAACCGGAGGTACGCCTCCCGTTGGGAGGAGGCTGAATTGGCCGGGAGTTCCACAAATCGGGGGTATGAGATTAAAAACTGCAGTACCGGACCCTGTGGAAGTGATAACCACCGTGTCAGAATTTGCACAGCCATTTGACCCATCGACGATCTCCAGGAGATAGGTGCCCGCCTGCCCAATCGTGGGCAATGCAGAAGTGCCTCCAGAGAGAATCACACCATTGGTGGTGGACCAGGAATAAGTAAGAGGCCCTTGACCAAAAGATGCGGTGCCGTCCAATTGCAGATCGGAACCATCGCAGGGCAAACCACTATCGGGCCCCGCATCAGCTGTTGGAATAATGATGTTTTCGACCACATCATGACTAGCAGTATTCGTGCAACCAGTCTCCGGGACGGTCCATTGGACGGTATAGGTACCAGCTGCACCGACAACCACAGGATTGCTCGTGGAGGAACCCAGGATGGTGCCCGAGGTGGTCGACCAGGCATAGGCGAGTGTTCCTGTATAGTTGACCGGTTCAGCAGTCAGATATGTCTGGAGTACTACGCAGGTTAAAGTGTCAGGAAACTGGATCACCACATCCGGGATGAAGACGTCTTCAGTCACGATCACCTCATCTGAAGTGACGCAACCTGTGGCAGGATCGGTGAGGGTGAAAATATAGGTCCCCGGGCCATTGACCGTTGGTGTCAGGGTGGTCCCGCCATTCAGGATCGACCCATTCATGGTCGACCAGACATATGTGACATTCGGATTGGTGGCCTGGATATTAGCCAGTAAGCTGATCTCTGTGACCAGACAGGTGAGGGTATCTGCATCCTGGATGGAAGCGACCGGAAGGTCGGGATCCTGATAGACCAGGACAGAATCCAGAGCAGTACATCCATTGGTCGGATTGGTCAGAAGAAGGGTGTAAACGCCCCCACCATTGACCAGAGGCTTGGATGTGGATTTCCCTGACACAATATTTCCCGATTTCGTTGACCAGGCATAGGCGACCAGGCCGGTAGGGCCTGATCCCGAACCGTCCAATGCAATACTGGTTGTGATACAGTCCAGGCTGTCCGGTGGCAGGATGGATATAGTAGGGGCGGAAATATTTTGCTCGACCAGTACAGAATCAATTGTCACGCATTGATTGGTGGTGTCCACCACGGTGAGGATATACCATCCCGGAGCACCGATAGATGGCATGAGGCTGGTCCCATTGTTCAGGATACCGCCAGTGGGGCCGGTCCAGGAGTTCAGATGCTGGCCCTGATCTGTACCCGATGCATTCAGAACCAATTGCAACTGAAGGCAATCCAGGGTATCTGAAGGGGCGATCTGGACGACGGGAACAGTTGCATTATTCGATACTACCAGGGTATCTGTATTGCTGCAACCAGTCATCGTATTCACGATCTCCAGCACATAGGTGCCGGCTCCGGTCAGGACGGGCTGAAGAAGGGTGTCACCTGGAAAACCGGATCCATTCTGGGTCCAGCTGTAGAGGAATTCAGGTCCGGAAGCGGATCCAAAAGTCATGGGGATCACAGTATCCTGCACGCAATCGATCAACTGATCCGGCCCAGCTACAACTGGGGGCAATTGAGCATTACTGACTACTGTGAGGAGTGCAGAATCCAGGCATCCAGTGGCCAGATCTTCAAGATGGATCTGATAGGTGCCGCTCTGACCCAGGGTCATCACCAGGGAGTCCTTCCCGGATAGGATGATTCCATTGGGGGTGGACCATTGTATGTTCAGAGAATCAAATCCGGGGGGTAATATTGCTGAAATGGAAAGAGTCGTGTTTAGGCAGGTGAGCGTATCTGGTAATGGGAGTGTCGGTGTGGGCGGGTCGGTATATGCTTCAACAAGAGCATTCCACTCACTGGAACACCCGGTGGTATTGTCCGTGACCGTCAGGAGGTAGTTGCCACCCTGGTCCACCAAAAGGGTCAACGTATCCGTTGCGGATAATATATTCCCATCGCTGGTCGTCCAGAGCGCGGTAAAACCGGTAACCGGTACGGGGACAGTCACTGCGACCAGCGCCTGACTGTCTCGACAGGTGATATCCTGGATGAAAAGTGGCTGAATGACGGGTTTGTTAGTGTCCGCTTGTACCTGGATGGAGTCCAGGGAAAAACAGCCATTTGCCGGGTTGGTAACGATCAGTGTATAGACGCCGCTTCCCGAAACGGTGGGCATGAGGGTATTGCCACCATTGAGGATCTGACCATTCCAGGTAGACCATGCCGTTGACGCATTGGGAGGGAGGTTCGAACCATCTGCATTCAGGGTGACAACGGGGTTGTCGCAAGGGGGTGCGCCAATGGGGTCAATACTGAAAACAGGCGTGATCGTATCGATCTCCACCAGGACATCGATATCATCCGAGCAGGTCACCAACCCATTGGTGGTGGTGACGGTCAGTGTGTAGGTGCCGGGAGCACCCACATCCACAGAAGGGCCGGATGGATTGGACAGGATCAAGCCATTTGCAGTCGACCAGTTGTACATACTGATCCCGAATTGGCCTACGGATCCGGAGCCATCCAAAAAGACCTGATCCAGGATGCAATTGATCTTGGACGGGGGTGAAATAAAGGCCTCGACTTCGACCTGTTCCAGGGTGATCTGTATCGTGGAATCACAACCCTGAAAAGAGGTCAACACTACTTCATAATTGCCAGGCTGATCAAAGGTCTGCCCCCCCACATCAATAGATTCACCTTCGCAGATCAGATAATCCTGTTGCTCTTCTATCTCCGGAAGGACGGTGACTGTCACTGTGTCGGTTGCGACGCAACATTCCACCATCTGAATATCATCGACGGAGCACATACTCCCGAAACCATCGACGGTCGCATTGGCAAAGCAAACATCTGCAGTAGTGGCGCCACCAGAGTTCCAGGTGAAGGTGGCGGTTTCTTCGCCGCAAAGCGAATTGGGTGCGACAATGGAGCCGATCTGAGCGCCATTGACCTTGAGGACGATCTCTGGTGCATCTGCAAAAAAATAGAGGATGCCAAATACGGTGTAGGTGAATTTGTAGTCGGTATTTGGCGTGACGGGAATGGACTCACACCAGAAATCCACATTGACCCCGGTACTGCCGTGGACCACCATGGTGTAGTCACCGATATCGGGTGTGCACCCAAAGGCCTGGACGATCTGAGGGACGGAAAGGATGCCGTAGTAATTGGGATAATTTGTGGCGATGGCGACGGGATCCGCGACCATGGTATAATTGGATGTAGCCGGGTTGATGTCGCCCGTTTCGAATCCACCATTGATGATCAGATTGTCCGACATTCCTGTGGCTGTCAACGTATAGGTCGTCGTCATGGCCGGGGCAGCAACTGGTGTCAAAGAGGTGGGATCACTCAGACCGTCGGGTGGTGTCCATTCATAAGTCGGACTATTTCCACCGGAGACCATCCCCTCCAGGGTGGTATTCCCTCCCGGGCAGATCGACACCGGATCTCCGGCTTCGACCATGATCCCGCAGCTGTTTTGCGCCTGGGTCAGAGTCGTTCCAATCAATACACTCAGCACAGAGAACAATAACTTCTTCTTCATATCAACATGCCATTACCCTTGTTTGGACGACCAAACTTTCGAAAGTACGAAAAGCACAATGGAAATAGAATATTCTCCCTAGAGCAAAGTCACATCCCCCTTGAGAAGAATGACCTCTCCCGTATTGAGCTCAGCTTCGATGACCCAGACGAAGACGGCCGGGTTGAGGCGGTTGCCGCGGAAGGCACCATCCCAGCCATATGCGGCATCATCGGGTGGAAAGTCTCTCATTTCGTCGCCAAACAAGGGCCTCCCGGATACATCAGGTCTCGTATGCCAATCCTGGTATCACACATGACTTTTATGCATGTCTTTCATTCCTTGACTTGCCGCATTATTTGGTCGGACAATAG
>JAIPBE010000101.1 GCA_021738725.1 Saprospiraceae bacterium | reverse complement strand
CTTGGCGGAAGGCGATGCAGGGCAAAAGTCCCTGCATATCAAAATTCACGATGACACCCAAGAATGGAATACTGCACCTGCGTTGAAGGCAATGCCCAATAGAATTTCTTTTGACACTTTTGAATCAAAGAATAAGAAAACCCAATTTGGTGATAAGCGCTTTCGACAACCCCGAGGACTCTGTAATGATGTCCGGGATTGCCGATTGCGTATGAATAAAAACATGGGAGTGTACACCCGGTTTGAGAGTACGACTAGAGTACAATGAATGTACCATGAGTGTACGTTTAGAGTACCATAGGAGTACGACAGGAGTACAACAGGAGTACAACAGGAGTACAAGGGAAGTACAGGAGGTTCAGTACTGAAGCACAGATACAGCACAGATAAGGTACCAAAGGAGTGCCGGTAATGCAGTTGGAGAGTACAAACGAAGTAGGACATGAATGACTCAAAGACGAACCGCCCCGAGTACTCTGGGGGGATGATGATCGGGATGCCTTCTTTTGGCGCGTCAAAAGGAACCCCGAGTGCTCGGGGTCGGCAAGCCTGTCCGACCTCTGGCGGAAGGCGGGCAAGGCTAAAAAACCACAACCAACAAGTTGAGCACCGAACCACAGAGTAACATTCCGAACCCCTGTTGGGGAATAAACGTGTACTTTCACATGACATGCAATGCAGGCCTCCACCTGAGACAACAGCATATTACTCCACGACAGCCGTTCTGTCAAACATTCCCGGATCCACTTGTCGTAGCATATCCAGGGTCTGGTCCACTTCAACTGCGGCCGCCTGATCCATCAAACGAATACTCACTCTGGACAGGTCCCGGGCCAGTGGGATCTGCGAGCCTACGGGATGATCAAACAAGGACATAAAGATCAGTTGATCTGGATTGTCCGATCCGAAAAGCCGGATGGCCCTCTTCCGGGCGGCCTCTGTCTGAGATGTGAAGGGAGCAGAGGCTGCCTGGCTCAACATGGCCGGACTCTGGTGTAGAGGAGTCCTTGGCAATTCCCCGGAGGCATTCCCGTTCTCCATGGCTAAAACTACTATACGCGCATTCGGACAAAGGCTATCCAATTGACTGCGCATCGCGCTGTACACCTCCAGCATGGTGGTCAAACCCTTATTTTCATAGGCCCCGCCATCCATGAAGTTGCCGACTCCATCCACATAGCTGAATGCCGAAAAAACAGGAAATAACTCACTCATATTATTGGCCGTCCCCAGTGCAATGGTTTTCCCTTTCAATGCATCCAGATCTTTTGATTGGGACTCCATTTCACTGATCACATCGATGGCATCAATAAAGGTTCCAGCTTCCAGAGCCACCGGACTGAGCACACCTCTCCGCCCTGTTCGCATATGCGTCGTATTGAATAATAACAATGGCCATCTGGTTTCGACTCCACCTGTGGGTCGATGATACAATTCGGGCAATCCTGTAAAATGCAGATTCGGGATCTTTCTTCCTTTTCCGCCAGGCAATTGCAACGAATCCACATGGTTGGAACCACGTTTATATGTATTCCGCAACTTCAGGCTCTGCCGACCCAGGCCAAATAAAAATCCGTAATTCTCCTCTTCCTGCAACCGCAGATTGCGGTCGGACCGCCAGGTCTTGAGTAGGAACATCTTAAAGAAATCCCTGGTCACCACATCGATGATACCACCAGATACAAAATTATGTCCGAATGTTCGTTCAGAGAATCGATTGATGATGCTATCCATTCGCGCATCATCCAGATGCCGAATTTCTTTGAAACGCAACAATTTATACCAGGCCGATGTCCCCGCAGAGCTGCCGGAAACAGTGGAAAGGGCAAAGAGGTGGTCGGCAAATCGATAGTTTGAAACAGAATCCAATTTTCCTAATAACCGACTGGTCCAGTAAGCCGCCCGACTCCCTCCACCCTCTCCGGATACCAGGTAGAACACAGGAGCGCACGCAGTGTCCTGATCGAGGCGTTCTGTGAGCCAGGCCGTTTGATAGGTAGCATATGACGATCGGGGTTGTTCCATCCGGTCATCCACCAGATGCACATAATGCCCTTTGCTAGGACGTAAATTCATTAATAACAAAAGCACGATCACCAGAATTGCCACACCAAATTTCTTTGCAGGAGAAAACAATTTCACCCGATAGGTGATCAAATTGATCAGGAGAATATAGGCGGCCACAAAAAAGATCAAAACCGGAATGGTGGCCATCCGCATCGTATTGGGCCAGAAGATCAACAACAGGGCGATGAATAAAACCACAGTGCCCACCAATTTGTAAATCGAGGTGGCGATCCAGCTCAACTGATTGAGCTGCCGCGGGTCCTCTACTTCATCAAAACGACGCTCCCAGCGATGAAATATTGCGAATAGTAACAGGGCGCAAATAAACAGGCTGTTCCCCAGGAGTGCATATGCAAACTCGGAATTTTCCGGAGACATGCCCAGAAACATCGCAAAACCAATGGGGATGAATATGATGACACCGATCAAGATCCATACGATCTGTCGGATCCGTTTCAGCCCGTAGGCCAGACAAATTCCGCCCAATAACAGAGCCACTGTGATCAATCCGTTTGTGATCCAGTATCCGATCTTCCAGCTCGGGTCGACTTGCACCCGAAGGGCAAAGGTCAATCCATACAGCATAAAAGGAAGGATGGCCAATATTCGAAGAAAATTGGAGGACATACTAATCGTTCCACCAAAGGGTAATTGATCAGCGCGCAATCCTTTCGAACGGAGAAAGTCCATCTCCTGTTTTCGCTTGATCTCTGCCTGGATAAAGAAATTGGGGATCACCCAAATCGCATAGGCCTGGAGGACAAACATACCCAACAACCAGACGATGCGGATATAATCACTCAAATTGACACCAATACCCCTTGGTTGAAACAGATTCAGGATGAGATCACGCCCCTGATCCATCATCCATAATAATAAAATGGGAATCAGTATCAGGATAATCATTAAGATGTGTCGCCAGACAAATCCCAGTATCTCCAGAAGGATCTGGGCTTCCTCATTCCATCCCTTTGTGGCCCGCCAGGCCTTCCATTGATCCTTGATGATCTGCCACAATGCTCGAAATCGATCCAAGCAGGATTGATCCGTTTGCATGAAATTTCGGATGGATTCGGGGGCAGGTTTCATGTGAGGAGTTAAGGAGTTTAGGAGTTTAGGAGAATAAATTATTCATGTTATTGACATGAAACCAGAATGACGTAAATAATATTTCCATTGGCTGGTTCTGGCATCTCCATTTTTCACCTGAATAAAAATAAAAGCGAATCTTTTCAAAATACGATTGAACCACAGACAGTGAACTATCCAATCAGCAGGACCAGCTCGTTGCCCCTGTCAACACAATATGATCTTTCTTCTGGCCTACAGATAAATATATATGGAATAGTTTTAAAGCTAGCCTTGGACCCAATACCCTTTACCTATTACCCTTTACCCTTTGCCCTTTGCCCTTTCCTTTACCTTTCTTCCCGCACTAACCATAACGGCTCCCCGTAGATCTGTTGAAAATCAAAAATGATGGACTTTTCTACACCTATATTCGTCTGCTTTTTATCCACCAATGCATAGATAGACAGGTGGTCGGGAAATTTCTCGACCACCGCCACCAATTTGGGGTCCTCTCCGGAGCCTTTGGCCTGACGGACATGATCCCCCTTCCCGATGAGGCGCACCTCATAGTCCAGACGAATATTGGAGCGTTTACTTTGGGGCATGCGTTCGGCGAAAGCCTTCACTTCAGCCAGACTACCCTGATCCACATGCCCATAAAATATGGTGATCCGCTCGTATTCTGTTTTATCGTGCAGCGTACTTCCTTTGATCGAAGCTAATGCGACCTGTTGCCCCTGATGTAAGATCCCACAGGAAGGCCCATGATCGCATTCTTGCACCCAGCCCTGGAATGCATGCCATTTGGGATTGGAAACATCCGTTGAATCCAACAGGAGAAGCGCGCCACTTTGAAGAAAGGAACTATTATCCGGCAACAATACAGATTCTTCAATATTGTTTTTATAGAACGACCTTGGCTTGAGAGTCATCACAAATGAAGAGGCCTTTTCGAGAACCGACACTGATTTCGGATGATTCGACTGGACAGCACCTCGGATATCCTCCAACACAAAATACTTCGGTGAGCATCCCACTGCAAATAACAACAGACCAGGGAGGAGAAGGCTAGCGTATCTCATAGGGCTGATAATAAGTGATACCATAAAAAAGGCGATTCACATCCTTGTTGGGATGCAGGGGATCCCGTTTCAACAGATGGATCAGATCCTGCAAGGCATAGAATGTTTCTTTTTCGGGGTTACGAAGCGAGCCAATCACACCAACCTGCATGCCGAATTGCGGACTGAAAAAATAACGGACTGAATACGTTGATGAATTATAGTTATATCCAAAATTTGAAGGCTGGATCAAATTGTATGTTCCTGTCTCCCCGCTGGCATTCTGGAAGGAATGGAAAATGTCATAATCCTGTATATCCATACCAAAGATGCCACCCAACTCGAACATCAATTTTTCATATCCGGTGAACTGGTCAAAATACAATTCAGCTACATTGTATTCGCCCTGGTCATGGAGATACATCCCCACGCCCCCGGTCCACCATCGATCGAATCCATCACCCAATCCGATATTATTGATGGGTGGACCACCATCATTGTAGTAATTCAACGAGAACCGCCCTGCCGTCAGGGTCAGTGCACCAACGGTTTGATTCCGGTGGTGATTGTTCAGGATAAAATTGGTGGAGACCAGGAAGGCATACTCTCCATCGTGTCGCAAATTATAAAAGGGGGTATTGTTGATCGTCTGCATCTGACGGATGTACCGCGGTCCTGCCTCCCGCATCAGGCCCAGACTAAACGAACTGGTCAGATCGATCTGGTTATCCTGATATAGCAGATTGAGGCTGTTTCCCAGCGACTTGTTATAAATGGACAGGTTGACAGAAAAATTGAATAGCCCAAAATCTTTATCCCGATTGAGATTGAGCTTGTTAGAAGAAGCAAAACCTACGAATGCTTTGATCCCGGGAAAGTTGTTCCGAAAAGCGCGTTTACCGAGATTACTATGCAGGTTCACAGAGGCACCCAGGGTCAATTGAAACCAACTTTGTTCAATCTGGGCTCTCACTACTTGACTACCCATGACCAGTAGAACAAGGAGAATTCCTTTCAGGGATCGCATACCTGTGATCCGCGAGGTAGGGGTTGGGTGTTCCATCGCAGGCTTTCGGTTCATCCAAATATAGGCAACTACTTGCAAGATTGCCAATTATTACTTCATTTTCATATAGATAACTGCCTGGAGAGGAGGAGTTGAGGGGGTTAGGAGGTTATGAGGTTATGAGGAAAGTTATGGAGTTATGGAGTTATGGAGTCATTTCGATACTATTCTGGATCCAAGTTTCGAACTTCCAAATCAATGTTGGTGCTGGTGTTTCACCAGCTCCCTCTATTCGTCGGTGTCTCACCGAATATTGAAAACAAATTTCTTATGCTGACAGATATAATAATATTTGTCCAACTTAATTCAGGAATTGATGAAAAAAAGTAACGTGCTTTATAAATACTCGGAGTTCAATTTCAGTATTCTGCAACAATTGCATTACAACGTAATCATGAACGATTGCAGTTTGACGATTAGAAGGCGTAGCAGAACAAAAAAGATGCGTTTGGGGAGTGTGCGCAAAAAAAAGGATACGGATTGCCGCACGTCCCCCCACCGCTGAATGGTTTGTTCGAAAACCAGGGATGTGAGCAGCGAATGGCGAATGGCGAAAAGCCGCCTAACCTTGACTACAACCCGAAACGGCCGGTGAGGCCGATCTACAGAAAATTCATAGATTTGACCACCTTGACCCACACGGAATGACCCTGACCGCACAGGACCCACAGTTGATCTCCCGCCTTCGCGCGCGGGACAAGACGGTGATCGATGAGATCTACCACTTGTATTCCGGGGCCTTGTACAATGTGATCCTCAAACTGATTCCCGACCGGGATTTGGGCTCAGAGGTCCTCCAGGACGCCTTCGTCAAGATCTGGCAGAATGGAGACCGGTATGAACCGGCCAAGGGAAGACTGTTCACCTGGATGGCTCGAATCGCCCGCAATACCGCCATCGATTCCACGCGATCCGGCGCCTTTCAACAAGGCCGGAAAACCGATCCCATCCCGGAATACGTATATGACCAGGAAGGATTTAGTCAGACCGACGTACCACTTGATCCCGGATTACAAAAAGTGATCCATCAGTTGGATCCGGATCATCGGTCCATTATTGAATTGCTCTATTTTCAACAATACTCCCAGTCCGAGGCGGCTGACAAACTCAACATCCCCCTCGGCACCGTAAAAACGCGGTCGCGGAAAGCACTTTCTACCCTGCGTCACCTCCTGGCTGGCGAAGGATTGGTGGTCCTGCTGCTCGCACTATTGTTCACCTTGATGCACATGACCCTTGGATCTTAAGGCATACATCGAATCCGGCATACTCGAGCTCTATGTGCTCGGCCAACTCAGCCCCGCAGAACAACGCGAGGTAGAGGCCATGGCTTCGCAACATGCAGAGATCCGGGAGGAGATCGACCAGATTGAATTAACGCTTGAAAACTATGCCCAAGCCGGAGCCGTCACCCCGCCTTCGGGCACGTTGACATCCATCAAGGAACGAATCGATCACCTGGACCGTGCCCGACCTTCCATCCACCACCCTGCCTCCAACTGGACGCGCCTGCTGGCCGCTGCCAGCATTCTGCTGGCTGCCGGATGCATCTGGCTTTGGCTGACCAACCAACAACTGCATCAGGACCTGAATGCCCTGACATCACAAGCAGACAACCAGAAGGTCTGTTGTGATTCCACCCGCCTCGAGGCCGACTCACTTGCCGGGATCATGGCCTTCCTCCAGGACCCGAATACCCGTACTGTCATCATGCGTGGCACGGATAATAGCCCCGGATCATCGGCTACAGTCCTCTTCAATGAAGATCGACAAACAGCTTTTGTCAACCTGGCCAACATGCCTCCGGCGCCCACTGGCAAACAATACCAACTCTGGGCACTTATCGATGGGCAACCAGTGGATATGGGTGTATTGCCCCTTAGCGTAACGCGCGACCAACACCTGGTGACCGTACCCTATCAGGCAACCGCAGGTGGCTATGCCGTGACCCTGGAACCAGCAGGGGGAAGTGTCGTGCCGACCCTGGAGGCCATGGTCATGGTGGGTATGATCTAGATTTCAAATAAATTCTCTCTCAGCCAGTCCACTGATCTGTTTAGGGTCCTTTCAACTGCTTATACAGGTAACTGATTTGAAGGAAATATACTAGGCGAACATCTATTCCCCCGCTATCACATGGGCATTTTGAGTAGCTGGATGCCTGATTTCATAAACAACATTGTTCTCGTTGTCTTCATCATTTTTGCCTTCAACCAACTTGAATCCACATGCCACCAGCAATTTTCTGGAAGGTTCATTCAATCGATGTGTATAGGCATCGATGACTTGCAGGCCCAACTTCTGAAAGCCAAAATCCAATACAGCCTTTAATGACTCTTTCATAAACCCCTTTCCCTGATATTCCGGATGTAGATCATAGCCCACTTCTGCTCGTTGGCCATCGCTGGAAAGATTCCAAAGACATATACTCCCGATCATATCCTCCCGATCCAATTCGGTGATCGTCCAATAATAAGAACCCTGATTATTGTTTCCAGCACGAATTTTTGAAATGAAGGCCAAAGCCTCTTCCTTTGACTCTGCCGGTGGCCGGTCCACAAACTCATTCACCTTTTTATCCGAACGGAGGAAACAGATCATCTCCCAATCAGAAGGCATGAGTTTCCGCAGCAACAATCTGCTGGTTTGCAATGCTGTAAACCGAATCACATCCATAAGCTGGTTGGTTTCATTATTCCTAAAAGTACGATCTATAACGTTGACGGCCTCCCCCATATCGGACCAGCTGGTGTCCTCCAGTCGATTGTTAAATCTTCTTGTTAAAATAACTGATATACCACTCATGCTGGTCAAAATCCTGCGCAGCCTCATCCAGGATATGATCGGGATCTATCCGCGAATACAATATTTGCAAGGATGCGTATTCACGCCAACTGATAATCTTAAAACCGGCACGACTCAATTGAGCGCCACAGACGCCCATACCAATCTGATACTTTTTGTTTTCAGCATATCGGTTGCCGTCATAGATCACATGGTTTCCGCATGCCGCACTGACATCCATCATAATGGCTAGTTCGATCGCATTTTCCTGAGCAATCTTCAACATTTTTTCGGATGCCCGGATCATGCCCGCCGACCAGTCCGCGCCTGAAGCCGTCAACACCCTGGCTTTGCCTGCTAACACATCAAAGCCATCCCCACCATGGATATCACACATCTCCCTGGGTGTGCCGAAAGAAAAATCCTCCGGGCAGAACGGAATGAGTTTTACATTGTCATAATTTAGAAGCTTCAGTACACTGGCGTACTCTCCATAATCATCCCCATCCACTCCGCATTTTACGCCCACAAGGCAAGCACTCACCAACACTCTCAGCGGATCGTCGCTGGTCGGTATACGCAGGTTTCGGATATAATCCTGGTCGGGCATGTTGTTTCATTTATTACTGTAGCCAATGGTCATGCTAACACCAGACAACCTTTCAAAAGGCATGGATTAGTAGTTTCCGGTAAATCTAGTGTTAAGTTAAGTTTATTATGTCGTATCAAATTTGTTGTATCTTTGCAGCAAAACACTGCTATGGTACGTTACACAATTCATTTGACAAAGCCAGAAGTTGAGCAACTTATGGCAATCATTAATAAGGGGTCACA
>JAIPBE010000017.1 GCA_021738725.1 Saprospiraceae bacterium | reverse complement strand
CCTGGAGGTGGGGGGGGGATCCAAGCAACAAAGGCAGCGCCCTGCGGGCAGGTGATAGGTAAAAGGTAATAGAGCTTGAATTTATACGAGTTTCCAAAAAATATGCGCTCCCTTCTCCTTGGAAAGGAGAAGGGCTGGGGATGCCTGCCCGCCGTAGCTTCAGCGGAGGAGGGAGGTTACCACGAATGCTTGCAGAACCTTAGTAGATCAGTGGACAGGATTGCTGGCGCGATCCTGAAAGTGGGGGGATTCAAGCAACAAAGGCAGCGCCCTGCGGGCGCGCCTTTTTCATGTCTGGCCTGCCTTCGGTGCAAGCACCGTGCAGGCCCATCTTCGTTGTTGAAGACAGGATTACTTGCAGTGATCCTGGAGGTGGGGGGATTCAAACTACAAAGGCAGCGCCCAGCGGGCGCGCCTTTTTCATGTCTGGCCTGCCTTCGGTGCAAGCACCGGGCAGGCCAGACATGAAAAAGGCTGCCGACTTCGTCGGCAGCCTTTGCTGTTTGTCGGGGTGACAGGATTTGAACCTGCGACCACACGCCCCCCAGACAACAATTTTATACTTTTTGATATCTATCGATTTATCCAACACATTCGTATAATGTTGATTAAGTGTTATTTATAATATTCAATCATGCTGATTACTTATTGAGAATTATCGTTATTTTGCAAAATTGTTTACACCATGTTTACACCAGCCACGATAATATGGCCTCTGCAAAACTCATTCGATACAAGTATAAGGTACTCTCTGATGGCTCCTCCCCCATCATGATCCAGGTCATCCATAACAGGAAGATCGCCCGATATGCCATAGGGTCTGACTACAAATGCAAGGAGGAACAATGGGACGAAGCAGCCAGGGAATTCACCAGAAAGTTCAATGGATACAAGGAGAAGAATAAAGTTCTGAAGACAGTCGAGCTCCGGGCATCAGAGATCCTGGACGACCTGATCAAATCAGGCAAACCCTTCACATTCCAGCTTTTCGCGGAACGATTCCGATCCATCAGCCGGAATCCTCCCACGGTCTACAAATTCTTCGACATCCGTATATCTGAACTGACAGAGAAAGGAAAGGTCGGTAACGCACGAGTCTATGCCGATATGAAGAGAGCCCTGATGAACTTTTCCCCCAATCCGAATCTGATGTTTCCGGACATTGATTATGCCCTCCTGGACGGCTTTGAAACCCATCTGTTGAAAAGGAACTGTAGCGGAGGTGGCGTCCATAACTACATGCGGACCCTTCGGGCGCTGGTCAATGAAGCCATCCGCAGGCAATACCTCCCAGCTGAACTCTATCCCTTCAAGAACCAATTCAATCCCAAAGGCTACTCCCTGGCTCATCTCAAATCCAAAGCCAGTCCCAGAGCATTATCATCGAAGGACCTGGAGAGGTTGAAAACCTTCAAGGTTGACCTAAATCCCCACCTCAACTTTGCCAACAAGATCTTCATGTTCAGCTATTACAGTCGCGGAATGAACTTTAAGGACATCGCCCAACTTCGCAAAAGAGACATCTATGATGACCGGTTGAACTATACACGGGCCAAAACTGGAGGGAACTTTACTATCAAGGTATCGGCCAACCTCCAAGCCATCATCAATGAGTTCAATGATCCAGAAAGTGAATACATTTTCCCGATACTTTCCGGTCTTCACCAGACACCTCTCCAGATCAAATATCGAATCAGCAAGAAACTCAAGGAAGTGAACGCAGCATTGAAAGAAATTGCCAATATCCTGGGTATTGATACACCGCTAACGACGTATGTGGCTCGACATACATACGCTACCACATTGAAACGCAAATCAGTGGACATAACAAAGATTAGTGAAGGTCTCGGACATGCAGACATAATGACAACTATGGCATATCTGGAAAAATTTAACAACAATGAGATTGATGAAACAGATCAGCTCTTATAATTAAACCAAAAGAGCTCCGAATAATATAGGTATCTAAATAATTATAACAAAATTACCCTATTTAATTAGGATCTTATTAACCTCTGTATTACCTCGAGAATCAATAAAACGGAGAAAATAAACTCCAGAAAATACATCTGAAACATTTAATTCACCAACATCGTTAAACACATCCCATTTCTTTAACAAACTACCATCAAAAGAAAATAGATAAAATCGTCCATTAACTTCAGAGTCAGGATCCAACTGATATTTAATAATACCACTACTCCCAATAGGATTCGGATAGATAATTAACTGATTCTTGCTCTGAGTCGGAGATAATATACTAGTAGAATTTTCATCAATACTGAGAATATAAATATTAACCCAATTCGGCGAACTTGTATAAATTTCATTTCCAATCATTATTGTATCACTGTTGCTTAATAGAACAGCTAATATATCACCATTATCACAACGGTTCATAGTAGTAAAATAATCATTACCAGAACCTCCAAATACATACCAATCCATCGGTAAACCAAATTCAGTATATCGTAACAAATATGCATCCAATCCACCATTACTATTAAAAATTGTATCACCTACAACCAAGCTATCACTTTCAAAATATCCTGAGGACCAAATATCATCAGAATCAGAAATTGAAAACCCCTGATTCACAGTAGTTTTACCTCCTCCAAATTGATGTACATTTAAAAGCTCACCACTAAATGTATAATTTGCTAAAAATCCATTGCTAAATTCGGAAGGATTAATTAATAGCGTATCACCAAAGTCAGCATTTAATCCTTCATAATTTCCAGAAACAACAACCTGACCGTCTGATAAAATGGCTGAACCTATTCCATACACTGAAGCCATATCTTTTATCTGACGCATCCACTCACATTGTCCATAAGTATTCAATTCTCCCACGACCATATCAACTGTATTAAACAAAGCCCAGTCATTAAAAAGTGTATCACTATCACAAAAAATATAATTACTTCCAAATTCTCCTGTGAACAATACATTGCCATTGTCATTGCAAAATATATCTCTTACGTAATCATTGCCCTTATGACCAAAGTCAGCTAACCACATCACTTCAAATAAATTATCAATCTTAGCAATAAATATATCGCCATTTCCTATATCTGGAACTACAAAATGATTATCAAGAATTAATGAATCTTTATAACACTCTCCTGCTAAATAAAAATCACCATTAAGAAAAATTACCTTTTCGATTAGAAGTGAACTATTTTTATCTGAATTCCAGTGCTTGAAATTAATAAGATCTCCAGAATAATTGTATTCTAAAGCCAACATATTGTGACCAGGAAAAGGTGCAGAATTAACGAAATACGTATTTGAAATCCAAAGAGTGTCGTTTATAAAACTAATAAATACGCAAAGTGAAGTATCACCAATAACTAAGTCACCAAAATTAAATCGAAAATTTTCAATAAATCCAACAGAACCATCAGATTTAACTGTCAATAAATAGGTAGCTCCATAAATAGAATCCGAAAATGGTCCAGAAATTGCTAATTGATCATTAACCCAAACAGAATCAACAACGGATTTCAATAAATAAAATCGTTCATTTGAACTGTTCTTCTCAACATCAGAAATATCAGTATATCCACCAGAAATTCTATCCATAACAGATACTTCCTGAGAATAAAGAACAGAACATGAACTCAGAACTAAACAAATTAATTTCACTAGTCTAATTAAGGTATCCATTGTTACAGCTTAATAAATTTATTAGAATAAATGATTCCTGCATTTCTCTCCGTCACCTGTAAAAAATATACTCCCGAATTTAAATCAGATACATCAACTCCTGATTCATCAATAGCTTTCAAATTAATCACAACATTCCCAAATATGTCAAATATCAGGACATCAGAAGTACTAAGAAATACATTTCGACTGCTTATCCAAATGTGATCAATTGAAGGATTAGGAAATAGCTTAATAGTTGTGGACAAATCGTCAACTTCAATTTCAGAACTAAACAACTCCCGTATTGTTGAACTCGAATCAGCTACATATTCAAACCTCTCACCCCCTACAGCAACACCTAAGCTATCGTACTGAACTAAGCTGAATCCACAATCTCTAGCTCCTATAAATGGCTCAAAATAAACATTGATCAAAGAACTATCACAATTTGTAATTGGGACGCCTTCAAGCGAAAATGTTTCATTGAGTACAACTATTGTGCTATCAGGCAATACTTGGATCCCACTACCAACTAGTCCCCCAGGAAACCATTTTGACCTCAATGGTTCAACTATATCAATACTTATTTCTCCATAATCAAATATTGTTTTCCCGAGAGGCATCCTTGCAGATTCAATTTGAAAAGACCCATTTAGAGTCGCACTATCACAACCAATAAATACGGAAATGGGTCCCAATAAATTATCTAGAGGATTTTCATCAAAGATTGATATATTTTTAAGGACAATATTATTATTATTACGAATATTAGGTTCAATTGGGATACCTTCAACAGCATACATTGGATCCACTCCAGATTCAATCCTTGCCAATAAGCAAAAATGATGAATATCAGAGTAATAATCTGTTGGATTAGGAACCATCCAAGGAATTGGCCCAATTCTATGGATCCCGCCAGCATCAATTGGTAAAACACCTATTGGATTCGAAAGTGGCTGTTTAGTAATCTCGTCACCCGCTAACACTAAACCATTAGGACCTGGTATAAAATAATTATCCCATTTTACAGGCCATTGAAGTTGCGTTGAAGCTTTACTGAAATACACGCGTAGATTTGCGTCAGTAACATCTGAACAACCTAATCCTCTAACATTTACATAAATATAATTAGGAGTTCCCTTGTACTCTGGATTTTGATGTACAGATCCACCATCAGGATAATTTCTAACCCAAATATCAGTACTAATATACATTTCCTCGGAGGTAAAATTAGGTTGATCCCCACGATCACAATCACTATCTCTCATAAATAAATCTCCATATCCACCTGAGGGAGATGGGATATTAATAGGGGGCTGGGAAATCGAAAATTTGCCTTCAAAAATATTGTAAATCACACATAGTTCATTTTCTGAAAATCCTAAAAGAATTGCCGTTTGATAAATAAGCTTTGCAGCCGTTGGAAGGTCAACACCAGACACCAACATTGGCATTGATTCAATAACTAGTAAATCAGATTTAAATTTACCGATGACTTTTCTGATATCCATGAGGGTTGTAGAAATGTGCTGCGCACCTTGATACGGAGACAATGGTTTACTGTAAGGAGTATCATAATTTGTAATCCTTTGTTGTCCAGCAACAGTTGGCATTCCTCCCCAATGAAAAACATTAAAAAACTCCTGATTCGATTCAGTCCAGATCCCATATTCTGAGCATTCCCTCGTGTTAGATTGGCCCCAATAGTCGCTTAAACCCTCTGCCAATCCATCTAAATCAGGAAATGAATTTGTATTTGTAAGCCAATAATGGAGGCCATGAGCTAATTCATGCAATATGAAAAAAGCATCCTCAGCAGTATCAACCTCATGGTCTCCGTCTCCAAAAGTTAATACTTCATCAAAAGAATTAAAATGAGCATTATTTATATTGCCTTCTCCATGTGGATCATATTTAACACCTTCAGAACTTATAGGTCCAACAGTAACACCCAAAACATTATTTACATATCGCATAGATTTATCAATATGATAGTAACCCATAACTGCCTCAAATTCTTCATCCTCTCTATCAAAAACAAAATTAGTAGATACTTGCTCATATAAGCCATCATAAGGAGGACCATAGTCTACTATTTCTGCAAAAGAACCTTTTAAAACATACATAAGGTTTGCATCTTGTGTAATGTCTAAAAGATCAACATCCATCATCTGGTTTTCAATTTCAATATTCGAGACATCATTATTATCGGAGAATGAGCCGTTGGTACCAATATCGCCGTAATGAGCCTTCGCAGAAAATGTTGGACTTGGACTAAAAATTCTTCCAGTTCCATTTATAGCCTGTGACATACAATTAATTTCTAACAAATCACCATTACCTGCGTCAATAAATGCACTCCAATCACCAAAGGGGTGTACTGAACTAATTTTAACATTGTGACACAATTTAGGAGCGTCATCAATAAAGTGAATCATCAATTCTGAAGATGAATGATTAATTTTTCCAGAAGTTTTGAGGTAGGTCTTGACAACTTCAATGGCTGATGAACTTGATAAAACTGGATTTAAATTTATAAGGTCACTTACAGGAGTTAGCGAATTCATTGTTATACAGATATTGTCATGACCATCAAATTTTAATGTGTATTCATTATTATCAACACGCAACCCATTAAAATACTGCCGATACCTTACAACAACACCACTATGGAATGATTTTGTTTGATTATGTTGTAAAACGTCATTTGGTGATGCAGAAAAGCCGAAATCGCCCCATTTTGATTCAATATAATTCAATGCTTTCTCTTCATATGTTCTCCCCTCCACAGAAACTGCCATTCCAGTAATTACTCTCACTGAACTAAAGGGCAATTTACTAGATTTAACTTCAATAGGCAGGATTTCATATGGCATTTGGGCAACTAAAAAAGATCCCATTCCAGAAAAAATGAATACTGAAAAAAGTAGGCGGATAAACATAATAGTGTTATTTTATCATCAAATAAATTCAAAATAATGTTGAAATATTTTCAACGAAAATACAACAAAATCAGTATTTGTCCACCAAATTGGAGAAATATCCCTCAAAATTACATATCCAGGATGTTTGCCCCCTTCGAAGGCGTAGATGCTTGCGATTGATCTTCTCACATTTACGGCTTCACCAAAGCCGTGACCATGGAAGCAATCAAGCGTATGGATCAAATCAAGAGTATTCTCAGGACTTATCTGTCCACCCGATCGATTAAAGCCACATGTCGTACTCTGCGGGTATCTCGCAATACGGTAAAGGCCTTTTTGCGGCTGGCGCTTCAGCGATCAACAGTTCGTCATTCTTTTGGCTCTTGTAGTACCACACACTCCTGGAAAGCGATACAAGGCTACAAGTCCGTTTTACACTAACATTATACTCCTCCACCAGATACTCAGCTAGGTCAAGCTTGTGAAAAAGCATTTGAATCTCTCTGCCGGCAGGGGGGCAGAAAAGTCAGGTTGTCCTTGATTATCTCGTAGTCCAGACTCAAATCAGCGGAATAAACATTACATCTGATTGAGTCGGCTGCTATCCTCTATGAGGACCTTTAACTCCTTGAGTTGCTCGGCATCCAGACCCCTTACTTCTTTTTCTAACCTGACTACCGTCGGCAGTTTGTAACATGTGGCCGGAGTGATACCATGATCTCGTGGGATGCTTTTAATATCCTTGCCCTACTCCTTCAGTAAAGAAATAATCCGAACAATAAGAAATCTGATCCGCCTGATAGTTTGACAGGTTTAAGTCATTCAACTTTTCTTAAGTCCAATGTATTGGAAAGTTTTTATAGCTATTTGTAATATTCTTTTGCATTCTTCGACCTTCAGTGACATTCTACTACATTTTACTGCATTCTGCTGCAACTCGATAAATCAACCTTGTATTTTGGCAAAGCAACAATAACTATCTAGACACATTGACGTGTTTGACTCACAATCATCTTTGAAACTGTTGCAAAAACATCGAGTTGATATGAACCAAAATCATAATTCCATGATCATCCTCCAATTAGATGGCGACCAACTCAAGGAGACCATCGAAAACGCCCTGAGAAGGGTCCTCGCTGAAAAAGCCCGTTTCACAGAACAATCCAAGACTCAAAACGATCAGAAAGAGCTCCTTTCTATTGACGAAGTAAGTGAACTGCTGAATCTCGCAAAACCTACCATCTATGGCCTGACCAGCCGTCGAGAATTACCATTTTTCAAAACCGGAAAGAAACTCTACTTCAAACGGTCAGAGCTCTTGTCCTGGATTGAAAAAGGCAAGCACAAGACTATCGAGGAAACTGTTGATGATCTCCGTTTGGAAACCAAAAGGAAAAGGAAATGAACAATCCTTCCCCCATCCAGTTTGACCTTTCTTTCCATTAGTTGATTGAAAATTGTCGACTCCTGCTGGAACAGATTTTGTTTGGTCCTGGTGCAGGTAGAATGATAATACAGCCCGGAAGGTAGCTAGCTTCGACAGAAATGGAACACATAAATCCCCTGAACTTCAACCATAAATCCAAAGATTCGTCCAATTCCCACAACTTATGAATATCGAAGGATTACAGATGTTTTACAAGAACTAAACCGGTCATTTAAAAGATTTATCCGTTCCGACGAAACCATAACACATTGACTATGAGCAGAATACTTGAAATGAAGCGAATTTTCAAATTGAAAGATAGGTTTGAATACGAGTTCTCGGAAGTTAAAAACCCAAAATACAATCCCATGGAGGCTGCTTTGGCTGAAGCACAAGGCAGATTCTACCCGGAACAGGAAATTGTCATCGTCCGTAAACTGGTAAAAAGGAAAACCTCCCATATCCTATACCGGATCCAATGCGCATATTGTGGAGGGACAAATACCTGGGTAGGACGAAAAGATGCCCAATACTGTTCCGCAGGCTGTAGGAAAATGGCCTACAATGAAAGTAAGAACAGGACTATCCAAAAAGAATAGATCCTATTATCCATTCGTTTTGAATGAGCACCCATTGGAACGCAGCTCACTCCACCACCACCCTGGCCACTTTTATTGCTGGTGTATCATGCGCATCCACCCGGAGGATGTACATCCCCGAGGGCAGATGCCCGAGGTCCAGGTCGAATGCATTTGTCGTGACTGAACGTTCCAGCACAACCATACCCTGAACATCCCGGACAGTTAATCGGCTACTTTCCGGTAGATCGGTGATATATACCATGCCGGATGTGGGGTTAGGCAATACAGCCAATGGCTCTGTCTGAACGACTGGGATCAACCCACTGGTTTCGTCCTGGAAGATGGCGAAGAACGCGTCTGATTCAACACCACCACCAGAATAAATAGGTTTATATCCGTCCATGGTACTTATGGCTTCACTAGAATAAGTATATCCAGCAAATACGATTCGATTATTATCACTCAGAGCGCAAGAATATATTCCATCCCAATCCTCACCTCCATAATATGTGCCCCAGTACCTAGCTCCAGACTTACTGAACTTGGCAATAAAACCATCGATGAATGCATCTTTTGCATTGTCGTAACCATCAACACTTGCAATATTTGTAAAAGAAGTAGTAAACCCTGCAAAATAAATATCGTCATTAAGTCCAATTGCCAACGCGTTTCCAATTTCCTCTTTCTCCCCTCCATAGCATGTGCCCCAATTAAAACTACCATTTTTATCAAACTGTGCTAAAAATGCATCATTCAAGTCACCTCCATATTGTTCTTGGTGTGCATTTGGACTAACAATGAATTGATCAAAATCAGTTTCACCACATAGAATTACGTTGCCCTCACTATCTACGACAACATCATATGCAGATGTATTATTTCCACCAAAATAAGTAGACCAAATCCTCTCGCCACTTTCTGAAAATTTGAATACTAGAGCATTCCGTTGTCCATTTACCTCTGTCTGATAGGCACCAGGAGAAGCCAATGTATTGCTTTTCCAAGCTGCACCTGCAAATATTATATTATTATCATCATCAATTGCACAGCTGGACCCCCTATCATTGCCACTTTTAGTGCCAATATATGTGCCCCAGTCAATCTCATTATTTCCAGATAATACAGCAACAAACGCGTCCGTAAAATCATCATCACCTGAAAAGTTCGGCTGAAAGGATCCACTTGTAGAGATGCCAGATACTGACTTAGTTAAACCAACAATGACGACCCTATTGGACAAATCAGTCTTGCAATCATGTATTTCATCCCAATCATTTCCTCCAAAATATGTCCCCCACAACCTGGTTCCATTGGGATCAAACTTCACAATAAATCCATCCCTATATCCACCAGCATAATTTGGCTGGTGAGCATCCGGAGTTGATATACCACTTAATGATCCTGTTGGACCTGCAACAAGAATATTAGATGCCAGATCTACTGAGCAACCAAAAATAATATCTTCTTCATTCCCACCTAAATAAGTTGACCAAAGCAAATCCCCATCACTCGAAAATTTGGTAACCACACCATCTTTGGAGCCACCACCAAAAGAAACTTGATGTGCACCTGTTGTGGCAATCATACTAGTAGAGACTGTACTACCAACCAACGTAAAACTTCCATCTTGTCCCGAACTGACATCATTAAATTCGTCATCCTTACTCCCCCCAAAATACGTCCCATACAACCGCACAGGAGGATCAATGATCAATGGCAAAGCCGGGTTAACTTGTCCCACCAATTCAAACCGGACTACGTCTCCATCTACTACCCATTGAGAAGTCACCTCCTTCCCATTCTGGTGAGCAAACACTGGCCCCTCCAGAATATCACCAAAGGGGGTGTGCATCACCAACTCACCACGGGTATTGATCGACAATTCGGCACCGGATATGGCCAACGCAATCTGGTTGAAATCAGCCCCGGGCTGAACCACAAAATCAGATTCCAGTCCACCATGCTTGCCCTGGTAGTACCTCAAGTCTATGCCAGTATAGATTTCCTTCATGGTCACAAACTGCCAGGACCGGACATTCAATGCCGGTTCCGCACCATACGGTACATTGTAAAAATGGCTGACCGAACTGGAGCCCCCGGAGGACACAACCTCTGCACGCTTGTTGGCCCCCTGGTAGTTGACATCCACCCGATAGATCGTGATGGGCTCAGATTGAGACCCTATATCCAGATCATGCTTACTTTTCGTAGCCTTACTCAAAAGTTCCTTTTGCTGAAACCCTGCCGGATACTGCACCATCTGGTAATGAATCCCTCTGGTCGTCAAGTGATAAGACAGCCCGTCCACCTCGCCATAGTAAAATACATCCGGTCGAGGCATGTAATACTGGTCCCTAACCTGGCCTTTGTTCTCTAAGAAGAGGCCTGTCTGGGCTTTCTCTGGAGGTGACAAGGCGAACAAAGGAAAGCAAAAAAAAGACAATGAGCTTATAATCAAAGTCTTACACAACCAAGGCAATGAAGGAGATACAGAATTCATGGTAGTATAAAAAGTTAAATATTGTAGATTGAACCAAGATAGGAAATCGAGGTGAATCCAACGTCGAATTCTACATCTGTTGAGTTAGAATTACCATTGGATCACATCTATTGGATGTGGTTGATCGGAAGGATACTTATGAGTCACAATCATCCCAATGTGTGCCGAATCTTCCAAAACCTATTGAGAAAGTCAATGGCCTTACCCTTGGTATCAGGTTGAGGGTGAACAATACGGAAAAACTCCCGATCATCCCACAGCACCTCTACACCTAGAGCCTTGGATAACACCTCATCAAACTGCTCAAAAATCGGATCATCATTCTCCTCACCATCTTCATTCAAAGGGGGCATGAATTCGAAGACAATCTCCAACTCTCCTTCTTCATTGATCCTTACCTCCGGATCTCCCTGGGGGTCAAAACCAACAACACGATCAATAGGCTTGACTGCTCCATCGACTTCGGTTCTCTTCTTCTTCTTTTCCAATCGGGCTAGCTTCTGCTCGTCTGCCTTTCTTTTCTTTTCCCTGGACTTCCACTCATTATACTGTTCTTCCAGTTGATGGCCAAGTGTCTCTAGTTGCGAAGGAGTATGCGTGTTGAGGAATTCCAGAGCTTGATCCATCTCAAGAATGTCCTTTTCATAATAGGGGAAATTCTTCCTTTCTTCGCTCAATCTGCCCTTGCATTGTACATATTCTTCCTCACCTACCAATCTGGCTAAAATTAAAACCAATACCCAGGTGTACGCCCGCAAACCGCGACTCCGAAGATCATATCTTTCAAAATAATACGGTCGACTGACCTCTTTGTAGAATTCCTCCAGTGTATGGAAGTTTACAAATCTATTGTGCCAGTCTGTTATAAACAACCGGAATACCTCAGCTACCACTTGTTCCGCTTCCTCCTCTGTACAAACCATAAAAAAATCGGAATCATATTTCCCGAATACACTGTAGTCGTACGTACTTACAGGAAAGAGGTTATGCGGATCGATATCGAAATAATGAATTAATAATTTATCTCTGTATTTAATTTGCGAATACAAAAACTTTATCCAGGGAATGCCAGCGTAAAAGGTGGATTTTATTTGTTTACAACCATAGTCAAATGTAACAAACGTAGAGCCAATGCTAATCCAATTGCTATTAATTCGCAAAGCAAACCCACTATCATCTCTCTTATAGCCAAGAGGTGTCAACAGTTCCTTAAACAAACGCTTCTCAACCCCATCTATATATCTACTAGACACATCTTTGTCTGTCATGGCCAAACTTTTTCCCAAATGCTATATCCATCCGTACTCAAGTCATTCACCAAAAAACGGATGTGTAGATCCAGTTTATCCAGTATACTTTTTGTGATATCTCCATTGTCCTTTTTCCAATCATCAAATCTCTTGCCATACAATATCATAGATTCCAAATTATCTCCCATCATTGCCTCATGCAGCCGTATCTGATTTTTCGTTGATGCATTGGTTCGTATTTGATCCGCAGATAGTTCCGACAATTGTTTCTTCGTCCCCCCATTAACAATCAATCGTGACTTTGCATCGTAGATGAAATATTTGCCAGTTGCCGCATCAAAAACAACATTGTCAAAGATACATGTAAATTCTGGCCCATTCTTCGTCTTTATTTTCGCATAAATTTGGCTACCTACACTATTAGCACCAAATTTCGAAATCAATTCACTTGTACAATTTGTTTGATGATTTCTCCAGAACTTTTTATGAATTGTAGTGACCTGATTCGTGGCTACGAGTCCATCTGAAGCAGCCATTTTTGCCAAATTTTCTCCCAATCCTGCGGTAGGCAAATCGACTGAAAGCTCGCCTTCAGCATGATTGACCAGTTTATTAGCATATTTCCATCTACCAGTGTTCAATAAACGGTATGCAGTAGTTACAGCCCTTTGAAATTTAGGATAATTACTTATATAATAATGTATTTTACCAAGGGCAAAATTCTTAGCTGTTGTTGTAAATTTCTTTACTTTAGGATGAACTCCTAAAAATTCAGTAATAGCTGATGCCCCAAATCCAGAAATAAAATCTTGGATTGCACTAGACGCCGTATAACTACCCGGATATTTATTAGATTTATCCACGACTACAACTAATGCTTTCGTTGCTGCCTCAAAAACAACTTGTCCATATACAGCCTTATCTCGATCCCACGGTATCAAGCTACATGCCCCTTCCCATGCAGCACCAACCCAGCTAATCGAATTATAAACATCATCAAGTGTCTTTACATTTGGATCAATTATCCAATTTATCAGACCTTGAAAAAAAGCATCAATGGCCGCATTTCCGGCAACTTGAAGCGCTGCCTTAATTAAAGGGACAACTCTTGAAGGATCATCACTGATTGGTCCAATAATAGCAATAGGAGGCAGCAATTCGCCCAACGTATACCTCGAATACAGATACGTTTTGCCCGTATTGGGTTCTTCCAAAATCACCCAATACTCCACGTAGTCTTGACTACTTGATGCAGCTATAGCTGCTTCCCAAAGACTATCATTATGAAAACTTGTTTCGTCAAAAATAAAAACCTCACCATGAAGATCAATGGATAATACCGTATCCTCTAGTTCAATAGTACTCCCATCAAATATCTCCTTTGCCTCCTTAATTTGATCCGGAATATAATACTCCTGTCCTTCAATAATAACAGATAGATGATTGGCTCCAATACCTGAATAGTCAAATATACCCTGATCCCCCTGCTCCCATGTATGCTTACTTCCAATTGCAATCTGCTGCTTTCTAAAGCCTAAACCTAAAAGGCTCTCATCATCTATATCAAACTGGCTATATTCACAATTAGGATCAGCAAATTCACATTCACAATTCAATACGACATTGACAAATCGTTTGAACTTATTAATTAGCGCCAATGTCCCTTCGTAATACGATACTCCGACTGGAAATGACTTCGCATATTCCTTTAAAAACACCTTTTGTGATTGCCGCATCTCTGCTGTCAAGCAAAGAAAATCACCGTCTTCTGGAAGTTTGAAGTCAATAAACCACTCACTTTCCCCTAGTCCTTCAATTACTCCAGCACCAATTAACAGATAAAAATCACTTGTTGGATCTACATATTCATTTTGAATATCGATATAAACAGAAGGATAGCTTCCTTCGTAATTTCGTTGCTGGATGTAGAATCCAGCTCCATAAACCTTAAAATCAGCTTGGATACTTGTAGGCAGCAGGTCATTTAACTCCCCAGATACTGCATTTACTGCATCATACTGATTTTGCGACCATTCAATGCCCGTAACATTTCTAACTTCAACATAGTCTGAAGATTGAGACCAAAGCCTGCCAAGTGACAAGAGACAAAGAATGATCCAGATCAACTTCAACATTGAGTTCATAACTATTCCTTGATTATGGTTCCTAATAATTCATTCTCCTCCAATACAATCCAAAACATTCCCGAGGGCAAAAAATCAATATTAAATCCAATATTTTCGTGTTTATCACCCAAAAAGGTTTTTGAAAAAACAACAACCCCCTGGTTATTCAATAAGTCAATTTTAAATTCTTCATCAGTAGCTAAAAACCTATCAGAGTGGATAAATACAAATCCATTTGTTGGAGATGGCCAAATCAGAGTTGAACTTGCAAATTCAAAAGGAGATAAGTCACCATTCAGTTCAATAATACATTCATTTTCTTGGATTGAAGTGATCTTCCAATTCAAATGGGAATAATCATCAATATGCTGCCTATGTGGTCCACGCCCAAACAAAAGTTGTTGATTCTCCCCACAATTAACTGTCCAAACCACCTCAGACAAATTAGTTAAAGACTCGTTATACTCCAAGTTTAGATCACCTTCATCAGCCCATTGGACACTGACTGCATCATTGATCGAATTTGCAACACCCATAATAACATTGCCAAATGATACCCCAAATCCATAATCTTCACGTTTAAACCCATGAACAAAGAGTAACAAACGTTCATTTTGGTTTACCTCAAGTGCTGCACCATAATTGTTCTGCCCCTCCGGACAGCCCACCAACTCAAAATAATCCACCTCGCCTGCTCTCAACCCGGTAGCTCCCATGCAGTCAGAATGACCATCAGCAGACGCCCCTCCTCCTACACATCGTACCGCCTCCAAAGTGCCACAATCATTTCCTTTGAAGAGCGTAAAATCCAGATCCTGATCCGGATCATCCGGTACCAGGTCAAAGGCCAGTTGGCCACTCCGCCCGATCTTCAACTCCAGCCAGATACCGGCCACCTCTTGAAAGTCGTCCACGCAGGGCATGGCCCCGTTGTCGGTCAGGGTGCCCTCAAACAGGTGATCAATATGCATGTATTTGTTGCACGTCACCGGCAACGGTGTGGCGCAACTGCTGCCATCCTGAGCTTGGAGGGCAATGGACATTAATGAAAGTGTAGTAATGAAGATCAAGCTGCGGATCATCTTCGATATAGTTTACAGGTTGAAGATCAGGGTGGAAGGTTCGCTCATCGGACTGGTGGTGCCGTCGTCAAACAGGGCCACCACTTTATATCGGTATCGATGGGTATGCTGAACCTTGTGGTCTATAAACCGGTAGGTGCCACTGACATTCACCGAGGAGGTGACCGAGTCATACATCCCTTGCGCTTCATTCAGATTATAGACGGCGTATTGCACATACGGATTTCCATCCTTAGACCGGTAAATCTTGAATCCCACCAGTTCTTTGTAAAATCCATAGTTCCATCCAATGGCAATCCCGATTTTCTTGTTGATGGATGGACCAGTCCCGTTCACATCCGCAATATCAATACTGTCCACTTCCGGCCACATAGGAGAAAGTCCCTGAAGTGTGGCCACGTTGGACAACGAAGTGTTTCCAGACAAGTCGATCGCTTCCACTACATATTCAAAGGCTTGTTTACCATTGGCCACAGAATCGATGTAATTCTTGGCAGAGGGGCTGTGTGTTACTTCAGTAAGAATCTCCCAATCTGGCAGACCCATCGGTCTTCGCTTGATGCGGTATTTGTCCATATCTGTACTACTACTCGGTGTCCAGAAGATCCGGTTGACATTGGCCTGGGTGCCACTTCGAGTGATGACGGCTGGACTTGGAGGCACCACATCCGGGAGGGAGATCATGGCCGGATCAGAAAACTCAGACAGGTTCCCATTATAGTCAACAGCTTTGATCTTTACCCAGGTGGCTGATTCCAGGGTTTCCAACTCGATGGTGTATTGGAATGATGTATCTTGCACCGGTGTCAGGGTCAATTGGGTATAGAACAAAGTATCCCGGTTGCTGTAGAATACCCGATATCCATCCACATCCTCCTCCGGGTTGGGTGTCCAGCTGACAGTGACCTGACCGATTGTATTGGCTACCCCCACCGGAGTTGCCGGTTTGCCAGGCGGAATAGTGTCAAGCAATTGGGCAAAATGGGACCAGCATTCAGCATGATACCCATGGATATCGTACACCTTGACCTTGTAGTAATTGCCCCGTAATGGTGTCGCATCCTGCCAGGTTCGAACATTGGTCCCGAGCAAGTTGGCCCCGGATACGACCTCGTACGGCCCTTCATCTCGATTGCTGCGCAATATTTCGAATCCTTCGATCTCGCTATTATACTCTGAAGGATACTGCCAGTACACATCGATAATTTCATTGTCAACCACATCCAGACTGTCAATTCTTGGTATGATACCCACCGGATTGGGGCGGTTGAGGATATGAATGGTGTCTGACCACGCGGAAGTCCGTCCGAAAGCGTCTTTCCCACGCACCCGATAGATATAGGTTTGTCCAATCTGGCTGACTGTATCGATATGCATGAATCGATCCTCAAACTTATCACTGACCGGTGAATTCAGCATCGGGAGATCCGACAAGGCGGTATAACTGTCCCCGTCTTCCGACCGCTCAATGTCATAGCTGATGAATTCCCGTTCATATCCCTTCCACCCCAGGGTAATAAAGCCACCTTTCCCCAGGCCAACCATGAAATGTGGTGTATGGGCATTAAAAATTGTATCGTTGCAACTTAACTTGACATAGCCGGATAACAACACCGTGGGCACTGAATCACCCAAAAGTTCTACACGATAGATATACGTGGTTCCTGATGACGCAGAAGTATCGATAAATCCAAGACCAGAGAGATAGGCGGCCATAAAGGAATATTCCCCTGCCAGCATGTTCATTTGATACCGGTTTTCCCATTCTGTGTCCAGTTTATAGGCTTGCATTAAGGCACTGGTATCCCCTAAAGAGATTTCAAGAGAATCGCCGAATATAGCCCCACCGGCCAGCTCAACATTGGCATCTTGCAATGTGTCCATCAGCTCACCCCAAACAGAGGTATCTGCCGGAACAACGAGTGAATCCAGTACAACCAAAGTAGACAAGGCATTCGGTGGCACACTGTCTGTATAGCTATGCACATATCGGCTGATCCTGTACCCATTTACCAAGCCCTGTTTCCAGAATTCCTTCCCGGAGGGAGCCCACCGCAGGAGAATTGAATCGCAAGACAACACAGCTCCGCGTACTGATAAAAAGGGAGCCTGCGAGGTGGGGGTCTGAGCATTCACCCATCCGGCCAACATGACAACCAGAGCACTACATGCAATCAACCTTGTTCGCCACCTGAAACTGATTTGTATAAATTTATTTTTCATTTCACTGCATACTATGTGGTGAAGATTCCCTGGATGACTTGCCTTTAATTTTGCCATGGCAGGGTAACATCAAACGAACCAAATCCCTTGTTTGTCTTCTGTTTGGGTGAATACCAGAATCGAATTTTGGTATCGGAGTTCACCTGGACAGAAATACTTGCAGGACTACGAATGAGATTATACAAAGCTTGCCCATCGCCATTTCCAAGGTATCCATTTAAGCAACTTGGCAATTCATTATAGGATTGCCCATGTGAATAATTGTCCGCTGGATAATATTCGTCAAGACAACCCGGGTCATTGGTATTCAAAGAATCGAACTTTATCTCCAGGGCATCATTCATCAGAGGCAAATCTTCTTGCAAATATTCAGGAATGCTATTGATCAGTACCAGCCCTTCATATCGTTGATTCATACCATCGTCCTGATGGATATCAATAGAATCATTCAAGTCAAAAAACACACACTCGCCATAGTAGTCGTCAATCTCAGAACTGAAAAATGAGACATTAAGGGTCAAGCCATTTTCCCAATTGAATTTGTCTGGTGATCTTCGTGAAATAAAATACCGGTAAGGCGATAACCATGAAGTAGAAGTCTCATCAATCAGCTTCCAGGTAAAAAACGGTGCAAGACCGTTATGACCAAATATTTCATAATCATCAAACCCTTCAAATCCACCCATATTGTAAATTACTGGGTCTCCCGGAATATTGGAACCCAATGAAATCAAACCTGCCATGGCCTCCATTTTTTCCGTCCAAGTATCATGTGCGCTGGTTCTGAATGGAATGGAAAACAACACCCGCTCGGTCTTTAATGTGTCATCATAATTGGGATTAGACATACAATGGATAAACGGGTTTATCGATCCACCCGGGACACCAGGAGGCCAGCTTACGACCACCGGATTGATCAGTTCACGTGAGATCCCGTTTCCGGCAAAACCGCTATTCCCTTCACCACCGAAGATGGGAGGTTCAGGTGGTTCATCCACCTTGAAACCATGAAGGATGTCTATTTTGTACTCCGTCTCTGGGTCAACTTCCGACCAGTCTACTTCAAAATTGACTTGATTATTCTGGCAATCATAGAATACAGGTCCCTCATTAATCACTTCCTCTCCGTTTTTCAGCCGATAGATACTGCGCGCATTCACCGGAATTGTAGAGAATAAATAATATTGCCCACATGCCAATTTGACGTAACCATGCTTAGCATCGGCATCCCCAGGCAAGAAATAATGTTGCCCAACATGAGGAAAACTTTCTTCAACATTACCAGGTTCAATAGTTTCAGGCAATGCTCCGGTTACAAATCTGCTGATTAGCGTATCTCGATCCTGGATTTCTCCGTCAACTTCAAGGTATGCATATGCTTTTACCAAATAGCTGAAATCCGGCCGCAGATACTCCTTGAATCGAATACTGATCCCGTATCCATCACTGTCCTTCGATAAACTGTACTTCTCATTACCGGCACTAGAGATAAACTCAATTCGCTCAAGCTTGACAACATAACTGGATATATTACCATTCCCATCATCATGTTCAAAGGGTTTGTCAATCGGATAATTCATATGAACGACCGGACGGACATTTGTGGATACACTTTGAGAGCCGTGCGTTGGGTCCATGTAATCAAAAAGCTTCATATCAACGACATACGCTGTAGAGTCAGGATTTAAAAATTCACATTGTGTACCAAATTCGACACTAAACCTCGCCGATCCTTTGATGATACCTAGAATGTTGTAGCTTGCTTTCACCACGCCTTGCGCCCATACCGGGTTGGGTAACTGCGCTCGCAAAAGTACTCCTGCTTCAATTCCAGCAATTGTGCCTTTCCGTTCTTTGAATAGAAATTTGAATTTATATCCAAGATGAGCGGCCAAATAAACATAGAGCTGTCCCGTAGCATACCAGCCATTGATACCCGGTTTATCATAACTGTGCTTACATATGGCATCATATTTCATCATGGCCAGATCATATCCAACAGTTAAATTGGCATAAAAAGTAAAAATCCAGAGCTTGGTCGTATCCGAGCCAATTTTGAATTTGGAACCATGCATAAATCCACCTCCCTTTGCCATTTTTGAGTCAAGCGTAAATGAAGGTGGGACTTCAAAAAATCGCGCAAGAGTACTATCCAGTTTGGCAGGATCAGGTAATTTGGATCCCAGGTTGAAATATGTTGTGAATTCCACATCAATCCCAGGAATAATACTGACTCTCATTCCGCCTGGATCATTTGGTTCTCCCAGCCAAAAATACCAGTCCTTCGGGCCGATATGTAATCTAACATCACATAATTCGCCACTATCTCCAATTCCGACGATCACATCTCCAATTGAAATATATGCTTTAAAATTAGCATCAAAAGTTGCCTCACCACCAATAGATGTGAACTCTAATTTAAAATATGCCCTAATTGGAGATTCAGCACACAAACCATTTGACTTTGGATCACCTCCACTTTCACTACCAGCAGACGATGCGTCAATGTTTAGACTTGCCATGCACTGTAAATTCCCAATAATAGCAAGCGAAAATCCGCCCTTTTTGTAGATTTGCATTTTAAAAGTTGCATTGCCGCTTACTGCATCAGGATCGCCTTGAGTTACAAATGCAACTGTTAATTTCAATCCCCAATCACCATCGCTGGGGAAATAAGTGACACCAGAAAGACTTACTCCAAGCCCCCGACTCTTGATCATGTCTGTTGTCACAGAATCTTGAGAAATTGCCGTAGATAATTGAACATTATCATGCCCAGAAGAATTCATATTATACCAAAACCCTCCTCCAAATCCATTTAAAACAAGAGGCGGGTAAAATGGAATGCCTCCTGGTATTGTCACCATGACATCCACCATGCCATATTTAAATGAATCTTTTTTTCCAAAAATGCCCATCGCCTGTACAGCTCCATCGAACTTGGCAAATTTTACGGCTACAGCACCCTGGAAGCCTGTTCCATATTGGCTATCATTTTGATACTTGATCAATGAGCCTTTGATATAATCAACCCCTGTACAGCTGCCTTCAATGGTGATCTGATAGAAATTAAACTTGTCATAAACCCACTTATGATGTATTGTACTGGTATCCAGTTTCCCCTGTATGCCAAAATCAAAATCTACTTTCAGGTCAACACCTGAGGTTGTCAATCCCAGATTTGTCAAAAACACTGCTTCGACTTTTCCAGGGCTGCCTGGTGCTTCCCGTAGTCCGATCTGGTTAAAATTGAGCTCAAATCCTGAATACTCAATTCCCTTCAGGGGGAAGGACCAATAACCGATATTCCGGATTGCCTGGCCCTTGTTGGACAATACAACCTGACTGAAAATGATGGAATCAATACCCAATGCATCATTTCCTTCTGTATGGATACTGATTTCTCCGTTCAGCGTTGCATAGATCTCAAATCCATCACCTTTGTCCGTCATGGTTATGGACGTATTCGGATTCAATGTTACATCTGCATACAATGCTGGCGCTCGCAATGCACTGTTTACCTCCAAATCAAACTGGTATCGGCCATAGGAATCCATGAACGCAGTATAGCCGAAACAATCAATGGGTTTGAGGGTATCTGATGTATTATCAACCGATTTGAACAGGGGTACATGGATATACCCATTCATAAGTCCTTTATAAAATCGATTTTCTAAAATATTTATGGCCAGAGTATCAATTGAAAATCCCCATCCGGCACACGACCCTTTGGACAAGGGTAATATGTTTCCGGCATGGACAGATCCACTTGCGCCATAGTCGTCAAATACAAAATTCTGCAATCCAATTGTAAGACTACCTTCATCTTTACTTGCCATGTCCTGTGGCATTGTCACGCTTAATTCCTCGAAATACACGCCCTGCCAGGTCGTCTCTCCCATCATTGGATGGTCATACCCCTCTGGATAAACAACTCCTTCCGGGTTGGAATTATCACTAAAATCCAACCATACATTATCCAGCCGGAATTTGTATTCTTCTTTATTTGTAATAGCAAACGGGTCGACATCAATCTGGACAAGAATATCTGACCAGGAATCAAATTCACCTACAATGGAAGCTGTAACATATCCGTCACTCATGGGTTCCAATGTAGTCGAATCAAGAGGTGTCAAATACTCTCGACAAAACTCGATGTCAGCTTCTACGGATAATCCTTCAAAGCCTGAGCACCCCCAGTTGACATAAGTGTTGCCATTTTCACCAATCAAGGTCAACCGCATGGCTTTGCCCAATGGAATGGCTGGTGAATTATTTAAGAGTGTAATTTTTCCGGGGACTTCCAATCCCCCTGGATTGAATGCAATGTCTTCAGCACCAAAGAGAATACGCTTCCCCGATTGCACCTCCAGAATAAACCAGGCATCCAGGGTGGCCCCCTGAGAGTTTACAATGATGGAGTCCAGAAATATGGTGTAAGTCAAACTGCCAATCTCACGATTCAATTCAAGTGGTTGCCCAAATACTTCATTTCCGCCAGAGACAGGCATGAATCCAGCCTTTATTCCTGTCTTTTTCAGATAGTTGATCTTTTGGTCGATATCGCTATCAGATTCAGGCGTAAAGGGTTTAGCCTGCTCGAATAATTGATCCAGCCAATCCGGGCCTGTGCTGCACCCTACTCCGGAGGGAAAGAGGTTTTGCACTAATTCGGGTTGCGTCGAGCGATGATATTGATTAGCCAGATGTACATCATAATCATGATATACATCGACTACATATTCTCCAAATAGTGATTGAAAGTCCTCTACCAGTTTGGCAATTACCAGTTCCTTTACATAGAGGAGAAGTTTTTCAGGAGTACCGATATGTTCAGCTAACTCAGCTGAATCCATCGCCATAATATAAGGCTCAATATAATCACGAAAAGGAACTAACCCTTGGGTCTGGTTTGTTTCAATTAACTCCATAATGGAGTCAATCATATGCTCCATATTCAAGAGTACATTGAGGTACTTGTCACAATGGTACAGATCAAAATGGTGTTGCTCCAGTGCCATGATCTGCTCATCTCTCCCAGAAAAATTGCTGTATTTCTGAGGCTCGTGGATGAAATGTTGATGCAACCCTTCTTGAAAGTATTCCCCATTTTGACCAAAGAGGAACACTGTATCCAAGCCTTTGGCAACAACAATATCTTCCATGCTCTCCCGGATATTTCCGCAATTACCCCTGTATACGGTAATCAGACTGTCATTCAATAAGTCGAATTGTTGGATGCCCCAAATGATAGCTGAATCCACCTGGGGTTCATGGGTACTCCAGAATTTTACACCTTCATCAGTTGGATTTCCTCCTGACGGAATCAACCAATAATATGGGGGACTGGCCTTTGGATTGCATGGATTCCCTAATGAATCCACTCCTGCCTGGCTGCATCCATTGGGATTGTAGATTGTCCCGGTAAGAGTGTGGATTCCATTTGCGTCAAATCCATTCGGATCGAGAAACGAGTCAAAAGGCATTCCTTCCTCCCATCCAGGGTAAGGAGGAATTTTACTGTAATAACCACTGGAATCAAAACCGAAAGAATTTAAACCAGTAATGGGATCAAACGCATAAGGATCCACAGAAGGAGGAACACAACTGAATGTAACCGGTGCCGGTTGGTTCATTAAATTCTGCATCCTTGCCCTGGCATTTGCATCATTCTTGACTTTGATGTCGCCGGATTCAACAATAAAATTGGTGTTGACCAATATCGAGGTAAACTCAACGCCCATTCTTTTGGAGCCAAACGGAATTGCCATTGTGCCACTGCCATTATAAACTCCGTTGCCTTGATGTGTCCGCTGTTTGACGATAACCGGAAAACCGTACACAAGAATCACATCATCTTCCTCCAGTCCTGTGTATGGGGTACCATTAACAATTGCTGTATCGGCTGTGGTGCCACAAAATATATCCTGAAACGTCGTGTCACCTAATGTCTGAATGGTCACATCGGGAGGCATGTTTTCACAAAAATCATCAATATCAAAACGTGAGCTGCCGAAAGAAGCCTGAACAGAGACATCATAAATAGTCCCGGATTGGAGTGGGATGACCCTCACATGTGAACTGTCTTGCCAAGTAATCTCCGACCAATAATCACTTCCCTGAACTTTATATCTTGCCCGGTACCAGGGGCCGTTGGAATAAAATCCGGGGGCAGGTCCGCTTATCGTAACTGTGGCACCATCTTCCGTGATATCGGATACTGCAAATGAATAAGAGAGACTTGAACAATCCACCGATCGACTGGTGATGCCTGGGTCAGGAAGGGGCACCTGAACCCAATCACTATATAACAAAACGCCATTTTGATATCGACATATTTTTCGAATGGCAATGCCTCGCAAGGATTCAACCCGGTCTTTTTCAAACCTGTAATAAGTACCCTTTCCACAATCAATTATCGAGGTTTGCACAGTTTCATATATGCCCGACAATCTGATTTGAAACCCTTCTGAATGTTGCGGGTTCGGATCTTGCCAGTTCAACTGAATTGATTCCACATCCAGATCATCCCAATAGATATTCGTTGGACGTTCACATTCAGGCCAGAAAGAAAAAGGCTCAGATCGATAAATGGGAACACCGGTTGTGCTGGAAACAAGCACAAAAGTATATTGATCACTTCCTGGAAGTGTAGAAGAAGGATTGGGGAGCTGAACAGAAGTCAAAGGCCATGACAACCATTTTGTCCAGAGAACTTGTTGTTGTTCATCAAGAATGTGTATCAATGTTGAGGACTCAACAACATCCAGTTTTGGCATATCCAAAACCAAGACATCCTTATCTAGCAAATAATAGGGTGATGCACCTGGATCAGAATGAAATTCTGAAATGGAGACGGCTCCAATTGTCCCTAGAGAAAAGGACAGTGCGACGAAAACAACCAAAATAGCTTTCCTTTGAAGTAGAAAACCCATCTGCAAGAAAGTTGAAATGATGTGGAATCAAACTATATATAGGATAACTGATGTCCTCCGGGATTCCGGACAACAATCAGTCAATTCCTTATTTCTGGAATGACATAGTAGGCACCAGAAATGATCAGCCTCTTTTGGCACAGATTCATTTCAATTATTTCTGTCGGTTGCGATGGCAATATAGTAATTGTTTAAAATATATACATTTCTTTTTTAGAAAAAATTTCAAAATTTAATCCTGAATTAACAAGACCATAAAAAGACACTCTGACATAGGGAGCTTTGCCAACCTCAAGATCAGATTCTCTCCTCAAATCAGACTTTGTAGATTAAACCAGTAAAAATGATAATAAGAAACCTGCAAGTGTACCTGCCAAACCCAAAGACAACATGCCTGGAGGTATTGATTAATTGCCAACTCAAGGACCTGCTCCTCTGCTTCTAAACGCAAGCCATGATATGGGTTTCATCCCAATGTTTACACTATGCTTACACCAGGAAAGAAAAAAGGAGTTGCGATGAATCGCAACTCCTTGATAATCAGATGTCGGGGTGACAGGATTTGAACCTGCGACCACACGCCCCCCAGACGTGTACTCTACCGGGCTGAGCTACACCCCGAATGACTGTTGATGGGCAACTCTACCCTGTCAAAGGGTCTCCCTGTAACTCATAATGTGAGGAATGGCGGATTCGAACCGCCGACCTCTACCCTGTCAAGGTAGCGCTCTAAACCAACTGAGCTAATCCCTCAAAGACTATTTTCAAATGAACCTACTGGTCCAATTTTCTTGTGCATTGCTCTTCGGCGCTCCCTGCCTGCCGGCAGGCGGGCCTGTCCGCCAACTGGCGGATAAACCAACTGAGCTAATCCCTCTCTTAGTCCCGTTTCGCCAATGAGTTGGCTAAACTGGGACGCAAAATTAATTGTTTTTCCGGGAAATCACTACACCCCGACCGACAGAAATTCCATCTTTCGATTGCCAGCGCAGGAAATACGCACCAGAAGCGACATCCGCCATCCACCAGTCCACCTGTTCACCCGCTTTCAGATCCACATTCCTGCGACAGATCTCCCGACCCGCAACATCCAACAAGATTAGTGATCCCTGTACCGGCTGACCGGCCTGGATGGTCATCCGATCGCGTACCGGATTGGGGAAAACTACCAATCCGCTCTGTTCGAAACCGGTCAGACTCGACACCTGGACCTCCACCGTATTCGACAGTCTGGGGCAATCATCACTCCCCGTCGCAATGACATAATACGTGCCCGAGGCACTGGGCGTCCACCAGGGATCGGAGGTCGTGCCCACCAGTGTATCATCCAGATACCAGTCGTAAGTCAAATACCCCTCATCAGCCACCAGGCTGTCGCCATCCTGCTCCAGCCCAAAAGGAACTTGATCCGGGACAACCACTTCCGCAGAGACCTCGGACGTACAACCTGAGCAATCAGTGATCACAATCTCATAGGTACCCGCACACAAATCCGTCAATCCGACAGGTGGATCATTGGGATTGGGGCCACCCGTGATCTCATAAGAATAGGGAGCACATCCTCCATTGATCTCCAGCAGGATCTCTCCGTCACAGGTGTCCGGACAGGAGACAAATCCCCCGATGGCCTGGGCTGTTAGACTGCAAGGCGTTGTGATCCGATAGATGATGCCCTGCCCGATCGCGGCTACGAACAACTCTCCGTTGATATCCTCACCAAAAGAGGCAAATTCCTGATTGTTCAGATTGGCCAATTCCGTATTCGTCCAGCCGCCATTGCCATCCGGCTCCAGGCTCCAGAAGATACCTGTACAATAGTCCGTATAAATATACTTGCCGAACAGGGACGGCTGCTTGCTCCCTCTATATACATATCCACCGGTGATGGAACACCCGATCGCATTAGTATTGGCATAAACCTGGATCGGTGGGACATAACTGTCGGCAGGACCACAGCCGTTTGTATTATAAGGTGCAAATCCTTCATAACAACGCCATCCATAGTTCAATCCACCGGGTGAACCGGCAGGTTCCATGTCCACCTCTTCCCAAGTGTCCTGCCCCACATCGCCGATCCAGAAATCGCCGGTCATCCGGTCAAAACTGATCCGCCAGGGATTGCGCATGCCCAATGCCCAGATCTCCGGAAAGGTGTCTGCCGACTGTGCAAACGGATTATCTGTCGGGATACCATACGGAATGGAGCTATCCACATCCAGTCGGAGCATCTTTCCCAAAAATTCTTTGGGGTTCTGGGCACGATTGCCGGGGTCTCCCCCACTGCCACCATCTCCCAAACCAACATACAGGTAGCCATCCGGACCAAAGGCCAGATCACCCGCATTGTGATTGCTGAATGGCTGCATGACGGTCAACAGGTTTAACTCCGAATTTGGATCCGCCTGGTCAGGGTCCGTCGTTAAACGACTGAACCGGGAGATGCGCGTATTCCCATCATTCCCCGTGTAGTTCACAAAGAAATAGCCGTTGTTGGCATAGTCGGGATGAAAGGCCATGCCCAACAAGCCCCGCTCATTGGCAATGGAATTCACGATCGGATCGATGTCCAGAAACGGCACTGGCAGGGTTGTGCCCGCCAAGTCCATGATCCGGATCCGACCACCCTTTTCAACGATGTATAACCGATCATCCATGGGCGCATGTTTGATATCGACAGGGATGGAAAAGCCGGATCCCACTGGTTCCAGCATAATGTCCTGGGCGGACAGGGGGAGAAGAAAAAGACTACTTGCGAACAGGGAAATCAGGGCTCTCATCATGGTTTTTGCTTTCAACAATAATACTTCTTTTCCAGAAAATGTCAATGAAAATCCGGTTGAAAATCCCGGCTATTCCATCCGAGATCGTTGTTTCAACCCATGTTTTTTCGCCTCTGACCGACACTTGTCGGGTTTTTACAGAACCTTCCGGTGAGATGTTCTATTTTTGTTTCTATACTTTCTCACCTCTTTGATCAAGAACCAGGTTCACATGATGATTAGAATGATGACGACCGTACTCGCGGTCCTGACTACCCTTACTACCCTCTTCGGCCAATCTCTCTGGGTCGAAACCACTCGTGCCCAAATCCTGCAATCACCACAGGAAGCCTATGTGCTTCCCCAGGAAGGGCATTTCTATGCCTTGAATTTCGACCAGTTGGTCCAGGCGCTGCAACACAAACAGTCGACCACCCTGACCCTGCCGGATGCCAATGGTGTGCTGGCAGAGTACCAGGTCACCTTCAGTCCCGTAGCGGAGCCCGGTTACTACGCCTTGCATCCGCAGACTGGCACTTATCAGGTGACCAGCCTCCGTGATCCCGCCATCTATGGTCGTATCGATCATACAGTGAACGGCTTTCATGCGATAATCACTGACCATGGAAAGGTGTGGATGATCGATCCGGTCTTCCAGGATAATACCAGCATCTATGCTGTCTACTTCCAGAATCGCTATCATCAAAAAGGTACCAAACCTGCCTTTGAATGCGAGACAGGGATGGGCATGATGCCCGACCCTTCTGAAGCCATTGCCGCCCAACCTGTGACCAGTCTCCGTAACGCGACCATCGATCGCAAGCATTTCCGCCTGGCCCTGGCCACCACCGGAGAATATGCCAGCTTTCACGGGGGCACCATTCCCAAGGTCAGCGCAGCCTTGATCACGGCTGTCAATCGTGTCAACCAGATCTATGAGGTCGACCTGGGTGTGCGTTTGGTCCTGATCGCCAACAATGATGATCTGATCTTCCTCAATCCCAACACAGATGGCTATACCAATGGGAATCCACAGGCCATGATTCAGGAAAACCCCAATGTGATCTCCGGGGTGATGCCCGCTTCAAGCTATGACATTGGCCACGTTTTTGGCACCGCCCTGGCCAGCGGCACGATCGGACTGGCCTCCCTGGGCTCCGTATGTACCGGCAACAAAGCCCGGGCCATGAGCTCTTATTTTACGCCGGTGTTCGACGCTTTTTATGTGGATGTGGTCGCGCATGAGGTCGGCCACCAATTCAGCGCACAACACTCCTTCAACAAGTGCGACGAGATGAATGAAAACCCTTCCACCGGCTGGGAACCCGGTAGTGGCAGCACCATCATGTCCTATGCCGGATCATGTAATATCAACAACGTAGAAGATGAGTCTGAACCCTATTTTCACGGCGGAAGCCTGGAGCAAATGAAAACCTTCCTGGCAATCGGTGCCGGGTCCGGTTGCGGGTCCTTCGTGTCGACCTCCAATGATGCGCCCAGTGTAGAGACCATCTACAAAAACGGTTTCTATATCCCAATCAGTACGCCCTTCAAACTGCATGCAGAAGGATCGGATCCAAACAATAATGCACTCACCTATTGCTGGGAGGAAATGGATACAGGTCCGATCACCGATGCGGGGAATCCATTGTTGAACAGTCCACTGTTTCGCAGCTTTTTGCCTACCAGTGATTCGATGCACTGGTTCCCGCAACAATTCCGGATCATCCAAAATGTCCCTTCCAAATATGAATTACTACCAACCTATTCCCGGGATATGACATTCCGGGTGACGGTTCGGGACAACCACCCGGAAGCAGGAGCCATCGCCCAGAAAGATGTCGCATTCAAGGCGACCTCCATGGCCGGACCTTTCACTGTCAGCAATTTCAACACTGTCGATACTGTCCGTCATGGCGAATATGTGGAAGTGACCTGGAATGTGAACAAGACAGATGTATGGCCCGTCAACTGCCAAACCGTCAATATCAAATTATCGACCGATGGTGGATTCAACTACCCTTATGTTCTGGCAGAGAATGTCCCCAATAATGGGTCCTTCTTCGTGACCATTCCGATCGTCACGACCACCGCTGGCCGGATCATGGTGGAGGCTGCCGATAACGTATTCTATGATATCAACAATGCCAACCTGCGGGTGCTACCTCCAACCAGCCCGGGTTTTGCCATCAACCTGACTCCTTACACACAAGTCGGTTGTATCCCTTCCAGTTCTATCATCAAGCTGGAGACCAGTTCGCTGCTGGGCTTCACAAATCCGGTGACCTTTACCCTGACCAGTGGTCTACCTCCAGGCGCCATTGCCAGCTGGAGCACCAATCCGGCGATTCCACCCCAGGATGTATTCCTTGAACTGGACCTGACCGGTGTGACCCAGACCGGCTTGTATGAATTACAGATCACTGCGGAAGCCAACGGCGCTGAAACGGCCAGTCGCAACGCATTTGTTGATGTCTACAAAAGTGACTTCAGCTCGCTGGATGCTCTCACACCCGCCAGTGGCGCTGGTGGTGTGGGTGTCTCGCCATTGCTCACCTGGGTGGACCAGGAGGATGCCCAAACCTATACGGTTGAAGTGGCCACCAGTCCTGCATTTGGCAACACGGTTGTCATCAGCCAGGCAGGGCTTACAGATCCGCAATACCAGATCGTGCAAATGCTGGAGGAAAATACCCTCTATTTCTGGCGGGTGATCCCGGAGAATGTCTGTGGAACTTTGGATAATGCGCCTGTCTATGCCTTCCATACGTTGACCATTTCTTGTGATGAATTGTCGAACAACACAGAGTTCAATATTCCAGGTACTACTCCTGCAACAGTCGAAAGTGTGATCACAGTGCCGGTGAATGGCCCGGTCGGACTGGTCCGTGTGAAAAACATCACCGGAAATCACCAGAACATCGGAAACCTTCGTGGCAATCTGAAGGGCCCGGATGGCAAATCCAAACGCCTCTGGAATCCGCAATGCTCCTTCATCGCCGGGGACATCAAAATGAGCTTCAATGACGACTCACAGACCCCCTTCTCCTGCCCCCCTTCGATCGGCGAAACCTACAAAAGTGTCGAGCCACTCGCCGACTTTACCGGGGATGACATCCAGGGCGACTGGACCCTGATCGTCCAGGACATCCAGGCGGGAAGCGGAGGCAAACTGACCAGCTGGACACTCGAATTCTGCACCAGCGTCGCCTTGAATGCCCCTTATCAAGTAAACAACGACACCCTGAAGATCAAACCCGGCACATTCAACGTGATCGACAATGATCATCTCCTCAGCCAGGATGCCGACAATGGGCCGGACCAATTGACCTACACGGTTGTGACCCTGCCCACCAAGGGCACGCTACGCAATGGATTTATCTCCCTGGAAATCGGAGATCGATTCACGCAAGATGACCTTGATAAAGTCCTCATCAGTTATGAACATATCGGTATTGCAGAAGAGAACGATCACTTCACCTTCACCGTCGAAGACGACAATGGTGGATGGTTTGGCATCAACCAATTCAACATCCAGACCTCTAACTCTGTAGCCACCACGAACCCGGATGCAGCCTCACTGAACATGCAGATCTGGCCCAACCCCGCCCGTGACTACTGTACCATCCTCATTCCCGGACAGGATCTCAACGTCCGCCAGGTGACCGTGGTCAATACGCTTGGACAAGTGGTGCCGGTGTCGCTGCAACAATTAGCAGCAGACCGCCTATCCCTCCAGACCAATGGGCTGGCACATGGCCTGTATTATATACAGGTAACCATCGGTGATCGACTGGCCGTCAGTAAACTACAGGTGGCCGGACAATAATGAACCTGAAAAACCGAAAACCCTGGCGATTGGCCGGGGTTTTCAGTTTTCAGTCCTTGTTAAATATGGAGCATCCATGTCCGTTCTGTAAACATTGACCCCCTCCTTTCAATTGTATATTCGGTATAATCCTTCCGCTCATGCGACGTTTTTCACAAGTTATTTTCACGCTGACCCTGACCATCTTGGCCATCGGACAGTCAGTTGCTCAATCCACTTCCCCATTCTGGACATTTCGATCCGCTGATTGGATCCAGGCACAACCGGAAGAGGCCTATGTTCAACCGGCAAAAGGTGTCTATGCAAATCTGGATCTGCCAGCCCTCCGGGAGGCACTGCCCCAAGGCGCCAGTGGTACTATGGAAATCCCTGGTCCAGATGGTGAGCTGCACACATGCGTGATCACCTGGTCGCCCGCTGCCGAAGCAGGCTATTACGAGCGGCATCCGGAGACGGCCACATTCCGGATCAAAGCCGTGCATGAACCCACTCTGATTGGTCGGATCGACTATACCATCAACGGATTTCATGCCATGATGCGGCAGGACGGTCGCACCTGGATGATCGATCCGGTCTTCCGCGACCGCCAGGATGCGCATGCCATCTACTACCAGGATGAATATCTGGCGGATGCCCTTGATGCCGTCCCGTTTACCTGCTATCTCGAAGAGGAGGCTTTAGAAACAGATCCTGATGAAGGTTTGAACATGCCGTTGTCCACCTCCTTGCGCAATAGCCCCGTCTCCCTGAAAACCTACCGGATCGCCATTGCCGCAACTGGGGAATACACAGTCTGGCATGGAGGGAAAGCAGCTGCAAGTGCAGAGATCATCACCGCTGTCAATCGATTGAATTCGGTTCTGGAGATCGACATGGGCGTCCATCTGAATCTCATTTCGAACAACGATCTGATCGTCTTTACGGATCCGATTACGGATGGATATACCAATGGAGAAACAGATATCATGATCAACCAAAATCCAACGGTGATCAGCATGTTCATCCCACCCAGCAGTTATGACATCGGTCATGTCTTCGGCGTGGCGACCCAGGGCAATGTAGGTCTTGCCCTACTGGCGGCGGTCTGCACCAATTCGAAAGCCCTCGGTGTCAGTGGACTGTTTACACCCAAATTCGATGCATTTTACATCGGTGTCGTCGCCCATGAGGTCGGACATCAATTTGCAGCCACGCACTCTTTTAATAAATGTATCAATGAAAATCCAGGCACCGGATGGGAGCCTGGCAGTGGATCCACCATTATGTCCTATGCTGGTTCTTGTGGCCCAAATGCATTGCAGAACAATGCAGATGCCTACTATCACGGTGGCAGCCTGGGGCAGATGAAGGGCTTTGTCCTTTCCGGCTCCGGCGCACAATGTGGCACCAGTCTTCCCACCGACAATGAAAACCCGACCCTGACGGTCTCCTACCCGAAAGGGATCAACATCCCCATTTCTACGCCATTCATCCTGGAAGCCAGCGCTCAGGACCCCAATCCCGATAACCTGACCTATTGCTGGGACGGGATGGATACCGGCCCGATTACCGATGCCGGGATGCCTCTTCTGACCTCTCCTTTATTTCGCAGTTACAAACCAGTCGCTGACTCCTTCCGGGTCTTCCCCAAGATGTACAAGGTCGCACAGGGACTATATGACAAGTTCGAACTGTTGCCTACCTATTCTCGTGACATGACGTTCCGGATCACCGTCCGGGATAACAATTCCGAGGCGGGGAGTATCAACCAGAAGGATGTCGCATTCTACGCCACCGAACTGGCCGGACCATTCGAAGTGACCTCCTTTCCATTTGTCGACACCGTTCGTCAAGGTGACTATGTTCCCATTACCTGGGATGTAGCCAACACCGATCAATATCCGGTCTATTGCAAAGAGGTCTCTATTTTTCTCTCCACGGATGGCGGTCTGACCTTTCCCCTTCTCCTGGCAGAAAATGTCCCCAACAACGGTTCCTTTTTCGTCAGCATCCCACAGGTGACGACCACTTCCGCCCGGATCATGGTCCGTGCGGCTGACAATATCTTCTTCAATATGTCTTCCGGTAATCTTCGGATCCTGCCGCCGCTCACACCCGGCTATTCCCTGGATGTTCGGCCCTATGCGCAGGTAGCTTGCGTTCCAAATATCGTCACTTTAGAGCTGGAGACCTCTTCCCTTCTGGGCTTTGCTGAAGATGTCACGTTTGAACTTCTTTCCGGATTGCCTCCAGGGGCTATCGCCACTTTCAGTCCGCAGACCGTCACGCCGCCGGCGACAACGACTTTTTCGATCAATCTGAGTGGTGTGACCCAGGGCGGGGAGTATGACCTGGAGATCCAGGCCATGGCGAATGGTTTTCCCGCATTGGTACGTCCAGCGAAATTGCAGGTCGTACGAAGTGATTACAGTTCGCTCACCGCAGTGGATCCGCCTTCAGGAAGTAGTGCTGTCGGCAGCTCACCCCTCCTGGCATGGGTCGAGCAGGAAGATGCTGAAAATTATACGGTCGAAGTAGCCACCAGTCCGGCATTCGGCGCCAGTACGATCCTGGTGGCATCGGGTCTGACAGAACCATCCTATCAGATGCTGCTTACCCTCGATGCGAATACCCTCTATTTCTGGCGGGTATTTCCCGGCAACAATTGCGGCGAACCCGATGATGTTCCCGTCTTTGCATTTCATACCATCAGTTTGAATTGTACAGACCTGACCAAAGCATCCGATATCAGTATCACCAACCAGGGTCTCAGTTCGGTGGAGAGTCCGATCTCCATCCCCAATATGGGTACCGTGAGTGAGGTACGGGTGCAGAACATCATGGGAACACACCAGTCGATCGGTGATCTGAGAGGATACCTGCAAAGCCCCTCTGGCACCAAAGTCAAACTCTTTTCCGGCAAATGTGCCTTTATCGCCGGATCCATCAATATGGGATTCAATGACGAATCTGCCCTTCCATTCAATTGTCCTCCCAGCCAGGGAAGCATCTACGCCAGTGAAGAGCCACTGAGCGCGATGTCCGGAGAAGAGATCCAGGGAGAATGGAAGTTGATCATCCAGGATCTGGCTGTCGGAGGTGGTGGCAAACTGACCAGCTGGACCCTGCGCCTCTGTACGGATGTCAGCCTCAACAACCCGATCCTCTCCAGGAATGACACGCTTTTCCTGCTGCCGGGAGCTACCCGCACCGTAAGCGATCAGGAGTTGCTCAGTGAGGATCCCGACAACACCCCGGATGAATTGACCTATACCCTGGTCACCACCCCATCACGTGGCATCTTGTATCTCAGTGGAACGCCGTTGATGGTGGGTGGCCATTTCAGTCAGGCCGACCTGGACCAGGGAAAGGTGGATTATGAAGATACCAGTCTGACCGTGGGTGATGATGCATTCCTGTTTACCGTCCAGGATGGTGAAGGGGGGTGGTTTGGGATCGATCGATTTCCGATCCGCACCAGTACGACGGTCTCGATCAAACCACTTGATCCTCAGGTGATCGGATTGGATGTATTCCCCAACCCGGCTTCAGGTGAGTTGTACCTGCGACTGGCCGGTGTGGATCTCCATCCCGATCAGATCCTGATGTCCAACTGGTTGGGACAAACCGTTCCTGTGCATTCGATATCGTCCGGAGGCGGCATGACCCGTCTGCTGGTCGACCAACTGCCCAATGGGATGTACCTGATCAGCGTGCGCCTGCCACAAGGTGTGGCCACGGCAAAGGTCCAGATCATTCGATAAGTCATCCCTGCACCCGGTTGCAAAGCGGATGTTCGATCCTGTATCGAGCATCCGCTTTTCTTTGGGGGAGGCCCAGTTGCCTGAAGTGGGACGGATATCCATTCCTTCCGTCTTTGAAAACAGTTCACTTGTCGAAAAGGAAGTCCCACTTGTCCTTTTGAACAGGATATTCGTACTACCTATTACCACCTAAACACTAGCGTATGCATTCTCTCTGGACCCTTCTCTTTTCGCTGAGTAGCATTTGCCTCCTGGCCCAGGGAGGTACGATCTCCGGGGCAGCACAAAACAATGATGGTGAAGCCTTGATCTTCGCCAACATCGCACTTTATCGCTCCTCGGATAGCAGCCTGGTCAAGGCAGAAGCTACGAACGAAAAGGGCACATTTAAACTGGTCAATATCCCCGATGGCGCCTATTGGTTGCAGGCCTCCTATATCGGGCTTCCCAATTTTGAACAAACCGGCATTACGATGGTCCAAAACAAAGCAGTTGACCTGGGCATCCTGACATTTCCCGTTTCGGTGATCGAGCTGGAGACCGCATTGGTCAAGGCCGATCGTGCTCTGGTCGAGATCAAACCTGACCGGACCGTCTTCAATGTTTCAGGGACCATCAACAGTGCCGGATCAGACGCATTAGGTCTCCTGCGCAAGGCTCCCGGTGTACTGGTCGACAACAATGACAATATTACGGTGCTGGGTCGCTCCGGGGTCATGATCTTTGTCGATGGGAAACGGCTGCCCCTCAGTGGCGATGATCTGAGCAACTACCTGAGCAATCTCCAGGCCGAACAGATCGACAGGATCGATATCATTTCCAATCCGGGAGCGAAGTATGATGCAGAAGGCAATGCCGGCATCATTGACATCCATCTGAAAAAAGACAAAAACAATGGTGCCAACGGGTCTGTGAATGCTAATTACAGCCAGGGCCAATATGCCAGGGAGAACATCGGTGCCAGCGGCAACTACCGCAATAAGCTGCTGAACATCTTTGCAAACGGTGGACTGTATAAAGGCGCCGGATTTAATAATATTGATTTCAACAGCACACAGAACGGTCTGTCATTGGTGGAGATCAACCGGATGAAACATGCGTATGAAGGCTACAATTTGCGTCTGGGTACCGACTTTTTCCTGACCGATCACCAAACCATCGGTTTCCTGGTCAGTGGTGGCCAGAACTTCCATGAACGAAATACCTACAACCGGATCGGCATCGCCACACAGGCCAATCCTACCCAGACGGATAGCATCCTGATCGCCCGGACGACCGGTGACGGGCAACGGAACAACACCACTTATAATGTGAACTATCGCTTTGATGATCACAAAAGCCAGGTGTTCAATGTGGATCTGGACTATGGCCAATACCGGAATACAGACGAGCGATACCAGCCAAACCGGTACTACGATGCAACGTTGGAGAACCTGTTATCCGAAGAGATCAATTCTTTTGACACACCCACGGATATCGACATCTACACCTTCAAGATCGATTATGAACAGGAGGTTTTCGGTGGGAAGCTGGGCTTGGGTACCAAGTTGAGTCGTGTCGCATCCAAAAACACATTCCTGGTGTCTGACATCATGCAGGAGGTAGCGATGTTGGACAGCCTCCAATCGAACAAATTCGACTACGATGAGGATGTCTATGCGGGGTATGTCAATTATTCCCGGCCGATCAATGATGCGTGGAGCTTTTCTGTGGGCGTTCGGGCAGAACAAACAGATGCCACCGGTGAATTGGTGGCTTTCCAGGAGGACCTGATGGAACCGCCGGTCGATCTGAACTACCTGAACTGGTTTCCTTCAGCAGGCCTCACCTGGCAGATGACGCCAAAGCAGACCTTTGCCTTGAACTATGGCCGCCGCATCAATCGTCCCGACTACAATGTGCTCAATCCGTTCAACAACCAACTCAGCCAGCTGTCGTATGAAAAGGGAAACCCCTTCCTGAAGCCGGAGATCGTCAACAACCTCGAATTGGGCTACACCCTCAATTATCGATACAACTTCAAGGTGGCATACAGCAAAACCACCGACCAGATCACCCGACTGATCGGCCCGGATGAAAACGATCCACGTGCCAACTTCATCACCTGGGAAAACCTGGCTGAACAAACCGTCTGGAGCATGAATATCAGCGCACCCATCCAGGTCACAAAGGGTTGGAGCTCGTATATCAACTTCAACGCCTCCCACCTCAACAACCAGGCAGATTATGGTGATGGTGCGATCGTAGATGTACAGGCATTCACCTATAATATCTTCCAGCAATCCACCTTCGACCTGCCCTTTGGTTTCAAAGGCGAGATCTCCGGCTGGTTTTCGGGCCCGGGCATCTGGGGAGGTGTGTTCATATATGACACCAGCTGGAGCCTGGATGTGGGCTTGCAACGACGCTTCCTGAATGATGCTGTGAATGTTCGCCTGAGTGGCAGTGACCTGTTCTACCAGTCCGGATGGTCAGGTACCTCCGAATTCAATGGCCTGGTGGCGACCGGGACAGGCAATTGGGACAGTCAACGGATCAGTCTCAGCATCAGCTATGACATGGGCAACCGCAATGTCAAATCACGCAGACGGACCACTGGTCTGGAAGACGAGGCCAAACGGGTGGGTTCCCAATAATCAGAAATACTCCATCATCTCTACTGCGCCATGCCCGATTCGTCGGGTGTGGCGTTTTTTTGAGTGGCCCAGCAGCCAGAACGGTTCCTGCCAGGAGTTGACAGGGTTCTGGACCTACCGGGTCATCATTCCACCATCCCGGTCTCCATATCCAGGATGAAAGGAATCCCGGCTGCGGACCTGTCTTTTGCTATTTTTGTGGTCAGAATGAACCGGAAACCATTCACATGATCAGGGTAGGTCTTTTTTTTGGAGGTCCATCGCGCGAGCGCGAGATCAGTTTTGCCGGCGGACGCACCGTCTTTGACAATCTGAACAAGCAACTGTTCGAGCCCGTCCTCTATTTCATCGACAGCCATCGCAACCTGATCGAACTGGATTGGAGCTACATGTACAAGGGCACTATCCGGGATTTCTACCCGCCTGCCCAGGAACTTCCTCCCAGCCCACATCACTTTCAGATCTATCTGGAGTCACTGGGCGATCTGACAGCGGAAGATGTCCAACGGATCGCCGGATCAGTGGGCACCCTTCGTCAGTGGACCGATCTGCGGGACCGGATCGATATCGCCTTTCTTGCCCTGCATGGAGAATTTGGGGAAGACGGGCAGATCCAGGGCTTGCTGGAAAGCCTGGAGATCCCCTATACCGGCAGCGGCATTCGCGCCAGTGCCATCGGGATCGACAAGGGGATTCAGAAAAAGCTCATGCACGCCGGAGGCTTCCCCGGCCCCGAACATCAAGTAATCTCTCGCCAGGCCTGGATCCAGGGTGACCCTGCTTCATTCTTCGCCGAAGCCCGGGCCACATTCGGGAATAAGCTGGTGATCCGACCTGCAAATCAAGGCTCGTCTATCGGTGTTTCGATCATCGACCTCCACGACGTAGACACCTTCAAAAAGGCAATGGACCTCGCTTTCTTCCGCTGGCGTCTGGATGCCTCGGATTGGATACAGTATTCCGAAGAAGAACAGGTCAACTGGGTGCGCCAAATGAACGACATCCGCAGCGGCAGCGGATTCCCCCTGCTGTTGAATGGAAAGCAGATCTTCCATCCGGAAGCGCTCCTGGACGAACTTCGGACAGGCACAGCGTCTTCCTGGGTGCTGGAAAGTGTATCTGCAGAACACACCGTTCTTCTGGAAGGATTTATCCAGGGCAAAGAATTTTCCTGCATCGTTATCCGCAGGGAGGATGGTACCGCAGTCGCGCTGCCACCCACCGAGATCATCAAGGGTGGTGAGGTGTTCGACTATCGCTCCAAATACCTGCCGGGGCTTTCCAGGAAAGAAACGCCCATTCATCTTCCGGACGAAAAGATCCAGGCCATTCGTTCCGAATGTGAACGCCTCTTCCACTTTCTGGATTTCCAGGTCTATGCCCGCATCGACGGTTTTATCCTGGACGATGGCACCATCTTCCTGAATGATCCGAACACCACTTCCGGGATGATGCCCTCGTCCTTCTTCTTTCATCAAGCTGCAGAGATCGGGATCAATCCGTCCCAGTTTCTGACCTATATCCTGCGCACCTCCCTCCAGGAACGTCTGGACCATGCCACGGCCAAACCCCGATGGTCCGGCCTGCTGGACCAGTTGGATCTGGCCCTGAAGCAACTGCATCAACAGGAAAGCGATCAGAAACGGATCGCTGTCATCCTGGGCGGGTATAGCACCGAACGCCATATCAGCGTCGAAAGCGGACGTAATATTTATGAGAAGCTTTCCTCTTCCGCGAAATATGAACCGATCCCTGTTTTTCTGACCGGGCGCCCCGGCCAGCACCAGCTCCACATCATTCCCGTCAACCTCCTGTTGAAGGATAATGCAGATGATATTCACGATCGACTGACAAATTGGGTGGTACATCCCGTGATCGAGCAGATCAAGGGCCAATGCCGGGAAGTGACCCGAAAGTATGCCTATGCAGATGCCACCTTCAAGCCTCGGCCGATCACGTATGAGACCCTCGCTCAAGAGGTGGATGGTGTATTTATCGCCCTTCACGGACGACCCGGCGAGGACGGAGAAGTTCAGGAAAACCTCGAACGAGTTGGGCTGCCCTACAACGGGTCAGATGTGCAATCCTCCCGGATCACCATTGACAAGTACCGCACCCTCCACCTCCTGGCAGAGCAGGGCTTTCCGGTGGCCCGACAATATCTGGCAATGCGGTCCCTCTGGGAGTCAGATCGTCAGGCCTGGGTGGACGAACTGGAGGCCATCTTCACCTATCCCTTCATCGGAAAACCGGTGGATGACGGCTGTAGTTCAGCAGTCAAAGTCATTAAAAACCGGGCTGCCCTGGAAGCATTTGCTGGCGCCCTGTACCGGGCTGAAGAAGCTGTCCCTGCGGATATGATCCTGGCACTGGGATTGAAGCCAAAGGAAGAATTTCCCAGGAAGGAGCAAATCCTCTTCGAAACCCTGATTTCCAGGGAAGGTACCCGCCACTTCCTGGAGGTGACCGGCGGGCTCGTCACCCATTGGCAGGACAGTGAATGGATCTATGAGGTATTCGAACCTTCCGAAGCACTGGCGGGCAGCGAGATCCTTTCCCTGGAAGAAAAATTTTTAGCCGGCGAGGGACAGAACATCACCCCGGCCCGGTTCAGTTCAGACCCGCAGGAAGCGGCCCGCATTTCTGCACTGGTGCGAAAGGATCTTGAACGAGCCGCCCGCATCCTGGGGGTCAGGGGCTATGCCCGCATTGATGCCTTTGTCAAGATATTTGAGGACGGCCGGGTCGAAACCTGGATCATCGAGGTCAACTCGCTTCCCGGCATGACACCTGCCACCTGTATCTTCCATCAGGCTGCCATCAACGGTTACACACCTTATCATTTCATCGATCAGATCCTTGAATTCAGCTTCCATGAGCGCACCTCAAGCCAACTTATCTAGCCGCCTGAAATCCTGGTGGAATGCATTCTTGCATTTTATCAGTTCAGCCCTCTTCATCAACAATCTGATCGCCCTGATCGGCGCCACCCTCTTTTTGATCCTCTTTGTCTCCTGGTGGCTGAATTGCTATACCCATCACGGACAGAAGCTGACCATCAAGAATTATGTCGGCATCATGCATACTGAAGCAGCTGAAGATGCCGAGGATCACAGTTTTCAACTGATCGTGGAAGACAGCATCTTCATCGTCGGCAAACCGGGAGGGATCATCCTGGCCCAGAATCCCGTAGCCGGATCGAAGGTCAAGGAAGAACGAAAGATCTATGTGACTATCACCAAACAACAGGCCGACGAGATCCCCTTTGCCAGCCTCCCCATGATGTATGGCAAGGAGATCAACGTGATCCGGAAGCTCCTTAAGCAACAGTATCAGATCAACTGTGAGATCCTGAGCGAACGCTACGATCAGGGTCCCCCCAATGTCATTCTGGAGGTGATCTACAACGGTGACACCCTGATCAACGCCCGACGAAAAACCCCGAAAAACATTATGGTCAGCAAGGGATCGACGATCCAGGTAGTGATCTCTAAAGATGTGAGCGAATCCGTTCAGATGCCCGATCTCACCTGCCAACCCTTGCCAGAAGCCGATTTTCTGTTGAATGCTAACCGCCTTGTCCTGGGAGAGATGCACCTGGATGAGACAGTCACCAACCGCTATTCGGCCTTCGTTATCCGGCAGGATCCGGCTTATGTGCCCGGAAAGATCCTGACCAAAGGCGATACCATCTCTGTCTGGCTGACTCAGGCCAAACCGGCCAGATGCCCTGAATCCATCCCGGGCGGCGGAATGGATGAAGATTGAAAAGCAACATCTCCAACTGGTTTACGTTCCAATCTGTGAAATATTCTCCTATGTCCCTACCGGTACTTTATACCCGTTCTATACTTCTCCTCTTCTGTCTGTTTTCGCTGAGCACAGGCTTCGCTCAGATCGAAGAGATCCCGCTTACCGGCAATCCGGAGGTCGTACGCGCATATGAACGACTCAACACACCGATACCTGCACCCGCACATGCGCAGCAAAGAGGGACTGGTGGAACGAAAATCTGCGTCGCATCAGGCGATACCACGTCCCTCTGTGTGGATACGACCGGCATAGGAGCCAATGCAACAGTCTCGATCGTGGATTGTGGCACTCTTTTATTTGGCACTGTGATCCAGGATTCAGCATGCATCCGATACCATGCCAATGCCGGGATCATCCTTGAATCGGAAGATGTTTGTCTGGAAGTATGCGACAGCGCCGGCAATTGTTCGACCACCACCTTTACCGTGACCATCCATCGACCCTTGCTGAAAGATACAGCTGCATTGACCGTGATGGATATAGAAGACGAAAAAGAGATCTGCCTGACACCGGACGCCAACTTCGGCACACCCGTGTATTCACTTGTCGGAAATGTCGATCGACAAACCGGGACGGTGATCACCCTCAACAATTGCTTTCGGTACGAGTCCACCCGTTTTGCAGGTCTGGACCACGTGATCTATCAGGCCCGATATTCGGAATGCGTGAATGATCTTTTTATCCATCCCATCCAGATCGTCACCGACACGATCGGGCTGCCCTTTTTTGATGACTTCTCTTACCCCGGTCCCTATCCTGATCCGACCAAATGGCTGGACAACAAGGCATTTGTCAATGATCGGATGGCCTATCAGCCGCCTTCCATCGGGGTGGCTACCCTGGATGGTGTGGACGAACGCGGCAAGCCCTATCCGATCGACTCCACCTATCGGGATGTTCTGACCTCTGCCTATTTCGATTTTTCTGGTTACACCGAAAATGACAATATCCTCTTCAGCTTCTGGGCCCAACCCAAAGGCCTTGGATTTCGTCCTGAAACCAAGGACTCACTGGTGGTCGAATTCAAAGATGTGAACGGCATCTGGCAGGTGGCCGAACAGATTCAGGGCTATCTGGCTTTTGTGCCTTCCGACAGCCTCGCACCATTTGTCTATCGGGCTTATGGCATCGGCCAACCCGAGTACCTGTACAACGGCTTCCAATTCAGGTTTCGCAATCGCTCTGACCTGACGGGAGCCCTGGATCTGTGGCATATCGATTATGTCCGCATGGATAAAAATCTGACCAAGGAAAATGAAGACATCGCATTTACCTCCAGGCCCAATCCGTTGTTGAAGACTTATACCGCTATGCCCTGGAACCACTTTCTCAACGCCCCCAATTCATGGCTTGTGCCCCAATTGGAGATTGGTCTGTACAATCATTTTACAGTCGTCGAATCGGCCAATCCAAGTGAGGTGAAGATCACAGACCGACTAAGTGCCCAAACCCTGGTCAGTAATATTACCCTCCTGGAACTGCCTCCGATCGCACCGGTCAACCAACGCGACCTCTCGCCAGGTCGCCACAACTTCGTTAATACACTGAATGCACCCAATCTGGTTGCCGACCTCCAGGGATTCCCTTCTACAGGACCGGGTGTCGATCTCGACGTCGTTTACCGGTTCGAGCAGGATCAGGAGCAGAATGCCGGCGAACCAGTCGCCCTCCGCAACAATGAGGTCCATTATGCCACCAACCTGACAAACTATTTTGCCTACGATGACGGATCAGCTGAAAGTGCGATCGTCGCCACCAAAACAGGAACCCAGGTTGCCGTCCAATATGAAGCGACGGTAGCAGACACCTTGCGGGCGATCCAGTTCCATTTCCCCCGATACAATGTGGATGCAACTGAGCAATATTTCAATTTGCGGATCTGGTCTGACACCTTGAACAGCGTGCCGATTTATGAAGATTTCTTCCTGAAGCCATTTTACCCGGATCTCGTATTTGCTGATTCTTTGCAGGCCTTCACCACCTATGTACTATATGATGAGGATGGGAATGCAGTGGGCGTTCCTCTGCCAAAGGGTACATTCTTCGTGGGCTGGCAACAGGGGAGCAATGTGGACAATTCCATTCCCGTCGGTTATGACAAGAACAATCCGACTGGCTCTCAACACGCCTGGCTGAATACCCAGGGCAGCTGGGCTCCATTCCCCGTCTCTCTCCAGGGTGCATTGATGATCCGGCCAGTGGTCGGCAGTCAGACCCCGACCAATACGCCCGATCTGGCTGATGTGGAGCATCCACTGGAAGCCTCCCTCAAGATCTACCCCAATCCAAGTCAGGGCATGATCTACCTGGATGCCGGCATTCCTACCGGGAAATGGAGCATTCAGGTGATGGATATTATGGGGCGCAATGTGGTCAGTTTCCCCTGGAGCGCCATGGTCGATCTGGATCAGCTTCCTTCAGGGTGGTATGCTTTGATGATCCGGGATGAGGATGGCCGACCCATCGCGCGAAGGCAGATAATCATGCAGGATTGAGTTCTCCCGACTGCTTTATCAGAGTCAAAAACTGATTACGTCCTGGAGACCTTTCTGATCTTATGGACATACGCGTCCAGTCCATGACGTTCGGCCAATGAACGGACGTGCTGTTCGGCTGCGGATAATTCACGATACGCGCCTACACCGATGGCATAGATCTCCTTCTTGCCCTTAAAATAAAGGATCTCCGCTTCATCGAAACCAAGTTTCTCGATCCGTAATAAATGCTTCTTCGCCCTCGATTTTGTGGCAAAACTACCGGCCAGCACCAGATAGGGCCCATCAACAGATGGCGCGCCCGGGTCGTTGCTGAAGAGGGTTTTGAACAGGGCGCTGGTAGAGTCTGTAAATGAAAACTGGGGCTCCAAAGCCAATGCTTCTGCTTCGGAGAATTGATGGGCTTCGTCATTCCACTGCTGGATCTGCTCCATCCCATTATAAAATATATGGGAGGTGGCAAAAAATCCGACAATTACGGCGATGAGAATGAAGACGGTGCGATACCGAGAGGTCATGGGATGGGGATTCAGAAAAGGAGATAACGGCGAAACGACGGCCACTGATATAAACGTTCCACAATTAGAAGGAATTCTTCCACATCATGGATTCTACCGGTTTGTCCGTACGTGTATTATACTTGGCAGAAGGCTTCTTATTGTACATATTTTCGATCGCCCCATCTACTGCAAAGTAGATCAACTGCCCAATAGGCATACCTGCATATACCCGCACGGGCAAGGTGCAGGAGATCTCCAATGTCCAGGTATTGCAAAACCCGACATCTCCCTTTCCGGCAGTGGCATGGATATCGATACCCAGTCGGCCGACACTGGATTTCCCCTCCAGGAATGGGACGGCTGCATGGGACTCCGTGTATTCCTCGGTCACGCCGAGATACAACATACCGGGGCGGAGAACATATCCTTCCTCCGGGATCTCTATGTATTCGATCTCATTGTGTTTGCGGGCATCGAGGACAGCATCCTTGTACACGGCCAGCCAACGTCCCAGATGAACATCATAACTGTTGGTACCCAGGTGTTCACGGTCATACGGTTCGATGACGATCTCACCGGCATCGATGGCTTGGAGAATCTTTATATCGGAAAGGATCATACGCGGATTGAATTGGGGCGTAAAGGTACTTTTCGAGGGGCAATACCGGGGAGTTCGGTTAACTGTTTTTCAAATTGACTGTATAGATCACAGATTCTTATCTTTTCAAAGTCATTCTTTCACTACTGAGGGCACAGCGTTTCACAAAGCAGAAATATCGTTTATTCATTTATGGGTTTCCGCGACGGCGGACAAGTATTCGTTTTGTGGGGGACACTTTTGTGTGAACCATCTCTCGCCAAGGCCCGAACCCAGAGTACTCGGGACCGGCTGGCGGATCGTCAGGGCGCTAGGAGATCCTGTAGATATCAAGTTCACTGGGTCTCTTCGTCTCTGTTTTACTTCGTCCCTCCGTCTCATCTTCACCACAGAGGCGCACAGAGTATCACAGAGAGGACGTAACATTTATTCGTTTATGGGTTTCCGCCACGGCGGACAAGTATTCGTTTTGTGGGGGACACTTTTGTGTGAACCATCTCTCGCCAAGGCCCGAACCCAGAGTACTCGGGACCGGCTGGCGGATCGTCAGGGCGCTAGGAGATCCTGTAGATATCAAATTCACTGGGTCTCTTCGTCTCTGTTTTACTTCGTCCCTCCGTCTCATCTTCACCACAGAGGCGCACAGAGTATCACAGAGAGGACGTAACATTTGTTCGTTTATGGGTTTCCGCCACGGCGGACAAGTATTCGTTTTGTGGGGGCTGCCCGTTACAGAGAGATGACAAACAAAGCGCAATCCAGGATTCCTCTGCGAGCTTTTACCTGGTTGTCATGTAGTTAAATGCCCGACCTTCAAAAAATGCTATCAAGGATTGGAGATCTTCCCCTTGCGACACTGCGCCCGGACGATCCCGCTTATTGCGGGATGTCCGGATCCAGACCGTAGCGTCTGGGCCTTTGCGTGCAACATTTTTGGTAAAGGCACAGGAAGGTCGAGTGGCAATACCTGCCGTTTCCTGACACGGTTTCTCAATTATTTTTCACAAATCGCAGTGGGTCACTGGCATTTAAAATGATTAAATCCTAAATTGACCCTGCAATGATGATCTATTATCCATATAGCGTTTGTTATACCTATTGGCTCCAGGGGGAAGTCCGGAGGTCGAATATGCGATAAGAAGATCATCAACGCATCAGACATTTTGCCCGGCTTCCTGCGAAACCGGGCTTTTTTATGCCCATGAACAAGCGATGAAACAAGCATTGGTTCAGTACACCGACCAGGACCAGGAGACCTGAAATACAGTGTTGTCACAACAGACCGCCAACTTTCAGGAAATGGCCTGACCGTCTGACTGATATGTCTGGTTGCACTGGTCCGGGTGGAACAATTGCTGGCACATCTGTGTACGACCGCCGAATCATGATCATTCCGATACCCAGAGGCAAATGGTTCGATCGTCCGAAGCAGAGATCAAGAGATTATTGAAAGGTGACCAATAAAGGGCATTGACCGAATGCCGATGCCCCTGATCCCGGACTGTATCCAGAGATTGGACCAGTTCGCCCGAACTTGCATTCCACAATCGGATTCGTTTGTCCCGGCTAGCCGTAGCGATGACCGTTCCATCCGGGGAAAGGGCCAGGGCATTGATGGTATACATATGTGCGGCCTCCTCCTGCGCGCGTATTGCGTTTCCATTGACGTCCCATCGACGCAACCAGGCATCCCGGCCACCGCTCCACAACTGGTCGCCCGTCTTGTTGAATTCCAGTGAAAAAACGGAAGGCAAGTGGGCATTCAGTATGCGATGGGAGATGGTCATCCGCAAGGGATCGATATAACAGATCGAACCATCGCTGCAACCGGCTGCAAGCCAGTCGCCCGATGGATGAATGGCCAGACAACGCACAGCTGCCTGGCTGATCTGCAGGCTTTCATCGGTCCGCCGCTCGCCGGGCAGCCACCGTGTGAGCAGGCCATCACCCCCTCCACTGAAGAGCATCCCACCCGCAGATGCAAAGGCATAGGTGCCTTTCTTGTGATGAAGGACATGTCGACTTGCCTCCGGGTTCTGAAGATCGAGCCAATGAACGCCCCCATTCATATCGCCGGCCAGTACGATCTGCTCAGATGGCCAAGCATATAGTGCATAGACATGTTGATCGGCTCGGGCGATCAGTCGGCCCGGATCCGGATCGGTCAGGTCCCAGGAAGCAATCCAGCCATCGCTTCCAGAGGAGAGGACCGATCGGTCGTCCATTCCGGGCGACAAGGCATAAAGTGCTCCTTCATGGCCGGTGAGCTGTTGCTGCAGTCGATATCGGGGAATGTGTACGGACATACAGGGGTTAAACTCTAAAAGAAGGTCCTTGGTTGACCGATGGATGAAATCAATAGCAGCTGCTCCGTTCCCGTTCTTCTGATTTCGTGATGTGCGGAATTCTTCCTTTCTTCAACCTGTTATGCCACTTCGTTTTGCCCGTCAACTGCCACATACCGCCCTGCTCGGGGTCTGGTCCATTGAAGAAAGCCACGAATGGTTTTCCGAGCGATTGCAATTGACCTCCGACGAAATACAAGAGGTAACCCAACTTGCAGAAAGAAGCCGGTTGGATTGGATGGCAACACGGTATCTCATCCATCTATTTACTGGATCTGCCAGACGTGTGGCCGGTACAAAGGATGTGTTCGGCAGGCCCTTTCATCCCGGCACAGACTATCATCTGTCACTCAGCCATACCCGAGGATATGCTGCGGCCATCCTCTCTCCTGTTGCCACCGGCATTGACATACAATGCTGGGATCATCGCATGCATCGGGTGGCGCATAAATTTGTCAATGAAGAGGAACAAGCCTGGATCGAAGGACCGGACCGGGATGCGTTTGAACACGTGCTGTGGGGCGCCAAGGAATCACTGTACAAAGCGCATGGGCGTCGTCAACTCAACTTTCTGACCAATCTGCATTGTGAAGCATTTCAGTATGATCCGTATGGCGGGCAAACGGAGGCGTTCATCAGTCTACCCTCCGGATTGATCCGGATCTTTGATCTCTATTATCTCCCGACAACAGAAACCATGCTCGTGTACGTCGTCGAGAAGGCTGGCTGATCCAGAGGATCGGAAAGTCCACCACAAATCCGCTATTTTTACGCGATGAAACGCAACCTCGGTCTCCTCTTCATCCTCGCCCTGATCGGCGCTTGTCAGCAATCGACATCGACTCTCCCTGAAGAGGGTATCCTTCCTGTCGATTTTCAGGTCTTTTACGAGTTGTTCCACCGAGATAGCACCTATCAGAAAGAGCATATTCATTTCCCCCTGGAGGGCTTGCCCGATTACGCAGACAGCCTGACTATCGTCAACAACAGTTTTCATTGGGAGGCATCGGATTGGGTCATCCACCAGCAGCAATTACTCAACGATTCCGAATTCACCCGGGAGGTGTCTATGTTCGGCGACTTTGTAGTGCGTGAGCGGTTCATCCACAAGGAACGACCCCTGATCACCGAACGACGATTTGCCAAGGAGGGAAATGAATGGTACCTGATCTATTATGCAGGACTGAACACCTTCCACCGGTTGTAAGCGCTACCAGTATTTACCTGGTACCAGATAATTCCGAACATAGTTCTGGACGCCCTCTTCGAGGGATGTAAATGGCAGGTCATATCCTGCCGCTCTCAACTTCGCCATGTTCGCCTCAGTGAAATACTGATAGGTATCCCGGATATCGGCCGGGGTGTCGATAAAGGAGATCGACGGTTCACGATCGAGGGCCGCAAAGGTCAGGGTAGCCAGATCCAGGAAGGTACGTGCCGTACCGGTCCCCAGGTTGTACAAGCCGGATTCCGGTCGTGTATTCATCAGAAAAAGTAACACCTCCACTACATCCTTGACATAGATAAAATCCCGCCGCTGCTCGCCGTCTTTGACGTCGGCCCGGTGCGAACGGAACAGCTTCATCTTTCCCGTTTTTTCGATCTGGTGGTAGGTGTGGAAGATCACGGATGCCATCCGGCCCTTGTGATATTCATTCGGTCCATAGACATTAAAGAATTTCACTCCTGCCCAAAAAGGTGGGGTATCTGCTTGTTCCAGTACCCACAAATCGAAATCCTGTTTGCTTTCGCCATACGGGTTGAGCGGTTGAAGGCTGGCAACGACATCATGATCGTCATCATACCCAAAGGCCCCATCACCATATGTGGCGGCACTGGAGGCATATACCAGGGGAATCTGATGGTGTGTACAGATCTCCCAGATGCGCTTGGAATAATTGAGGTTCAGTTCGTCAAAAATGGCCACATCCTGCTCGGCTGTATCCGTACGGGCACCGAGGTGCACAACCATCTCGATCATCGATGGAACCTGTTGAAACCAGTGGAGGAAAATATCCCTGTGGATCCATTCCCGAACCTCCTTATCATCCAGGTTGGCATCCTTGTAATTTTTGTAAAAGTCATCGACGACGACAATATCGCGTCTGTGCCCAAGCTCGTTCAGCCGGGCGACCAGACAACTTCCGATAAAGCCGGCGGCTCCAGTAACAATGATCATAGCGGGTCATTCAAGATGATGATCCAAAGGTAGACAATCTTCAGAGGGGGGTAAAGTCAACATATCGTGGATAAATCACCACTGATTCGGCTCGAAGGTGTATTTTTAGTGTCATCTCTATCAGGCAATCCCCTTCTATGCGTATTCTATCGAACCTCAGGCTTTTCATTTTACCGCTGTTCATCTTGTTTTTTACATCCAGTATCTCCGCCCAAGATGACGGCGTGGATTGTGGATCGGACCAACACCATGCCTGGATGATGGCCCATGATCCAGCCTATAAAGCGGCCATGGCTGCCAATGAAGTGGAATATCAGCGGTTCCTGCATTCGCCAGCCATGCAAAAATTGCGATCGACTGGATGTTCTGGCGAGGCCCTGCGTGTACCCATCGTGTTTCATGTGATGCATCCGGGGTCCATCGCATCAACGCCCAATTTTGCTCCTGATGCTGGTATTATTGCCTGTGTACAAGGGCTGAATGACCGTTGGCAGGGTGTCGTTGGTGATGGTGTGGATTTTGGCTTTGAATTCTGCCTGGCCAAACGTGACCCGAACGGAAATCCCACCTCCGGGATCGTCCGTATTGATGCCAGTGGAGTCCCCGACTATGTGGCTGAAGGTGTGGCTTTCGGTTCCGGCCCTCCGGGCATCGATGCCAGTCTGATCAAGGTACTGTCGGTCTGGCCACAAGCGGATTATTACAACGTCTGGGTGGTCCATGATATCGCCGGATCGGTGGCCGGTTTTGCCAGCTTCCCCAATGGAGGAGCCGGAGATGGCACCGTGGTCGAGGACAACTATATGAATGCCAACAACTCCGTCGTCACGCACGAACTCGGGCATGGATTCAATCTGGCCCACACCTTTGCCGGAGATAACGATGGGATGGACTGCCCACCCAATGCCGATTGCACCGTGGATGGGGATGGTGTATGCGATACACCACCCCACAAGGAGGGCGATTGCGGGATGACTAACCCCTGCCCGGGTGGCGGGATCTGGGATAATTCGCGCAGAAATTATATGAGCTATTGTGGGGGGACGACTCGTTTTACAGATGGCCAGAAGGACCGTGTGCTGTCGGCAGCTTTTGGTTCTGTCCGCGGATCGCTATTCCTTTCGGAAGGATGTATTCCAGCAGACCTCCCCATCGAAACGGGGATCACCCGGATCGTTTATCCCTATAATCAACCGCTGTGTGACGACACCTTTGCACCGATCATCGAAGTCAAAAATTACGGTACGGCCGCTATTACCGATCTGGTCGTCGAAACCTGGCTCGATGGTGCCCTCTATGGCACCACCAACTGGGCGGGAAATATTGCCATCGACGCCATTGGCCTGGTGACTCTGAACCCTGTGACTGTGAGCCTGGGTGCTCACGATATTGAATACCGCATTGTAGACAACAACGGGATGGGGATCGATACATATGTCGATAATAACACCCTTTGCACCAATCTTTTCTTTGAACCGACAGTGACAGACATCCCATCCTGTTGGGATTTTGAATCCGGCATTATCCCGCAAAGCTGGACGACTCAAGGACCATTGATCCGGACCCAGACCTACGGGGCCCCTCAATGTGTCGACAAGGGAAACACCTGTTTGATGTTTGACGCGTACAGCTTCAATGCCGGAGGTAATGGGACGTCCACCACTATGATGATGGTCCCGATCGACCTGACCGGTCTGCCGGGTGCTGCCCTCAACTTTGATGTGGCCATGCGACAGAATTACTATGCAGATTTTACGACCACGCTGGAAGTGATGGTATCGACCGACTGTGGCCAGAACTTCACTTCCGTTTATCTACGAAAGGACACCTATTTTGGAAATACCGAGGATTTGCACACTGTGCCTGCACCCGCATCTCTGCCATCCAGCTCCTGGGTCCCGACCTCATGCAATGATTGGCGTCGCGACAATGCGGACCTGTCGGCCTTCGTCGGCCAGGAAGTGCTGGTTGCTTTCAAGATGACCATCGATCGAAACCGGGGAGAGAATCTGTACCTCGATAATATCTGTGTCCAGAGTTGTGATGGCAGCATCTCCATCAATGCGGTCAACGGACTGGAGATCTGCTATCCGGATACCATCCTGATCGAGGGCAGTACCGGACCGGGGTATGTCTATACCTGGTTTGAAAAAGGCAAACCTGTTCCCGGGAATAAAACGAACGAAATCAAGGCACCCTTATCCGGAAAATACTTTCTGGCCGTTGATGTCGATGGCTGTCGATTCACCAGCGACACCCTGGATGTAACTGTGCACTTCCCTCCTACCACCCAGATCGTCGGGAATGTGTCTGTCTGCGCGGGAGATACCGCCACCATGAGCGCTGGGGCAGGATTTGCACAATATCTCTGGACAACCGGAGAAACCAGTCAATCCATCAAGGTGACCATACCCGGGGATTACTATGTCACGGTGACTGATGCCAATGGCTGTACGGGTGTGGACTGGACCACAGTTTCCAGCAAGATCGTCCCAAATGCGAAGATCTCCGGTGATCTGGACTTTTGTGAGGGAGACAGTACGACGATTTCCGTCAGTCCGTTTTTTACAAACGTAATGTGGAGCAATGGAGGTACAGGGACCAAGCTGACCACCCTGACCGCCGGGGAGTACTCCGTAACCGTCACCGGTAATAATGGCTGTTTTGATACCGATACCGTTGATGTCACCATCAATCCATTACCCGTCCCGGAAATCATGGGCACACTAGCCATCTGTTCCGGACAGGTCGCTGTGCTCGATGCCGGTCCCGGCTATACCCAATACAAATGGAGCAGTGGTCCAGTCAACCAGGTACTAACAGTGAATACAGCTGGTACTTATAGCGTTTCTGTTACAGATACGAACGGCTGTAAGGGGTCTGATTCTGTTGACGTTGTCGAAAATGACAAACCCGTACCGGATATCACCGGAATGGGAACCTTCTGTGCCGATGTTGGTTCAACCCTGGATGCCGGATCCGGATTCGATCAGTATCTCTGGTCGACCGGAGCAACCACCCAAACGATCGATGTCAATGCCACCGGTTCATACTCGGTCACGGTAACCACACCAGAAGGCTGTAGTGGAACCGATATGTTCAGCGTAACAGCCTTCCCGTCACCGGACCCGGAGATTATGGGTAAGCTGTCCATCTGCGAAGGGGATCAGACGGTTCTCAACGCCGGTTTCGGATTCACTTCCTATACCTGGACTGGGGGCAGCACTATGCAAACCCTGACGGTGACCACATCGGGAGAATACATCGTGACCGTCACCAACGGTCTGGGTTGCGCAGCAACAGATACAGTCGTTGTGGAAGTCTTTTCTGCCTCCGATCCGGACATTATGGGGACGCTGGCGATCTGTGAGGGTGAACAAACCGAATTGGACGCCGGATCCGGATATGCCAATTATGTCTGGACAGGTGGTAGTACCAGTCAGACCTTGTCCGTGAATACTTCCGGGACGTATTCTGTGACTGTTACGACGGCGGAAGGATGCACCGGCTCGGATGCTGTCGAAGTAGTAGAAAGCCAGAACCCGGTACCGAATATCTTGGGTGATGATGTCCTTTGTGAAGGCGAATCGACCACCCTGGATGCTGGATCAGGCTTCGCAGCCTACGTCTGGAGTGGCAGTCAAACCACGCCGACGATCACTGTATCGGCCACCGGTACCTATACTGTCACCGTCACAAACAGTGCCGGATGCAGTGGAACGGATGTCTTTGATGTAGTGGTTTCCCCCAGCCCAGTGCCCGACATTACAGGAACCCTGAGTTTCTGTGAAGGCAATTCCACCATTCTGGATGCAGGAGCAGGATTTGCTCAATACAATTGGTCGACGGGTAGTACTGGCCAACAACAAAGCGTTACGTCCGGAGGAAGCGTCACTGTGACGGTAACCGATCATAATGGGTGCACCGGCACCGACCAGGTGTTGGTGAATGTCCTTGGATTGGTTACACCGGTTGTACAGTCCATTCCGGCCAAAGCTTGCCCGGGAGATACCGTCCAATTGATCGCCAGTGGCGGTACGGATTATCTCTGGCTGGATGGCTCCACTCTCCTTTCGGACCCGACCATTGCCAATCCAACAGCTGTCCTCACGACAACCACTGCGTTCAGCGTCGAGGTCTCCAACAACTGTAACAGTGAGGTCGGCAATGTGAATGTTGAGGTCAACCCACCTGTGGGCATGGCTGGCCCTGACCTCAACGTGCTGATCGGCAGAGAGGTGACACTGTCCGCTACAGGTGGTATCCAGTACATCTGGTCAGGTCCGTTCGACCTGTCTTGTACGGATTGTGCCTCTCCGATGGTGACACCCGCTGCAAGCGGCACCTATCAGGTGTTGATCCGGGACATCAACGGTTGTCTGACTCTGGATTCAGTGTACGTTGAGGTCTTTGACGACCTGAATGAAGTCCTAGATCTGGTCAATACGATCACACCAAACGGTGATGGGCAAAACGACCTGCTGGTCATTAAAGGTCTGGAGTCATTCGATGCCAACAGTCTGGTCATTTACAACCGCTGGGGGGAGGTGGTCTTCCAGCAAGACAACTATAACAATACGTTTAACGGGTATTATAAGAATCAACGATTACCTGCTGGTACCTACTATTATGTCCTCAAACTGTGGCCCGGTGAACGCATCGTCAAGAGCGTCCTGGTCATCCTGCATGAAGATTGATCCTAAAACGAGATGACCATGACACGTTCTATACTCAGCTTTGTTCTTGTTTTGACCCTGCCACTTTGCCTGGCAGCCCAGCAATTGCCTCTCCCCGGTATGATCCGCACCACAGATTATCTCTGGAATCCGGCCATGGCCGGTCACCCTGGTGAATGGGGGGCCCATGCGAACTATCAACAATCCTGGCTCGGTTTTGACGGTGCGCCGGTGACCGCCCTCGTCGGTGGCGCCGTTAACATGAAGAAATTCAATATGGCCCTGGCCGGGGATATTCTCTTCGATCAGACAGGTCCGCTGCGCTTTACCGGGATATCGGTCGCGTACAAGTATCAGTTCAATCCTGGATTACTGGATGATGACGACCGGTTCTCCATCGGACTTCTGGGCACGCTGGGTCAGCGCCGTTATGATGCTTCCCAGGCCAAAGTCAGTGATCAGATCGATCCACTGTTGACGAGCGACGCCGGCAGCCAGTTTGACTTCAATGCAGGAGCGGGTATCCTCTACCGCACCGTTGCGGACGATGACCTGGATAAAAGTCACTTCTTCGTCGGGGTGGCTGCTTCCCAACTAATCCCTACCAATCTTTCCTTTAATGATGCCTCACCTTATGGAAATCGGATACATGGCAATGCTGTTTTAGGCTGGCGGACGGCACGCTATCTGTACTTTGACCATACCCTCTGGCTGAACTATGCCGATGCCAAACTCTTCAATCTCGGCTACCAGTTTCGCATCGAAAACCCCGACGCCTTCTGGGCCGGACTCAACCTCAATTCCAGCCTGAATTTCGGCCTGGAAAGCGGTGTTATCCTCGATGGGTCCTGGGCGAATGCAGACCAGTTTCGCATCGGTGCACTCGCCTCTTACAATATTGGAGCGAATGGCTCGAATCAGGGATTCAGCTTCGCTGCAAATTTTGAGCTGGTGAAGCTGTTTTAAGTAGAGGAGTTAAGGAGTTAATGAGATTTCTCCTTAACTCCTTAACTCCGAATCTCCTGAACTAACTCTCGCGGTACGCCTCGATGGGTAGACAGGTGCAGACCAGGTTCCGATCGCCATGGGCATTATTCACCCGGGCGATGGCTGGCCAAAACTTGAATCCTTCCTTCAGATATGGCAAAGGCCAGGCAGCCTTCTCGCGGGAATAGGGAAAGCTCCAATAGTCTGCTGTCAGGAGCTCCAGAGTATGTGGGGCGTTGTGCAAGACATTGTTTTCAGGATCAGCATCACCACTGGCGATCTCTTCCATTTCTTTTTTGATGGCCAGGAGGGCATCACAGAAACGATCGAGTTCGTCTTTGCTTTCGCTCTCCGTTGGTTCGATCATGATTGTTCCGGCCACTGGAAAGGACAATGTCGGGGCATGGAATCCGTAATCAATCAAGCGCTTGGCCACATCTTCGGCACTACACAGACTTTTGAACGGCCGGAGGTCAATAATGAGCTCATGTGCTGCACGACCTTTCTCACCTACGTACAAGACTGGATACTGGGCTTCCAGACGCGCCTTGATATAGTTGGCATTGAGGATAGCATACCGGGTACTTTCGGTAACACCTTTTGTACCGAGCATACGGATATAGCCATAGGAGATCAGCAGGATGCTGGAGCTGCCCCAAGGGGCTGCCGAAACCGCCTTGATCGCCTTCTTGCCACCGGTTCGTGCGAACACATGCCCGGGGAGGAAAGGCGCCAGCTTGGCATTTACACAGATCGGGCCCATGCCAGGTCCACCACCGCCATGTGGAATGGCAAACGTTTTGTGCAGGTTCAGGTGACATACATCCGCACCGATCATGGCCGGACTGGTCAGTCCGACCTGGGCATTCATGTTGGCACCATCCATGTAGACGAGCCCACCATGTTTGTGGATCTCCTCGCAGATCTCGATAATCGCAGATTCGAATACGCCATGTGTGGATGGATACGTAACCATCAATGCACACAGGTTGTCCGCATGTGCAGCTGCCTTGGCTTTAAGATCAGCGACATCAATATTTCCCTTTTCATCACATTCGACGATCACGATCCGGGCGCCGATCATGGCCGCTGAAGCCGGGTTTGTGCCGTGTGCGGATGAGGGAATGAGCACCACATCGCGATTCTTGTTCATGTTGTTGATATGATATGCCCGAATGGTCAGCAATCCGGCATATTCGCCCTGCGCACCAGAGTTAGGCTGGAGGGAGCAAGCTTCAAATCCGGTGGCTTCGCAGAGGTAGCGCTCCAGATCCGCAAAGATCTGATAGTAGCCTTTCACCTGGTTGGCTGGCGTAAAGGGATGGATCTGGCCAAACTCGGCCATGCTCACCGGCATCATCTCTGAAGCGGCATTCAACTTCATGGTGCATGACCCCAGTGGGATCATAGAGTGTACGAGGGAGAGGTCCTTGTTTTCCAGACGCTTCATGTACCGCATCAATTGCGATTCAGTGCGATGAAGGTGGAACACTTCGTGGGTCAGGAAGTCAGAAGTCCGGATCAGAGCTTTTGGCACATTCCACCCGGTCTTGATCGTAGCCGAAGAAGTCATCTGACCGGCCACAGTCGCGAAAATGGCGGTGATCGTGTCGATGGTCTCCATGTCGTGGGTCTCATCCAGGCTGATCTGGATACCACTGCGATCATAAAAGAAGTTGAACTTCTGACGCAGGGCTGACTGGCGGATTTTCCGCAAGGCTGCCGGATCTATTTCTACCCGAAGGGTGTCGAAATAAGAGGCATTCGCTTGCTTGTAACCCAGTTGCTGTAGGCGATGATCCAGGGTACGAGCCAATTGATGAATGTCAGTGGCAATGGTCCGCAGTCCATCCGGGCCGTGGTATACGGCATACATAGCCGCCATATTGGCCAGCAGGGCCTGGGCGGTACAAATATTGGAGGTCGCCTTTTCGCGACGGATATGTTGTTCACGCGTCTGCAGGGCCATACGGAGGGCGCGGTTGCCTTGCGCATCGATGCTTACACCGATGATCCGTCCAGGGATCTGGCGCTTGAAATCTTCTTTGGTGGCGAAGAAAGCGGCATGAGGTCCACCAAAGCCCATGGGGACACCGAATCGTTGGGAATTACCGACCACACAGTCGGCTCCCCATTCGCCCGGAGGCGTGAGCAGCACCAGCGAAAGAAGATCCGCGGCAACGGTCACATAAATGCCTTTAGATTTTGCCTCTTCTACAAGGGCGCGATGGTCGACGATGGCACCACTTTTTCCTGGATATTGCAGGAGGAGACCATATACCTTGTCTGTCAGTTTCAGGTCGTTGCTGACCTTCACTTGAATGCCTATGGGTACAGCGCGAGTCTTGAGGACATCGATGGTCTGGGGAAGCACTTCGTCGGAAACCAGGAAAACAGGGGCTTCGATGTGGCGCTTATTGCGCTCATGGAAAAAAAGCGTCATCGCCTCGGCAGCCGCGGTGGCTTCATCGAGGAGGGAGGCATTGGCGATGGGCAACCCGGTGAGGTCGCTGATCACGGTCTGGAAATTGAGGAGACTCTCCAGTCGACCCTGGGCGATCTCCGCCTGGTAAGGTGTGTACTGGGTGTACCAACCCGGATTTTCGAAGATATTGCGTTGGATGGCAGGAGGTGTGATCGTGCCACTGTAGCCCATCCCGATACAGGAGGTGAAGACCTTGTTCATGTCCGCCAGCTCGCCCATATGCTTCAGGTAAGCATGCTCGCTCATGGCTTTGGGCAGCTTGAGTTCACCCTTACGCCGGATATTGTCAGGAATGGTTTGCTGGATCAGTTCGTCCAGGCTACTGACGCCAATAGTGGCCAGCATCTCATTTGTCTCTTGGGCTCCCGGGCCGATATGCCGGCGGGAAAATCCGGTGTTTTCCGTAGTACTCATAGGTGATTTGTAAGGCTGCCAAAGGTAATGAACTGCCCTGACAGGCAGATGGTGTCAGAACAGGAAACCGGGCAGAAAAGTTGAGGAGATATTGAAGTGGTGGAGTCGAGGAGTTCAGGAGTCGAAGAGTTCAGTAGAGTTCTTGAGGTTTGGTCCTCAAATAAATTTAACAGTACATCTTGCGAATGGCGAACAACTCATGGGGTATTGGGTGTTGGGCGTTGGGTATTGGGTTCGCCTTCACCATTTACCCTTTACCTTTTACCCTTGATAAAATTGTAACGTACACATTCGAAAAGCGAATGGTGAACGGCTTATTTCAATCCAAACGCCTTCTTCACATCTTTCACCCGATCGAGCTTCTCCCAGGTGAAGAGTTCCACCTGCACATTTTTACGTTCGAGGCCACGTCCGTCAGGTCGGATAAAAGTCTTGATGGCGGTACGGTTCTCGCGACCCATATGGCCGTAGGATGCGGTCTCCGAGTAGATCGGATTGCGCAGTTTGAGGTCGCGTTCGATGATCCCGGGGCGGAGGTCGAAGAGTGCCTTGATCTTGCCAGCGATCTCACCGTCATTCATGGTGACCTGGGCGGTGCCATAAGTATCGACAAAGATGCCCATGGGTTCAGGGACACCGATGGCATAAGAGATCTGGACCAGCATCTGCTTGGCCACGCCGGCGGCGACCATATTCTTGGCAATGTGGCGGGCGGCATAGGCTGCCGAGCGATCCACCTTACTGGGGTCCTTTCCCGAGAATGCCCCTCCACCATGCGCACCTTTTCCGCCATATGTATCGACGATGATCTTCCGACCGGTCAGGCCGGTATCGCCATGAGGACCACCAATCACAAACTTGCCGGTGGGGTTGACATGGTAGGTGATATCATCTGAAAACAAGGCCTGAAGCTTTTTCGGCAGCTGCGCTTTGACCCTGGGAATGAGGATATGTTGCATATCGTGGCGAATCTGCGCCAACATATCCTGATCCGCTTTCGCCTGGGTCACATGATTGGCCATATCTTCTGAGATCCAGTCGTCATGCTGCGTAGAGACGACGATGGAGTCGATGCGGATCGGGTTGTGCTCATCGTCGTATTCGATGGTCACCTGGGACTTCGCATCCGGGCGGAGGTATACTATTTCATTACACTCGCGGCGCAACTTGGCCAGTTCGATCAGGAGGCGATGAGATAGATCGAGTGCCAACGGCATGTAGTTTTCGGTCTCGTTGGTGGCGAAGCCGAACATCATTCCCTGGTCACCTGCACCCTGATCTTCCGGATTTCCACGATCGACACCCTGGTTGATATCCGGAGATTGTTCGTGGATGGCGGAGAGTATCCCGCAGGAATTCCCTTCAAACATATAGGCACTCTTAGTATATCCGATCCGGTTGATGACATCCCGGGCGATCTGGGAGATATCCAGATATGTCTCCGACTTCACTTCCCCTGCCAGGACAACCTGACCGGTGGTTACCAGTGTTTCGCAGGCCACCTTCGAAAAAGGGTCGAATGCAAGAAAATGATCGAGTATGGCATCAGAGATCTGATCAGCCACCTTGTCGGGATGGCCCTCACTGACGGATTCGGAGGTAAAGAGATAGGACATGCAACGGTCGGATTGAGTACTGAGTGAAAAAGGGTGGGCAAAGTTACAAAGCGGAAAGTTATTCCACCGGAAGGTAGATGGTCTTTTCAGATTTAGCCGGTATGACGGTGGAATTGTTCCTGGCTGTCTATTGCCGGGTATCCGGGCACTTGGCCTGGATGTTTGACGTTCAAGGCGTCCCCGAAGGCTCGGGGAGCCAGTTCAATGTTCAACGTGATGTTGGCATGGGTGATTCCTGATTCCTCATTCCTGTGTTCCTGATTCCTGCGTTCCTGATTCTGCATTCCTCGAAATAACTCTTCATTTGAACCCGAAGGATGACCAATACCCAACGCCGGCCCTCATTCCTGATTCCTGTGTTCCTGCCTGCAAGCCGCAGGCTTGATTCCTGATTGGCTTCAGGTTTCATAGGCGGTGTCAAACATTTAGCCGTTCAACGTTTAAGGACGAG
>JAIPBE010000100.1 GCA_021738725.1 Saprospiraceae bacterium | reverse complement strand
GTCGTTGACTTGTGTACCGAAACATGTGCAGAGAATTTGCTTCAATATAAGCATTTCTCTGTATTTGTTCATCCACTTTTTACACTTATTTTGTTGGACTTCAAGTAATTATGGGTTATTCAGCAGACCCTAATTAATAATGTAATATGCAGGTTGGTTGTGGCAATAGTCCTGAGTTGTTACCGCTATAGTTATATCTAATTCGCCTGGCGCTTCGGCAAACACCGGAGGCCCCTGATCCTGATTGAAGGTAAATGTCTGGGTGCAAACCGACTGGTTGCCAGATTCATCTGTCAGGGTGTATGTCCGCGAAACGACCAATACTGGTCCGCTGCACACTGATCCTCCATTGTCACTGTCTACTACAGAAACGCTGATATCGACATCAGCAGAACAATTGTCGGTGACTGTCCCTCCCTGATTTTCAAAATCCACACCATTTACGGGAGCAGGATGATTGGCTGTCCAGGCTGCGAGGCTGCCGGGCCAGTCGGAACAGGGGATATTCGATTGATCAGGGGGGCAGGAGACTACTGGGGGTTCGTTGTCTACGGAACATCCATCGTTTCCAAAAATAATGAATGATGTTCCACCAGAACGTGTAAAATTTTGCTGTTGGTATGTTGTAGTATATGTGCCCAACGCACCAATATCCCTTCGAGCCTGTGAACAACTACCATTTAGTCCATCAAAACGAAACCAAAGAATTCCATTTGCGGGAACAACCAATGTCTGACCTGTAAAGTCAAAGCAATAATATTCATCAGGTTGATTCGTACCAGGAGGGGTGAAGTTGCTTACACGAGTCGCATTCACCGGCGTCACAACAAAACCACCATCATCTCCGGTTGTAAACCCTCCATTTACGATAGTGCTTGTTTCTGTCGACCAGAGTCGGTAATACAATATAGGATTGTCAATGCTACTTCCATGAAAAGCTACAGGAAAAATAATATCCCATTCATGAGGGGTCCAGAAGGTTCCAATGCATGAAGTATGCTGAGACGTGCCTCCAGTTAGATTATCAAGAACCAAATTCTGTGCTTGCATCTTATTTGGAGAAACCCACCAAATGGCTGTGGATAAAAGAAGAAACACTAAAATTCGACCTTCAACCAAGGTGCGACCGAAATGATTTTTTGTGGATCGTAAAGTTTTCATCGCTTATTATTATCTTCTGATCAGTAAAAATATTCCTTTATTCAAGGTATAATGAGGGCCAAACATTTCAACTAGCCTAAAACTCATTTCAAGTGTTTTCCAGCTTCCACCTGGCTCCAAATTTGATTGAATAATCTTTTTACCAGTTTCGATCACCTTAAAGAACTAAGAAAAAGATAAAAGATCATTTAACTATGTGACAAAAAGCCCGGGTTTGCCATTTGAGACGGATGAAAGTATTAGTTCAATTCTGGCGCTTTCTTTTGTCGCTCTGATTCAGCAAAAGCATGCCAATCCTGCAGATTCCGCTTTCGACTAATCAGTTGTTTTTGGAGATCCTGCTTTTGAGCTGTCGTTTGGGTCTCCCCACTGGTCAAAAGCATTTGATTCAGATGTGCAATTTCTGCCTCGCACTGACAAATTTCCCGCTCAACCAAATCCGTCATTTGAGCACAGGAAGCATCTAGGTTTTCCTTTGCTGTCGGAAGAGTTGGCAGCCTGTTTAATGTTAGTACTTGACCATACATCGTGTATGACAGCATGCAAAACAGAATGCTGATGGACATTTTCATCATAGTTATCGTTTTAGTAAATATTCTTTGTGATGTCATAGGACCTGTATTCTTGTAGGATTCTTACTGAAATCATGTATTCTCAAATTGCATGTTCCACTCAAGACCTCCTCATCAGCCCTGATAAGGACTATACAACAGGTTGATCCTCTTTGAGAAGTCTCTCAGGATCCTTTTACATTAGTAAGATAGGAAAAGTGGTTCATCTCCTGTAATAATTTTTTGTGAACTTTAGAACATATCCCAGTGCCGTGACATCTTAATCTCTCAATTTAAACAGAATTAATATATGTAAAGCGCATGCTCTCAAGTAGTCCTGAAAATGAAAATCACAGAATTTGTGACCTGAGCAATTTGTGAAACTAAAGGATATGGCGGACGACCAGATGTGGAAACATCACTCCATTTTTGATTTACCTCGCCCGGGACCAGTCGAAATTCGCTCCAGAATCGTTGATTATTGCAGAGCAGCCCTCAGACGTCATCCACACCCTGTTATATGCCAGAATCTGGTTGTAATCAGACTCCTAACCCCTGGAATGCAAGGCTACCCGATTGCCCTCACTATCCAGGAACAATCCCATATACCCATGATCGGGAGAGATTTGCTTTTTCTCTGTCAGCACCTTTCCACCAGCCGCCTCAACCCTTCCCAGCTCCTTTGCTACATCTCCTGAGAATGCCGTAAAGTAGACCAGCGGGCCTTTCGTGTCCGAAGGTGAATAGAATTCCGGATGTCTGACCAGCGTACCCGCCGATCCTGTTGTTCCCTCTTTGGATGGAAACCAAGCCATATCCAGCGGGCCCACCTGATGCCGCTCCAGGGTAAATCCGAATACCGTTTCATAAAATTTCATGGCGCGATCCATATCCGTTACCGGGATTTCGATCCAGCCGATGGGGTTGTGGGGAATCATGAGTGGAGGAGGTTATGAGGTTATGAGGTTATGAGGGAGAAGTTATTGAGTTATTTCGGTATTTCGGTACTTCGAAAATAAAAAAAGAATACCCCCAAACTAACGAACTCAATTTTGGAAATTTGGAAATTTGAATTTATTTGTTTTTTGAGATTTGCTTTTTGGAATTTCTCCCTCACTTCGTTGTCTTTCCCTGATACAATTTTGTAAATACCGGATCCACTGGTTCCCACAATTCGACTTTAGTACCGTCCGGATCGAGGATGTGGGCAAACTTCCCGTATTCGTATGCCTCGATCTCCCCCACCACTTCAACGCCCTCTTCCTTCAATGTCTTGATCAACCATTCCAGATTCTGGACACGGTAGTTAAACATAAAAGACTTATCCGATGGGGCATAATAATCAGTGTCCAATGGCATAGGACTCCAGGCCGTATACCCGACTTTTTCCGGCTCTGCTCCTGGACGAAATTCAAACACTGATCCATAAGGGTTGAGCACCAGGCCAAGATGGCGGCCGTACCACTCCGACAATGCCTTGGGATCTTTCGCCTTGAAAAACACCCCACCCAATCCGGTCACCCGCTTCATTTCAGCCGGGTCAGCCTCCTTGATTTTTCCCTTATAGGGTAGCCCCTCTCCCGCCTCACAAAGGAGTCGCAAACTGTCCAGATAACGACCCCAGGAATAATTGCACTGCGCCATGAAATCGGATTCCTCCGGATAGCCTCGATGGGTAATCCGCACTCGGGTCTTCTCTTCATGTCTATCCAGAGAGAAAACGATTTCTGTGCCCATCCATTCCGGAGCAGTAGCCGACAGACACTTCCAGATCACCTCATGCGGTTCCCGGAGAAACATCAACTGGAATACATTCTTAAATCGTTCATCAAAATCAACATGAAGCATCCCTCCATCGGGATAATCACCATGCGCCTGAACGGACCACCATTTTTGCACTCCACTTAACGTAGCTAATTGCTGAAATACTTTCTCCTGAGGCGCTGAAATGTGGAGGAGGTGGTGGATAGAATGCATATCAGTTGTCTGTTATCGGTTATCAGTTGTCAGTTTAACATGGGTAATGGGTAATTTCTATAGAATAAACATAAACCAAGGATAAACGAATAAACGAATAAACGAATAAACGAATAAACGAAATTACCTGTAGGATTTATTAATCTGCTCCAATTTCTTCGACCCCGGACAAAGGTCTTTTTCCTGCAACTGATTCAACGGCTCCTGCACGGTATCCAGGGTGGCATGCAGGTCCTGACTCTCTGGCTCGATGAAAAGCAATCCGGTCACAATCTCGCCAGTCCGCCGTGCCTGGTGCAATCGGTTTAAGGCGGAGATCCGATCCAGAGGGTCCCACTCGGTTGGTAGTTTATGGAGGACGATCTTATTCCCGCCATGCAATTCCAATTCCCGGGCTGTATTCTCGGGATAATTCACGGAAATAGTTTCTGCGGGAGGGACGAAGTCGATATTGGAGGCCGCATGGTTATGCTCGCGCACATAACTGTACGACTTGGTCGACCCGAAATTGTTATTAAACGTCACACAAGGAGACACTACATCCAGAAAGGCAAATCCGCCATGCGCCAGTGCGGCTTTGATCAGGGGGACCAGTTGCTCTTTATCTCCGGAAAAACTACGGGCCACAAAGGTAGCCCCCAACTCAATGGCCAGGGACGCCAGATCGATGGTGGCGAATTTATTTTCCGAGCCGGATTTACTTTTCGACCCCACATCGGCTGTTGCCGAATCCTGGCCCTTGGTCAGTCCGTAACAACCATTATTCATGAGAATGTATACCACATTCAAATTCCGACGGATGGCGTGGACAAATTGCCCCATCCCGATGGACGCAGAGTCGCCATCTCCGGATACACCCAGATAGGTCAGACTGCGGTTGGCCATATTGGCCCCGGTAGCCACCGAGGGCATCCGACCATGGACCGTATTAAATCCGTGGGCATTGCTCAGGAAATAAGTGGGTGTCTTGGACGAACATCCAATACCGGAAAGTTTGGCCACTTTATGCGGCTCGATGGACATCTCCCAACAGGCTTGTACGATGGCGCCACTAATGGAGTCGTGACCACAGCCTGCACACAAGGTTGAAATAGCACCTTCGTAATCCTTGCGGGTAAACCCGAGGATATTGGTCGGGAGTTCCGGATGTCTGAATGTAGGACGTAAATAAGTCATGGAGTCAATTTATTGGGACACAGCCACTGGCCAATGTTCCCGAATCTGGCGAGAAATAAAATCAGCCGTAATGGGCAGACCATTATAATTCAGGACGGAAATCAGTTTTTTACTGGAAATATCCAATTCCTGAATCAACATTGTCCGCAATTGTGCATCGCGGTTTTGTTCGACAACAAACACAAACTCGTGCTCCTGAATAAAGGCTTCCACTTCCCTGGTGAACGGGAATGAACGGATGCGCATACCATCGATGAGCAAGTGTTCGCTACGCAGCAGGTCCATGGCCTCCCGGGCAGCATGGCCCGTGGTACCGAAGTACATCATACCAATGTCACTCTGGTTTTTCTGATGCAACTTGATGGGACCCGGAACAAGGGTTGATGCCGTTTTCCATTTCACCAGCAACCGATCCACATTACGCACATATGCTTCACCGAATTCCGTGTACTTGGCATATTCATCCTTGGATGTGCCCCGGGTAAAATAGGCCCCCTTACTGGGATGACTTCCAGGCAAGGTGCGGTAGGGAATCCCATCGCCATCCACATCCACATATCGTCCCCAATCCTGAATTTCTTCCAGTTCCTGGGTGGACAGTACTTTACCGCGGTCATATTTTCGTTGATCCTCCCAGGTCAGTGGAGCAGACATGTGATCATTCATCCCCAGGTCCAGATCCGTCATCACAAAGACCGGCGTCTGCAGGCGATCAGCCAGGTCCAATGCCTCGGCCATCATCTCAAAACACTCTGCTGGTGTACTCGGGAAGAGCAGGACATGTTTGGTATCACCATGTGAGGCATAGGCACTGGACAGCAGGTCCGCCTGCTGTGTCCGGGTTGGCATACCCGTGGATGGGCCACCGCGCTGGACATTGACCAACACCGCCGGGATCTCTGCAAAATAGGCAAGGCCGATAAATTCACTCATCAGTGAAATACCGGGCCCACTGGTCGCCGTGAATGCACGAGCCCCATTCCAGGCCGCTCCGATGACCACCCCGATGGATGCCAGCTCATCTTCCGCCTGGACGATGGCAAACTTCTTCTTGTCACTTTTCTCTTCTTTGCGATATTCGTCGCAATACGCCGCAAAGGCATCCATCACCGATGTGGATGGTGTGATCGGGTACCAGGCCGCCACCGTCGCTCCACCATACACTGCTCCGATGGCAGTGGCTGTATTTCCATCGATCATGATCTTATCTCCGATCAGATCACGACGTTCCAGTCGAAAAGATATGGGGCAGGGATAATGCTCCAGGGCATAATTGCGCCCCAACATCAGGGCTTTGTCATTCAGAGCAATCAGCTTTTCTTTCTCACCAAACTGCTCGCGGATCAATTGCTTGAGCACATCGACTTCGATATCCATCAATGCAGACATCACCCCGACGTACACCACATTCTTCATCAACTGCTGAAGGCGTGCTTCCGGAAAATGCTCGATACACATTTTGATCATGGGGACCCCGATCAGATGCACATCGGTGCGGCGCAGCTCGGGTGGCAGATCCTTACTGTTGTCGTAGACCAGGTACCCTCCGGGTTCCAGCACTTCGATATCCCGGGGCAGGCTCTGGGGGTTCACCGCCACCATAATATCGATCCCTTCCCGTCGACCCAGATAACCCTTTTCCGATATCCGCACCTCATACCATGTCGGCAGGCCCTGGATATTGGACGGAAAGATATTCTTGGGCGAGACGGGTATCCCCATTCGGAATACCGCCTTGGCGAACATATTATTGGCACTGGCAGAACCGGTACCATTGACATTGGCGAACCGGATCACCAGATCATTCACACCACCTCTTCCTGCTTCCATATGGGAGCTGCTTTTGTCGTATTGTATAAATATTTTTGCATATCCCAGGCGGCCGTCGGGCAACGCTCCGCACACAAGCCACAGTGGAGACAGACATTTTCATCCTTGACCATCACCCGCTTGGTGGGTAAAACCGAGGACACATAAAGGTCCTGATCCAGCTGATTGGCCGGCGCCACCAGTCGTGTCCGCAAGTCTTCTTCTGCACCGTTGGTGACAAAAGAGATACACGATGTTGGACAGACATCCACGCAGGCATCACACTCGATGCATTTGGGTTCAGAGAAGACTGTCTGTACATCACAGTTCAGACACCGCTCGGCCTCCCGGTATGCCTTTTCCAGGTCAAAGCCGAGTTCGACTTCTTTCTTCCTGTTTTTGAGGGTCAGTTTCTTATCTGCATGTGGCACCTTATATCGGAGATCCGGTACCACTGCACTGTCATAGATCCATTCATGGAGGCCCATTTTCTGCTGGGCCAGATTGGTCATGGGAGGTGGTCGATCATGGACATCCCGTCCGTTACAAAACAGATCAATGGATATGGCTGCCTGGTGACCCTGGGCCACAGCGGTGATCACATTCTTGGGGCCAAGGGCGGCATCTCCGCCAAAAAATACATCCGGCCGGGTAGATTGCAGGGTCGTCGCATTCAGCTTAGGTAGCTCCCATTGGTTAAACTCCAGGCCGAGGTCACGCTCGACCCAGGGAAAGGCATTGCCCTGACCGATGGCTACCAGGACTTCATCAGCGGCAATAAAGACTTCTTCGCCTGTAGGCTCCAATCGACGCTTGCCATTCTTGTCATAGATGGCTTCGACCTTTTCAAAGAGCATGCCCTGCAATTTGCCCTCACTGGTGACAAAGGCCTTGGGATTGTGATTATTCAGAATGGGAATATCCTCCATCTGGGCATCTTCGATCTCCCAGGGAGAGGCCTTCATTTCATTAAACGGGCTTCTAACCACCACTCTCACATCCTCCCCACCCACACGCCGTGCTGTCCGGCAGCAGTCCATAGCGGTATTTCCGCCTCCGAGTACGATGACCTTCTTGCCGATCTTGTCAGTATGCTCGAATGCCACACTCGCGAGCCAGGTAATGCCGATATGGATCTTATCGGGGTCATCCCAGCGTCCGGGCAGTTTGTCCAGGTCATTTCCCTTGGGTGCACCTGTGCCCACAAAGACGGCATCATATTTCTTGTCGAGGATCTCCTTCATGCTGGAGACAAAAGTCTTGAACTGGGTGTGAATGCCCATGTCCAGGATATAGTTGACCTCTTCGTTCAGGACCTCTTCCGGCAGTCGAAAAGCCGGGATCTGGGAACGCATCATCCCACCACCGGCGGGTTGGTCGTCATAAAGATGGATCTCGTACCCCAGCGGTGCCAGGTCGCGGGCGACGGTCAGGGAGGCGGGTCCACCACCGATCAGAGCGATCTTTTTACCGTTAGATGGAAAGGGGCCCTTGGGTAAAATATGGCTGATGTCATCCTTAAAATCAGCAGCCACCCGCTTGAGGCGGCAAATGGCCACAGGCTCCTCCTCTACCCGACCACGGCGACAGGCCGGTTCGCAAGGGCGGTCGCAGGTCCGGCCCAAAACACCGGGAAAGACGTTGGATTCCCAGTTGATCAGGTAGGCTTCTGTGTATTTACCTGCTGCGATCAGGCGGATATACTCCGGTACCGGAGTATGAGCAGGACAGGCATATTGGCAGTCGACCACTTTGTGGAAGTACTCGGGGTCCTGGATATCAGTAGGTTTCAACGGCAGGAATTTTGGTAGCTGTTGGAAGGACGAACCAATATACAAAGACCCCTGACGATGGCAAGGCAAACTTGACTGGAAAGGCATTTCAGCCTGCTGAATCGTGGTTTTTAAGTTTCCGCCAGCTGGCGGATACCTGGTTTGTCTTTGGGATGGGCAGGTCTTTTCAATCGCCAGGTGGCTCGTCTGTCGGCTCGTCTAATAGCCTAGCGCCGGGGAGAGTGTGGAGGGAGGTTATTGGGTTATTTCGTTAATGCGATATTTCGAATGACAGTTGTCAATGAAGGACAGTTGATAACGGTATTCGGCTTTCGGAATTCGGCCAAGAAAGTGGAGGAGTTTGGAGTGGAGGAGTTTGGAGGGAGGCATTTGGAGGGGAGGCTTGCCCGTTTTCTATGGGTTAAGCAAGTGCATATTGAAATTTTGGGTTATACATAACGTCATCTCGCACGACAGCAAAAATTCTGAGGACAATTTTGTTCCTCACAGCGTTTAAGACACTCATCCTATGTTTTCCTTC
>JAIPBE010000099.1 GCA_021738725.1 Saprospiraceae bacterium | reverse complement strand
GAGCAAGGAGGGCCCTGTAGGGGTCCAACCTTTATAGCCCCGGGTGAAGCCCGGGGTTTATGTGATGAAGAAGATCTGTTTTGGCGACCTGTTTGCCGGCACCGCAAACAGGGTGACGAAACAACTGTTCGCCATTCGCTGTTCGCCAATCGCAATTCCCCCTTCTCCTGAGCACGTCAGTGGCTGGCGCCACTTGGGCAGCTGGTTCTGGGTGGGCCGGTAAAAGGTAAAGGGTAAAAGGCCAATCGGTTGGGCTACAAATTAGAATGCCACATCATCTTTAGGGGTTTAACATTTTTCGAAATAACGCCATAACTCAATCACGAAATAACACAGTCCCAATTAATCAGCTCGTCGAAAGTCATATACCGGGTAAAGGCCTTCGGTATCATGCGACCAACTCTGGATAAAGCCCACCGTCAAGAGATTAAAAACCGGTCAAACCGACAACCGACAACCGAGAACCGAGAACCGAATTCCCCCTACAACGTCCGGTACCACTGCACCATGGGGAAGGGGAAAGGAACGGCCTCTCCATCTGCGATGATGCCAGAGAAACCGATCTGAAAGGCTTTGCCTTCAGCCTGATGCCAGCGGATACCCGGGATGATCAGGGCAAATGATCCCTTATCTGCACTGGGGGAGATAAACGAATCAAGTACGAAGGATATCTTGCGGCCCACCTTGGTCATCCCGGCCACGCTGAGCAGCGTTCTTCCACCTGAATCACCGTCTGCCCACACCAGTCCATACCCTCCGGAAAAGGCCAGGTTGGATTGTCGACCACCAAAGGAGATGGTGGCAAAGGGCAATACGCCACCGGCATCAATGGCCGCCCAGGATCCAGTGCCTGCCAGTAAGCCGATGCCTCCCTGGGTATTTGGACCGAGATCGAAGCTCTTCTTAACGGTGCCGATCATCGGCACACCCAACCAGGTGGTCATAAATCCAACACCGACATTGTTCCCCAGTCCAAACTGAAAATCAGGACCAAACAGATTCCATTGGATATAATTTTCTCCTTTTCTGATAGGTAAACCATTGGTAGTGATAAAATATCGAGTGGCAAATCGGTCTTCCCCGACATATTCTCCGGCGGAGTTGAATTCCTTCTCGTTGATCAAGTTCATCTGCTTGATCATATGTTGCGGGACGTAGATCTGTCGTTGGTCCACCGTCTCGATCAGAACTTCTCGGGCATCCTTGGACAGGATACGACCGATGAGTTCTCCGCCATCCGTTTTAATGATCAAGTAAAGAGGGGAGAGCGCAGTGCCGGTGCTATCCGTTTGGGCATAGTTGAGGGTCAGACCAGCCAGGAAAAGGATCAAAAGAAGGAAGATTCGTTTCATGATCAAGGATTTAGAAGTAGAAGTAACACCCGAAAAACCGCATCAGTCCTAATGCTCAGTTTGCCGGAAGTTTGGTCAGTCAGCGTAGATGAACTTACTTGGTGATAAAGGCTTTTCGTTGTTCCAAGATACGCGGAGTTGCCGATCCAAATTCAAATTTAAATGAGGACATCGCGTGATGGAGACGATTCCAGGGCGTTGTCCGGCATGCTACATCAGCCGGCGATACCTATACCAGGTCTTCATCCATTGTTGACTACCGTGCTTCCAAGTGGATAATATTCCGGATCATGTGTGTAATAAATTTTGAGGAATATATTATGTTCGCAATCCAATTCACAACACTAAATCACACCTACTCATGAAGAAATCCCTTCTCTACTTCTCCGGCCTGTTCGCTGTGGCTGTCTTATTCAGCAATTGTGCATCTCTCACTGGTTTTCAGGATGGTCGCACGGTTGGTAAGGACCGCGCAGATCTGACTGCCTCCTTGAACTTTTCCCAAAGCCCTGATTTTAATGACTGGGAAGATCAAAACGACTCTATAACTACGGATATCCCCAACTTCTATTTTCCGAATATCGAATTTGGCGGGCGATACGGGGTTGCAGAGAATGTGGATATTAATATGAAGATCAACTCCAACCTCAATCTGAATGTGGGCGCTAAGGTACAGGTATTTGGAGATCGCGAATCTCAAACAGCGTTGGCTATCGGCCTTGAAGTGGGCACTTTTGGGTTGGTATCCGGATTGTGGAATGTGCAGATCCCAGTGAATTTTTCTGTCCACCCATCCGAGAAATTCACCTGGTATCTGAGTCCACGGTTTATCTACCAATTCACAGCCTATACAGGAGCAGAGAATGGCCTCAATTACTTTGGCGGAAATACAGGTCTATTTTTTGGTAACCGTCACAAATTTGGAATCGACGTTGGATACTACAATGTCGGTAACAGCGACACGGATGGCAATATCGGCTTGCTACAGGTCGGTATTGGCGGCCGATTCTCCCTCAACCGGGATTAAAACGTCCATTCACTTGTTCATCCAAAACGCCAGCTCTTTCAGAAAAGAGCTGGCGTTTTCATTTGCAGGTAAAATCCCGGACTGATCAAACGGTTAAATGGGATGGTCGTTTGACGTTCATTTTCGGAGAGACCGTCAACTCGTTTGTGTTTCAGAATATCTCACCTCCTCGGGCAGTTCCACTACACGATCGATACCTTCACCATATATATGCAACCCTCTCTTCATTTCGCCCATGCCAACGGGTATCCCCCTGACGCTTATCGTCAGCTCATCGAGGCGCTTACCACGGATGTGCCAGTTCTGGCCATGCCCTTCAAGCCGCTCACGAGTGCGAGAGGACCGGAGGATGTACAGACCTGGCATGACCTGGCAGAAGACCTGATTCGCTATCTAGATCAACAGGCCAGCGTGCCAGTGGTGGGTATCGGTCATTCTCTGGGCGGGGTCGTCACTCTGTTGGCAGCGGTTCGACGTCCGGATCTGTTTGCCTCCATCATTCTGTTGGATCCGGTGTTTTTACCTCGTTGGATCTACTGGCTGAAAGTGTTGGTACCCCATCGATTCCGGGGCTATCTGGTCCCCCTGGCACGAATAGCCAGAAGGCGCCGTGACCATTGGCCCAGCCGTGAAGTTGCCTGGGATCATCTGCGTAAAAAAAGGGTGTTCGCCCGGATCAGCGATCCTGTTTTTGATGATATGCTGGAGAGTATGCTGAAGGATCTTCCAGACGGAACTTGTACGCTGACGTTTTCCAGGGATTGGGAAGCCCGGATCTACACCACGGTGACCAACCCCTGGTCGGCACTCAGGAGGGTCAGCGTCCCTACACTTATTCTCAAGGGCCGGGAGTCGGATACGATCCAGTCCAGGGCCTGGGACCGGATGAAGAGGCTTCTACCGAACGGATATTTTGTGGAAATGGAAGAGGTGGGTCACCTTCTACCCCTGGAGCAGCCGTTGGCAGTTGCAAGTACAATCAAATCATTTCTTTATGGAAATGATTGATCTATTTATCCCGGGCATTGTTATCCAGGTAATCATTATTGTTCGTTCCCTTCTATGAAGATCAGGTAATGCGCCAGTGGCTGCAAAAATATTGGATCAATACCAAAAAGCTGTTGTTGGACAGTTGGCGATCCGGCTTGTCCCCGCACAAATGGGGACTGGCGGTGGCAGTGTCCTTTTTGTGGGGGACCATGCCCATGCTGGGCTTGGTGACGGCACTGAGTTTTTTCAGTGGATGGGCCTTGCGCGTGTCCATTCCCCTGGTCGTCTGCCTCACTTTTGCCATCACCCCGATCCAGGCAGCTATGGTGGTGCCATTCATTCAGATGGGTGCCGGATGGTATCCATTTGAGGAAGGGCTGCCCCTGGCGATGTCCGGATTGTTCCCCTGGCTGGAACAGATCGGCGTCTGGCAGATCCAGGCGTTGGGGGCCTGGTTGACGGTGATGGTTCCAGGTTCAGTCATCTTGTATATGGTGGTCCGTGTTGTGTTTTTCGTTATACGGTTGCGCAGAACTAACCGTACGATCACATAGTGTTAACCTGTGATTAATATTCCATTTTCATCTTTGACCTATACAAGCGGGAGCTTGGTTCCCCTTGTCGAACCGTATTTTTTCCAGATGTTTCCCTGTACCGGGACCGGTCCGTCGGCCCCGGTTTTTTTATGGAAAAATCCCACTTTTCTCCTTGACTCCTCTCCTGTTCCGCCAGGTGTTCCAGGGAGTGGACTTGTTCGGTTTATCTTTTTTTATCGTAAAACGCTGATTTGACATTTGTAATTTTAACTGCGTTGGTACAAGTGTCTCACTCTTGCCCTCTATTGTGCGGTGTTCCATCGCAATTGAGGAGCCCGAAATAACGCGTGATCATTTCAGATTGGGAGGAACTTTCTGCTAAGGGTTTTATAATTTGGAAAGAAGTTTTCAAGAAGTCTGCAGGATTCCACTTAATGGTCCTATTAATAAATTCTTTGACCACAGGATTCCACATCTGGTCCGCCTAAAGCCGGCGAGGCTCTCCCTTTTTGACGCGCCAAAAAGGGAGGAAAAAGCGCTTTTCGCCAAAATGGGCCTTCTTATTCTTGTTTGGTATTTCGCTCTGTTATTTTATTGATCGAAAGTATGGCTACATCTGGACCCGGCCGCTCGTATTTGATCGTTTTTATTTTCTTCATTGACATTCATTTATCACATTTTTTACTAATACTCGAATCATGAGTCCGATCAAATAATGCGGCCTTTTTCACATTTGATGGTCTTCAAGTATTTTGAAAAAGAATTTCATGCTTATCGTACGGGTCCTTGATGTGTCTGGGAGGCCCTGGTTTGGCGAAGATTCATTCCAGGGGATTAACTTTGATAGAATGGACTCAAGTGAGGTATTATATTGATTCTCAAGGCCTATTTCCTTCATACTAGAATATTTTTGATAGCAGTGAAGGCATATGGCCCTAAAATAAAGTGAGCAAAATCTTTTAGTGTCTTTCCGTTTTTCTCCTCAACTCCATAACTCCTCCACTCCGTCTCAGCTCTTTTACCTACTTTGGGGATACGCAATCCTTCAACCATGTTATCTGTAGAACAGCGTCAGGAACTGGCGGACGCCCTTGAGGCAGAGGTGGAAAAAACAAAGGCAGCCATTTCTGCCTTTGAGGAAATGACCCGACCGGTCAGTCCGGAGAATGCCATCGGCCGGGTATCCCGCATGGATGCCATCCAGAATAAGAGTGTTGCAGAAGCCGCTCTGCGACAGGCCCGTTCCAAGCTGGATGCCCTGGAAACGATGGGAAAACGGATGGATGATCCGGAACTGGGGATCTGTGTCAAATGCAAACAACCCATACCTCTGCGCCGGTTGATCCTGATGCCCCAGAGTCCCTATTGTGTGAATTGTGCCAGTTGATGAAAGGGAGGTATTTTTGATGCGAATGACTTTTTGATCTGACCATGGCCAGGATGGATGCTTTCCCGGAACTACATACTGCACGATGTATATTGCGTCAAATCCGACCGGATGACCAGGGCTATATTTTCAAAGGACTCTCCCATCCGCTGGTGATCCCCTATTACGGTGTACAGTTTTCGACCTTCGAAGAGACCGCCACGCAAATGAAATGGTATGCAGATTTGGAAATGGAAAATACCGGCATCTGGTGGGCCGTATGTGATCGTGCGGACGGCGTTTTTCTGGGAGCAGGAGGACTGAATGGTGTTGACCAGGTCCACCGTAAAGCAGAAATTGGTTTTTGGCTATTGCCAGAACATTGGGGGAGAGGTCTGATGCAAGAGGTGATGCCCCTGATCTGGAAATATGCGTTCGAGCACTTGGATCTCCATCGCATAGAAGGCTTTGTCGAATCAGAAAATGTGCTCTGCAAAAAGGCCATGGCCAAATTGCCGTTTCAGCACGAAGGCACCATGCGGGATTGTGAGTTAAAAAATGGAAAGTGGATCAGTTTGGAAATCTATGCCCTGTTAAAGGAATAGTGGACTTGGACGTTTTCTGTTCTCGTTTATCCGGTTATACTAAGTGCCAGTATTAAATGTAAATTATGAACGAAAAAGTGGATTGGTTCTTCGAGAAAGACACACCATGGCAAAAGGAATATAAATACCTCAGGAAGATTATACTCGCTTGTGGATTGACTGAGGAATTGAAATGGGGTGTGCCTTGTTATACCTGGCAGAAGAGCAATGTAGTTTTGATTCATGGATTTAAAGAATACTGTGCTCTTTTATTCCACAAGGGTGCCCTCCTGGCGAATGCTGATGGTCTGCTCATTCAGCAAACGGAGAATGTACAAGCCGCACGGCAGATGCGCTTCACCAACCTGAAGGAGATCATGGAACGGGAATCTACGATACAGGCCACTATTTTTGAAGCCATTGAGTTAGAAAAAGCTGGATTAAAAGTGCCCTTAAAAAAGACCAAAGAATTCGACGTGCCTGTAGAATTCCAGGAGGCATTAGATAAATCTCCTGATCTGAAGGCTGCATTTCAAGCCTTGACTCCCGGCCGGCAACGGGGATATCTGCTTCATTTTTCCCAGCCCAAACAATCTTCAACACGAACGGCCAGAATTGAAAAGTGCACACCAAAAATATTTGCGGGAAAAGGATGGAATGATCGGTGATTGGAGATACAAATACATGAAAGGACGTTCATGTATTCGCTCGTTGCTCCAGATAAGAGTGGTTTTCCCCAAACTTACTTCTACTGGAAAGTTTGCGTTTATTCGTTTATTGCGTGGATGTGATTTTGGTGAGTGGTTAGTACATTATTGATTTTGAGTCAATCAGCCTATTTCTATGAATGGTTGCAATCGTCATACTAATTGAAGAATGATAAATTGTTTTCGAAATAACGAAATAACGAAATAACGAAATAACGAAATAACGAAATAACGAAATAACTTTTTTATGCGATTTCCTTTTCTGTTTATCTTTCTTTTCGCCCTGCCCCTATACGGTCAGCAAGCCCCCTTCATCCAGGTCCTCGGCACCGCTCAAGATGCCGGCTATCCCCATGCCGGATGTACAAAGACCTGTTGTGAACGGGCCTGGGCTGATGGTGCGATGCATGAACCGGTCAGTTGCCTTGGATTGGTCGATCCTGCAAGTGGACAATCCTGGCTGTTCGACGCCACCCCGGATCTCCCCGCACAGATGATGGCCTTGCAAGAATTGACCGGGAAGAATACCGTCGATGGGATCTTTTTGACCCATGCGCATATCGGACATTATACCGGATTGATGTATCTGGGACGGGAGGTCATGGGCACTCACCAGATTCCGGTTTATGCCATGCCCCGGATGGAGGCGTTTTTAAAGACAAACGGTCCCTGGAGTCAGTTGGTGACTTTGGAGAACATCGCTTTGCGACCGATCACGGCAGGGAGTAAAGTTGAGGTGACGGAATCTATCCAGGTCACGCCCATCCTGGTGCCGCATAGGGATGAATATTCGGAGACGGTCGGATATTTGATTAAGGGGGCCAGCAAGACCGCTTTATTTATTCCAGATATTGATAAATGGGAACGATGGGATGGATCACTGGTGCAATTGATCCGAGAGGTCGACTGGGCATTCATTGATGCCACTTTTTTTGATGGGGATGAGTTGCCCGGACGGGATATGAGTGAGATCCCGCATCCTTTTGTGATCGAAAGTATGGCGCTGCTTTCCCGATTGCCCGATGACCAGAAATCTAGAGTTTATTTTATCCACATGAATCACAGCAATCCGATGCTCGATCCCCAGTCTGATGCCACGAAAAAAGTGTTGGAGTCCGGGTTTCAGATCGCCCGGAAGGGGATGCGGTTTGGGATGTAATGCTTTCAATTTGAAAGGGTCCCCCTTTGCGCTAGCAGGGATATTTTGGACGCAACAGACGGGGAAATCCTGGGCACCATGCAAGGCATCTGCCCAGGATTGTTTGTTGCCCAACATGGGGGTTCGGATTTCTACTCTGTGGTTCTGTGCTCAACTTCCATGGTGAAGTATTTCATTCTTGGCCCGCTTTCCGCCAGCTGGCGGACCAGCGGGGCTCGGTACTTTTGATGCACCAAAAGTACCCAAAAGTGCTTGTCACCAAAATGGGCCTTTACTACGATCTGTACAGCGCACTCATAACGTTATTTGATTGAGAACATCTATACATCAGGCCCCGGCCGCTCGTATTTGATCGGTGGCAGGATTCCTCATCAACTCTGTCGTATCTCGAATCTTGATCAAGATTCGGATACATTGTCCGACCAAATAATGCGGCAATTTTCATATAAAAATTCCACTTCAAAATGTGAGGTTGACTTCTTGCTTGGTAGTGCGGGCCACTGATGTGCTCGGGAGGCCCTCCTTTGGTGACGGTCATTTATTTTCTCCTCGACTTCTCCCCTACAAACTCCCACCTTCGCTTGGGCTTCGGCGGGTACAGCCTCCAATAAAAAGGTCCTCTTTTGGCGACGGTCATTAAATTTAAGTATCTCAATTTTACTTGGCTGAATTCCGAATGGCCGACGTGATAACCTCCCCCCCCAACCCCTCTCCGCGAGCGGAGAGGGGAGATGCTGTATTACACATGAAAGTTGAAGGTTAGTGCTCCCGAAAGCCGAATACCGAACTGCGAATACCGTTTAATGCGCTCCGGTTTGTCGACGGCCAGAATAAACGAATAAACCCATAAACGAATACTTGTCCGCCGTGGCGGAAACGCTCTCCATAACTCCTTAACTCCATAACAAATTAACTCGCGCCTTCGTTTCTTCGCGCTTCATTCCGAACACCGAATATTGTCAGCATCAAGATTTTCAGGATTTGAGGATGAACAGGATGGGGAAATGGTTCCATCAAGAATGAACGTTGAAGGTTTGTGTTTGCGAAAGCCGAATACCGAAAGCCGAACACCGTTTTCTGAGATACTCCTTTAGCGAAAGTATTTACTAAACGAATAAACCCATAAACACCCTACTGCGATTCGGCTGGAAAGGCCTCCACTTTTTAGATAATGGTTTGGCGACGGTAATAATTTTTCCTCATAACCTCATAACCTCCAAACTCCCACCTTCGCTTGGGCTTCGGCCCTTAGGTTTGCAAAGAGGTCAAATCTAAATACATAACCATTATCATCATATGTATTTTTCTTCTTTGCTTCTTTCTTCTTTTTGTTAGTGAATGTGAATTTGTGGATAACTCAATTGCGTTATTCCATGG
>JAIPBE010000098.1 GCA_021738725.1 Saprospiraceae bacterium | reverse complement strand
GGACACTCCGCTTCTCCATTTAGCTAGTCATCTTGTTATCTAAAGCGTTTCCACTAGTAATGCCCCTTCCCTCCTCTGGGGCTATGCTGTCCTCAGTATCAGCAGCACTATGGGCATCTCCGACTCCCTCGCCCATGTAGCGGTCTACTACATGGCGTTAGGGGATCCCATGTTCATGTGTCTCCCTCATTATACGCGCCATCCCGTCCTACTCCGTGCAGCCATATTGGTGCGTTTTACCGTTTCTTCCCAATATGTTTCAGGTTTCGCCATCTTCGGAAGGTTGACCACTGCAGTGTTGCGTAACGAAGCCTTACCGGGTTCACTTGTGGTACGGCTCGCATAATCGCTTGACCAGAAACTTAGCATGGTTCGTTTCCTCCTCATGCCTTCCGGCTGCTTCAGGCTGAACGGCAAATTGGCCTGTGTATCCCTTTCATGATACTGGGTTTAATGGTTAATTAATATAGACACACGCCTCATGGCGTACCGAAAACGCAAAGATAACTTCGCGTCTTCGCGTCTTGGCGGTAAACCCTGGAATTTCATTCCCTTCCCCGCAACTACAAGCCTATTGATGCGCTGACACTGAGGGAAAGATCCTGGAGTTCGATCAGGTAGGCATTGATCTGGACGATCGAAAAGAGGAGAATCCCCGCACTCATATTGACATGCTTTTCATTGTACTCCACTCCGGCGGTCCACTGTGGCCAGTATGCGGTGGGTGGCCTGACAGGAAGGATCTGGCATCCCAACAAGAGCCCGCTAATGAGATAGTTGTCTCCTTCGAACAATTCCAGGCCATAACCGGTGGTGGCCTGAATCAAGTACGAGGTAGATATCGGAAAGGATTTTGTCGCCACCACGTAGGAGGCCGGTAGCAATCGCGTTCCAAACGGATCGTACACACCTATGGCGATTGCGGGAAAGAACTTCTTTTCACGTAGTGCCTGGAATTTCAAGAATATGGAACGATCTCCGATCCCATAATCCCCATTCTTCACTTTGTCGGGATGCACCAGGCGAATGCTGGCCTCTGCCCACGGTAGAAATCCCAGACGAGCATAATAGACATTCTCGCCCAGGTCATTCTTTTGGCTGTACTTCAGATGTGCCTGATCCGCAGGAACATATTGCCAACCGACCGTCAGCTTTCTGTCCACCTGCAGGGTGGCCACCGGTGTAAAGACAATGCCTGTCTGACCATACATGCCGTCTGTATTCAGAAATTGCCCATAGAGGCCAGAATGAGAACAGATGAACAAAGCAGGCAAAATAATCCAGTGGATCCATGGAGCATGACGCTGCCTCCCCTCCCCCATATTTCCTGAAAAAAACGGCCACCTGCTGGATATCCGTGTCATCATTTAGGACAACCCTGATGGCAGGCACTGGACGTAGGGCAAACAAAAGAGGTTGTATAGTACTGGACGCCGATAGGGCGTAAAAATCCATACTGCGATCCATACTGGGACCCCGTTGCTTCCTGCAGTATATTTTTATAACTAAAAAACAGCTGTTCACATTTCTGGAGCAGGGCGAAATCCTCGAATGTTTTGGAGGGGCCCGGAATGAACTGATTGTACTGGGCGGGTCCAGAACCGCTTTGCAAGGTCACCAGGGAGCTAAAGGGAAAGTTGGTCATGATCTTCCAATCGTTCATATAGATCAGCTTGTCGAAGGGTGAATTCAAATTCGATCCTTGCAGTCCAAACTGAAAATTCCCGTCAAAGGTCACCTTGTATTTGATGTATTTGGCTTCACCACAATCACAATTCGACAATTTTACAACAGAGATCTCATCTCCGAGGGACACTTGTTCATTCACTGTAATCGAATACGATTTATTTGTGACCAAATAGCTACCGAGTTTTTTTGATCTGACCTGGATCGTCTGGGTCGGCTGATGGAAACCCACATTGGCATCCTGGACATTCTTCCAGACATTTGTATTCAGATCATAATATATATAGGGGTTACTTGCGTCATCATATCGAAATACATCAAGAGGATCATTGGGTGTATATGGCACAGGGTGATCACTATTGAAACTGACCACAAAGGGCAACTTCAGATCGATCAACGGGTCAGATGAAATACGAAACCGCAACAGGGGTAATTTCATACTGGACCCCGGTGCGAGTGCCCCTGCATAGGATGAACGTGCATAGCTTGTGAGCCATATTGGCGTCGGCTGATCAACTGACCCTGCCGGGATAAATAGATCTAAAACAGAGATAATCGTATCATAATTCAGTCCCTCTCCGATCAGATCGGTCAGAAACAAGGACGTGTCACGAATTTGCACTTTGGTATCCGAACCAGGCTGCACGACAATGGGGTTATGCCTGGGTGTCATCACAAAATCCACGCACACATAGGATACCGCTCCGGTGCAGGTGGTTGTATCCACCCAATCGGAGGGAACAAATTGGTACGTATCCATTAAATACCCATTTTTCCGGACCGACATCACACGGGTCTTCTCGATCAAATCCAAAGGATGTTTTATTGCAATACGATACATGCCATCACTATCAGAGGATGCCTCCTCATCTTCTATTTTGATGACTGCATTCTCGATGGCTGCCAGTGTTCTTGCATTGATCACTTGCCCCACTAAATACAACTCGCAATCATCGTCACTGCGAAGATCTACGGAAGGATCGTTTATTTTCTGAAATACGAGACCGTCGGTACAACCGGTTTGCATGGCAAACAGTGCCCCCATAAATACAAGCAGCAGGTATGCAGCAAAACTCTTAAAAAATTGCGTATGCATCATATTTAATTTATGTCTAATTACAATTCGAACAAGTCAGGATGGAGATGATCTGATAAAAATGGTAGTCGGTGGCCAGTCCTATACTCCTGTAAATAATTTTGGGTTCCGTTATATTGAAAATCAAAAAATGGCGATGTTTGGATCTGCACTCTATTCCCGATGAATGTGCGATAAAATGGCAACGGAATCTGGAGTCGCAATCCATAGTTCCATTCCTGATCGAGCTGCTGAACGAATAACTCCACTGTCGTCAAATTGAATTGTCGACTGACCATGAGTGATTTGATCTCCTGCTCAAACAAACCTCTTCCCCACCCTGCTATCAGTTGCACATGCTGCTTGTTCCATCGCCATCCGGCAGTCAGGAGGTAATCCAGATACTCAACATCGGAAACCTGCCAGCCGGATACCGGGGGATCCACATACAACCGCTTTGGATAGGATGCATACCCTGTATATCCAAATTGCGTACCAAAAAAGGCGCGGTCACGTAAAAGGAACTTGCAAAGCTGAATTTGAGCCCCATATCTATAGGTACTAAAGTATCCAACGGTGCTATTGGCGAAGAAACCTCTCCCAAGTCTGAAAAACTGACTCAGGGTGATCAAGCCAGGTCTGAAAAAATCTTCCTCTGGAATGTCGAGTTCATTCCAAACCGGAATAATGTATTGGAATCGAAACAAACTGCCTTTCCACAGGCGCAGGTCAAACCGGGGTAAAAGATTGAATTGAATCTGGATCGGATCCGGGCTGGCGCCAAATGCAAATCTGAGCTGTGGGTCCAGACTGAAGAGCAGCGTAAAGTCATCACCTTTGATAAAGGGCGATCTTCCCCGGGTGCTGGGAAAAGGATGCGTACCGATCTCAAAGCTGGCATCCCCGGATCGGGGTACCGCATTCTCTACTGGAATAAAGAGGGTGTAAAACGGAATGCCGCGATCGGCGATGGTGACGTTCACTGACCGGATCCGGTCAGGTGGCAGTTGACCCAGGTTCGACAACAACTTTCGTGTTGACGTGGCTCCCAAACGGTATTTACTTCGGGTATAGGAAACCAAAAGTTGATCATCTGCCAGGACACAAGACGCGTCGGGAAAACCTGCCTGTTCGAGCAGGGCCTCCTGCTTCGAACAGAAAATGGAATCTGCTGGAGAGACTGTTGGTGCGGACTGATCAACCTGCTGTGCACGGACGACAGTCGTACACATCATGATCAACCAAAAGATTGGACCATATCGAACGCTCATGGGAAGATGCATTCACGATTTAAAAAGATCGGCAAAACCATGCATGCCGAACTACTATTCAGGAATTTACAAAAAATTATAACTTAAAATCTGTACTTTTTTGCATGGAGCTACTACCTGTTCATTACAACATCCAAGCCACAATTCACAACTTCATCCACGCAGCTCATAATTAAAACAATACACAAAAGGAATTATCCAATATTAATATAGTGTCATTGTTGAATTATTTGTCCACCCTTCCGCAATTCATTATAAATACGGGGGCTGCGTCTCGAATACGCACTTGTTCCAAAATTGTAAAATCGGAGATCAGGTGCCCTCCATACGTGAGGGCAACTCTGAAGAGTGATTAATGGCAAAAATATCCCCTTTGACCCAATACCTAACGCCCAACACCCTATACCTATATCACCATCCCTGCCGCTACTGTATTATTGGTGGCCTCATCGATGAGGATGACAGAGCCGGTGATCCGGTTGGTACGATAGGGATCCACCAGCAAGGGGCGGGTGGTCCGGATGGAGATTCGGGCAATATCATTCATGGCGATCTGTCGATCCTCCATATTACGGTGCAGGGTGTTGATGTCCATCTTGTAGCGGATGTCTTTGATCAGACAGCGAGCCTCCGCGGTCGTGTGCCGGATGGCATATTTGCCATTCGGACGCAAGGGCTGGGTGTTGTCAAACCAGCAGATCATCAAGTCGATATCCTGGGTCACCTCCGGCTGGTTGTTGACCCGCACGATCATATCCCCGCGACTGATATCGATATCATCCTCCAGGAGCAAGGTGGCCGACATGGGTGGAAACACTTCTTCCACCTCCCCATCAAAGGTGTCGATCTTCGCAATGCGGCTGGTGAACCCACTGGGCAAGACCATCACCTCGTCGCCCTGCTTGAGGACGCCGCCCGCGACACGGCCTGCATAGCCGCGGTAGTCGTGAAATTCATCCGTATTCGGGCGGACGACCATCTGGACCGGAAAACGGGTGTCGATAAAGTTATGGTCGCTGGAGATATGGACAGTCTCCAGATAGTACAACAGTGTCGACCCTTCAAACCAGGGCATATGCTGCGAGCGATCGACGATATTGTCGCCCTTGAGGGCCGACATGGGGATATACTGGATATCGTTGACGTCCAGTTTACCGGTGAATTCTTCCAGTTCGTTACGAATCTCGTCATAGCGACTCTGTGACCAGTCGACCAGGTCCATCTTGTTGACACAAAACACCAGGTGCGGGATCTGTAGGAGGCTGGCAATAATCGAATGCCTGCGGGTCTGCTCTACGACTCCCTGGCGGGCATCGACCAACACAAGAGCCACGTTGGCCGTGGAGGCGCCGGTCACCATATTCCGGGTGTACTGGATATGGCCCGGACTGTCCGCGATAATGAACTTCCGTTTTGGCGTGGCGAAATACCGGTAGGCCACATCGATGGTGATGCCCTGTTCGCGTTCTGCTTTGAGGCCATCGGTCAGCAGGGCCAGGTTGACGCCTTCCTCCCCTCTCCGTTCGGAAGCGGTCTTGATGGCCTCGTACTGATCCTCGAAGATGGATTTGGAGTCGAAGAGGAGGCGGCCGATCAATGTGGATTTTCCATCATCAACGCTGCCAGCTGTGGTAAATCGGAGTAGATCGCTCATATTCGGGGTTCGAAGTTATTGAGTTAAGGCGTTATTGGGTTATTTCGAGAAGGAATGAGAGGTTCAGGGTTATTTCGATATTTCGGTATTGAGTTATTTCGAAAAGGAATGAAGGGTTCAGGGCTATTTCGTTATTTCGAGAAGGAATGAGGGGTTCAGGGTTATTTCGAGAAGGCGCGGGAAAGTCCCTGGATCATTGCGGTGATCGCCTGGATCTTTTTTCTCCCTTCAACATATAATTCTTCGTCAATAAAACCCAAACGTTTCCCAATGATTATCTGGGTCAGTAATTCGATCAAGCTGCTGTATGCAATGTTCAGAAAGTGAATTTTATCCTTATTGGAACGCCGATGCACTCCTTCAGCAATATTAGAGGGCACCGAAATTGCTGATCGTCTTATTTGCGCGGTTAGAATAAATTTCTCTTCACCGGGAAAAGAGGCAGTTATATCATAAATCCATTCCACTAGATCAATGGAGCGATTCCATACATCAAGTCGCTCGAAGCTATACGCTCTGACATCATATTCCTTAGGAGGATCATTCGCTTCCTGGCCCTGAATTTCATTCTTCAGATCATGCATCCAATTCTCTTCAATAAATACAGGTTTCATTCTTCTTTTTTTATCGAAATATCGAAATAACTCAATCACGAAATAACTCCAGGTCCGGCTGTCCGAACGCCGAATGCCGAAATCCGAATGCCGTTTAAAAATATCCTTGCTTCTTACGATCCTCCATACTTGTTTCTGATCGTTTGTCATCGGCGCGGCCGCCACGCTCGGTGACGCGGGAGATGGCCACTTCGGCGATGATGTCTTCGATGGTGGCGGCGGTGGACTCCCAGACGCCGGTGCAGGTTGTATCGCCGATGGTGCGACATCGAATGGTGGTGGTGAAGACTTCTTCTTCCGGGCGGCGGGGAATATGCGGTGAATCGGCGAGGAGGATACCATCGCGGCGGAAGACGGGACGTTGATGGGCAAAATAGAGGCTGGGTAGGGGCACTTCTTCTTCGGCGAGGTACTGCCAGACATCGAGTTCGGTCCAGTTGGAGATGGGGAACACGCGGAAGTGCTCGCCAAAGTTCTTGCGGCCGTTGAACAGGTTCCACAGTTCGGGGCGTTGATTCTTGGGGTCCCACTGGCCGAACTCATCGCGGTGGGAAAAAAAACGCTCTTTGGCACGGGCTTTTTCTTCATCCCGGCGACCACCACCCATGGCGGCGTCAAACTTGCCCTGCTCCATGGCCTGGAGGAGGACATGGGTCTGGAGGTTGTTGCGAGAGGCGTTGAAGCCTTTTTCTTCAGCGATCTCACCCTTGTCGATGGCTTCCTGGACGGAGCCGACGATCAGGCGCAGTCCGTATTTCTCCACCAGCATATCCCGGTAGTCCAGGGTCTCCTGGAAGTTGTGGCCGGTATCGATATGAAGGAGCGGAAAGGGTACACGGGCCGGATAGAAGGCCTTGACGGCCAGATAGGTCATCAGGATACTGTCCTTCCCGCCGGAGAAGAGGATAACGGGGTTTTCGAACTGAGCGGCCACTTCGCGGAGGACGAAGATGGACTCGGATTCAAGTTCCTTGAGATGGGAGAGTTGGTAGTTGGGCATTTCTCGCTGTTCGCTGTTCGCCTTTCGCCTTTCGCGAAATGCTGTTTTCGGTTTCGGGTATGTAGACTAATCGAAGATACGCTGCCAATATTGTGCCGGATGTCCTGGAATGCGCGCTTCATACTGGAAAGTGAGCTGACTGGCCTATGAACGATTGCTGATATACAATCGAACCTCTTCCTGTAGTCTGGACTTGATATTTGGCCAGCTGATGGGAGTGATCATATTGACATGGCCTTGATCCGCATCAGCAAAATAGGTCAGGCTTCGAATGACCAGCATTTCGGAACCATCTGCGTACTTCTGGTTGTAAAAGGTCAGCATTTCCTTCAATGTAAAATGGTCAAGTAAGCAATATAGGTCCACAAAGTCCTTCTTAGTCCCCCGCCCTGTGACAGCTGCCAATTTCATAGCAGCGATGTCTTTTAATCCAGCCAGTCGAATTCCATGAACATCTTTACTTTCCTCCAACCAGGGATAACTGTAGTTGACCAGGTCAACTTTCACTTCTCGGATAGAGCAGATATGAATATTAGGTGTCTTTTTCAATAATATCATCGGACCCAAACCGTCAAGAGCTGGTGCAAGTTCAGCTGAATCCAGGTTAACGACACCGAACAAATCCAGATCGTCAGACAATCTATGACCAATCTGAAGGGATAAGGAGGTGCCTCCTACCAGGCGCAATCCAGAAAGCGCTGGACGACGCATCAAATCCATTAAAAGTCCCAGTGTGGCGGGCTGGACTGTCTCTCTGAATAACATCGAAATTCGGTTGGGCTTATGTTTGCAATGGTACTGATAAACGACAGGGCTTTGGGATCAAGATCTCTGAAGCGTTTTGCTTCTTCGACTATCGTATTCATGTCAAAATGGTGTGTGAGAATCAGCCAATCTTTGATCTGACCATATTCCAAAATACGATGAATGATCAACGCACGATCAAGATCCCAGTCTAATTGGGATCGGTCAGTATCCCAAAAGAGATAAGCAGAAAGAAGGTCAAGCGAATCCGGGTTCATGAAGTTGCAAAAGTAGTGAATCGTTAACTCCCATTAAAAACGTCGGTTCCCAATCGTTCAAATGCCAGCATGGAGATCAGCCAATTCTTCTTGACTATGTGTTGCAGTCCATATCGGGCAATCAAGATTCTTTATCCGGTTTTTGGCCAAACAATCGCCCAAACCAATTGACGGCATCGTCAGGGATACGCTGCCAGATCCGTTCATGCCCATAGAACAGGATGATCTTGGTAAAGATCTCTGTCCCACCAATGGCTGCTGCAATGGAGAGGCTGCCGGTAAAAAGCCAGGACAAGATCAGGGTATCGATGGTGCCGATCATGCGCCAGGTGATGCCTTTGATGGCGCTGCGGAGGCGGGGTTCACGTGGAGGAGTTAGCTTCATGTCGGTTGTCGGTTGTCCCTGCCTGCCGGCAGGCAGGGGTTGTCAGTTGGCGGTTGCCGGTTTCTTGAAGGCGGATGATGTTATTTCGTGATTGAGTGATTGGGTTCTTTCGACAAGATATGTGCAAGATATACCAGCCGAGGCTGGAGGAAGGATACTCCATGAAATTAATGCGCGAGGTATTCGATACAGATCCGGTTGTCGGTGTGACACCGACGCTAGTATCTTCTTCGGTCAATGCATACAAGAGTGACCGACCTCCGGGATGCCGGTGGGACACCGGCATGAACGGTTTATTTTTTTCAATTCGCATTCGGGAGACGGTTGTCAGTTGTCAGTTGTCGGTTGTCGTTTCTTGGTCAACGTAGAGAGTGGAGTGTAGAGAGTAGAGGGTAGAGGGTGATGGTATTGTATTCAATGAATATACGCTCTTTATAGACTGCCCCCTTACCGGGTAGATTCCCTCCTGAGTGAATATCCACTCCTCGTTTTGGTCATTGATATTTGGTTTTTGATTATTACCT
>JAIPBE010000097.1 GCA_021738725.1 Saprospiraceae bacterium | reverse complement strand
GAAGGGAAACATAAAATGAGTGTGTTAAACGCTGTGCGAAACAAGATCGTACTCCGGATTTTCGCTGTCATCCGTGATGATGTTATGTATAACCCAAAATTTCAATATGCACTTGCTTAACCCATAGAAAACAGGCGGGTTTGATTTTTGGGATTTGTCATTTGGGATTTCCCGGGCAAGGAATTTTGAAGGGTCTTTGAGACTGTGGTGCGGGCGGCCGGATCGTCATGGAATCGGAAATAATCCGTCTTGGATGTACATTTGTCCTTCACATAAGAATATTGAGGCCATATGAGATCAGGATTCTATAGTTTGATCATATTGTTGATGGTGACCTTCAATGGACTGGCGTTCAGTCAGATGTCTATCGGTGGAGTACCGCCAGAAGTTCGGATCCGGGGTGATCAAGGCGGAAAGGTAGCAGGCGGAGAATGGTCATCTTCGGAGATCAGAGGAAAGGTGTTTACGGTCATGTATGTAGACCCGGATGAAAAGGAAATCAATGAACATGTGGAGCGGTCACTGAAGGCAGAGAATTACCCCAGGGATCAATACGGTTCTATGGCCATTGTGAATACGGCAGCCACCTGGAAGCCGGATGCGGTCATCAAGATGATTCTGAAGGGGAAGCAAAAGGATTATCCGGACACGATATATATCATGGATCGGGACAAAGTGCTGGTCAAAAAGTGGGGGCTGAAGGATGACAGCTATCACGTCCTCACCTTTGCAAAGGATGGTAAGCTCCTGTACACCAAATCCGGTCCGTTAAACGAACAGGACATTCAAAAACTGAAGCAGATCATCCGTGCCAACTTATAGCTGATCTGAAAGCTCTGGTACTTTCAAAATTGCTTACATTTCTACTTGATGAAATCATTCGGCATTCTCCAGGTTATTTTTTTCGCTCTGGTAGGTAGCATATCTGCACAGCCGGCACAGGGGGAGCCATTTCCACAGTTGGTCCTGGATCGGGAAAATGGTGGTAAACTGGGCGGTGGTGGTTGGCAATGCAGTGATGTAAAGGGGAAGCCCTGTCTGCTGGTGCTGATCCATCCGGATCACCAGGAACTGCTGGATCCGGTTGAGCAGGCATTAGCGAATACCCGACTCAGTGCCCGTGAATGTTCGCTGGTCAAGGTCATGGATACACAATCGTCCTGGAAGCCGGATGGCATGATCCAGGCAGGCGCATGGCTCAGCCAAATAGCTGGTAAGGTGAGTGAAGCCCGGGAAAGTGGCCTCATTCAAGCCCTGTTTACAGACCGAAAGAACAAGCCCGCGCATTGGTCGGTCGTATATGACCAAAACCTTGTTTTTCGAAGTGCCCTCCGATTGAATGACCGCCCGGTTCATGTGTTTCTTCTGGATAAACGAGGCGTCATTGTCAGCTATCATGCAGGCAACCCTTCAGATACCAATGCGCGGGTCTGGATCCAGATGATGAAGCAACTGGGGGCCTCATCTTAAATGCTTCAAGTAGTTCATTGGAGATACATGCCAGGACGTCGATTGTCCGGTGTATCGGTTGTTTTGCCTGTCCGAATGTCGATAAATGGCTGGTGACTCCGGCCGGATGATCGGGAGGTCATGGGCCATGTCCCCATTGATTGGTTCGCCAAAGGAAACATGAGATTCCTTATATTGCGATAAATACAACCTTTTCATGGCGATTTCGTCCTTGCATCTACGTCTGACAGCTCCAGGCCCGAAACGTATTCTGGCACTCGATGGAGGCGGGGTACGAGGGGTGCTCACTCTGGGGTACCTCGAGAGAATGGAAGCGATCCTGCGCAAGCGTCACGCAAACCCGGATCTTCGACTTTCCGACTATTTTGATCTGATCGGAGGGACCAGTACCGGATCCATCATTGCCGCGGGCTTGGCCCTGGGGATGTCCGCTTCAGAGATCAAGGAGCAGTACCTCCAATTAGGAGAAACCATCTTTGCCAAGAAGAAGGGGGTTATCCCTTATTTGACGAAGGGGGTGAAATATGATAGCTCGCCAATGGACAAAGCCCTGAAAAGGATCCTGGGCGATACGTTGATGGGCGATCAGGACCGGATAAAAACAGGATTGTGCATTGTGACCAAACGAGCGGATACGTTTAGTACCTGGCCGATCATCAACCACCCGGACGGAAAGTATTATGAGAGCAATAAGGATCTTCCTCTCTGGGAAGTGGTCCGCGCCAGCACCGCTGCGCCGACCTATTTTCTGCCCGTGATCTTTAAGGTCGGGGATGAAGAAAAAGGAGCATTTATTGACGGTGGGATCAGTATGTTCAACAACCCTTCGCTGCAGCTCTTTCTGATCGCAACACTCAGGGGTTTTCCCTTTCACTGGTCGATGGGAACAAATAATATCCTCCTGGTTTCCTGTGGGACCGGGGCGATCAACCATATCTACGAAGTAAAGGATATGAAAAATCCCAGCCTGATGACCTGGGCCAGCCTCCTTCCCGAGCATTTCCTGTCCGATGCCAATCACTACAATCAGTTGATTCTGCAGATGCTGTCAGATTCACCCACAGCGATGGAGATTGATTCTGAAGTTGGTGATTTGAAGCACGACCGTTTGAATGGCCAGCATGTCCTGAGCTATCTTCGATTCAATGTACAACTGGATCCCGAATCCTTGAATAAACTTGGATTTTCAGTCGACCGAAAAAAAGCGATTGCCATTTCCAAAATGGACAACCCGAAGAATATCAGCATCCTGGCTGAGATCGGTGAGCGGCATGCAGATCAATTACTGACGCCGAAACTTTTCCCGGCCAGATTTGATTTGTCAGCACCGGCGGATGAGGTCATACAGCGGTTTACGGCAGGAAAAAAGCATAAGCTTCCATTTGAAGCTGTTGTGAAGAAACCCGTTGTCGTGAAAGCGGTCAAAATTGACCAACCATTCGAAGTGGAATCCATGGAAGGGGTCATGACCGGGAAACCCGGCGATTATCTCATGCAGGGTGTAAATGGAGAATATTATGTCTGTGATCAAGCCATCTTTCGGAAGACCTACAAAAAGGCGGATCCCTCATGACCCAAGCCCATCCACGGATTTATATTTCTCATGCCTGGGGTGGCGAAAGTGAACACATCGTCCGGGAAGTGGTCCGTGTTTTTGATGACGCCGGTCTGTCCGTCATTTATGATAAAAAGGACCTCGGATATCGGGAAAGCATCCGGGACTTTATGGTCAATCTGGGCCAGGCGGATATCATCATTATTGTAGTCAGTAATAAATACCTGCATTCCGAATACTGCATGTTTGAATTGTTGCAGATCTATGACAACAATCGGGTGCTCGACCGGATCTTTCCCATCGTCCTGGAAGAGGTCCAGATCGCCAAGTCCACCGAACGGCTAGAGCTGGTCAAGTATTGGGAGGAAGAAACCAAACAGCTGGAGGAAAAAATCCGAGAGCTGGGATCCATTGCCAATATCGAAGGGATCTCGGACGACCTGAATCTGTATCAAACCATTCGCAATCGGATTGCCCGGCTGACGGCCATCCTCAAAGACATCAACACACTCAATATCCAGATCCACCGCAAGAGTGATTATCGTGATTTGCTGGCCGCCGTCAAACAAAAACTGGAGGCATCCACAATCAGTCAGGAGCTGCCAGAAGAAAAATCATACCGGGCTGCGGCTCCCAACCCGCCTGCTACAAACCGGAAGAAATGGTCCTTCTGGCCCTGGGTCGTGACGGCAGCAATGGTCATTGTAGCTTTCGCCGGATTCAAATGGTGGGCTCCGGGCGCAACAGCAATGGACAAGGAAACACCGATGGAAGTCACCCGAGAGGAGAGTGATATGGAGCCTGCTTTGGAAGTACGCGCACCAGAAAAGGATGAAAACCCTGATGTGACTCAGCCCGAGCGAGAAGCGTCCAGTTCGGATATAACAGAGCAGTCAGGGCGCAAGTCTCCCGTCGTGAAAAAAGAGGTCCAGGTCATCAAAACAAACAAACCGCAATCAGAAACGATAACGGAGAATTTCTCCTCTGTCCCAACCATTGGAGAATCTGTTTCGGCTTCTCCTGAGTTCATGGAAGAGCAGCCTCTGAAGCCTGCCGAAAACAATTCGCCTGCCCGGACTGTGGACCTCTTTATTCCCAAGCAAATGATTCGCGTCGTTCTCTCGAACACACTGAGTTCCGAGCGTAACCGGGAAGGTGATGAAGTGGAGCTCACCTGCCTGGATGAGGTCAAGATCGGCCCTTACAGTGTGATCCGGCCAGGTGCTGCGATCCGGGGAGAAGTGACAAAGGCTACATCCGCATTGACTCGTGTCAAAGGAGAATTGGCATTCCGAATCAAAGACGTTCGGACCGAAGATGGTCAGTGGCTGGAATTATCTTACCCGGAATACAGCGATTCACGACGAGGAGAAGTGACTTTCCCAAAAGGGACTGAATTGGCGAATATTGTACTCAAAGAAGCCCGATTGACATGGACCCCCGAACGTTAAAAATGAAATCAGTGTGCAGAAGCACCCTCGTAATTATCTGCTTGAGCTGCCTGAGCGGTAGTTCGATTTCTGCGCAGGGCATTCGATCCTCCACAGCCGGATTCAGTGTCAAAGCCGGTCCGATTTGGGAGACCTGGGCTTCTTCGAGCTACTATCTGGGCGATGTGGATAGTGAAGCCTTTTTAGGTGGATATCTTGGCGTTGCCTTTGGATTTGGTCAACGCATCGAGGCTTTTTCGAGTTACCGTTTTGCCGGAGGATATACACAGGAGGGTTATGATTCCTATCGCAGTCGAACGATTCTATTCGGCGCCAGAACACATTTTGGCGGTACTCTCCGCCGGGTGAGACCCTGGTTGGAAGCCGCCTTTGCCTGGCAGACCCTCCAGTTGGAACCCATCTCCTACTACGATGATTTTGGCAACTACCTGGGTGAGTTTTCACTGGGAACCAGAGGTGCAGGGGTCGAAGCGGGAATAGGTGTTCAATATTTTCTAACCCCGACGCTGTCCCTGGACTTTGGCGTTCGCGGACGTTTTGGTGGATTCTCCACCATCCGGATAGACGGGGCCATCGACGAGCCGGACGAACGGGTCGATTTTCGATTCCTGACCGTTGGGCTGGGCCTGGCCTACTTCCTGAATTAAGTTGCGTTCAAGGGGTTTTGATCACCTTGATCCATCGGGACTTGCCTGTTGGTGTCTGGATCAGACCCATATAGAAGCCTGGGCTGTCTGGTAAATCTATCGGGTGAATGCCCCGACCATTGATCCGTTGCTCCAGGAGCTTGACACCACGCATATCATAAAGCTTCAATGTACCTGATTCATCCAGTGGCCAATCCATGAAGGTGTTCTCCCCTCCGGTTGGATTGGGATAGACGGTCATTTGCAACCAGGCTTCTATTGCAGGAAGGGTGGAAGTAGTTGATGTACAGGCTTTCTGGTAGTCCACCAATGCTTCGTATTTCGGGAAATATTCATCCGGACAGAATTGACATTCCAGACTGCCAAAACTGCCGTACTTCTGACTGGGGACACCGATATAGGAGAAATGCATAAACAGCCCGGGATCCTGAGGGCTTCCGAGCGTACTGAGGGAGTCGAGCCACTCGCGATATAAGGTGTACATCCCTGAATCACGCTGGGCTGCGACCATAGCCGGACCATAATTCTGGTTGGTTCCCCAGGGGTCGGGAGTGAGGTGTTGTCCGCCTTCGTAATAGAGCATGGGGATGCCCAATTCATCAGCGATCGATTTTTGCTGGCTGAGTGTCCAGCTCCAGGCTTCCTCCAGCATGCCCTGACGAGCCCAGGTGAGGACCTCTTCCACGGGGACATTGTTTCCCAGGGCTTTCAAGGCCGCATGGCCTTCACCGGGAATGTGGAAATAGGCAGCAGGCGCAAAAGCGTCAAAACTACCAGGTTGCATGTTGAACACCACCCGGTTGCTTACATCCTGCCAGGAGTGCTGGACGCCAACAACGCGAACGATACGGTCCATCTCATTGGCAAAGACCTCTGACCAGATATCCAGGGCATTCTGAACAAAGGGCACAGTGCGTTCGGGCCAGGAGGTGTTTTGATCACCCTGATCGTTGAGATAATGGGTTTGATCAAAGATCCAGTTCCAGGTCTCATTAGAATATTCCACATAGAGCTTTCGCTCGGGCTCCAGCTGATCGCGAAACAATTCCGCCATCTTCTGAATATAATCGTCGCTGGCCCGGTGGGGAATGCAGACCCAGGCGTCTTTGTCCAGGTCATTGCAGGCTTTGACCATCAGTTCGTACGGCATCCCCACCCTGGTGAAGGTGTATTGACTTTCCAGGGCTCGGTCCGTCCAATCCTGGAGAGGGGAGTTGTTGGTGTATCCCCAGTCCATGAATCGAAGGGCTGAAAAAGGGGTCAGCTTGTTCATCCACTCGGCGCACCAGATCTGTTCCGGATAGGTCTCTTCGGTATCCGGCATCAAGAATCGGATATTGCGGATGTGATTGGCGGGATCGGTTGCATTGATCTCCAGCGCCATGATGTTGGCTACGCCGGGGGTGACATTGACTTCCATTCTTCCCGGTTCGGATGTGATCACCTGGGCATCCCAACGCAGGGTGATGGTGCCTTCACCTTCGTAGAGCAGGACATAGGTGCCGGCTGGCAAGACTTCAGTATTGGCCCAGACTGTGAGTACGATCTGAGGGGCTTCTGTACCGGGGATGTTTTCGACCGGTACCTGTTTGGGCCATCCGTTTTCATCCAGATCAAAATAGGTGAGCACCTGTGTGTCCCACGGATTGGCCCCTCCGCCCACCCAGTAGGCATTGTGGGTGGTCCAGGTGCGGGCGTATTTCATGATGTCCACCAGGGGCCATTCGCTGCCGTAGTCGGCCGGCCCGGCCAGGTTGGTCCCGATGCGCAGGGGGCAATCATTTTGCGCGGAGACGAGTCCATCAAAGGTGAACAACAAAAACAGTATGGTTAACAGTCGCATATCAAGATCATTAATTTTCCTCATAATCTCAGATTCTCCTTCCCCATTTTATTTTCTCCCGGCCCAGCGAGCAGGCATTCTTTATTCTTCGGTCCTCGGTCCTCGGTCCTCTGTCCTCTGTCCTCTTTTCACATTCCTGTCGCACCGACGGACACGCATCCTTCATCCTTTCGAAAAAACGCAATCCCGAAATAACTCAATCACGATAACCCAATAACCTTCAAATATAGAAGCTGCCGAACAGGAATACACTGCCTCAGCCTTCCAGGTCTTCACGCAATTGCCCCGGTACATTCACCACTTGTCTGGCGTCATAATCAAAGGCCACCATCCCTGTTTTGGCGAGGGCCAGGATGCGGTTTTCCTGGTCGGGCAGCGTCAGGCGATAGACAAAATCCCAGCTCTTGGCGGTCCAGTCGGCTGTGCCTACACAGATGGTAATCCGGTCGTTGAAGAATCCTTCGGCCTTGTATTGGATGGCGGAATCCACCTGAAGGAAGCCGATGCCATGGGCATCCAGTTCGGTTACGCCCAGGGTGGCCAGCCACTGTACGCGGGCCTCCTGCAGGTAGGCCAGGAGGCGATCATTGCCCAGATGGTTGCCATAGTTGAGATCGGAGATCCGCACTCGGATCTCTGTCTGGAAGGGGAGGGTGTCGGGGATGTCGAGTTTTATTCGTGCCATGAGGGATAAAGGTAATTCGGTGTTCGGAATTCGGCTGTTCGCTGTTCGCTGTTCGTCCTTCGCTGAGCTGGGTAAAAGTTAAAGGGTGAAAGGTAAAAGGGCCAATTCCTCGGCCCTCCCGCCCGGGCGGGCAGGCATTCTTGTTTCGTCATCTCTTCTTCGAAATAACACAATAACGAAATAACCCAATAACAACTAGGCAATTCGCAATTCGCTGTTCGCTGAGCCGGGTAATGGGTAAAAGGTCAAAGGTAAAGGGTCAAAGGTCCAGCCCTCGGGCCTCATCCCTCATCCCTGGTCCCTCATCTCTTCTTCGAAATAACTCAATAACGAAATAACCCAATAACAACTTGGCAATTCGCAATTCGCTGTTCGCTGAGCCGGGTAATGGGTAAAAGGTCAAAGGTAAAGGGTCAAAGGTCCAGTCCTCGGGCCTCATCCCTCATCCCTGGTCCCTCATCTCTTCTTCGAAATAACTCAATAACGAAATAACCCAATAACGACCATTATACATAAGTTTGACTCTAGGGTGTGGTGCCAGATGAAAAATGTTCTATCCAGCTATGGGAGTTTAATAACCTCAAATATTTTCACTTTGAATAAGCCAGTGGTGTAAGTGATTGGTGTCGTAATAATTGACTAATTGCGCTTGGATGACCCAAATAAAAATGATGAATGAAGAGAATATGCCATGATTCTAACGTAATTTTAGAATAAACCGATAATCATGGAAAAGCGATTCAGTTGTCAAACTCTTGTTTTACTTCTGGGTATTCTCCTCATGTCGATGAGTGGATGCAATATTTATCATTGGACAGTTGGGTCTCCCCTGAATGTGGAAGACTTGATCTATTCGGGAGACCAACCCGCTGATATATATGTGACAGCAAGAGATCGGAAGACATATTGGCGGATTCATCCAGTTGGGGTGGAAGGAGAATCCTTATTTGGAGAGGTAGTCTCTGAGACAGGGTGGCCACTGGAGTTTACGGGTCGAAAATCACCGCCCAAAGATTGCCGGTCTATTCGTCTATTACTTCAGGAAAAGCAGAATGATCTGACTATAGAGGATGGCAAGTTTACCTTGCCCCTTGACCGTATCGACCGGATCCAGGAATATAAAAAGGATCGTGAAGCTGTCTGGGTATTGGCGATCAGTGGGGCGATTTTAATCCCTTTACCGGTGCTGGCTCTTATTTTCAGCTCAGATGATAATTCAGGACTTTTTGGTGGTTGGAGTGGACCCTGGTGATTAACCTTTTTTTCTTTCAATGGCCATTGCCCTCAGCCCTTGGTCCTCGGTCCACCCGCCCCGGTGGGCAGGCATTCATACTTCCTGCTCCCTTCGAAATAACTCAATAACGAAATAACCCAATAGCAACTTGGCAATTCGCTATTCGCCATTCGCCATTCGCTGAGCTGGGTAATGGGTAAAAGGTAATGGGTAAAGGGGCTAATCATTCAGTCCTCGGCCCTCGGCCCTTCAACCTTCGAAATAACTCAATAACGAAATAACCCAATAACAACTTGGCAATTCGCAATTCGCTGTTCGCCGAGCTAGGTAATGGGTAAAAGGTCAATCATTCAGTCCACGGTCCTCGGTCCTCGGCCCGCATCCCTCATCCCTGGTCCCTCATCTCTTCTTCGAAATAACTCAATAACGAAATAACCCAATAACAACTTCGCAATTCGCAATTCGCAATTCGCTGTTCGCCGAGCTAGGTAATGGGTAAAAGGTCAATCATTCAGTCCTCGGCCCGCATCCCTCATCCCTCATCCCTCATCCCTGGTGCTGTCTCATGAAATAGGTTGACAAGAAAAATGTGAATAACTTTCTCAAACAAGAAGGATATGAGAAAGCTAACGACAGAAGAAAGACGTCGGCGCCGGTTTACCGAGTCGTTCAGGAAAGAACAAGTTGGATTGAT
>JAIPBE010000096.1 GCA_021738725.1 Saprospiraceae bacterium | reverse complement strand
GTAAAAGATTTTTCGCTAGAATCATTGAGTGGAATACTGCATACTTGCTAAGGGCAACCTTAACGGATTTACTTTGGAAAGATCTGAAGTGAGGATGGGATTCAATCGAATAAAAAACTTCGGTTTTCAAACACCTGGCCGTTCAACGTTCAAAGAGTACCGACAAGTCGGCACTCTGTTTAATGTTCAACGTAATTGGCGTTGAGCATTGACCAATAGTTGCGCCAATAGCCCCCCCTTTAAGGTCAACCCTCCGATCAATCAAACCGGCATCCGAACCTAGACAACCTGGGATACCAGAGTTAGTTTGTTGTCTCTCTCGAACCGGCTTCGTTTTCCGGTGAGACACCAGCACCAACAAAAAATTTGAATATTATTCATTGTTTGAGGTGTCCCCCTCCCATACGAATGCACATCCCGAAGCGAACGGTCTTCATGAGGGGGATAAAGGGGGAGGCGGAGAATTCCTGCATTCCTGATTCCAAGTTCCTGGTTAGATATAGCCTGGGACTTCAGGAGTCCTTTAGGACTGCTTTATGATACGATGCAGTGAAGCGCGTGCATGTCCCCCTCCCATACGAATGCACGACCCGAAGCGAACGGTCTTCATGAGGGGGATAAAGGGGGAGGCTGAATATTCCTGCGTTCCTGGTTCCTGATTCCTGATCAGTGTTGACCGTTTACCTTGTATTTAGATAAATGAATACACCCATACCTGTCCGACGTAGGCGGAAACGAATAAACGATCTATGCTTAAAAAGGCGTGGAGTACCACTGTCCATCAAACTGCATCCTTCAGGTAAAAGGTTTGTTTTCACATCCCGGTGAGACACCGACAAATAGAAGGAGCTGGTGAGACACCAGCACCAACAAAAAAATTGAATATTATTCATTGTTTGGGGTGTCCCCCTCCCATACGAATGCACATCCCGAAGCGAACGGTCTTCATGAGAGGGATAAAGGGGGAGGCTGAAAATTCCTTTCTGCTTGCCGGAGGCAAAGTTCAACGTTCAAGCAAAATCAGAAAGCCTGCCTGAACATGTCGCATTGACATCCTCAGGCAGGCTTTTTAATCCGAGGATCGACCTGAATTAGTTGGTCTTGATCAACTTGGATAATACTTGTTCGGTATCCGTTTTGATCCGGACAAAAAAGACACCTGCCGAAAGATCCTGGATCGGCAGTTGAAGATGATGCTCTCCAGCTTCCAGATAATCAAATCCGGCAGTCTGAACGAGTTCTCCATTCATGTTCACCACCTCAAAGTTCAGCGAGCCACCAAACGGCATGGATACCTTGTAATTCACTTCATACTGAGCGGGCTGTGGATAGGTTTCCATGACCTTGAATCCGGTATCATTCTGGCCGGGGCCTGTAAATCCATCTTTTTCGATCTCGATACAGGTAACGGCTTCACAACCTTCGTCATTGGTGACCGTCACACAGTACAAACCCGGCTCCTTCACCTCGATAGACTGGCTGGTGGCACCGGTCGACCATGCGAAGGAGAATGGAGGTACTCCTTTGGTGACTGCAAACAAGCTAAAGAAACCGGCCACATCGTGGTACTTCAACTTGATATATACGGCACAATCCTTGGGGCCTTCATCTTTTCCTTTGATGAGGATGCAGGATTTTGCCTCACAGCCATTGGCATCGATCACCACGACACAGTATTCGCCCGGTTTTTCGATGGCGATACTTTGAGTGGTCTCTCCTGTATTCCAGAGATACGTGAACGGTGCCATACCCTTTGGAAGGGCCTTCAGGATCATTTTATCCACGCTAACTGCCGGTTGTTTGACGATCTCAACCCCACAGTCTTTCGGATTGTCCTTTTTCAGATGGACGCAGGCTTTTGCTTCACAACCGGCTCCATTAGTAACCACCACACAATACTCACCCGGAATCTCTACCAGAATGGACATGGTGGTTGCCCCATTGCTCCACTTGTACGTGAAATTGCCCGGCCCACTGGTGATGGCTGCCAACTTGACAATGGATGGATCCAGTGTTTTGATGATCAGTATTTTGACCCCGCAGTCTGATGTATTAGGGAATTTGACGTTTACACAAGCCTTTGACTCGCAGCCGTTGGCGTCTATAATATTGACGCAGTATTCACCGGGTTTTTCAACCACAATGGTCTGAGTGGTCGCGCCATTGCTCCAATGATAGGTAAAGGGCGCAGCACCTTTGGCATTAGCTGTCAACTTGGCCTTACCGCCATCATAGACCACATGAATCTCTACACCACAATCCTTGGTTTCTTTCCAGACGTAACAAATCTTGGCTTCACAGCCATTGGCATCGGTCACGATGACACAATACTCTCCCGGTTTTTCAACCACGATGGTTTTATCTGTCGATCCAGTATTCCATTTGTAAGTAAAAGGTGCGACACCTTTGGGAATGGCTTCCAGTTGAAGGCCACCGTTCGACCATTGGTGGACTTTGATCTCCACACCGCAATCGGTATTGCTTTTGATCTCCACAGCGATACAATCCTGAGCTGTACACCCGTCCACACTGGTAATGGTGACACAATAGGTCCCGGAATGTGGTGGAATAATGCTTAGGGTTGTCTCTCCTGTGCTCCACAGGTAGGTGAATGGGGCATTGCCTTTGGTACTTGCGACCAATTTGATTTTGGTACCAGCATTATCCAGGTTCACCTTTTCGATCTCCACCGCACAATCTTCCTGATTGACCAGTTCGTAACAGGCCTTACCCGTACAACCATTCTGATCGGTGACAATGACGCAATAATCTTTGTGATTTGGTGAAATCTCAATGATCTGGGAGGTTTGACCACTACTCCAGAGATAGACATAAGGAGGTGTTCCCCCACTGGCATGCGCTTTGAGCACATACGCGCCATTGTTGTTCTGGATTTTTTCGATCCCTACTTCAAGTTCACAACCAACGGAGGCGCACCATATAAAATGAGCATCCGCATTGGGGTTGTTCTTGGAGAAGCCGACTGTCTTGCTGAGTTCGATATTGTTACAGTCCGCGACCTCGATGATGGCATGGGCTTCCTGGATATTGTCATCGATAGTAAAGACAGCCAGGTATTTTCCATTGCTTTGGGTCAGCACCGTTTGCGATTGGATCTGGGCATTGTTCACAATGATCTTCACCAATACAGGCACATAGGGAACGGCCGTTCCGTTTGCTTCCTTGACAAATCCGAAGATCGTAGCCTGATAGGCCATGGCCATGCTGGCGGTCAGCAGTAAACAGAGAAGAGGTAAGAGTTTTTTCATGAGTAGGTTAAATTGACAGGGGTCCATTATGACACTTGGTCATTCTATTAAGATGCCAAATCAGCTGATTTGGTTGCCTGAGATGTCTCAGGAATGTTTGCCACGGTTTGAAAGGATAAAATTCAGGAGAATACTTCAGATTTCCTAGGGGTGAACCCAGGAAGAAAAGCGGTTGGAAACAGGGTTGGAAGATCCGTATCACCCCCAAAACACAGACAAAGTGGCTATTTCAATAGTTCCTTCACCTTGTCTAGATAGTTATCCGAATCCCACACCCGTACACCTTCTTCTTCGTAGATGATCTCGCCCTTCCGATCGATCAGGAGGGTGGTGGGCAGGGAAATGACGAATGCGTCGATGTATTCGACATCCAACCGTACAAACTGGAAGGTAAACCCGTGCTTTAATTGGAATTTCTGGATAGTTTCCAGATCGTCCTTGCTGGTTGCGAGGAAAACGATATCCTGACCAAATCGGTCCTGCAGCCGTTGGATATAGTCCATCTCAGTGATACAGGGCGTGCACTATGTCGCCCAAAAATTGAGGAAAACGGCTTTGCCGGCAAAGTCAGCCATGGTCAGGGCATGACCCTCCAGATCCGTCATCCGGAGGCGATCCAACCGATCAGACACCATTTCATCAGGGGCGTTTGCTGATATCTTGTGGTCACAGGAAGCGAGTGTGCCAAAGTACCACATGAACTGATTCGTCGGATTGACTTCAGTGTTCTGCCGAATGAAGTAGAAATCAATCATTGAAAAAAGACATCTGCCACATAATGGGTGTCTCTTTTTCTATTCTTGGCAAGCCCTCATCTGGTCATCGTCAGTTGACCGATCAAATGACTCATGGCCTCAACCCCCAACGGAATGGCATGTTCTGCATCAGGCAGATAATAAGGTGAATGCAAGCCAGGGAGTGGTTGACCTTCTCGTGCTTGATATTGTTCAAGTGAAGCCGTCCCCAGACGCAGCATCAAGGACGGGATGGGAGGCTCTTGCCGGCCGTACTGGGAAAAATCCTCACCAATGGTCTGTGGTTTGATGTCCAGGACATGATCCGCTCCGAGATAGGCATCCAGAATGTGCCGGGACCGAAGGGTCAATGCCGGATCATTGTACAACGCCGGCGTGAACATATCCCGCACCGTGACCACAGGCAGCAATGAATCCGGCACACCGGATGCAATGGCCGTTCCCCAGCAGGTACGTTCGATGGCTTTGACCAGGGAAGCCCGTTGCTCATCCCCAAAGGAGCGTACTGTCAATTCCAGACGCACCTCATCCGGAATGATATTCCCGACAGTTCCCCCATGTATGGCACCAACGGTGATCACCGCCGGGTCGAACGGGGATTCCTCTCGGGAAACAATGGTCTGCAGATCCACGACGATCTTGGCAGCTGTGACCACCGGATCGACAGTCAAATGTGGAGAGGCTCCATGACCACCTACCCCCCGCACCAGGATGGTCAACATATCCACATTGGCCATGGCCCATCCCGAACAGATACCAATGGTATGAGACGGCAGGTCGGCACTGGTATGCCAGGCCAGAGCCAGGTCAGGCCGGGGAAAAAGATCATACAAACCGTCTTCCAGCATCAACTTCGCCCCCTGACCCGTTTCTTCGGCGCTTTGGGCAACAAAAAGGATGCGCCCTTTCCAGGTATCCTGATGTGTAGCGAGATATCGCAGGGTGCCCAGCCACACGGTCATATGCAGGTCATGCCCGCAAGCATGCATGACTCCTGTAGGTGATCCTTCTTTTTCTACGACCACCCGACTGGCAAATGACGCTCCGGTCTTTTCCGCCAATGGGAGGGCATCCATATCCGTTCGCAACAAGATAGTGGGACCATCGCCATTCTCCAGCAAACCGGCGATGCCTTGACCGCCAATGGGATGACGATAGGTCAGCCCGAGTTTATCCAGTTCACGACACAGAAATGCAGAGGTCTCTGTTTCATGCAAAGAGAGCTCCGGATGGGCATGCAAATGCTGGTATATCCCGGTCAACAGGCTGCGCTCGGATGGAGGCAGGGTCTGTGCCGAGACAGATGTTCCCAATAAAAAGAAGATCGCCAGGGAGAGAAAGTGGTTGGACATGAGCCGGGGTTGAATCCTGATCAAGATACAATGCTGGCGTGACCACCGCAGGGCCAATATCGGTTGGACGATGCTATTCTATTCCTTGACTACATTATCCTTCAGTGCCACCAAAAGCTTTTCACAGGCATGGTCGGTACATCGCGTTATCTGGAGTTTGCCTTCTGTAATGGGCATCCGGATCCCATGAAGGGTCACGGCCTGACCATCGATCACGATGGCCACGCGCCGATCGACATGACGCGTTGTAAACTCTGCCAGCCGTTTTGTTGATGCCGATTCCAGGGTGAGCATCAGATGGATGCGTTTGTCTTTTTGGACGACACCCTCTGGCGCAGCAGACAAATTCAGCGGTACATAATCGACCGGGTCCACAGCCAGAAAGAAGGCCTCTCCTTCGGGACCATCCAGGAAGTCGTGGTTGTATGAAATCACCTGTCCGACCGCAACGCCCGCAGGAGCGGTGTCAAACTCATCTAAAACAAGATAAATACCATCTGGCAAAACCGGCTCAACCGGAACCGGGGATGAAAATAGACTTACGGAAGTCAGCAGAGTGAAGAGCAAGGATATAGACATAAGGCTAGGAATTAGATGTTGGGCGTTGGGTAATGGGTAATGAATCCGGATTGATTTATGATTGAATGGGCTATTTCGGACACTTAATCTGATGCATTTGTTGTCACGATCATGGTGTCATAACGGACTGTATAATAGGTGTCGACAGCATAGGTGTCTGGATCAAAATGAATGACAGTGTCCTGTCCTTCTACAATGACGGTATCTATGATCGGGGTTTGATTTTCATCAGAATGTTGACCCGAATCGGAACAACCCACCCATAGTAGACCAACAAAGAAAAATAAGGTTACTTGTAGTAGATCCATTCCTGCGCATTTTGATGCCTGAACAGGCATTTGTTGTCAGAAAGTGACAACTCAAGATAATAAACATCTAAGACCCTGTTGAAATGAGAGTCCGTATGACACATCTGAGATCTGCTCTATGATCCGGACCCAAAGTCGGCTGAAGCTGGACCGAGTTGTTCGTATCCGAATTGCGAATACCGAACCCCGAACACTGCTAATTATATAAGTACATGGACCGGTTTCGATCCAATTCGCGGAAATAGGGATCCTTGAGGTCTTTGATGAACCGGATCATTTCACCGGTAGATTTCATCTCTGGCCCCAGGCGCTTGTCTACATTCGGGAATTTATCAAAACTGAATACTGGCACCTTGATGGCATAACCTTCCAGTTTTTTGATGATCTCGAAGTCTTTCAGCTTTTTAACACCCAGCATCACTTGCGTGGCGATATTCAGATAAGGCACCTGGTAAGCTTTGGCAATAAAAGGCGTGGTACGCGATGCCCGCGGATTAGCCTCGATCACATACACTTTCTCCTCGCCGGAGACCTTGTCGGTGTGGATGGCAAACTGGATATTGATCAGTCCGAGAATATTCAAGGCTTTGGCCATGCGCTTGGTGTAATCGATCATAGTGTTGACCGTTTCTTCACTCAAGCTGTATGTAGGTAGCATAGCACTGCTGTCTCCGGAGTGGATCCCAGCGGGTTCGATATGTTCCATCACGCCCATGATGTGCACTTCATCACCATCACAGATGGCATCGATCTCTGCCTCTTTTGCCCGTTCCAGGAACTGGTCGATCAACACCCGGTTGTCCGGCATATGTTTGAAAATGGAAAGGACGGATTGCTCTAGCTCCTCGTCATTGATGACGATCTTCATCCGCTGGCCACCGAGGACATAACTCGGCCGCACCAGTACAGGAAACCCGACCCGTTTGGCGATGGCTAATGCTTCTTCAACGGTCTCGGAAACGCCATATTCGGGATAGGGCACACCCTCTGCCTTCAGCAGGTCCGAGAAGGCCCCCCGGTCCTCGGCCAGGTCCATATTCTGATAATCTGTACCGATGATGGGAATACCCGCTTTATAGAATTGTTCGGCCAGTTTGAGTGCGGTCTGCCCACCCAACTGAACGATGACACCTTCCGGTTTTTCCAGTTCGATGATCTCCTGGATATGCTCCCAGAAAACCGGTTCGAAATAGAGTTTGTCGGCAATATCGAAGTCGGTAGAAACCGTCTCCGGGTTGCAGTTGATCATAATGGCTTCATATCCGGCCTCTTTGATCGCCAGCAATCCGTGCACACAGCAATAGTCGAATTCGATTCCCTGCCCGATCCTGTTCGGACCCGATCCAAGGACGATGATCTTCTTCTTTTTGCTGGGAATGCTTTCGTTTTCCTGATCAAAGGTGGAATAGTAATACGGTGTCTGTGCCTCAAACTCGGCCGCACACGTATCCACCAGTTTGTAGGTGCGTCGAATGCCCTCTTTGAAGCGGTGTTTGGTCACGGCCTGCTCATCGATCCGCATCAACCAGGCGATCTGGGCATCACTATATCCGACCTGCTTGAGTTCCATCAGGAAATCCTTGGGGATATCCTCGGGTACATTATACCTGTCGAGCTGTTTTTCGTACTCGACCAATCGCTTGATCTGTCGAATGAACCAGGGGTCCATATGGGTCAGTTTATGGACGGTATTGCTGGACACGCCAAGACGCAGGGCGTCCTTGATCCGATAGACCCGATCGGCACTGGCATACTGTAGCCGTTCGAGGATATCCTCGGTTCGAATCCATTCCTTTTTATCGGCACCGAGGCCCATTCGCCCTTCTTCCTGGCTCTGGCAAGCCTTCTGCAAGGCCTCGAGGAAATTCCGGCCAATGGCCATGACCTCTCCGACGGATTTCATTTGCAGGCCCAGCAAGTCGTTCGCTCCGTGGAATTTTTCGAAATTCCATCTGGGCATTTTGACGATCACATAATCCAGACTCGGCTCGAAATAGGCGGAGGTGTTCTTGGTGATCTGGTTCTTTAATTCATCCAGTGAATAGCCGATGGCCAGCTTGGCTGCGATCTTGGCAATCGGGTAACCCGTAGCTTTGGATGCCAATGCGGATGACCTGGATACACGAGGGTTGATCTCAATGACAATGAGCTCTTCATTTTCCGGATTCTGAGCAAATTGCACATTACACCCGCCGGCAAAATTGCCCAGAGAACGCATCATCTGAATGGCGTCATTCCGCATGGCCTGATAAGCTGTATCAGACAGGGTCATGGCCGGGGCCACCGTGATACTATCCCCGGTATGGATGCCCATCGGGTCCATATTCTCCACGGTACAGATGATCACCACATTGTCCTTGTGGTCACGGAGCAATTCCAGCTCAAATTCTTTCCATCCGAGCACCGCTTTTTCGACCAGGACTTCATGGGTTGGAGAGGCGTTCAGTCCACGGCGTAATGCTTCTTCGAATTCTTCCGGTTTATGGCAGAATCCACCGCCTGTACCACCCAGGGTATAGGACGGTCTGATGACCAGCGGAAATCCAATCTTCTGAGCGGCTTCCATCCCTTCGAGGAAGGAGTTGGCGATGAAAGAGGGGGCCACTCCCATGCCCAGTTTGACCATGTGCTGGCGGAAGGCTTCGCGGTTTTCGGTCAATTCGATGGCGGCAATATCGACGCCGATCATGTGGATACCAAAACGATCCCACACACCTTGTTGATCGGCTTCGATGGCCAGGTTGAGCGCGGTTTGTCCACCCATGGTAGGTAGGACGGCATCGATCTCGTGCTTTTCACAAATCTCGATCAGGCTTTCAACGGTCAGGGGGAGAAGGTAGATATGGTCGGCCGTGACCGGATCGGTCATGATGGTTGCCGGATTGGAATTGATGAGGATCACCTCAATGCCTTCTTCACGAAGGGAACGGGAGGCCTGACTTCCGGAGTAGTCAAATTCGCAGGCTTGGCCGATGATGATGGGTCCGGAGCCGATGATCAGCACGGATCGAATGGAGGAATCTTTAGGCATGCGGGTCGTCTTTTACAAACCGCGTGCAAAGGTAGTGAACGGGAGGCGGATGGCCATTAGAAAATATGGAATAGTCTGGAAGAGCGAAGGGCGTTGGGTAATGGGCGTTGGGTGTTGGCCACTGACGTGCTCAGCAACTGGCCACGACCCCGAGTGCTCGGGGGGCGAATGGCATTCTAGTTATTGCGTGATTTCGATATGGCGTGATTTCGACGATGGTTGAAACCAGTCTTCAGACTTTTACATATGTAGCCCAGACAAATAGGCCCTTTACCTTTTACCCATTATCGGCCCACCCGGAGCCTGCTGCCCAAGTGGCGCCAGCCACTGACGTGCTTTGCGAAGGGCGAAAAGCGAATGGCGAATAGCCTCGGGGGGGACGGAGCACCCATCCCTTTCCTCTCCAAGGAGAGGGGGCTAGTAGCGTCGTTGAATAGACTTATTTCTTCGATCTCAATACCATTTATTGTTGTTTTGTCACCCTGTTTGCGGTGCCGGCAAACAGGTCGCCAAAACAGAGTTCTCTCATGCTTATAACCCCGGGCTTCACCCGGGGCTATAAATGTTGGACC
>JAIPBE010000095.1 GCA_021738725.1 Saprospiraceae bacterium | reverse complement strand
CGTTTAAGGACGAGCCTGACGGCTCGTCAGTTCAAGGTTTAACGTGATGTACATTAAACGTTGAACCAATGCCTGTTTCAACAGGCATCTTGAACCTTGAACATCCAATCTTCACCCAACTGCGTAATCCGTGAAAACATGCAAAATTGAATATCCGCCACAGGTGGAATTCCTGATTCCCTTCACCTGTCCCACAGTCTCAAAGTCCCACTTTCTCATTCCTCATTCCTCATTCCCTCCACCTGTCTCACAATCTCAAAGTCCCAATTTCCCTTCGTCACTCTGTCACTCCGTCTCTTCGTCAAATTCCTGATTCCTGCGTTCCTGATTTCGCATTCCTTGAAATAACTCTTCATTTGAACCCGAAGGATGACCAATACCCAACGCCGGCCCTCATTCCTCATTCCTCGATACCCGCCAGTCGCTTCTGGTCTGATACCGGGGCATATTAAAAGGGGAATGTTAAACTGAGTTCAATCAGGTACGTGAAACAAAGGAACCTGGAACCACCAAACAAGAACCCCGTTTCCTACGTTAGGGTAGGTATGTCACTCCTGACTAAAACACTTCTCCTTGTCGGCTTGCTCCTTTGCGGGATAATGGCCCAGGCTCAGAATTTCCTGTCCGATTTTACGCTGGCCGCAGGGAATGGCAAGGTCGTCCTCAACTGGACCGTCTCTGCAGGAAACACCTGTCTGGGCATCGGCATCGTCCGGGCTACAGACGAACAGAATTTTATCCCGATCGGCAATATTGGTGGTATTTGCGGTAGTACCACCGAAGCGGTGAGCTATTCCTTTGTTGATGAGGCTCCCGTCCCGAACAAGATCAACTCGTACAAATTATTGCTTGGATTGTCCGGTGAATCGGAAGTCCTCTCTGTCGAGATCATTGACCTGGGTAGCACCGGCTATCAGGTCCGCCCCCAGCCGATGGGTGACCACGGCCAGATCTACTTCGAGAATAATGGAGGAGAGCCCCATCTTCTCTCCCTGCTGACCCTTCATGGTCAGCTCCTTTATGAACAGTCGACTGCAAGCAACCGGTTTCTCCTGGATCTCAGCCCCTACCCTGCCGGTTTTCTGGTGTTCATTATCCGCGACCTGAAAAGCGGGGAAATAAAAGCGAAGGGAAAGGTGATGAGGTTATGAGTTGGGAGTTGATGAGGTTATGAGTTGAGGAGAAAAATCGCAATGGTGAGAAGTCACTCTTGATTTCTTAAAAGATCCAGAAATTGATAACAGCTAACATGACGTTTTGCTGAGCGATCCTAGATTTAGACACCGTAGGGAGGAACCTGAAATATTCTGCCTCCCCCGGTTTGGCACCTTTGGCGGTTTCCTCCGTGGCATCGTTTCGTCGCCAAACCACCTCCTCATGAAGGCCTTGGTCTCCGGGCCAGGAAGTATTCTGAGAGGGGGACATCTACCTATCTCACGTTGAACATTGAACGTCAGAGCGCCAGCTCTGACTTTGAACCAGCCAGTTGGCGGGCAGGCCTTGAAAAGCCAAACGCTCCCGTATCACTGCCAGACCTGAAAACAACCAGGAACTTGGAACACAGGAACCTGGAACCATTATTTTATTTCACAGTGTAGCAATTTCTCTCCGTCCAGATATCCTTCCAGGACATCTCCCACCTTGATCGGCCCCACTCCTGCCGGCGTGCCTGTAAAGAAATAGTCACCCGTCTGCAATTTGAAAAAACGGGAGCTGTAGGTGATGAGGTCATCGAAGGAGAAGATCATGTCCGCTGTGTTGCCGGACTGAACGACCTCCCCATTCTGATGGAGCTCAAATCGGATCCCCTGTTGATGTTCCTCTGGCAAGTTCACAAAGGACGACACCACGGCTGAGTAGTCAAACGCCTTGGCGATCTCCCAGGGGTGACCTTTCTCTTTCAGTTGACTCTGGATATCCCGGGCCGTAAGGTCGATCCCCAATGCGATCTGGTTGTAGTACTTGCCAGCGAACGCTGGCTCGATGTGCCGGCCATTCTTGCAGATGCGGAGTACGATCTCCAACTCGTATTGAATATCCTGGCTGAACTCCGGATAAAAGAAAGGCTTCCCCTGGTTCAACAAGGCCGTAGCTGGTTTCATGAACAACATGGGCGTCTTCGGAACAGGGTTGTTCAGCTCTTTGGCATGCTCGGAGTAGTTGCGGCCGACACAAAGGATCTTCATTGGTGATGTTTTACACAGGTGGCATGGCTATTTGAATACCAAGGGTGTAACCCCAGGTGGGTACAAATGTAGAGAATGACAGAACAAGCAAAGGGTGAAGTGAGAATCATGCCTATCATTTCATTGGAACTGGATCCCAGCATCGATGTTCATTTCTCCCCCGATCCATGTGTGAATGATGTAAAACTTGTCCTGATTCATGTAACCCATGAAGGAAGGTAAAGGGTAACCTTTGCGGGGAACTAAAATAAATCATCATGGATAACGGAAAAGTAATACTGGGCTTTCTGGCTGGAGGTGCCATCGGCGCCATCCTGGGAATTCTATTTGCACCTGATAATGGAAAGAATACTCGTAAAAAGATCTCCAAAAAAAGCAACAAACTTGTTGAAAGCCTGGAGGACAAATTTCATGAATTCGCGGATAGTATGACCGGAAAGATAGAAGAAATGATGTCTGATGCCGAAAAGGCAGGCCAAAATGGAAAGACTAAGGCAAAGGAACTCTTGAGTGATGCTACCAAATCGGCCCATACCAATGGCTGATCCGAATAAAGTGGATCACGAGCTCAATGAATTTGACAAGCTTTATGTCAAGGTTGAGACATATGGCAACACCAGCTTTGCACTTGCAAAGCTCAAGACCTTAGAAGCCACCACTACGGTTGCAACTTCTTTGATTACAGTTACAAGCGTCACCGTCATGGTGACGCTTTCTACCATTATTTTCAACATCGGTTTGGCCCTCTGGATCGGTGACCTTTTGGGCAAGACTTATTATGGTTTTTTTATTGTAACCCTCTTCTATTTGATCATCGCCCTGGTGCTACACTTTTTCCTGCGTAATTGGATAAAAGGACCGATCAGCAGACTCATTATAACAGAGGCGCTCAATTAAATCCGCCATGCATAAGATCAGCACATCAGAAGAATTGCGCGCAACCATACAAGCCCTGGAAATTGCCCAACATCAGGATGCTGCCGCATTAAAAAACGAATTCCAAGTGGCCTACCAACAAATACAACCCATCAACATTATTAAGAATACAGTAAAAGAAGCCATTCATTCGAGCGACCTGAAAAGCGATATGATCAAAGCGTCCGTAGGCATTGTCCTCGGATTTATATCCAAGGCATTATTTGAAGGACGGACACATAGCCCGGCAAGAAAATTGGTAGGCACTGCTCTGATGTTCGGCGTTACAAATATCATCATCAACAACCCCAAATTTGCCACAACGGTAGGTGTGAAATTCATCAACCTGTTCCGCATATCACCATCGCCTGAAGTTCTGGAGATCCACGATGATCCACTGTTCGTCGAAGGGGAATGATCACTGTGCCGAAGCCTATCCCCCTCTTTGTCCGCGCCACATTCCTTCTGGTCGGGCTTTATGTGTTGATTCACATGCTCTACATCGGTCAGGAGATCATCCTTCCCCTGATCTATGCCGGCATCATCACTATTCTTCTAAATCCGCTGGTAACTTTTCTGATTGACAAAAGGATCAGCAGGATCCTGGCCGTTTCCCTGGTCCTCACCATATCCTCTTTGATCATCTCAACGATCATTGTATTCATTTCATGGAAAGTCAGTACCCTCGATTCCGGCCTGCCTGAATTGATGGCTAAATTTGAAATACTGATAAATCAGATGGTGCATTGGATCGCCAAAACATTTCACATTCGTGAATGGAAGGTAAATCTGTGGATAACCGACTCCAGAAAAGATTTGATGACGGAGAGTAATACGGCGATCGGCCTGACTCTGACAGCGATGAGCGGCTTGTTGGCCACTATGATCTTGACGCCTGTATATGTATTTCTCATGTTGCTGTACAAGCCACACCTGGATCAATTTATCCACCGGTTGTTTGCCAAAACCAATATCGAACGCCTGGATAATGTGGTAGCAGAAATAAATGATATCATTAAAAAATACCTGTCCGGACTATTTATACAATTTTCAATTGTTACACTATTCGACTGTGCCGGATTACTTCTCCTTGGCATTGAATATCCATTGGTTCTTGGCATTATAGGCGGGTTCCTCAACCTGATACCCTATCTGGGAGGGTTAGTGACCATGGTGCTCTTTGCGGCCATCGCGCTGGTTACAAAACCCCCAATCTACCTGCTGTATGTAATCATACTCTACGGGGCCATCCAATTCATTGACAACAATATAATTGTACCTAAGATTCTCGGCTCACGAGTCAAATTGAATGCCCTGGTCTCTGTATTTGCAGTCATTACGGGAGGCATGCTTTGGGGTATCCCCGGCATGTTCCTGTCCATCCCGCTGGTGGCCATATTGAAACTCGTATTCGACCTGTACGAACCCTTGAAACCATGGGGGTTTCTAATGGGCGAACCCGAAGAGCAAGAACCACCAACCCCAAAACAATAAATCCGTGAAGACCTTCTTCACGCGAATGTGGATACTTTCGCTCCTGCTCATCTGCGAGGCATGCGCACATGAAGCACAACCCCTTCAAAAACCGCAGGATGCTAAGACAAAAGCAGTTCAAGAAGAAAAGGAGACACCTCCAGAAATTGTCCATAAAATAAAGCGAATACCCCTCACCCTGGTGATTCGCAATCTGCGTTCCATGAATGCTCCCGTGATTGTCGGACTCTATAGAGACAACAAGCAATTCCTGCTAGCGGAGGGACGGCTGTCAACCTACAGCTTCAAACCAGATTCAAAAACAATCACCGCGCAAATCGATGACCAGGATTTTGGCGAATATGCCATTGCTGTATTTCAGGATGAAAACAACAGTGGAAAAATGGACAAGAACATATTAGGACTTCCCACCGAGGGGTGGTGTCTTTCCAATAATTTCAGGCCCAACCTGAAGAGACCAACCTACGAAGACTGCAATTTCGTTTATAATGAGAAAGAAAATACTCTCATCATGGAAATGGTTTGGTAGGGCACCTCATGCGATTGCTCAATAAGACCCCTATATCGCACCTGGTATGTCGATCTAAGTAGCTGTCCTGATGGCTTGAAAAACATTACCAGGTATTATCATATGCCTGATAGAAATGTACCTATCCGATCCATCATCGGTCGGCCCGTCAACGGGAGATGCACCAGGTAAAACTCTTTGAAATTCTGGGATCAACCATGGCGATGGATATGCGCTCTATTGGTACTGGCATTCCGATCCATTCTATCTAATACTATCAGCCAGCTCAATGGCAAATTTTTATACCCGCACTGTCCAATCCATCAGTCTGCAGTTCACCTGGCCCACGCTGAATGCCGGCCCTGCCAACGATATTACAATTAAAAAAGGGGGCCCCTCCAGTTAGGAAAAGGGGCCCACCATATTGACTGAAAAAAATATTACTTACTTAAGACAATCAGATTCTCGGTATAAATACGGTGCTGAGTCACAATCTGAATCCTGTAGTTCCCATCTATTAGCTGAGATAGATCGATCCTTTTGGTATTCAATCCATCCAGTGATGTCATGACAGCACCACTGACCGTCTGGCCGAACATGTTGCTGATATTGACCGTGTATTGGACTTCACCAGTTGACATGAACGCCAAGTTTACCGAGCCACTGGCCGGATTAGGCCACATGTTCATCTCAGAAATCTCTCCATCGTCTAATGGATGTTTATCCAGTAACTTTTGATGGGCTGCCGTTGCAGGATCAATCAATGGATCAAGATTCTCACCATCAACGGTCTGAGCCAATATACACGACATCGTTGTCATGCACATGGAGACACATCCAGCAGAGTCTGTCACTGTTAGAATGATCTTTACCGGAGCCCACCCAACATAGATCTTCAGCCACGGTGTGCCCTGTCCACCTTGAATAAAGCACTTTTCACCCACAATCTTCCAATCATAAGATGCGACACCGCCTCCACCTGTAATTGCACTATGAATGAATATTCCATGCGTATTACATTCAACTACCTCTGGCAGAATAATCTCACATTCTAAAAGATTATCGGGAATCCAGGTAATAGTCTGGATTTGCTGAATACTATTTCCGCAAACATCCGTGGCCGTCCAAATTCGCGTGACAATCGTCACCCCGAATTCCAAACCTGGTTCTATAGATTCTGTAAACACAATAGATACCGGAGAATAGTCCACTGCCTCCAACACAGGAACTTCAGGCAGAGGTTCGCAATAAATAGTTATATCTGCCGGGAACATCAGAAACTGAGGTGAAATATCATCCACAATATCGATCGTCACCTGGATCGAGGTTGAGTTTCCGCAGATATCTGTTGCTACCCAGGTTAAAATCCATCGTTCGTAATATCCATCGACAGTGCAATCAGCGGAATAGATAACATCCTTCGAAAACTCTACATCAATATATTCATCACAATCATCCAATACAACCACACTGTTTTTGTCCAAATCATACAATTTCTTCAACAACTCGAACTGCCATAAGTAGACGATACTGTCCTGATGGGTCCAGAAGGGAAATAAAACAGAATAACTTGGAACCGTGATCACAGGAACTGTATGATCGTTTATGATGACTCTCTGGGTCATTGTCGAAACATTGCCACACACATCCACAGCTGTCCAGGTTCGGATCAGTACCCAGCCATCATTACACAGGACATCCAATGTATCCACGGTCATCACGACATCTACGAATAACTCTGCACATGGATCAAAGGCAGTGACAACAGGTACATCAACTGGATCACAAAGGACACTGTCAATTCCGGTGAAAATAATACCGGTGCCTCCTCCAACATGAATGATCTGTTCTCTCGACGTGTAGGTTCCACATTCATCGGTGGCCGTTACCAAACGCAGGATCGTATATTCATAAATACAACTAGTCTCCAGAATTGTATCCTGCAAGGTTATGGTGACACTTCCACAATTATCCACAGCCTGCACTACGGGCAGGAAGTCTGAACAACCTATGCTTACTTCAGCATCAAAATGATCAAAACTTGGTGGCTCATTGTCGACAATAGTGGCAACAATCGACCGTGAGGCCGTATTGCCACAAATATCGGTGACCGTCCAAACGAGTGCAACGATTGCTTTTACACTATCAATCGTGCAATCACGAAGTTCGAGGACATGCTCGGCAAATGAAGTTGAAGCTAAATCTGAACAAACTCCTTCCACATAAATATCCTCCACACCAAAGGAAGTATAATTCCCATTGTTGATGTTACATCGTGTATTGATCACATTGCCAGGTAACATATCCAATAAATCCTGATTTATAAATTTAATTACAGGTACATTCAGGATACTTGGAAGGATAACTGCCGATACCACTGAATGATTTCCACATTCATCAAAGGCATCATACCTTCTCCGTATAGCGGTACCCGAACCACATGGATTGGCAATGGTCTTATCTGTAATTTGGGTGTATGGATAATCGCAATTATCAATCGCTTCGATATCCATTAATAGCGGGCTACCAAAACAAACTGTATCTGGCACACCTATCCACTTCGGGGGTATCGTATCAATCATCCGAACGCTAAAAGAAAACGTTGAACTGTTCCCACACAGGTCTGTCACAGTCCACAGAAATGTTCGCTCTTCTAAAAAGCCGGAAGTGGCACAATTAGAACTTACGATTATCGCTGTATCCAATTCAACAATCAACGCTTCGCCTCCACACTCGCTGGTACCAAACACTGATTCGATATCCATTTCATGGACAAAACGGGGAAAACCATCTTCATTACATTCAACTTCCATGACAGTGCCGCTTAATAAACCAACGATGTCCGGATGCACCATCGTAATTGCCGGGCCTATCGTATCAACAAGTGTAATATTCTGTGTTTCGATGGTCACATTCCCACATTGGTCTATGGCTGTCCAGGTTATCGGAATGATCATTCCATTCTGACAGCCCGGTTGGGGCACAGATTGATTGGTGACCACCACACATGCACACAAACATTCATCAAAAGCCGTGACAACTACTGGCTGAGGAAGCAGGGCATCACAATTGATAGTGATATCATCCGGTATACCTTGAATGGTCGGAGATATGGTGTCTACCAGCTTCAAAATCAAATGTGCACTACTGCTATTTCCGCAAATATCCGTAGCTGTCCAACTCAGGCGATACAAATTGATATAACCGTCGTCAATACAATTTCCTTCCCGAAGCAATGTTTTTTCGTAAGTCACACTGACTTCGCCACTACAGATATCATCTGCCTGTATACTGCTGGTAGAAAATGTCGGTATTTTCCATTGAGGATCCTGGCCATAACACTGGAGGTTCAGCGTATCACCATCTAACAAACCTGCAAGTAATGGTTCTATAAATACGATGGTCGGTGGCAAAATATCAGATACATCAAAGACCTGGGAGCAGGTATTCGTATTTCCACAATCATCTTCTGCCAAATATATTCTCGTCAGCAAAAATCTGTTTTCACAAGTTTGATTGGAGACAAATTCAGACTGAAGTGTAACACTGGCGACACCGCAATTATCAGATGAAACAACCAGCGAAATATTTTCCGGTGGCACTTGATCTGCACAAGCCACAGATACTGTACCAGGACAAGTAATGACAGGTGGAATATTATCCAATACCGTTATGATACGGGTACAAACATTCACATTGCCACACTCATCCGTTGCCTGGTAAGTTTGGGTTAATGCAAAATTATTTTCACAGGTTTGCCCAGTCATGATCTCTGAGGTAAGCGTTACTACAACGATTCCTCCGCAATTATCAGAAGTAATGATTTGTGCCAGATCTACAAGCGGTACATCACCTGCACAGGCTACAGTAATCGCTGGCAGACAAGTAATCGATGGTCCAACAAGATCCAACACTTCAATTTCCTGAACACATGTGGCAATATTCTCACATTCATCAATTGCCTGATAATTTCTGCGAATCAAATATTGATTTGCGCAAACGAAATTGGAAATTAGATCGTCTACATGTAAAACAGTAGACTGCCCACCACAATTATCTGTCACCGTGAGCAAGGAGGGATCAGGCATTGGTACATCCAATGCACAGTCAACTACTATTGACGCTGGACAAATAAGAATAGGAGGAAGGACATCGTTGATCGTAATCGTCTGCGTACAGCTGGCGCTGTTGTTGCAATCATCGGTAGCTTGATATACGCGTAAAAGAGTAAATCTATTCAAACATGTCAGGTTGATGGTCTGATCAGCCAAAAATATGATGAGCGGAATTCCACAGTTATCTGTGGCGACAACGCTGTCAATATTTGCTGGCGGGATGTCGATCGCACATGACAGACTCAGATCCTGGGGGCAAATGATCACCGGAGCAGAATCATCTATCTGATAAATAATTTGCAAACATTCATCTGCATTACCACAAGCATCGGTCGCTGTCCAGGTGCGATTGATATCCATCAATCCCGGACAATTACCCGGCACATTTGCATCGCTATAATCCACTCCCAGGTTTACATCACAATCATCCGTAGCCGTCGCAAAGCCGGTTGCTGCCGGCAAGATGCTGGCGGCACAATCCACTGTCAGATCTGCGGGACAGGTGATAATGGGCGGTGTGAGGTCAATGACGGTTATTTGTTGCATACACTGGTTGCTGTTCGAGCAATCATCCACTGCTGTCCATGTTCTGCTGATCGTATAGTTTTGAGGGCATAGCCCGGATGGTGTCACGATATCTGCAAAACTGATAACCGGATTCAACGAACAGTTGTCTGTTGCGGTCGCCATTCCGGTAGCACCCGGATCGGTCGGATCTGTACAAGCCAATGTCACATCCATCGGACATGTAATCGCGGGACCGATCAGGTCGGAGATGGTGATGATTTGGAGGCACATGTCCAGATTGCCACAGGCATCGGTCGCTGTCCAGGTGCGATTGATATCCATCAATCCCGGACAACTACCCGGCACATTTGCATCGCTATAATCCACTCCCGGG
>JAIPBE010000016.1 GCA_021738725.1 Saprospiraceae bacterium | reverse complement strand
AGACTTGTGATCTGCGAGAATAGGGATAAATTTGATGTGGACATGGCTGATTAGGACTATGGTAATCCTAAGGTAGCGATACCTGGCCATGTCCAACTTTTACACCCTCAGGCTAGAAAAACGTTTTGGACAGGTCTGAAGTTTACTATATCCTTGTAATTGTGCAGGTATATGCTCAACCTTATTGCCATCTTTCAAGCCTTTATATAGTGGTGACGATTTCGAAAGACCTGTTTGAGTGGTTGCAAAGCTTTTTGACAAACTTTCAAAATCGACAAGTATTTTTTCAAGATTTTCATTTTCCGAGAATACTTTTTTTATTTCAGAGAGGAGTTGTTCAATTTGTGTTATTGTACTCGTGTATTCTGGAGTTTTTATAAATATCTCGTAACTATTTGAAATTAATTCATCTTCTTTGAAAAGGAACTGATTGAGATAATCATCATTAAATATTAATATGGTGTTAATTTCTTCATTTATTATCACTTCAGGAACAAGTTCGGTTTCAATTCCTCTTAACTTAAATGGGGTTAGTTCCTTTAATTTATCGGATGCTTCAACTTTATATTTAATAGCTCTTGTTATCGTACTTTTCCCAGTACCATTAATCCCAAATTTGATATTTAGTTTGCCTTTGGTAATGACTATTTTACCATTATCAATGTTGTTACAATTTTTTATTTGACATTCCATAAATTAAAATTTTAGATGATTCATGGTAGTGGCGTTTTTTAACATTGGCTATAACATTCGTGTTTACGAACCTTTAATATCGTATATCCCCCTTACATGCGCCGCATTTGTTCGTAAAGCCAGTATATATGGGGCATATACGAACCAGGTGAACCAGACTATCCAGCATAGCATCAAGAGAGATTCCAATAAGATTTTGGGTTGGATCACCCTATTTCACAGAACGGATATCCTTCCTGTATGCATCAAGAATTGCCCACTGGCAATACACATGGCCTCGTTCCCCCTATCGTAAAAGCATCACCGTTCCCGCTCGTTCAAGAGTGCCTTCCTGGTAGACAGTCTTATACCGCACCTTATACACATAGGCCCCCTGAGGTAATGGCTTTCCTTTGTAATTGCCATCCCAGCGATCATCCATGCTGTCTCCCTCGAAAAGAAGGGTCCCCCATCGATCATAGATCTGGAAAAAGATCTCCTGCACACCTGTGCCGACAAACTGGAAGTAGTCATTGACCCCATCGTCATTGGGGCTCAATGCATTTGGCTCGAACAATGTGGTCACAGCGATCACACAGACTTCCTGGGAATAGGTGGATAGGCATCCACCATCATTTTTTACAGAAAGGGTCACAACGTAGGTACCTGTATCGGTATAGCTGTGCCCGATCTCATTCCCCAGATTATAGGGCAACTTGAACCCGTCTCCAAAATTCCAGGTGCCGTTGGTGGCGCCATTGGTCAGATCCAGGATCTCCACATATGGCTCCACAATGGTCACACATTCCCCCTGCGGGTAGACACTGAAATTGGCCTGGATCGGTTTGTAGCCCGGCAGTTTGATCTCACCTTCGGTCTTACATCCATTTTTCAGATCGAGCACATCTACAGAGATCGTCTTGGAAAGGCTGGTCACCTTGGGTCCAGTCTGCTTGGGATTGGCCTGCCAGGTATAGCTGTAATTGCCCGCCGGACTGGGCACCACAATCGCCCAGGTACTGTCTCCGTAACAGACCGTCGGTCCGGTCTGGAAACTCAATTTGATCTCTGGCAGAACAAACACATTGAGCGACCCAACGGCAGGATCAGAACAACCATCCGTTACTGTAACCGAATACGTTGATGTCTGACTCGGGGTAACCAGATGACTCTGGCCAAATCCAAGACCCTGATCCCAGGTATAATTGAAATTACCCAGTGAACTTCCACCTGCTCCCAAAGCGGACACCTGCTTTCCCTTGCCAAAACAGACCGTATCCACCAAAAAGGCCATGTTGACACTGACAGGGTCACCGACATTGACATATTTGATCTTTTGATCGGCACATTCGCCAGCACCGATCCGGTATTTGATCACGTGCAGTCCGGCTCCTAATTGAGCCGGATTGAATACTGCCGGAGCGGGTTGTCCATCTATGGTCAGGACACCTCCTGCCGGAGCAATGATGATCTGATAGTTGGTATCCCGGAAACAATAACTGGGTTCCAATCCGGCCAATGTGGCGGTGTCAGGCGGTAGTACAACGACAAATCCCCCACCTGGACAATTCGTAGTGGAACTGGTGGTAATGGCATGGACACCTTCTCCTGCCAGTTTGGGATCAAACAAACCGGTGTTTTGATTGATGATGCCGGGCCCACTCCACCAGGAAGCAGGCGGGTTGGCAGTTAGATATAAGGGTGCCGCTTCGATACAAACGGTATCCCGTTGGACGAACGGTGGCGCATAGATCTCGATGTACATACTATCCGAACAACCATTCGCCGAATAGATCAGTTTGTGAAAGCCAGGTCCTGCCTGATAAGGACTGAAGAACCAATCGCCGTTCTGTGCTGGATTCTTGAATGCTCCGGGTCCGGTCCAGCTGCCGTTCCAGGGAGAGTTCATGACCGTTTCCCAACGAAGTTGGAAGCTGTCTACATCGGTACAGTATTTCAAGGTATCATCCATGTAGATCCCGGTTTCCCGGATATACACGATCCGATCATCAGAACAGCCATCGATGGTCAGATACACCTTTTCATCTACCCCATGTCCTTTCACGGAAGGGTCGTATAAACCGGTGATGGTATCCAGAATACCAGCACCGGACCAGATCCCGCCAGGAGTCCAGTTGCCCGGCAATAAGAATGGCGGTGCATCCGGACAGGCAATGATATCATAAGCGGCATCGATATCTCGTACATGAATATTGACCGTACCCATACATCCCTCCGCTTTATACGTCAGAATATTGTCGCCCAGGTTGGCTTTGCGAGGGTCAAAACGACCATTGCCACTGTTGACGATACCCGGACCGCTCCAGGTGCCCCCAAACGGTGTGATGGGAATATTGAAGATGGGCTCAGAAGCACAAATCGTATCGTCAGGAGGCATGATCAGATCTGCTACATAGACATTCTTGGTGCCACTGCACCCGTTCGGATGCGTGTAGGTCACTGGATAGGTGCCTGGTACGGTCGGTGTGAATGTTCCATCCGGGGCAATCCCGGAGCCGCTCCAGGTGCCCCCGGCAGGACTACCGCCCGTAACTTGAAATGGTGGAGCACCCGGACAGGCTGCATCGTGCCCGCCCTGACTCAACGGTATTTTGGAAACGACCAACGTATCTCTACATCCATTCGGATCGACGTAGATCACCTCATCAACAGTAGATCCCCCCAACCGCCAGGCATCCCAGCGACTTTCCCAACGGCGATCGGGATTGATTCCTTTACCATACCAATTCCCTCCGGGGATGGTGGTGGAAAACCAGATCAGTCCCTGCGATTGACAGACGGTGGTATCATTCCCGATATAGGGTTTCTCAAATGGCGTGACCAATATCGACGCCACTGCAGGTACAGACCCTGCTCCATCCGTCACGGTTACACTATAGGTCGTCGGTACGGTCAGACAGATCGGAATGGTCTTTACATTCGGTGCAGGCACACTCCAGGTATAGCTATAGGTATTGGGGTCGCCTCCGGAAGCTGTGGCTGTGAGCTGTGTGCAACCTCCGGAGCAGAATTCAGCGGGGTTGATAGAGAGAACCACTGACAATGGGCAGTCGACCACACTGAATCCGGTCTCAATACTGAATGGATGCGGAAATCCACATTCATCCAACTGAATGCCTTTGAATCGGACAATATAGGCCCCGCTGAAATCAATGGGGGTGCCCAATGTCACCTTGATCATGGTAGTCTTTCCGCCGACACAATTGATGGGGACAGCGGCGACCACATTATAGGTTTTTGCCCCGAAGACGGTAAATGCGCCTGCATTGATAGAATCGCAGGATACCGGCTTATCCAGGGTCAAGATCAATTCATCACTTCCACAGGGCACATTGGCCATGGGTAGGAACGCAGGGGGTATGGGAGGATCCACTTCTGTATCCCAGTTGGCTACCCAACCATTGCAAACTACGTTCGGATCAGAAATAAAATTAACGGTCATGCAGCCGCTGGTAGCGGTCACACTAAAGGGTGCAACCACCCCGGAATAAGGGCCCCCGATCAAAGTCGAGAGAGTATCCGGACCGTCATAGATCCGGACAATATCAAAGATCTCCTCCGTACAAAAAGTGATAAAATTGAGCGTAATCTTATCCGCTTGATTGATACAGATGGTGAAGGTAAAATTCTCATTGTGATCATATGTACCGGGCAATTGGCCTTCTTCGCTATCCGTCAGAATCCCTTCGCAATCGGTCACCAGAGCATTGGACATGGCATAGGTCGGCTGGGCTACTGCTTGTCCGATGAGTGCCAGCCAGCAAAATAGAACAAGAAAAAGGGGCAGTCGCGTCATCGGATGATCTTGATTTGAGGCGTTTCGATCTCATTGCTTTCATGGCCGGCCCGATCCAATAGTTTGACCTTGAACCGAGTCGACTCCGTACTGCCATTTCCCAGGAGAAATAACTGAGGTAGACGTACGAGCAGCTCTCCCTGTATGGATATCTGTGCCCCATACGGTGCCAGGGGCTGCAGATGGAAACTGTCCGGCTGGCTCAGGCGGGCATCCTTGATCACCAGGCTGGGAATATCCGGATCCAGATTGCCCAGATCCCCGTCACCATCTTCATACGCCAACAGAATTTCCAGGGTATCCTGAAATTCCATGACCTCCAGCTGATTGATCTCGATCAACTTGATACTGGGTTCGATCGGAAAGGTGGGCGAAGAGTCCACCTTTGTGCAGGATGTCGTCAAAACGATGACTGCAACGGCCAAAAGAAAGACGGAAATGTTGATGGGTCGCTTCATTCCACAATGGTGAATGAGAAGTAATTCTTGATATAATACACACCGGCATCCGTCGGGATCTCGGTGACCGGATTGACATTGTCCTGAACATAGATCCTGAAATATATCGTTTGGTCAAGGGTAGCCATTTGTTGTGGGTTGATGACGATCCTGTGGGTGTACTGGACCTGCGGTCCATAATAACCTTGGAAGGTCACAGGCGTTGTCAGGACCTCCAGATTCTGGATCGGATTTCCAGCAAATGCATCCGGACCATTGGCAAATTTGATCTCGTTGACGGTCAGATTCTGAGGCAGGGTCTTATCATCCAGCAAACTGAAAAAAATGGAGAGTTGAGTCACATTCTGTGGAACCCGAAAGGCCCCCTGCCCGGCATCATTACGTTCCATATACACACCATTCGATTCTGCGATCACACCCTGCATGGTTGGCACAGCATCCAGAAGGCTGTAGGTCTGGCCAAATATGTCTTTTGCCCCATTCTGGATCCAGGTTTTGATCGCCTGGATGAACTCATCCTTTTTGGTTGCCCATTCTGACCCTGGATCCACGACCAGGGGCATCAGTCCGGAGTTGCCATCAATATCATAGGTGAGTCGAGCCATGATCACGGAAGCATCCGGATTGCCTGGAACAACCCGGTATTCGTAGGTACCCATCGGATCATTCTTGATGATCGGATGATACACCAGGGTATTGTAGGTGCTTTCGATGGTGCGAAAATCAGGCTCAAAGGTGCCATCATGACAGCCGCTGTTCGCGCAGGTCTTTGAAAATATTCGGGCATGCAAACCTTCGATGGTCCCCAGATCGGCAGGATCCGGTATGGTATCCATTGGATCCGGGCCCCCCGTCTGGTCGAACGGGTTATCAGGAGCTTTGTCGCATGAGACCAAAGTGGTTATCATCAAACCAGCCAGCAACAACACAATAAGGGGAAAGTACAATTTGGTCATAGGCGGGTTTAGATCCGATCAAACAAAGACATCGCGTTGAAATCTACCAGTCCGCGACCCAGAACGTCCTGTTTGATGCCCAGGATATCTGCAATGGTCACCACTGCATCTGCCGCATCGCCGACAGGATTGAGTTCTGATCCCACCCGCAGGTTGGCAGGCACATTCGGACCCACCATCTGCGTGAAGATTCGACGGGAGTTCGCATCTGAATCGTGGTCAAAGGCAAACCAGTCATTCTCATCGGTGATGGGATTCGGTTCATAATTCCGGCCATGTTCGGGCTGGATGATCATCACCGTATTGTCCTTCATCTCCGGGATCTGGGTCTGAATAAAATTCCAGAGGTGTCCCACGGCATGATCTCCTCTATGTAGAGATTTGAGGTAGCTGGTATAGCTGCCATGGCAGGAATCCACTGAACTCATATTCACCACCGTCAATTTCGGCTTGAACCAGCGCAAAATCTCGGTGGTATAACCGATGGTCGACAGGTCACCATTATCCGTGACCGGCGGGAAGCTCACCTGGTTATTTTCCAGTCGCTCGAAGGTGGTGCGAATGAAGTTTTTGATATCCGCTTTTTCCTCATCTGTGTTGTAGAGGTGGGGGATCTCTTTTCCGGCCAGGTTGAAGCTGTTGTTCAAAAACGCCTGCATCTCGCGGATGGGGACCAGCTCTTCATCCGGATGATACACCTTGAATCCTTTGAGGAACTCGACCCCCTTACTACCAAAGGTCACATTGGGGGCAAAGAAATTAGCTGCATACCGGTATCCAAAATCGGGATGGTCTGAATGGTTGAGCAGCGGTGTGGAGTTGCCTATGCCGTTGCCGACAAACCAGACATCCGTGGCTTTGGCATTCATATACCGTCGGATATATTCAAAAATGGTCGGATTGATCGGGCGTTGGCGGAGCCCCTGTGTCACTCCATAATGTCCGGATACACCGGTGCTCAATCCGACAAAGTGGCCCGTTCCCGCTTTGGAGAATCGAACTTCCGGAAAGAGGGTGCCCTGCTTGTCCAATGGCGTCTGAAGGATCCGACTGATGGGCTGGATGCCGGGTTGTTGGCCGGCAGGCGTGGTGCCATACACCACTTTGAGTTCAGGCGCATCGCCGGTCAGCATATTGTACATGATGTTCCCTTCGATATCCAGGTCCTGACTTTCTGCCAGATAGTGCTGCAGGATGGATTCCTGATGGCGCACACCTCCAGCAAAGAGTACCAGGACCACATGCTCGGCCTTCTGACTGCCTGTTTGGGCAAACAGACGCCCTGTGGGCAGGATATACGGCACCGTAATAGCTCCAGTAACCAGGGCTGACTTCTTTATAAATTCACGTCGTTTCATGCACGATCGGCTTTTAACCCCTCAGGGATCAATAGAAATAATATTCGTTGGCGATGGCAAAGGAGTAGTACACATGTTCCGGTGTCACATCCGGATGAGAGTTGATGAAATTGATCATCCATGTCTTTTCTGCTTCCGTGGGGATCCGCACAAGGAATCGCTGATAGGTCTCCAGAACAAAGGCCTCAGGATCATTACGCATGCTTTCTTCCGTAGGTAGAATGATATTCGGATCATTCATAAACTTGCTGATCAGGGTCTCATAAGCGACCTGTTTGTCGCCGATGGATGTGATTACATCCGTAGCCTTGACCAGCTGGTTGGCACTCATGGCCTTTTGATACAGATTGGCATAGAGGATGTTGAGGTACTGTTCGGGTGTCTTGGACTTTTTACCACTGAGATCCACTGGCTGGACCAGCACATCTTCAACACCATAAGTGTATTGCTCTTCTTTGCAGCTGCCAGCCAGTGTGCCTAGCAACAGCCCGAAAGCCAGTATTCTAGAAATTGGCATATTCATCAGTGATCAGTATCTGTTGTTGAATAAGGCGAATGTCACGGTGACCAGCAAAATCCTGAAGAAGTACTCCCGTCTCTTCGCTAGTCGGCCGCCGGGCCAGGAGTTGTTGATAAGACCAGATGATCAAGCCTTCGAACATCTCTCTGGAATTGGTCAGGATCTCCACATAGTCATCTTTATTCGTGCCCTGTTTGCCAAAGATGGTCCCCGGTAAGTTGTATTCGATCATATTGAATCCTTCCAGCAATTCCGACTTGGTCGGGTACCGCCACAGCAAATTGTCAAATGTGGCGTTCACGAAGTTGACCGTGTTCATATTGATCTTGTCGTAGATCGAGTTGTTGACACAACGTGCAAAGAGACGATCATAGGTGATCTGTTCGGATTGGAACTCACTGCGACCGCGAATGACGGTGAGCAGCCGCTCTGCGGCCTTCATGTTTTTGGTGTAGCCTTCCCAGTTGCCTGCCAGGCTATCCTTATATGCACCGTTGAGGAAGATCCCTGCATCGCCCTTGATATCCCCGTCACTGACTCCTTCCAGGGTACGGGCTTTTGCCTGATTGTACAGGTTCTGGATATAGGCCCGATGATAGCTGGTGTCACCGACAATGAAAGCAGTATCTGTCTGGAGACGGATCACCTGGATCAATCGAGTTTCCGGGGCCAATTTGGCCAATTGCAACTCCTGAACGAAGGCATCCATTTCTGGATCCAGGGGCTCACGCGCCAACAGGTCGATAAACAGACGGTTGACAAAGTTCTGGATCTTGATCAGCGGTATACCCTCGTAATTGGGGGGCTGATTGTCGGGAATCAGGACATTGTCCTTAGTGCAGGACAAGAACGCCATCAACAGGAGGAGCAGGGGTAGGGCGTGCTTCAAAGGAAACTGGGTTTGGGCTATCCTGCTAAGTTAGTTCCTTATGGCGGAAAATACAAGCGACAAATCGGGCAAAACCCCGAAGCAGGCTGATTTTATACCCGCGTCAGGAAAAGAAAAAAGCCATCCACCGAAACGATGAATGGCTTGGGTTGACCCACAAGGATTCGAACCTTGACTGACGGTACCAAAAACCGGAGTGCTACCATTACACTATGGGTCAATCATGCTCTTAGGAAGCGGATGCAAAAGTAAGACTTTCTATGTATTTACTCAAGACACCCGGTCCAGAAATTTTCAATTAGTCTGGAAGGGGGCCATCCTGGTTTCACTCCTGACGGATGAATCGGGTCAAATGAAGGATAAAACCGTCAAAATCCACACCATATCCTCCAAATCAAGTTAAAAGAAAAGGGATTTGGACATTCAGATTTTCCTAAAGAATGGAATCCTGATCGGCCAACTTGTACAAACCATTGAGATTGCGTCCTAATCCCCGGTAATCCAGGCCATAGCCCACCACAAAATCTGCTGGAATGGAGAATCCGACCTGGTCCAGTGCAACTGGAAACTCCTGCATTTCGGGTTTGTGCAACAAGGTGACGATCCGGATAGAAGCCGGAAGCCTTTTTTTCAACTCCTGCACCAGGTAGAACATGGTCAATCCACTGTCGACAATGTCTTCAATGATGATGATGTCCCGATTACGAACGGGGACACCCAACTGTGCACCTTCCATGACGATTTCACCTTTTGAACGAGTCCCGTCATAAGAATTCAACTGAATGAACGCGATCTCTGCTGTGAAATTGAGTTGACGCATCAGGTCAGCAGCAAAGATGAATGAACCATTCAACACTGAGATCAGCAATGGCTTTGGCCCGAGATCCCATTCGTTGATCTCCTCTCCCATAGAAGCGACACGGCTGCGTATCTCATCCTCTGAAATATAGGGGTCAAAAGACAGATCAGCCAATTGGATTCGTTGATCTTCAATAGTGGCCACCATGACGGTTCGGTTTTGGTGTTCTCAGTGATGTATAACGGACACAAAGGTCGGAAAATTAACCCAGAGGTGCCGGAATTTGTCCGGGATAATATTCATGTTCAATCGCCCGTTTATCTGGACCCTCCCTCATACTCATGGATAGGGGATGATCGATGGTGAAACTTTTTTCTCAACTCGTAGTACACACATTAGAATTCGTCTCTTTCTGGCAGGCACCCTGAGTGGAAATAGACAATGAGAATGAAACATTAGAACAGAAATACTGACCCAGATCATTGCAAATCAAGCGTAAAGGCCGCATAATGGGCCCAAATGCTCCAATCAAGCCTTGATTTAGAGACAAAAAAGGATATTTACCCCTACAAAACCTCACTTTTCTCGCATGAAACATTCTATTTACCTCATTGTGGCCCTCTTTATTCTGCCACTCTTCTGGCTCCCCTCCTGTTCTTCGGGTGGCGCAGATTATCAAAAGTTGGCCGAAAATCCGGAGTTCATTCATCGCGGCTTCCGCCGAATCACGGACATCATACGTGAGGACATCTTTTCTCCTCCGGTGGCTTCCCGGATCTATGCCTACTCCGCTGTTGCTGCGTACGAAGCCCTTATTCCAGGGTATCCGGAATACAAAACCATTGCCGGACAGATCAAGCACTTCGAGGCAGGTCCACAACCGGAAGCAGGAAAAGAATACTGCTTTCCGCTCTCCTCTCTGACTGCTTTGATGACTGTCGGGAAACATCTGATCTTCTCGGAATCCGACATGGAAGAACTGCAAGATTCCATCTTCCTTGAGTTCCAGACCATGAATATTCCACAGGATGTCTATGATCGTTCTGTTGCTTTCGGAGATGCCGTTGCCCAACATGTGATCAACTGGTCCAAGTCGGATCATTACGCACAGACGCGTTCTGCTCCGAAATACACCATCCAGAAAGAAAACCCCGCCAAATGGGTGCCCACTCCGCCTTCCTATGGCGATGCTATTGAGCCCTATTGGAAGGATATCCGCCCCTGGGTCATGGACTCTTCCAACCAGCTTCGCCCACAGCCTCACATCCCCTATAGTGAGGATCCCAACAGCGATTTTTACAAGGCGGCTATGGAGGTGTACGAGATCAGTAAAACGCTGGATGATAAAGTAAAGGAAACCGCAATTTACTGGGACTGTAACCCCTTTGAGATCACGGTCATGGGACACCTGATGCTCGCTACCAAGAAGATCACTCCAGGCGGCCACTGGATCAATATCACCGCTACTGCCTGCCGAAAGGCAAATACGCCGATCATGGAAGCTACTGGAACGTATACTCTGGTGGCGCTGGCGCTGGCGGATGGCTTTTTAAGCAGTTGGACAGAAAAGTATACCTCCGAACTGGTTCGTCCGGAGACCTATATCAACAAGTTTATTGATCCGGAATGGAAACCCTTCATCGAAACACCCCCATTCCCTGAACATACCAGCGCACATGCCACCATCTCTGCGGCGGCTGCAACCATCCTCATGCACACATTCGGTGACCCGTTCCCATTTGTGGATAGCACAGAGGTGATCTTCGAGCTACCTGCGCGGGAGTTTTCATCCTTTTATGAAGCCTCCGATCAAGCGGCAATGAGTCGCCTCAGGGGAGGTATCCATTATCGCCAGGGGAATGAAGGCGGCCGCATGAATGGCCGGGAAGTTGGAAACTACGTCTGGGACCACATCAAGCTGAAATAGGAGACTCTCTGATTCAGTGACAAATTAATAGGCCAGCACTGTCTCTACAGTGCTGGCCTTTTTTATGTCAGGCAATAGAATGTCTGGTCAGTTAACGGTTCAGGTGGGGAAGGAATAAGCTGCCTGGTTCCTTGGTTCCTGTGTTCCATGTTGACTTGGGCTTAGGTAGTCGGTTTCACAGGCTTAGCCGTTCAACGTTCAAGGAGGTCCGACAAGTCAGCCCTCTGTTCAATGTGGTTCCAAGCGCTTGAAATGACCGAACAACGAATACCAATTTCTTGTCTGAATCAAGGATGTCCACCCATGTCGCGATTTTCACAGATAAAGGACAACGGTGGAGACTTTGAGACTGCACGAAGGATGAATCGTACCGGCTGCTTTTTAACCGCCGGAGAGGTCAGCTGACATGCTAAACTCTTGGATATCGCTGATACGGTTAGATGAAAGAACTGAGATTAAAGTATGACTGCCAGAATAGACGGAAATCGGAAGGGGACCGTCTGCCATAAGGAAGGGAGGAAGGAATGTGAAATTCGGATGTCTGGGGGCAATGCAGAATGAGGAATCAGGAACGCAGGAATCTAGAATGAGATAGACGGTCACCAGCTGGCGAGGCAGGGAATCCTGAAGATTGACTTGCCTTTAACCTAATACCCCTCATGGCGCAGTAATGACCGAACCATCCTGGATGAAAGTGGAATGAAAATATGGTTCCGGAGGACTGCCTTTTTTGAATTTGTCACTTGGGATATCTTGATATCCACTATCAGGCGTTTCGTCGTCAATTATCATCCTTTCAGCCCGGAAGGGCTCAGCGGTATTCGAATTTCGGTGTTCGGTGTTCGGTTCCTATTGTCGAAGAGTGCGTGGACAGTGGCGGCCATTACGCGTGGGAAATGAGAAAAGGTTTTAGGCTCAAACGACTGGGCTATTCACCTTCTCCATTGCCCATTCGTCCATATTGTCACTTTCATCTGAAAATGCATCTCTGTCTGGTTCCTCCTCTCCTTTCCCGGAAAGGCGAGGAGGGTGGGGGTGAGGTTATAACGCCCGCCAACCCTCAGGCAACCGCCTACTTTACGTGAGCCCTTTCCAGATAGGCCTGCAGAATAGGAATATCTGCCCCCACCCAATCCAGAAATATTAATTCACTTCTCGGCACCCAACGCACCTCGGCATGCTGCACCGCCCGGATCACACCACTTTGGATCTGGCAGCGAAAGGGGATCAATACCAACGAAAACCCGTTTTCATAGGTATGGGCATGTGATGCCAGTGCCTCCAGGATGTTGATCTCCACCGCCAATTCCTCTCGGATCTCCCGGATCAGGCATTCTTCTTCACTCTCCCCTTCTTCCACCTTTCCCCCGGGGAATTCCCATTTTCCCGGATGGGACATCGAAGTACTTCGCTGTGCACAAAGCACACCTTTGTCCGATTCGATAATGGCACAGGTCACCTGGATCATAAAAATAGGGGCCAAACCCGATGAGGACTTCATGCATACGAAACACACGATCCGGGTTGACACGACCAAAGAAACAAAATATGGAGAAGATCTCCGATTACCATCCAGTGAACAAGAAGCCAACATTCCTTATTCCATGTGGGAACTCCTTACCTTCGCCGCGTGATGCAACCGATACCAGTTCGGCAATGGGGCTGGCCCATACCCGAGAATGAACACATCCTGATCGCAGGACCCTGCAGTGCTGAAACGGCCGAACAAACTCTGGACAGCTGCAAGGGAGCTGCTGAGCGTGGTGCACATATCCTGCGTGCCGGGATCTGGAAACCACGCACCCGCCCGGAAGCCTTCGCTGGCATTGGCGAAGCCGGATTGCCCTGGATTGTAGAAGCGGGAAAGGTGACCGGAAAACCAGTAGCCATCGAAGTCGCCTCTGCACGGCATGTAGAACTGGCCCTCCAGGCCGGAGTGGATATCCTGTGGATCGGCGCTCGTTCCACTGCCAATCCGTTTACCGTACAGGAGCTCGCGGACGCACTACGAGGCGTAGATGTCCCAGTGTTCGTCAAAAACCCGGTCAACCCCGACCTGGATCTCTGGATCGGGGCCCTCGAACGGATTTCCATGGCTGGTATCTCTCGCCTCGGGGCCATCTTCAGAGGTTTTTCAGTGTACAAGCCGGGGATCTACCGCAACGCTCCGATGTGGGAGCTGCCGATCGAACTGCGACGACAATTTCCAACCCTGGATATCATCGTCGATCCCAGTCACATCACCGGCAATCGATCGCTGATCGGGTATGTCGCCCAACATGCCATTGACCTTGATTTCAACGGACTGATGATCGAGACCCATATCGATCCGGACCATGCGTGGAGTGATGCTGCTCAGCAACTCACACCAGACCAGTTAGGCAGTGCGCTGAACAGTCTCGTGCACCGCCGGACCAGCGTCGATGATCCGGAATTCCTGGCCAACCTCGAAGCGCTTCGGTATGATATCGACAATCTGGACCAGGAGATCATCCGCAGTCTGGGTCAACGGATGGAAGTCAGTCGGGAGATCGGTCACTTCAAACGCGAAAATGAGGTGACCATCCTGCAAATGAACCGATGGAGTAATATTTTTGAATCGCGGGTGCAAACCGCGCTGCAGGCAGGCCTCAGCGAAACCTTCGCACGGGATCTGATTCAGGCCATCCATAACGAATCCATCCGGCAACAAGGGGGCGTCATGAATCATGAAACGGTCGCCGTGTCGAAGGCAAATTCTTCCGAAACGGGCCCGATCCTCCATCGATCCTGAGTCATCTTTGATTGGAGATCTCTTTAATCTTCCTCCCGATCATCCTCGCTCGGCCGGAATTTTCCCTTTGATTTGACAAGAGGGTTCGCATGCCATTCCGCATGCTCTGCACGCTGACGAATGACATCCAGGGCCAGAAACAAGGCATGCCGAAATGATCCGGGATCAGCCTCGCTCTTACCTGCTATATCAAAGGCCACGCCATGGTCCGGGCTGGTGCGAACCACCGGTAATCCCGCTGTAAAATTCACACCTGTACCAAAACTCAAGGCCTTGAAAGGAATCAGCCCCTGATCGTGATACATGGCCAGGATCCCATCTACTTTCTGATAGGTCCTGCTGCCAAAAAATCCGTCGGCTGGCAAGGGACCCATGGCCATGATGCCCATTTTTTTACACTCCATGATGGCAGGTGTGATGATCTGCTCATCCTCTGTGCCGATCAATCCATCATCACCCGCATGGGGATTGAGACCCAGCACAGCGATCACGGGACGTTCGATCCCGAAATCAACCTTGAGCGACCGGTTCATGGCTTCGATCTTCTTTATGACCCGATCCTTGTTCAGTAAACTGGTTACGCTGCCCACGGGTACATGACCCGTCACCAGTCCGACACGAAGCGTATCACTGACCATGATCATCAGTGGATCTGAACCCTCAAATCGGCGCCCCAGATATTCTGTGTGCCCGATATCAGTGAAGTTGGCCAGCTCCATGGCATGTTTATGGATGGGGGCAGTGACCAGGCCCTGGATGTCTCCGGATTTCAGATCATTCACAGCTGCTTCCAGGGAGAGATAGGCAAACTTGCCACTTTCTTCCGTCGCTGTTCCCAGACTGATATCGACATCATCCAGCCAGGTCTGCACCAGATTGATCTTCCCCGGTTGGGCCTCTGCAGCTGTCCCGGCTGTCTGTACATGCAGCTGGTGCCCGGCAACAATATTCTTATGATAACTAACCACCTTGGTGGATCCGTAGATCACCGGGGTGCAATAGTTGAGGATCTTTTGTTCGGATAATGTCTTGATGATCACTTCCAGACCGATCCCGTTCACGTCGCCGATTGAGATGCCAATTTTTGGTACTGCCATAGGTTATCCTCCACAATGCGTCTGAGACGCAGTCTTTTTACTCATCTTGGAGCTTCAAAAGTAGCATTTTACCAGTGAGAGCGAAAAAGTCATATGGTCAGCATTTCCTGAAGCATCCCGAGATCGCTGAAAAGATCGCCATGGGGTTGAGTGTGGATCTGACGGAGGGTCGGGTACTCGAAGTAGGCCCCGGAAAAGGGATTTTGACCAAATTTGTGGCCGATCGGTTCCCCTCATTCAAAGCTGTTGAAGCCGACCGGGATATGGTTGCCTACTTGGTTGAGCATCATCCGGAATGGACGGAACAGATCCTGGAGGAAGACTTTATGAAGCTCGATCTCACCCGGGTCTTTGACGGACAAAGCTTCCAGCTGATTGGCAATTTTCCCTACAATATCTCCTCTCAGATCATTTTTCGGATGATCGAGAACCGCGAGATCATCCCCGAAATGGTGGGGATGTTCCAGCGGGAGGTAGCCCGGCGCATTGTTTCCGGACCGGGAAATAAGGATTATGGCATCCTCAGCGTCCTGGCCCAGGCCTGGTATGACGGCACCTATCTGTTCACCGTTGATCGGGGTGCCTTCCAACCTCCACCCAAGGTACAAAGCGGAGTCATTCGTTTGCGGCGGAAGGAGAATGCCACCTTGGGATGCGACGAAATTCGATTCATCCAGGTAGTGAAAACCGCCTTTGGTCAACGGCGGAAAATGATGCGGAATACGTTGAGACCTCTTTGCGAGAATCCAGACCTGCTGGAGGAGGAACTGTTCACTCTCAGACCCGAGCAATTGGGTGTGGATGCCTTTGTCTCCTTGACAAATCGGTTGTTTCCCGTCGATGAGCAAGGATCGTTGGTCTGAAAAAACCCGCGATTTCGGAGGTGATCCACGTTATTTGAACAAACGAAAAAAATGTTTGAACTTGCCACTTCCTCAGTACCTATGAAAAACAGATTTGTAGCAGTCTTTTTTGCTTTTTTCGGCGGCGTTGTCGGTTTGCATAAAATGTATTTGCGCGGCTGGAATGCCGGTAGCGGCCGACTGGTCTTTTTCTTTCTTGCCATTTTCCTTCGTTGGCCGGTTGTCCTGGTGATCCTGACCGTGATCGCCATATTGGAAGGAATACTCATGGCTACCATGGATCAGGAGACCTTTGATCAGAAATACAATAGTGTAGAAACGGCTGCGCCCAGATCCACCCGTGCAGAACGCCATCAGAAACGTGCCCAGCGAAGATCTACACGCAGTGCTCCTCGTCCTGCCGCTATCTTCAGCGGAGCTGGCAAATTCATCAAGAACGGCATGAAAAAATTCCGCAATTATGACCTCAAAGGTGCTTTGGCTGATTTTTTGCAGGCAGAGGAACGGGATCCCCGATCGGCAACCGTTCATTTCAATCTGGCGTGTACCTATTCTATGATGGAAAATGCCGAAAAAGGATTTCACCACCTCAGCCTGGCAATGACCCACGGATTTCGGGATGAGGAAAAAATTCAAACCCACGATTCCCTTGCTTTTTTACGGATCCAACCCGATTTCAGGGCGTTTGTCGCCAACGGATATAAACCGTTGACAGAACATCAAGCCCTTGAATCAGGGGGAGATGGCAACTTGTTGGAGGAATTGCGCAAATTGAGCGAGCAAAGAGAGCAGGGAATGCTGACTTCCGAAGAATTTGACATGCGAAAACGCAATTTGTTCGGATAGGTCGTGCAACATTTTTTCCCTTTTGATCATCTTCTGAATAGAGATAACACTGAATCAACGCCATGCTGGCAAAAGATCTGATCACTGAATCCATCCTTCCCCTGCGGACATCCACGTCCGGAGAGGATGCTATGCAATTGATGCGGGATGCTGTGGTCCGTCATTTGCCGATCGTCAACAACACCCAGTTCCTCGGTTTGATCTCCGAAGATGATCTGCTCGAAGGCGACCTGGATCAGCCAGTTGGCAATTACGCCCTGACCATCCCTAAACCATTTGTCCATGCGAATGACCACCTGGTGGAGGTCCTTCGGGTGATCGGTCAATCCAAATTGACCCTGATTCCAGTACTGAATGATGCCGGTGACTATCTGGGTGTGATCACCCAGGAAGACTTGCTGACCCATCTGGCCCGGGCCACCTCCCTCGCAGAGAACGGCAGCATCCTGATCCTGGAGGTCAATCGCCGGGATTATTCCCCCAGTGAAATCTCCCGGATCATCGAAGGCGAGAATGGCGTGGTGTTGATGATGTACCTCTCCTCTGAACCCCAATTGGAACTGATCGAGATCACATTGAAGCTCCATGCCCCTTCCATGAGCCGCATCGTATCCAGCCTCGAACGCTTTAAATATAAGGTCAAAGCTTCCTACCAGGAATCTGACTACAGCGAGTCACTCAAGGAGAATTTTGATGCCTTGATGCACTATCTGAACGTGTAGTTCTCTCTTCTCCATCATCCGATTAGGCCAAATAGCCGGGGCAAGCTACTTTTGTGGCCTTAACTGTTCCTTGTTATGGCAAATTCGAATCTGCAACAGCTACTGGGTGACCAGGCAGCATATCTGCTGGACCACCAGTGTACCACCATTGACAAATCCATGCTTCATGCCCCGGGACATGACTTCATTGACCGGGTCTGGACTCTGAGCAACCGCAATAATCAGGTCCTGCGCAGCTTGCAGACCTTGCACAATCACGGACGCCTCGGTGGTACCGGCTACCTGTCCATCCTCCCGGTCGACCAGGGCATCGAACACAGTGCCGGTGCTTCTTTTGCGCCCAATCCCATCTACTTTGATCCGGAGAAGATCATCGAACTGGCCATAGAAGCCGGTTGCAATGCGGTCGCATCGACATTTGGTGTCCTGTCTACCATGAGTCGCAAATACGCTCACAAGATCCCGTTCATCGTGAAGATTAATCACAACGAACTCCTCTCCGTTCCCGAATCCTACGATCAGATCATGTTCGGTTCTGTCGACGAAGCCTGGAACATGGGCGCTGTCGCCGTTGGCGCTACTATTTATTTTGGATCACCCGAAAGTAACCGCCAGATCGTCGAAGTAGCTGAGGCTTTCGAGCGTGCGCACGAACTGGGAATGGCCACCATCCTCTGGTGTTATACCCGGAACAACAGCTTTAAAAAAGATGGTATTGACTATCATGCCTCCGCCGATCTGACCGGTCAGGCCAATCATCTGGGTGTGACCATTCAAGCGGATATCATCAAGCAGAAATTACCGACAAACAATGGAGGCTACACCCAACTGAAAATCGGAAAGTCGCATCCGAAGATGTACGATACACTCAGCAGCGATCACCCTATCGATCTGACCCGCTACCAGGTGGCCAACTGCTATATGGGTCGTGCCGGATTGATCAATTCAGGTGGCGCTTCTTCCGGAGCGGCCGACCTCACGGAAGCGGTGACTACAGCCGTGATCAACAAACGCGCCGGTGGTACCGGACTGATCCTGGGGCGAAAAGCCTTCCAGCGCCCGGTCGGCGATGGTGTGGCCCTGTTGGAAGCCGTACAGGATGTGTATCTGGATAAGAGTATTACGTTGGCCTGATCCATGGCTAACTAAATGAAAAAGCGGCCTTTTCTGAACAGAAGAGGCCGCTTTTTTCTGGGTATCCGTTTGTGCAGAGAGGAAGATCACCACTTCTTATCCAGACTGATTTGATAATGGAAGGCCATCAATGCAAATTGCTGCCTGCTAAATCCACAATAGCAATACTGGTAGGCAGACATGATATTGCCAACATCCGGTCGATAGTACTCCCCATTGGCATCTGTGGCCGGATAGATGAACAAACAGTCTTCTCTACCCATACCCAAAAATGGTGGCTCGTCGACAAAAGGATCATAAGGATCTGCCGGCGTATCACAAATGAAGTCTCCTGCAGTTGTACAATTACTGCCATCCACTAATTCTGCACCACTACCGGTCCAAGTGTGGAGTAAGCCAAAATAATGACCGAGCTGATGGGCGATGATATTTGTCTGGAAGCACGATTTTTGTATAAAAATAGAACCTGAATCCGGATACATAACACCCAAATGTCGACCGAATCCACATTGGTCTCCCGGATAAAGCTGCTGACTTTCGATCACGAAAAGATTAATGACATTCCTCACGAAATACCTCTTTTCCATTTCGACCACCTGATCCTTTTTCCAGATATCCTTGAATTGATAAGTGGGGTAATATTCGATATTACACATAGAAAAACGCGCGCAGATCGGAGAAAACAGCGCATTTAATCCCTCCAACTGCTCCTCGATTGTTTCAACGGAAATACCGGAGTTCCCAAGGCTGTCCCGGATCACATGGACAAAAATGGAAAACTCCTTGTCTATACATGGCAGGCTTTCCTCCTTCGTAGTATATGAAACTGCTTGTGCCTGCAGAGGATTCCACATCAGGATGATCATGGAGATTAGAAAGGTCACACGAAGGATTGACTGTTGGTTCGAACTGTTCATAATGATCGACTTGAAAAATGGCTGCGCCTGCATCACTATTTAATTCAATGAATAATGCTGTTGTTTTGTAATATTATGAAACTAATACCAGTAATTGCATAATTAGTAACTGTATTAGCCGCTGGCTGACAATTGTTCTTTTTTTTCACCTGCTCTTGGGTTTCTCATCTAATTTGGATGCCAGTGAAAGATATTCTTTGATGGCACGTCTACGATTGCTGTTCATTCTCTCCAGCTTTGTACCCATCCTGGTGCAAGCACAAACTGCCTCTGTAACAGAGGGTTGTGTCCCCTTGAATGTAATGTTTGCCCCTCCTGCCGGCCAACCCAGTTTTTTCTGGGCATTTAAGGATGGCGCCACATCCGACCTGTCCAATCCGTCTCATGTTTTTATCACCCCGGGTAATTATGAGGTCGAATTCAGACTGACCTCATCAAGTCCTGTTATCGGTACCATCCCGATCACGGTTTATCCAAAGCCTGATCTGACCATTGCCGCTTCTCCTGCTGCCAACTGTCCCGGGAAACAGATCGACTTTTCTGATACCACCGCTTATCCTGTGGGCGTGATCCCCAACAGTTGGTCATGGACTTTTGGTGATGGCGTAGGCGCAAACGAAACAGCGCCCATGCACGCTTATCAAACGGAAGGATTTTATTCGATCACGCTGGCGGTCATCACCAACTTTCCGAGTTGTAATATCACAAAGTCTTTCACTGATTTCATCGAAGTGTATACGCCGCCAGTTGCATCTTTCGAAACAGACCCCGATCCACCTTCCAGTTGTGAGCCACCCTTGAATTTGCTGTTCGTGAATACTTCATCTGGAAAAGATCCTCTCTCCTATGAGTGGACTTTGGGGAACGGGACCTCTAATTCCGGGCTGACACCTGATACCGTCACCTATTTGCAATCCGGGACCTTCACCATTAAATTGATCGTCACCGATGCCTATGGTTGTACCGGTTCTGCAACCGATATCGCTCGAGTCGGGACTAATGCCCTGGAGGTCAGTTTACCGGATACTATTTGCCTGGAGACGGAGTTCAGTCCCGATAATCAGACGCCAGCCGGGGTACACAGTTGGAATTTTGGCCCGGCCGCCACCCCTTCCACCGCGGTGATCCGCAGCCCGAAGGTCACCTTTCATGAGCCAGGCACTTATGCCGTTACCTACACATGGTTCAATCCTGCCAAAACCTGTCAGATAGACACGACCTTCACCATCAAGGTCGAGGAAATTGATCTGCAGATCTACAGCGATATTCCTGAACATTGTTCAGCACCGGTCGTCACACCATACAGCTCGAATTATTCCGGAGGAACATATGACTGGACGTTTGGCATATTTGCAACATCCACAGAAGAATCACCGGTATTCACCTATCCTGTCGACCCGAACATTTATAGCGTTTATGGCGAACGCCGGGTACCTGTCACCCTGATCATGACTTCGGTCGGCGGTTGTATCGACACCCTAAAAATTGTGGATACCTTCCGATTGTTGACCTCTGTATTTGAGATTGATGACTACCAGAAATGTGTGGGTGATACTTTCTTTTTTGAAGACCACTCCTACTCGCCTACAATGATCACCAAGTGGACCTGGGTCTTTGATGATGGACAGACCCTGGAAACCACGGATCCGGATCCGCCGATCCACATCTATGATACCTGTGGCTTGTATTATCCCTATTTGATCGTAGATGATGCACAAGGATGCCAGGATTCTTCCTATGCTATCGAAGTAAAAGTGTGTGGTTGTGAGCCAGACACCCTTAATGGCGGCGGTGGCATTTGTATCCCTGGCGATCCTGGTCCTCCTCCTCCCCCCGGAACACCATTATGTCATGGTGACTCCCTTATTTTTAGCGTGATCGCAGGGCCATTGGTCGAATATTTCAGATTGGAAACCGACCACGATCGGCTCTTTCATTGCCCCAACAGTACGCCTGGTTTTGACTCACTCTTGTGGGTGTTTAACCATGAAACCGGATGGCAGGATTACAAGCTCTCCTGGGAATCGATCTATGGTGATAGAGATTCACTCTATCTTCTTGATCTATTTCAGGTCCAGGGGGCATGGGCTCGGCCAAATTATCGCATGGATTGCGCGGATCCACATACCATTCAATTTATTGATTCCAGTATGAATGCCACCCATCTGGAATGGGAACTTCCGGATGGCACATTGATCACTGATCCATCGTTCACTTTTACATTCCCAGATACGGGTGATTACACGGTCTATCTCTCTGCGTGGAACGAACCCTCCGAATGTAAGCCACACCGAGATTCTGTGATCGTCCATATCCGCGACCTGAAAGCAGACTTCAATATGCCCCCCGATGCATGCCTGGGCCAGCCGGTTTCTCTGGATGCTTCTGCCTCTGTACATGTAAATGGCACTTGTCATCAAGGTTATACCTGGTTCTTTTCCAATGGTCAACGACCCCGGACATGGGGTGTTCCTATCGATTCCGTCGCGTTCAATGAACCTTGCGAACAAGATGTGATCCTTGTCGTGACGGACATAAATGGGTGTACACAATCCATCAGCAAGACCATCAATATTCAGAAAATTGAAGTGACCGGAAATGTCCTGGAGGAAAATATATGTTTACCGGCTCAGATCACTGGTACCGCTAGTGCTGTCGTCACTTGTGGTAACTTGGATAAGGTGGTTTGGTCCGTAGAGAACATCTCCACAAACGGGACAGATGTAACACTCGATATTCCGTCCGGGACACTAGTTAAAGACAAATATTCATACATCAATATTACAGCATACACCACCCTCGGGTGTCCTGCCACCACCATTGACTCCGTTTTTGTCTACAAACCGGTTTCTTCTATTTACCTGGAACCCGGCAGCCTGATCTGTGAAGGTGAGGACATGACCATGACAGGAAATGATTTTACGACATATGGCTCCTATCTGACGTATCATTGGACGTATGGAAATGGAAATGGCGGAAACGGGAAGTCGGTAACAACCACATATCCAGATCCCGGGGCCTACACGATTCATCTTTTTTTTACGGAAGTGGCCACTGGCTGCTCGGACAGTCTTACCCGGACGATCCAGGTTCAGGGTTATCCACAAGCAGCGTTCACATCCAATGTCGATACTCTGGATATTCTTTGTTATCCACAAAATATCTTCTTTCAAGATGCCTCGGATTCAGGGTATCCGCTTGCATACAATTGGTCCTTTTCTAATGGACAGCATAGTGTGGTCAATGATCCTGCCACCACATTTGAAAAAGGAACATATACAGCGACTTTGATCGTCCAGACGTCTGCCGGTTGTGCGGATACGATCACTAAATCGTATACCCTGATCGGTCCTGAAGGCGATTTCGAATTTGATAAGGATTTCGTTTGTCTACACGAATCCCTGACATTTACATTGAAAGACACCACCGATGTGGGCGACTGGCTGTGGGATTTTGGAGACGGGACACAACAGTTTGGCGGCAATCCGGCTGTCCACACTTACACCTATTTACCGCCAGATAGTGCCACGATCGCAACCCTCGTATTGACAGACAATACGGGATTTTGTACCTACCAATTACTATACCCTGTCCCCATCGTTGTCGTAAATGCCGACTTTACCATTCCTCCGGGATTCTATTGTCCGGGCTCACTGATTCCCCTTGAGAATACCAGCAGTAATGCAACACTGTACCAATGGGCATTCTCCTGGGGTGAAGCTTCAGATGAAACTGATCCCATCCCGACCTCCCCTGGTGTGGGCACTTACCTGATCGAACTGGTGGCGATCAATGACACAGTTGGATGTGTGGATACCATTTCCAAACCACTGGTGATTGGCGAAATTGAGTTGAAGCAACTCTTGGGCGATACGATCTGCCCGGGGGATACTGCTGTCATCGCCGTACTGGATAGTCTGCCGGGATTTACCTTCTCCTGGACGCCAAAGTCTACCCTGATCCACCCGGATTCTGCCGTGACGCAGGCAACTCCAACGGTAACCACCACTTACACCGTAACCGCCGCTGATACGACCGGCTGTATGGCAACCGGACAGGTAACCGTGGTAGTTCTTGAACCATTCAGCTATCCTCCCTGGGATACCATCGTTGTCAAAGGTGTACCAGTGACCTTGCCCGGACCAGCTCAAACCGGATATACCTATTTGTGGAGTCCATCGACCGGGCTGAGTTGTACGACCTGTGCCCAACCAGAACTGATCAGTGATCTGGACCAGGAATACACCCTGCTCATCCAGGATCAGATCGGATGTTTTGAAACGACAGTGACCTACCTGGTGGATGTGATCCCGGATATGATTGATGTACCCAATCTCTTCACTCCAAACGGTGATCAGACGAATTCCTATTTCCAGATCTATGTGCCTGGTGGAACGTTGGATGAGATCTCTGTATTGACCATGAAGGTCTACAGTCGTTGGGGTACCCTGGTCTACGATAATGATACCCCCGAAACGGGATGGGATGGTACTTACAAGGGGGAGCCCTGCCCGATGGAAGTGTATGCCTACGTCATTGAGGTGGAATACCTCGATGGAAGGCGAGAAGCTTTGCGAGGTGATATTACATTGATCCGATAGATCCTCGTAATGGTGAGAATTTTGTGACGATGGGACTTGGAAACTGTGAGGTATAGAGACGAAGAGACTCCAAGATGAAGTACTCTTCCAGGATTTCTTAGTGGCCAACTCTCCATTTCAGAACACTCCTAAATTCTCTAGTATAATTTGCATTTCACCGATACATATCTCTTAGTGACTGAGTGGTTTTTTGAATTCTGGTAAATTTTATAGTAAATCAACTTCCACCCATTTCGATCTACTTCTCGCACCGCATAAAAAAACCCGCATCCGATGGCTCGGAGCGGGTGATCGATCTTTGGTGTCGGCTTCTGGTCTATATATATAAGGTTGTTTACGGGCAAATGGTTCCAGCTGTCAACAAGAACCGATCACATATGAATGATCACCCGATCACTCGAACAGTTGGCGTAAATTGTGGCCATGGCCAACAAAAAAGCTGTCCTCGATCCTTCTTCTACCCATGTCCTTCGGCCACCGGCAGAAGATGTCTTTCGTCATGAACTGGATGCTCTGGTCGCCAGTGACAAAGGCTATCGCCCCCCGCAATGGCGCTTGTCACCGGGAGCTGTTCGTACCTATCTCATGGGAGGCACACTGGCGGATGGCACAATCATCAGCGCTAAATATATCGGTCAGCCCCGTATCATCGAAGCAGCCATTGCCACCTTGCTTACCGATCGTGCCTTACTCCTGCTCGGGGTGCCGGGCACGGCGAAGACATGGGTCGCCGAACATCTCGCTGCCGCCATCAGCGGTAATTCTACTCGGCTCATCCAGGGCACCTCCGGACTGGCAGAAGAATCCCTTCGCTATTCCTGGAATTATGCCCGACTCCTCCAGGACGGACCCGTCCAGGAAGCCCTGGTGCCCAGTCCAGTTTATCACGCCATGGAACAGGGTGCCATCATCCGGGTGGAAGAGTTGACCCGGATTCCCTCTGATGTCCAGGACAGTCTGATCACCATTCTCTCCGAAAAGATCCTGCCTGTTCCCGAACTGAATACCCGCGTGCAGGCACTGCCCGGGTTCAACCTGATCGCCACGGCCAATGATCGGGACCGGGGCATCAACGACCTGAGTTCCGCCTTGCGCCGGCGATTCAATACGGTGGTCATGCCCATGCCTTCCTCTTTAAAGGAGGAGGTTCAAATTGTCCAGGATCGCGTCCGAGCCGATTTTCTGCATACCATGAAAGAGGAAATTCCTCTCCCTGTGCGGGAGATCGAACGCCTGGTCACCGTGTTTCGGGAGTTGAGACAGGGGCGAACGGAGGATCAACAGGAAAAGTTGAAACGCCCCAGCGCAACACTGAGTGCTGCTGAAGCCATTTCTGTCATCAATCAAGGCCTGGCGATGTCCCTTTACTTCGGGGATGGCACTCTTTCGGCACATGATCTGGCACCTGGTATACGACAGGCGGTGATCAAGGACCCCGCTGCGGATACGGAGATCTGGCAGGAATACCGGGATACCGTGATGAAAGGACGAAAAGAATGGGCCGACCTTTATGAGGCATGTCGCCTGGAGTTTTGAGAATGATGCCAAACTGTATTCCTCGAATGGCAAGGTTTCTCCTCCGAAAATGAGGCCCCATTCACCCATCTTCGAGTTGACAACAAATGAATCTCTCCAGTGACCTTCGAATATTTGGTATCCGACATCACGGCCCCGGATCAGCACGTCGGTTGTTGGAAGCACTCCATCATTGGAAACCCGACTGCATACTCATCGAGTGTCCTGCAGATGGACAGGCTGCACTTGATCTGATCGGTGATCCCGGCCTGGTCCCCCCGTTGGCTCTGTTGATCTACTCCCCGCAACGACCAGGCAATGCTGCTCATTTACCCTTTGCCCGGTTTTCCCCCGAATGGCTGGCTGCCCGGTATGCTACTTCCCGAAAAGTGCCGGTCATTGCCATGGATCTCCCCTGGGGCATCCAGGATCAGTTGCCCGACCAGATTCCGGGTCAACGACGAAAAGACCCGTTTGCCATCGTGGCGACGCACATGGGATACACCGACACAGAACGCTGGTGGGAATATTACTTTGAACAGGTTCATGGAGATGAAGATCTGTTTCCAGCCATTGCCGGCTTGATGTCGGAGATCCGAAATGAAATGGATGATGCAGATGATCCGGAATTGCAGATGCGGGAAGCCTGGATGCGACGGACCATGCGTGAATATCAGGCCAGGGGATATCAACGAATCGCCGTTGTCTGCGGAGCCTACCATGTACCCGGATTGAATCTGAAGGATTTTGATGCCGTCACTGACCAGGCATTGGTGCAACAAGTTGCTGCCTTTCCAACGGCTTCGACCTGGGTTCCCTGGACCTATCACAATCTGGCGACCCAAAGTGGATACGGCGCAGGTGTCCTCAGTCCGGCGTGGTATGACCTCCTGTTTGAACACCGAGATCGGACAACCATTCATTGGATGACTCGGACGGCACAATTACTGCGCAGCAAAGACCACACTGTTCCACCAGCTTCAGTACCTGCATCTGTTGAAATGGCGGAAGCACTGGCTACCTTGCGAAATATGCACCAGCCCGGGTTCGTAGAGTTGGAAGAAGCAGCTTTGGCGACGATGGCCCATGGGGACTTGAGTTGGCTGGAGGTGATACGCGACAAGAACCTGATCGGTGATCGGATGGGTAAGGTGCCGGATACCATTCCACAAACGCCATTACAGGAAGATTTTCATACAACCGTTCGGTCAGCCAGATTAAAACGTGCTTTGGAAACTCCGGAAAAGGTCCTTCTGGATCTGGATCTGCGGAAAAAGACCAATGCTCTGGCCAGTATTCTCCTCCATCGGCTCATTCTGTTGAATCTGCCCTGGGGTGTACTTCGATCTGCCGGTGACCGGGTAAAGGGCAGCTTCCGAGAACGATGGACATTGCAATGGAAGAAGCTGTTTGGTATGCGCTTGCTGGAAGCCGGGTTATGGGGATTGACACTTCCTGAGGCAGCTCACAGATATACGATTCATCGGGCCGAAGAAACCGTGGACATGGCCCCGGTGTCACAATGGTTGCGGGAATGTCTGTCTGCAGATCTTCCTCATACCTCGGCCCGTCTGGCGCAGATCCTGATGGCCAGGGTCGCCGAAAGTGTGGATATTCTGGACCTCATGAAAACATTGACCCCTCTGGTCTATGTCACTCAGTATGGAGAGCGCAAACCAGCAGTTCAGGAGGAACTTCTCACCCTGATCGATCGCCTGATGATTCGTATTCGCGTCGGACTGGCCTCATCTCTGTTGGGTTTGAGTGATGAACAGGCCATGGAAATGCCTGGTCGGATACGTCAATTGACTGTTGATATGCAGCTTTTGAAGGATCAGGAAGAAAAGAAAAACATATTTCAGATCCTGGTCAATGCTATAGAATCAGATGGTATCCATCCCTATCTGGGTGGTGCCCTGGCACGTTTCCTTCTTGAAGAAGGAATTTGGACATCCGATCAATTCGTCCGGCATCTGCGCGAACAATTACAAGGAGAACCGGATATGATGAAGGCCTCTTCCTGGTGCAGTGGATTGCTGACAGGTTCAGAGGCTTTATTACTCCATCAACCGGATCTGTGGCAAGCGATTGATGCATGGGTTGCCGCCATTCCGGAAGCATCGTTCACGACCGTCCTACCCATTTTACGTCGAACCTTTACTGGCTATAGTGTGGGATCTAAACGCCAGATCGCCATTCTGATCAAACAACGAAGGGGTGCCGGGTCCACCAGAATATCAGAACCATTTATCCTGGAGGACGCTTTCCGAGATACTGTCCTGCCCGTCCTTCATCGATGGATATTCCCTTCGAAAGTCTGATCAATGCATGGGCCGTTTTGTATCTTTCCTTTGGATAAGACCTGGTATGAAGATTTGTATAATGTTGACCCTTTCCCTTCTGTTTCTCCTTTCTGGATGTACATCTCCACCTTCTACACCTCCTGAACAACGTAGATCTGCTAACTTGGAAGAGGCCTTCCGGGAAAGTCCAGCTGACAGTTTCTCTATCGCATATGTGACGGGGAAGTTTGACCCGCTCATCCATTCGGCGTTTACGACCATACTTCCTGAACATGCCAACCAATCCGGACTACGTCTCCGAGCGGATGCATATGCTGCATTCGTTGAGATGTTTACTGCGGCCAAACAGGACGGAATCCAACTTCGGATCATTTCCGCTACGCGTAATTTCGAGCGGCAAAAACTGATCTGGGAAAAGAAATGGACCGGCGCTACGCTGGTGGAAGGAGGTATCGATCTGGCCAAAACTGAATCGGATCCTGTCCTGCGAGCCAAACGGATCTTGCGGTACAGTTCCATGCCCGGTACGAGTCGACATCACTGGGGGACGGATATCGACCTGAATCATCTGGAGAACGATTGGTTTGAGCAAGGAGAAGGACTGAAGGTCTACACCTGGCTGGTCGAACATGCTGCTTCATTCGGATTTTGTCAACCCTATAGCCCGAAAGGCACCGATCGCCCTTACGGCTATGAAGAAGAAAAATGGCACTGGTCATGGATGCCCGTCGCGCGCTCCCTCACCCGCCAGGCCTCTACTTTGTTGAAGGATGAGGATATCCAGGGTTTTCTGGGTGATCAAACGGCTACTCAAATCGGGGTTGTAGAACATTACATCCTGGGTGTCAACAATTTGTGCAAGTAAGGATCTGTCTGTTCGGATGTTTATCTCGCGTTCGAACCCTGCACTGTAATAGCGCCTGGGCGACAATCTTTCAAAAATAAATGAATTAAGATTTTCTTAACCATCTTCTAATGGTTCACTAATACTATTGATAATCAACATTTTATGATAATTATATTAGAATCCTTCTAAATAATCGAAGCTAATGGCTTTTTTTTGTTTAAAAGACTTGTATATTTGGTTCAACAAAAGAGGTGTTATGTCGACCATAGAGTTCAATCAACAGTTTAATCAGATGCGCAATTACTTGCAGGCCTTCGCGTACAATCTGACGAAAAACGTGGATGATTCCAGGGATTTGTTCCAGGAGACGGCTTTTCGCGCGTTGACAAACCGGGACAAATTTCGCCCCGGGACAAATTTCAAGGCCTGGTTGTTTACGATCATGAAGAACATCTTCATCAACAACTACCGTAAAAAGGTCAAAGCCAACACGCTTTTCGACTCCACCGACAACCAATATTACATTAACAGTGGCTCCAACCAGGTCCACAATGATGCTGGTTCCAACATCATGATGAAGGAACTGAATGGCATGTTGGATAGCTTGGATGACAGCATTCGCGTCCCTTTCCTCATGCATTACCAGGGGTATAAATACCAGGAGATCGCCGATGCATTGGAGTTGCCATTAGGCACCGTGAAAAGCCGGATTTTCTTTGCACGCAAGGCATTGAAGGGTATGGTTCGCACTCGATACAGCGAAACAGCAGAACTGTATGGTGATCATAAAGTCGATCAGGATTAAACCTCATCTCAAGAACTCTCATAGCCACTTTCTATAAAAGGTGACGATTTGCATCGTCACCTTTTTTTTCTTTGTACCATGGATGCTTTGGAGAATGTCTTGCCTCAACGATTCAACAATCGGCTGATCACCTGGTCAAAGCAGGTCGATCGTCCATTGCCCTGGCGCCGGGAACGTGATCCCTATCGGATCTGGCTCTCCGAAATACTGTTACAACAAACACGGGCCGATACTGTGGTCGGTTATTATCATCGGTTCCTGAAGGCTTTTCCCACCGTTCAGGATCTCAGTGATGCCCCGATAGATGTTGTCCTGAAGATGTGGGAGGGTCTTGGCTACTACAACCGGGCACTCAATCTTCACAAAACTGCGCAGATTGTTCATACAGAGCTCAAAGGGCAATTTCCGGACACCTACGAAGGACTGCTGGCCTTGCCAGGGATCGGTCCGTATACAGCGGCAGCCGTTGCCAGCTTCGCCTTCGGGCGGCACCATGCCGTCGTGGATGGCAATGTACTCCGGGTTATTTCCCGACTGATGGGCCTGCAAGATCCCGTGGATCAACCCGCCATCCGACAGCAAATACAGTACCTGGCAAATGAGTTGATGGGAACCGCAAATGCTGCCACTTATAACCAGGCCATCATGGATTTTGGCGCCATCCAATGCATCCCTGGCAACCCGGACTGTCCAACCTGTCCTTTTGCATCTGACTGTGTGGCCTTTTTAACGGATGCAGTTTCCTCCCTGCCGATCAAACGAAAAAAACAACCGGTTGCCGATCGCTACTTTGTATTCTACATATTCCATAAGGAGGAGACAGTCTGGTTGATGCAACGCGGTCATCAGGATATCTGGCCACAATTGTTCACCTTTCCCGCCTTAGAAGTTACGGCCATCCCGGAAAAAAAGCGGCCCCTGCAACTCCGGAATCAATTACAGGCCTGGACGGGATTGGATCTTTCCATTCGTTTTCCCCATGCACCCGAACTGAAACAACTCCTCAGTCACCAACGAATCCATGGCTATTTTTTACCCGTGCATCTACCAGCAAAAACAAAGGTTCCTGCCGATTGGGTATCTGTACGTAAGGGAGACTTCAGTGCGCAGGCACTCCCCCGCATTCTGAAAACGTATCTGGAGTCCTATGGCCTTCCGATCTGATCGCTTCCGTCGGCGATCCAAAAAAGGCATGATAGTAGTTGTATACGGTTAGAGTATACCCTCATTGAAGTCAAATCCAGAGAAATTGTGTGGATTTCCCATCTTTCCTGAGAGATGAACTTCCAGGGTAAACCTCCGATCCACATGTGGAATACAGTCAGAATGATCCAAAACAGCAGATGGTGGACACTCCTTCTGTTCTGTCTATTTGCCACCATTCCTGTGGGGATGGTGATCGATCAGTATACTCAAGAAGAGGGGCTGATACCTGTCATCAATTTTGGAAAACGTTGGAATGCTCGACAATTGACACCAGTATATGAGATGGATGTCATCACACCTACACGATTTGGCTATGATGGCCAATTCTATGCGCAATTAGCGCTGGACCCATCCTTGCAGGATCCTGGAATGGAACGTGCCATGGACCGTGCACGATATCGTGCACATCGTATCGGACTACCCGTCATGGCCTATCTACTGGGTTTCGGTCATGCCTGGTGGACCCTCCAGATATATGCTGCACTCAACCTTGTATTCTGGTTTCTTCTCTTTTTTATCCTCTGGAAGACAATTGGGTTCAAGCGTATTCGAGATGTCCTGTTGGCCTGCTCACTTTTGTGGACAACTGGCACATTGATCTCCATCAGTAAGGCCCTGACCGATCTGCCTGCTGCAGTGATCAGCTATTCTGCTGTCGTCCTTCCGAGTACAGGATGGAGTTGGGCCATCCTTCTGGGAATAGCGGCCCTGTTCAAGGAAACGACCATCCTCAGCTTTGTGCCGGCTTGGTCATCCTTCAAACAAAATGGCCTATTCAGTAAAAAGACCCTGATCCAGGCAGGATTGCTCATACTCCCTGTTGCCATGTGGGCCATCTATGTGCAATATCAACTCTCGGCAGGCAGACCTACACAATCCGGCAATTTCACACTCCCGTTCTTCGGGGTGGTAGAGAAGCTGACCGAATCCTCAACTGCTTTGGTGGCATCCGCAGGAGAACCCTTGTTCTATCGGATCGGCCTCTTTCTGGAATCCGTCAGTTTGTGTTCCATCTTTGTCCAGGCACTCTATCTGTTTCTCAAACCCAAATGGTCAAACAGATACTGGCAATTCGGTATCGGTTTTGCTGTTCTGTTTCCTTTTCTCGGACCTTCCGTTCTCGCAGGTCAATTTGCATTTACGCGGGTGTTATTGCCTCTCACCATGGCCTTCAACCTCCTGATACACCAATCAGAAAAGCAAACCGCCTATTACGGCTGGTTCATCCTGGGCAATGTGGGATTGGGTGGTCTTGCTATCCGCTTTGTCCTGACACTTCTGGGATATTGAGCCGTTTCCCCATGGCAGGTCCCCTTTGGTCAACCCCAGTGAAGATGGATCCCTGGTTTCTTCGATTGTGCCGCAAACTTCACTACCTTTGCCTGTTGAAAATGATTCTGGAAAGGACACTCTACCGATTCTTTCTTTCTTCTCTTTGAACCCAATAGATCATGATTAATAAAGTCACTCTCGTCGGAAATTTAGGCCGTGATCCTGAAGTTCGTCGACTGGACAATGGTGTCGTCGTCGCCAAATTTCCAGTGGCAACCAATGAATCCTACAAGGATAAAAGCGGTGAATGGCAGACACAAACCGAATGGCACGATGTCGTTGTTTGGCGGCAGTTGGCCGAACGGGCTGAACGCGATCTCAAAAAGGGAAAACTGGTCTATATCGAAGGTAAACTGACCCATCGAAAATACACGGATCAGAATAATATCGATCGGTATGTGACTGAAGTAGTCGGTAATATGCTCCGGATATTGGAGCGCAGTGAACGCAGTTCCAGCCCTGGACAATTTCCCGGCGAACAGGATGCGCCACCCTCTGATTCCTCTAGTCCAGTTGAACCCAAATCCAATACCACGAATGGAGATGACAGTGATGACCTCCCCTTCTAAGGTGTTGAACGCTACTATTAGCGAATTGGTCACCAAATCTTTCGTCCTTGGAAGTCGATCCTGAGCCTGCAATTGCATGGGCCGGAATGGCCTTGTCGATGAGTATCGATACAGGTACCATTTTGGGTCTATTGCTCTTTATCGTTTTGTTGATCTGCTCCGGATTGCTGTCCTCTTCTGAGGTAGCCTACTTTTCTATTTCTGTAACAGACCTCGAAGAATTGAAAGAAGAGCGTTCCGCTTCTTCACAAAGAATTCTTCGCCTGTTGAACAGACCTGGTACGTTGCTGGCGACCATTCTGATTAGCAACAACTTTGTCAACGTTTCCATCATTATTGTGTCAGAATTCATTCTGCGCAGCCTGCTACCAGTCTCCACATGCATCGGATGGGCTGATTGGATCCATTTCCATATCGGCCATCTGGGCCTGTCCACAGATAGCCTGGGGAAGGGATTGCATTTTGGTCTTTCTGTAGTTGGGGTAACCACCATCCTGGTCCTGATGGGAGAAATTTTACCCAAGATATACGCCCGCCTGAATGTGCTTTCATTGGCTCGCTCGATGTCTCAATCCCTGTTTATTCTTTCCCGTGTGTTTCGGCCAATGACCGCTATCATGGTCAACTGGACGGATGTCCTTGAAAAAAGACTGGCTCGGCATCGGATCGAAGAAGGTCCCAGTTCTTCTGAGATCAATAGCGCTATCGACCTGACCGTCAGTGACGGAAAAAATACGATCAAAGAAGTGGATATCCTCAAACGGATCGTTCAGTTTGCAGATGTCTCCGCCAAACAGGTCATGCGTCCACGAACGGATATTGTGGCGATCGATACTCATGCTGCTTTCCCGGAATTGCTGCATATCGTCCGAGATTCAGGATACTCCCGGATTCCGGTTTACGAAGAGGATCTGGACCATATTCTCGGTGTTGTCTACACCAAAGACCTCATCGGTTATTTGCAGGAATCCAGCGATTTTCAATGGCAGACCCTCGTTCGGACAGAGGTGTTATACATCCCCGAATCCAAAAAGATCAATGACCTGTTGAAGGAGTTTCAATCCGAACGACGCCACATCGGTATTGTGGTCGATGAATACGGGGGTACCGCCGGTCTGGTCACTCTCGAAGATATCATGGAGGAGATCGTCGGCGAGATCAAGGATGAATTTGATGATGAGGAGGAAGTGAATTATCAACAACTCGACGAACGCAATTTTCTCTTTGAGGGCAAGACCTTGATCAACGATGTTTGCCGAATCGTGGGGATCGATGTCTCTACTTTTGACGAGGTCAAGGATGATGCGGACTCTCTGGCCGGACTAGTCCTTGAGCTGGCTGGGATCATTCCCCGCCGAGATACCGTAGTAGAGTGTAATGGTTACTTTTTCAGAGTGACGAAAGTGAATAAAAAACGGATCGAAGAGATCAAATTGACCTTACCAGAACCAGGATGAACCACCGCCTCCCCTTCTTCGGACTCTGCCTTTTGATGCTGACTTCCTGGTCATGTAGCCGTGGTGACGATATCAGCCCTCGCCCCAGGGCCTATCCCAAGGTCCATTATCCGGAACGAACGATCCGGTCCTACGCCCAGGAAGAATGCCCCTACACATTCTCCTTTCCGGATTATTTCGATCTGCGTCGAGACAGCACCTATTTTGATGCGCACATAGACAACCCTTGCTGGTTCAATCTGCATGCCGATTGTTTCAATGCGGATCTGCACTGCACGTATACACCGTTCAGCAACTATACCCAATTCCAACAGCTGGTACAGGATGCCTTCCGTCTCGCTAACGAACAGAACAAACGCGCGAGTTATATCGAGGATTTCAAGATCTCCCTGCCCAATGGAATATCCGGGATGGCCTTCAATATGGAAGGACCGAGCGCTTCACCATTCCAGTTCTTTCTGACGGATAGTATCCAGCATTTCTTCCGGGGCAGTCTCTATTTCAACGCCCGGCCACAACCGGATTCTCTTCGTCCAGTGACCGAATTCGTACGGGAAGACTTGACAGGGATTATTCAATCCTTTCAGTGGAAATAGTTGGTGGACGTGATAGGAACTGAATGCGATCCTGGCTCTAGTGGAGGGTGAATTTCACAGGAAAGTCAAAGATGACCGGTACCGCCACGCCACTTTTCTCTGCCGGTTTGACCCCTCTCCGGATGATCTTCTGGACCATGAATAATGCCTCCTGATCACAACCGGCTCCGATCTTCTGTACGGGTACCGCACTGATATACCGTCCGTTTGCATCGAGGTGCACCCGAATCTTTACCGTTCCGGTCACACCGTTTTCCCGAGCGATGGTCGGATATTTCAACGCTTGAAAAGCTTCTACCACAGCTTGCTTCAAAAACAATGGTTTGGCATCGAGTATGATGGGCTCAGCGGCATCCGGCATGCCACTGAAGAACTCGGTGATCTCATTGTCTGTCCATTGCTCCGCCTCCAGTGCGAGTTGATCCTGTGCATGGATGTGGAGGGAAAGAAGGAAGAATCCGGAGATCAGAAAAAGACGTTGCATACCCGTATATTTTTATCGAAAGTACGACCTTCCTACCATTCCACCATGACCCCGATGCTGGGGATCCGCGTCCCTGTCGCATCGTTGATCTCTTTGAGTGCATATCGCTGCTGATCGGCAGGTGCATTCGGATTGGTAATGACCGGTCCGCCTACCGGATGGTTGTTCTCATCCAGGGGCCGATCCAGGATCAACTGGGGCAGTCCAACTGCATTTGCCGTCAGATTTTCAATATCCAGGTACACGTTCAGACTCCATCGGGAGAAGAACCATTTTTTATCCAATCGGATATCAATGCCATTGATCGGCGCAGACCGAAGCGTGTTCAATCGGGTATAATCCGGAATAGCCCTGCCATTCACATCCCAGTTTTGGGCCAGATCTGAAGCGGATGAAAAAGGGGTATAAGGTAGACCTGTTTGAAAGCGCCAGTTGATCCCCGCCTCCCAGTTCTTGCCAAACTTTACGCCGAAGGTGAGGTTGACAATGTGCCGGGCATCCCATGATGAAGGTACCAGACGACCATCCTTATCTTCAAATTCGCTCCACCCCAATGTATAAGCGGCTATCCCATAAAATCCTTTATACAAACGTTGCTGGAAAAGTACCTCTACACCATACGTACGTCCATCACTTTTCGAGATTGCAGGTTCATTGCCAATCACCCCAAAATCGCCTCCGAGATTGGCCAGGGTCAGGCTGTCATGCAACAGAAAGGGATAATCCGAATAGGACTTGTAGTAACCTTCTACAGATATCTTCGAGTTGGTCACCGTGTTGAATGCCAATCCAGCCACCACATGATCCGCCTGAATGAAATCGATCTTGTTTTCCCTGTTGATGAGGGAACCGTTCTCTTGATAGCCCAACACCGTATAGGGTGGCAACTGGTAGAATCGCCCCGTATTGGCATTCATGGTCAGCCGGTCCGTCAACGCATAGGAAATTGACAATCGAGGAGATAACTGCTCCAATGGATTGATCATCTCATCCGAAAAGGTATTCGCATCCATCCGCAAACCCAGGGAAAGGATCAGACGGTCATCCATCCATTTTCGGCTGACCTGGCCAAACAGGGCCATTTTGTGGAAGTTCAGATCGGAACGAAAGTCCACCGTCTGTGGCCCCGCGCTTGTAAATATCCGATTGAAGGTCCTGTTGTCATATTTGACAAATTCATATCCTCCTCCCAGATTGAACTTGTAGTCTCCAATCCGGGTGGTATTCTCGATGCGCACCTTGTTTTCGATCTCTCGACTTTCATAGTCCAGGATCTTGTTGTCCTCCGAACTGTTGTCATTGTCGGCATATTTGTTGGCCCGGTTATCCAGCATATTCCGACTGAGGACAAATGTCCAGTACCCCTGATCTGTGAAGTGCTTGTAGACCAGACCATTGGTATAGTTCCATTGGGGGCTCTCCGGCAAATTGTTGATCAAATACTGTTGTTCCTCTGTCTCGTTCGCATCCAGGTTGAGCGTAAATTGATCAATCGCGCCAAGGCCAATAAAGGTCAGCTCATTTTTTTGATCGATCCGATATTTGACCTTGGCCTGGAAGTCATTATAGGTCGGCAGAAAAGGCAAGCCCAATGCCTGAAACAGGAATTGGAGATAGGAGCGTCGGGCCGAAAGTAAAAATGTGGTTTTATCACCGATCGGACCTTCCAATGTAGCGCCGAGATCTGTGGCACTGATCATAGCAGTTCCACCGATCCGATCCGACCGGCCATCTACCTGCTGAAAATTAAATACGGAACTCAATGCATTACCCCGATTGGCGGGAAAAGCACCACTGTAAAAGTCGACCTCCCGGATAAAATTGACATTGATCAGACCGACCGGACCTCCGGACGCTCCCTGCGTAGCAAAGTGATTGATAGTGGGGACTTCTACATCATCGAGATAAAATCGATTTTCATTCGGGGCACCTCCACGGATGATCAGGTCATTTCGGAAAGAAGAAACCGTGGTGACACCTGGAAGCGTTTGGATAACCTTAGAGATATCCCTGTTTCCGCCTGGATTGCGCTGGATCTCTGCCACCCCGATAGTCCGCAGTGAAAGCGGACTTTCTTCTGGCTTTTTAAAAGGTGAGGCCTTAACTACTACTTCCTCCAATTGGGTGGATTGTTCTTCCAGCCGGAAGTCCAATACGACCGGCCTCGCGGTGGTGACCTGGATTTCATCTCGTCTCTGATCCTCATAGCCGAGATAGCTCACCTTCAGGATGTACAATCCGGGTGTCAAACCCTCCAGTTTGTATGTTCCTTCCAGGTCCGTGGTGGTTCCTGTGGTGGTTCCGGGTATGGAGACTGTGGCCAACAAGATCGGTTCATTGGTCAGGGCATCGGTTACGGTGCCCTGGATCACACCGGTTTGGGCTTGGATTCCAGCTGATAGGAAAAAAGTAAACAGGATGATCAGGTGCTTCATATGACTCCACGAGGTTTGGCTCAGAAAACAGTAAAAGCCTGAAAGGTGTTGTCACGAAAGCTCCTTTTCAAGAAATATTATCCCAGGGCTACATCCAGGGTCATCATGACGGCAAAGCCTGCCAGGGTGGCCAATGTTGCCAGGTCAGTATTCTTAGCCAGTTGCGATTCGGGTATAAGTTCTTCGACCACCACAAAGATCATGGCGCCGGCTGCAAAGGCCAGGGCATAAGGCAGTACAGATTGCATGCTTAAAACCAGCATAGCGCCGGCCACTCCGGCGATGGGCTCCACAATACCCGACAGCTGGCCGTAGAAGAAGGCTTTTTTTCGACTCATCCCTTCACGTCGCAGTGGAACAGATACGGCAGTGCCTTCCGGAAAGTTTTGTAGCCCGATACCGATGGCCAGGGCGATGGCTGCTCCAAGCGTTGCTGATGGCAAACCATAGGCAACGGCTCCGAAGGCAACACCAATGGCCAACCCTTCCGGGATATTGTGCAAGGTGATGGCCAGTACCAAAAGGACACTGCGTCGCAGACTGGTCTTGGGGCCTTCAGCTTCCTTCATGGATAATCCTGGATGAAGGTGGGGTAAGAGCTTATCCAGTAAGGCCAGAAAAAGTCCACCTGCCAGAAATCCGATTAATGCAGGCGCCCATTTGGGCAGACTACTGGTCTCCTTGCTCATCTCAATAGCCGGAGCCAAAAGGGACCAAAAACTGGCGGCGATCATGACGCCCGCAGCAAAACCTAACATCGCATCCAGCACTTTCTGGTTCATTTTCTTGAAGAAAAAGACCAGTGCAGCTCCCCATGCCGTAACAAACCAGGTGAAGATGGTTGCCAGTAAGGCCTGATAGACGGGATGTTGCTCGGCAAACCATGTATATGCGGTATCCATAAATGTTTTTTTAGGCTGGCCTAAAAATACAATTTGATTTGTTCCTGTGCAAGCGGATGAATGAATGGACCTGCCGCAAGGATCTCGGATCCGCTGGCACAAACCTCCTGATCACCCGCAAAATCCGTGACTACACCACCTGCTTCCCGGACCAGAACGATCCCACCAGCTACATCCCAGGGATGGAGGGCATATTCATAAAAGGCCTCAAATCGCCCGCACGCCACATAGGCCAGATCCAGTGCAGCACTACCGATCCGGCGCACGCCCCGGGTCTGACGCATAAAGGCTTTCAACACCTCGATATATGCTTCCGTCCGACTGAAATCATAATAGGGAAAGCCTGTCGCGATCAAACTGTCCGCCAGCTTCTCTTGCTTCGAAACACTGATACGCTGTTCATTGCACCAGGCTCCACCATCCTTCCAGGCAACAAAGTGCTCGTTCCGGCTGACCTCATGTACGATACCCAACACCAGCTGTCCGTCCCGTTCCAGGGCGATACTGATGGCGAAAAAAGGCAGTCCGTGCAAAAAATTGGTGGTGCCATCCAGGGGGTCAATAATCCATCGGTTTCGAGCTCTGGATTGTTTGACTGTTCCTTCCTCGGTCAGAAATCCTGCATCCGGTAGCAGGGCACGCAACCCCTTCACCAGCGATTCTTCCGCTTCGCGATCCACCCGGCTGACCAGACTGTTTCGGCTTTTCAATTCCACCTCGCATGCCTGGACAGTGCCATATGCCTCCCCAATTTGCAGTGCTACCCTTCGGACCACCGCACTGGCTTGGCGCGCCAGGACAGATAATTCTTGCTCTGTTTCCATTGTCGAAAGATAGGTTGTAACCGTAACCTTGACTTCTATTGTACACATTCCTTTTCGACCCTCTGCTCAAAAGTCGTTCAACATAATAGATATGTATGGTTATGCATCGTAAAGACATTGGCAAGATGGTGGGCGCACATTACCTTTGCCGTCCTATGCCAAGCCTTTACCACCTGCTGCAACCTGTCCTTTTTCGCCTGGACGCTGAAAAGGCCCACCATCTCACGATGGGCACACTTCAGAATCTAGCCGATATTCCTCCTGCACATGATCTGATGAAAAAGATGTGGCAGGGTGATGATCAACACTTGTCCCGGCAGGTCTTTGGACTCACATTTAAAAATCCAATCGGCCTGGCTGCCGGTTTTGACAAAAACGCACAGTATATCCGTGAATTGGCTTTGCTCGGTTTCGGATATATAGAGATCGGCACATTGACACCCCGACCACAAATCGGAAATCCCAAACCGAGGCTGTTCCGATTGCCTGAGGATAGGGCACTGATCAATCGGATGGGATTCAATAATGAAGGTGTTGATGCCGCCGTGCGGCGACTGGAAATTTTAAACCGTCCAGAAGGACTGATCCTGGGCGGAAACATCGGCAAGAACAAAGACACCCCGAACGAAAAGGCAGTGGAGGATTATCTCATCTGTCTGAAAAAATTGAAGCCCTGGGTGGACTATTTTGTGGTGAATGTCTCTTCCCCCAACACTCCTGGTTTGCGTGAACTGCAGGACAAAGAACCTCTGCGCAGGCTCTTGCTGACCCTTCAGGAAGAAAACCAGAAACACGGTCGTGTCCGACCCCTTCTGCTCAAGATCGCACCGGATCTTGAACACAGTCAGTTAAATGATATCGTAGAGATTTCGGCAGAAGCCAAACTAGCCGGCCTGGTGGCTACCAATACCACTATTTCCAGAGATCCATTAGTCACCGAAGCGACAACATGGCAAGAAATCGGGGCAGGAGGACTGAGTGGTGCGCCTCTTCGGGAACGTTCTAACGATGTGCTTGGTTATCTATCAAAGCACTGCCCTGCAAACATGCCTTTGATTGGTGTTGGAGGGATTGACTCTCCTGCATCCGCCAGAGAAAAATTTGCGAACGGTGCTTCTCTGATTCAGGTCTACAGTGGTCTGATTTTTGCTGGTCCTCAACTGGTAAAATCGATCAAAACAGATCTGAGATTACATCCCGTTACCAATTAACTCCCCCTTTTCGAACCAGCCAATCACGGTTGTATTTGTGTGGCCAACCACCAGATATGGCCTGTGCATGCATCCTATTATTGATCGAAAACGGGTAATCATGCTATTCATTATCTCTTTTATCCTCATCACAGTGATCGGTAGCATCATTTGGGACAGACACCACGGATTCTATCGGGATATACGCTTCTGGATTTCCATCCTGTGTTTGGGCTTTCTGATCGGGATCGGCGTCACCCATTATGTGTGAGCGACGCTCTCAGTCGATGATCTTCAAACTCATATCCAGTGCCTGCGCTGAATGCGTCAACGCACCTATGGAGATATAATCCACTCCGGTCAAGGCGATCTTGCGAACAGATCCGAGATGGACGCCGCCTGATGCTTCGGTCTCGAAGCGTTTGTTCACCAGTCGGACTCCCTCCTTTAGGAGGGGCAGTTCAAAATTATCAAACATGATACGGGTGACATTGCCGGTATCCAGGACCTCAAACAACTCCATCAGGTTCTTTACTTCCACTGTGACATTCAGGGCAATCCCTTTCGCTTTCTGATAGGCTGCTACTCGTTCGATGGCATCTGATACGGTGCCACATGCGGTAATATGATTGTCCTTGATCATAAACCAGTCGTACAATCCGAAACGATAGTTATGACCACCTCCCATTTCGACAGCCCACTTCTCCAAAAACCGAATACCCGGTGTTGTCTTGCGCGTATCCAGCAATTTGACGGGTAAATCTTCCACTTCGAAAAGAAAACGATTGGTCAGCGTGGCGATCCCACTCATGCGCTGCATACTATTCAGTACAAGCCTCTCCGCTTGCAAGAGTGCGTGTGTGCTACACTGGACATGAAAGGCAATATCACCTTCATGCACAGCATCGCCATCTTTGTTGAACCACTCCAGTTCAACTGCAGGATCTACATGTTTGAAAATGGCCTCTACCAATTCCAGACCGGCAATGATACCGACATCTTTGACCAGCAATTTGCCGGTACTTCGACTGAGAGGATCAATACAAGCTAGAGTAGTTACATCTCCTGTATCAATATCCTCCTTCAGGCAGCGTGTAATGAAATCCTGGATCTGGTTGGGCTCTGGATGATAGGCATGCATGGGCCAAAGATACGCCCTGCCAGCAGATCAGCTTTGCTTTTCCATGCCTTCTTCTACCGGTTGCACCTTGCGCATCAATGCAATGGCTACAGCAATAAAGACAAAGTTCTTGATGATATACTGACCAACGAGGGTCAACCCGTATGGAAAGTGGGTAAAGAAGGCGTCGGGGATCAGAAATGCAGGAGTCAGCGTACAGATCATATGTACGAACATGGCCCAAAGGGCAAAACGCATCCAACGATTGGACATGAACATCAACCCCACTCCGACCTCCCAGATTGCCAAAAGGTTTAAGGAAAGCGGCGGTTGGACAAGTCCGAAGGTCAATAAAGTGATGGTCTCACCAGCAAGGTCTTCAGCCGGGCTCAGATGAGGAAAGAATTTTAACATGCCAAACCAGACATAACAAATGCCGATACTCATGCGCAACATGTCGATGATGTGCCGATCCACCCAATAACGTGCCTGCTTGACCATGCTTACAGTTTAAAGGTCCACCCAGGTCAAGTACAAATAGTTTGCCAAAGCATACCTTCTTACAAGTGTTATGTGCCCAAACCAGTAGCAAAGGCCCTCCATTCCAGCTGAAATCAGAATATTTATAATCATTTCTTTGTTTTATTCAATAGGATGACTACATTTGTGGTGTATTAGTAATGTAGTACACTATGACTATAGAAACATTGATTCAAATAGATAGCCTCCATTTCGGCTACAAAAAAGGAACGCCGCTCTTCTCCGAGCTCGATCTTCAACTGAAAGGCGGTCAGATCTATGGCTTACTCGGAAGAAACGGAGCGGGAAAAACAACACTGCTTCGCATCATCGCAGGACTTCTGCAACCCTGGAATGGAGAGGTCACAACGCTTGGCTACTCCGCATTCGACAGAAATGCCGCCATGCTGGCAGATATCTGCTTCATCCCGGAAGAATGGGCCGTCCCCGACATGGATATCCGCGACCTGCCCCGCATTTATGCTCCATTCTATCCAAAGTTTGATGAAGCTCTGTTTTGGAAACTGGTACAAGAATTCGAGTTGCCAACTACTGGCAAACTGACCGGTTCTTCCTTTGGTCAAAAGAAGAAAGCCATTATCTCTTTTAGCCTGGCCACCAAAGCCAGGCTCCTTATTCTGGACGAACCGACCAACGGACTGGACATCCCTTCCAAAAGTCGGTTTCGAAAGATCATTTCCTCCAGTATCCATGATGAAACATGTATGCTGATCTCCACCCATCAGGTCCGCGACATGGTAAACCTGATCGATCCATTGATCATACTTGACCAGGGAAAGATCATCTTCCAGCAAGACCTGGCCACTGTGGCCCAAAAACTCCGGTTCCATATTCATAACGGATTACAGGAACCATTGGACGCATGGTATGCCGAACGTATTCCGGGCGGTTATCTGGTTGTCAGTGAAAACACCATTGGAGAAGACACGGATGTCGATCTAGAAGTACTGTTCAATGCAATTATTCAGCACCCCGACCGGATCCAGAAATTATTTAACGCCTAATTCTTTTTACAATGGATATGACATTTCGCCTGCCTATTGTTCGGCATCTGGTCTTCCGGGATCTATACATCAACAAGAAATCAGCACTCATATTTGCCGGTGTCCTGCTGGGTCTTCTCTGCCTGTTTGGCGTGACGAGTAAAATGAACCCGGGCCCTCCAGATCCCGATTTCCATATGACCTGGTATGGGATCTTCCTGTTCCTGTTTGGCATTCTACAAACAGGTGGGGTGTATGCAGAATTCGCACAACCAGCTACGCGACAAGACTATCTACTCCTTCCCGCTTCCAACCTGGAAAAATGGGCATCTCGCTGGTTTCGGACATTACCATTCTACCTCATTGCCTATACACTGATATACTGGATTGCGTCATGGATCATGAACCTGATCTGTCTGGTGGCATTTGGAGAAATCTATTTATCCTTCCAACCCTACCATAGCGAGGTATTTTCCCTGTGGAAAATATATACAGTCGCACACGCTATATTTATAATAGGTGCCGTCCATTTTAATAAATCAGCAACCATTAAAACGGCACTGACCATCCTGATCATCATGACCATCATATCCTTTATCGGTGGGGTGACTGCCTGGATGCTATTCCAAGGGGTAGCTACAGATGGCGTTATGGTCAATTCTCCATTTTCATTCAATCTGTCCGAACATTCGAACTATTGGATAGGCCAAACTGGAAAAGTCATCTTCTGGTTGGTTTTGATCCCTCTGTTCTGGTGGATCTCTTTTCTCAAACTTAACGAAAAAGAAGTCTGATGCAATTTGCAGATCAACGAAGCATCTACGTGCAGATTGCCGATCTCATATGTGATACCATCCTTGCCGGCGATTTGCCTGATGGGGAACGTGTATCTTCCGTCCGAGAAATGGCATCCAGCATAGAAGTCAACCCAAACACTGTCCAGCGCAGTTATTCTTTCTTACAGGATCAAGGTATTCTGGATAATAAACGTGGGATCGGGTTCTTCATCGCAGAAGATGCGTATCAAAAAGTAAAATCCATAAAACGCGATCAATTCATCAAGGAAGAAATACCGCAGTTATTCCGAACAATGGAACTACTGGGCATTGATCTGGATGACCTCCAGACTCTTTTCAATCGACACAAACAACAGATCTGAATATGAAGACCAGTAATAAATTCTTGCTCGTTCTCCTGGGCACCGGTGTTTTTGTTATGATCTCCTCCATGATCTACATGAGATTTTTCGGCATTGACATAGGCGAAAAAATCATCGGCTCAGGGATCACCAAACATGAGGTTCGACATCTATCTGATTTTTCTTCGGTTGAGATCCACGGTTCATTCACTACCACCATCAAACAGGGTGAGGAAAATCTAGTGGAGATCGATGCAGATGAAAACATCCTGGAACACATCACCACGGAATTGACCGATGATAACGTCTTGCATATCGCTTATAAAGACGGTTTCTCCTTCCAGATAGGATCCGATATCCGGATCTTGGTGCAATCACCCCAATGGCGAGAGATCGGTCTTCACGGCAGTGGGGAAGTACGCTCTGAAAGCCAGATCAATGGCACCACACTGGATATCCAGTCGAATGGGTCCGGGGATATAAATTTGGATCTGTTGTACGATGTGGTCAATGCCGATATGAGTGGATCACCTGATCTGCGTTTGAGTGGTTCAGCAAATTCATTTGTCGTTCAGACGAATGGTTCCGGAGATATTTATGCCGATCAATTTATTTGCAACCGAGTCAACCTATTCATTTCTGGTTCGGGCGATGCGCGGGTCTTCGCTGACTCCATACTGAATGTTCAAGTCAATGGTAGTGGAGATGTGACCTATTCGGGCAATGCGGGAATTGTCAATTCGAAAATGTATGGAAGCGGAGAATTGAACAAAAGGTAAAACCTGTTGATATAATATACAAAGGCCATTTATTCGACATGAATAAATGGCCTTTTAGTGTATTTACAAAAACCGGGAGTATCCAATTCTAATATGCCCGCACATTTTTCTTCTCCATATAATTGATAAATGCCCGATTGACCACCCGATTCCCACCGGGTGTAGGGTAACGCCCTGAAAAATACCAGTCGCCTGTATTGAGGGGACAGGCAATATGCAGATTCTCCAGAGTTTGATAAATGACCGTCACCGGAATATCCAATCCCTTTGGCGTTACGATCATCGCGATCTCATCTGAGATTTCCTGTGCAGTATATGCATCAAAAATGTTGCGGACCTCATTCTGCATTTCTGACAACGGTAATGTCTCTGAGAATTTACATCGATCATATCCCTCATCCAGTAGATGAATCCGTCCATCCCGACGCAATAAATTGACCAGCGCACGAAAGGCAACGAACTCACCCATCTTCGACATGTCAATACCATAACAATCCGGATATCGAATCTGTGGTGCTGAGGAAAGAATGATGATCCGTTTCGGATTCAATCGAGCCACGATCGTGATCAGACTATCCTGCAAGGTCGTCCCTCGTACGATAGAATCATCCAGTAAAACTGCAGTATCCACACTGTCTCGGACAATACCATAGGTCACATCATAGACATGACTCACAAGTTCTCCGCGAGCCTGGTCGGCACTGATAAATGTGCGCAATTTGGCATCCTTGACCACCAGCTTCTCCACCCGAGCTCGACGGTGGAGGATCCGCGCCAGATCCTCACTGGACGGATTGGAACCCAGCGCCTGGATCTCTCCGACCTTCCGTTTGTTGAGCGCATTGTCAATCCCCTCGATCAATCCGAAAAAGGCAGATTCTGCGGTATTGGGTACGAAGGAGAAAACTGTATTCTCGACATCATACTCGACCTCTTCCAACACGCGCTCTGCCAACAATTCGCCGAGCTTTTTGCGCTCTTGATAAATTTCCCGATCCGTTCCCCGACTGAAATAGATGCGTTCAAAACTACAGGCAGCCCGATTGGACGGCTCTGTAAAGGGCAATTCCGCGACCTCGCCATTCCGCTTGATGATCAGTGCATGACCTGGCTGTAATTCTTTGACCTGTTCGAATTTGATATCCAGTGCGGTCTGAATGGCGGGCCGTTCAGAAGCCGCCACAACGATTTCATCGTCCTGATAATAATACGCCGGGCGGATACCTGCAGGGTCTCTGATCACAAACGCATCACCATGACCGATCATACCGGCAATCACATATCCTCCGTCAAACTTTCGGCTGGCCCTTCGCAGTAATCGTTGGATATCCAAATGCTCGAAGATCAACTCGTTGATCTCCTGGTTGTCATACCCGTCCGGTTTGAACCAGGTGTACAATCGCTGGACCTCGTCATCCAGGAAGTGACCGATCTTTTCCATCACGGTGACCGTGTCTGAACGCTCCTTGGGATATTGACCCAATTCGACAAGTTCGTTGAACAGCTCATCGACGTTGGTCATGTTGAAATTACCGGCCAATACCAGATTTCGTGTGATCCAATTGTTCTGGCGTAAGAATGGATGACAGGTCTCGATGGAATTATCGCCATGGGTGCCATAGCGCAGATGCCCCATGAGCAACTCTCCGGTATAGGGCATATTCTTGTACAACCAGTCCGCATCCTGTACCTGTTCGGGGGTCAATTCGGAAAAATGGTCATACACCCCCTTGAACAGGTCTTTCAAATAGTCGGAATCGATGCTGCGGCGACGACTGATATATCGTTCGCCAGGTTCAGCATGCAGCTTGATCGTGGCTAACCCAGCACCGTCCTGTCCTCGGTTGCGCATTTTCTGCATGAGCAACCGTACCTTTTGCAGCCCGTAAAGAGGGTTTCCGTAGTGCTCATTGTAGTAGGAGACCGGTTTCAACAACCGGACAAACGCAAGACCACATTCGTGTTTGATCTGATCACTCATAATCTGAATCGTCTGCAAAGATAGTTTGTCCCACTGCAACAGACCCTACATTCGGATAAGGCAGCTATTTTTGCGGAAACAGTATCTACCCCTAAAGAAACACACAACATGAAAGGACCCTTCAAGTTCATCCTCACCCTTGCACTTCTGGTCAGTGGCTTGTCTCTTCAGGCTCAGCAGGCACGCCTATTCCTGGATATTCCAGGCATCTATCTGCACACATCCAATATTTCTGAACTCACCCAGAATGCGGGCCTTGGCGCTGATGCAGGTTTTGGCATTGGCACTCATAATTTTATGGGCCGCTTTCAGGGCGGAACAACTGTAACAGCAGATTTCGATTCCGAAGCAATAGAAGAAACGATAGATTTTCAACCTTTTGTCCGCTTGGAAGTAGGCGCTGGCCTCTGGCGAACCAATGGCAACAAGTGTGCTGCTCACAATAGCAACGCCTTCACAGCCATGGCCAAAGGAGGGATGCAATATCTGTTCTCACTGGACGAAGACAACCTGCAATACACGGTAGGCATTGAATTGAGCTATTTCCGGATACGGGACTATAAGAATAACATGGAGCTCTTCCTGGAAGGTGGGCTGAATACAACCACGGAGAAGCTGTATGCCAATTTTGGGTTTCGTCACTTTATCAACCTGCGGGCGTATTGATGAGATTGGGCTCAATCCTGGGCAATGGCCAGGGTGACGATGCTCAGTTGAACGCCCTCTGCCTGTAGAAGCGGCAGTGCACAGGCTTCGAGCGTAGCCCCTGTGGTCATAACATCATCGACCAGTAAGACATGCTTACCGATGATGCGACGTGGCTCCCGGACAAGAAAGGCTCCTTCCGTATTGAAGAGCCGTTCCTGACGGGATTTGTGTGTCTGGGTCTCTGTTTTTCGCGCCCGGGACAACGCTCGCTCACGAACAGGTCGATCCAGTCCTTCGGCGAGCCCCCGCGCAAGCCATGCACTCTGATTATAGCCCCGTTGATGCTCTCTAGATGGATGCAAAGGGACCGGGATCACCAGATCAATTTTAGCATATGGCTCCAGCTCCCTGAGTTCACGACCATATTGTCGACCCAGCGACCAGGCCGCTTCCTTTCGACCCAGATACTTGATTCGGTGCAAAAGATGCTGAATGGGGGTGTCCTTGACGAAGTAAAACATGGATGTCGCTGATTGCAAGGGGAAGCGACCCATCAATCGTCGGGTGATCGGGTTTTCTTCGAATAGATGGTAATCAGTACGGGGTAGTTCCAATTGACAGCTGACACAAAGTGCTGCATCCCGGATGGGATGATGGATGCCACAAGCTGCACACAGCCGCGGATAAAGAAGATCCAGAAAGGCCTCTCCCAGTTGACTTAAACCAGCTATTAACATCTCTCTCTTCTCTCGAAATGATGCAATACCTGAAGGTTGGTCCCTGTGAAAGATAAGGAGAACTCAGAAATCTCCTCCCGATTAATGGAAGGTTATTGCCGCCTGGTTGATCATTGGCAAGTGGATAGTGATCAGGACGGAGCCTGTTCAGCCCGGGGAAGAAAAATAAACTGAGCCCCCAGGTCGGAAAGGACAAACAGACAAAGATGATGCTCCGGATCCTTGTAAACTTTTCTGAACTCGGCCACCTTTTCCTCCTGAATCAGTTGTTTGGCTGAAAATTCTTCCAACGTAGACACATGGATCGCCCAGGGACTGTTGGGCCCTTTTTCCACCACTGGCAATCCCAGTTCAATGGTATCCGGATGGATCACAAAAATGGGATAATTGGATACGTCCTGCACCAGTACCTGGTCGGCCAGACTACCCATCATCTTGATATAAGGTTGCAGATCGGTTTTGATCTGTTGCAATTTATTTTCCGCTTCCATGCTCGCTGCGAAGGTAGGCGATTAGATCTTTTCCAGTAGCGCTACATTTTCTACATGGTGGGTATGGGGGAACATATCCACCGCACGCGTACGAACCACCCGATATCCTTCACCTAGCAAGCTGATGTCCCTGGCCTGGGTAGCCGGGTTGCAGCTGACATAAACGATCCGTGGTGGAGCCAGTTCACGAATGGCAGCCACCACATCCGCATGCATACCTGCACGGGGCGGATCTGTAATCAACAGATCGGGTTGTCCGTATTTAGCCATAAAGTCTTTGTCCATGACCAATTTGACGTCTCCGGCATAAAAGGTTGCATTGGTGATCCCATTCAATTTAGCATTCTCCTGTGCATCCTCAATGGCCGCTTCAACCTCCTCGATCCCGACGATAGAGGAACAGGATTGAGCCACGTAAAGCGCGATACTCCCCAATCCAGTGTACAGGTCATATACCCGCTCTGATCCAGTCAGACCGGCAAATTTCACCACCACATCATACAACCGACGGGCTTGTCTGGTATTGGTCTGGAAAAAAGATTTGGGACCCACCTGAAACTTGACATGTCCCAGTTCCTCGATGACATGAGGTGAACCATGATAGACATGGATGGGCAGATCGAGAAAGAAGTCGTTCATTTTTTGATTGACGAAATACTGCAAGCTGGTAATCTGTGGTACAGCAGCCAGCACCTCCTTCATATAGGCATACCGTTTATCGGGATCATCCTCCCCAAACCCGACCACGACGAGCACCTGGCCGGTGGTGAACACCCGCACCACCAACTGGCGCAAGAACCCCCGATGTTCCATCACATCATAAAAAGTAAGGTCCTGATCCAGACCGATCTGACGACAGGCATGTCGGATGGCTTCGGAAGGATCGGCCTGTAAATGACAGGTTTTCAGATCCAGGATCTTGTCAAATGCCTTTTGGGGGTGCAGTCCCAGCACATTCTGCTCGTTGGTGATCCCCGAAGCGATCTCGTCGCGGGTCAGCCATTTCTTACAGGAAAACCCGAATTCCAGCTTGTTCCGATAGTGTGTCGTCTCTGGACAGCCCAGGATGGGCAACACTTCCCCGGGATCGATATGCCCGATCCGGCGAAAGGCATCCTCTACCTGGCGTTGTTTCTCCGCCAGTTGGACGGTATAATCGACATGTTGAAAGGAACAGCCGCCGCAAAAGTCAAAGTCTTCACAAAAGGGTTTAACCCGATGTGGAGACATGGTAACATACTCGGTGACGACCGCTTCGAAAAAGGATTTCTTCTTGCGTAATACCTGTACATTGACCACATCACCAGGTGCCGTTTCCTTGATAAAATAAACCCGGCCCGCTTCATCACGGCCAACTCCGCGGCCCTTGTCCGCCAATCCGGTAATGGTCACTCCCTGCACCAGGGGTCGTTTACGTCTTCCCATAGGTGCAAAGGTAGTTTCTCCGATGGCCTTCTCCCCCACCGATAGGCATCTGATCGTCAATATGAGTCGCTTTGGTCCTATTTGACAAAGATCCTCCTGCTAGTGAGGTACTTCCCGGTACGAATGGTCAGTAAGTAGGTGCCCGAAGGCTGATCACTCAAGGAGAAGTGGACTCCTTCCGGTGTAATTTCTGGCAACTGTTGTGTTTGCAATCGCCGGCCATCTGCTGTATACAAGGTAAGCGTCAGGTTGTCCAGCGTGCAATCTCCAAATTGGACAACCAGCTGATCACTTGCAGGATTGGGAGAAAGCCTGACTTCACAGGGAAAAGCGAAGATGGCACCATCCTGGATGCCAACAAGGTCACTCAGTTGGTAGTGATCCATACCTGCATGCATGGGTTCGGCCAGGGTCGCTGCGGTGGCCAGGGTGGCCCGGACGTTCTGCGCAAAGAAGGTCAGATTCAAACTGTCGATGACATCCTTGGATGTATGATAATTCTTGTTCCGGGTCTCTGCTCCGTCGGTCAGCATGAGTGCGGGATAGCCATCATCCCAGAAGCGTGAGTGGTCGCTTCGGCGCAGATCTGGAGCGATCTGACCATTCCCGGGAACCGCCAGGGAAACGGTACGCAGTTGGGGAACGTATTGATCAGCCGCCGCAACATAGGTATCGATCAAAGATTGAGAAGCTACATTTCCCACCACGATCAGGAAATTACCCCGATTGAGTTGTGCTTCGATATCTGCCGTTGCAGCTGGAAACAACAGATCAAATCCGGGAGGAATATCCTGGCTGTTGATCTTGTTACTGAAGTACCCGATCATTTCCATATTCAGAACACCACTGATCTTCTCCCAGGGTTTGATCCCACCTTTGTTGACATATTGATTACTGCCCACCAGACCCTGTTCTTCAAAGCAAAAACCGATATAACGCAGACTTTTTCGACATGGCACCTGGCTCAGAATTCGCGCTACTTCCATCATAGCAACCGTCCCGGTAGCATTATCGTCTGCTCCTGGGCCTGCGCTGACTCCGTCATAATGCGCATCCACGATATAGGTCGTGTCTTCATGCACCCAGCCTCCCTGCCGACCCAGGATATTCGGGTATGTCGCTCCCTGATAGGTCGTCGGTTGTTCTTCGACCTGCAGGCCATATTGGTTGAGTGCTGAAAGAATGGAATCTCGCACTTCATCCAGACCGGACGGAGCGGCAGAATGATGCCGTTTGATCGCTATCTGGCCGAGTCGATCATACAGTCCCGGCTCATCGACCTGGTCCACAAGGGACTGGATATCGACTGGATGACCATCGTCAGCGACCACCCGAATAACGGCTTGATAGAGATCGGGCACATCCTGGGCAAACCAGGAGATCTGGCGGTTTGTCCCGGGTTGAATCCCTGTGCCAATATCCCCGAAAACAGTACCGTTCTCCACTAAAAAGGTCGCACCCCCATCCAGGGAGATCCCGAACCAGACCTCACACGGGTCATATTCCTGATCCAACAGATCATAGGTGACATAGACTGCCTGAGAGGGTTCATCCACAGCTACATTGGTGATCACGACCTGGGGTGCGGTATTTTGAGCAGAAACAAAAGACAGCGAGAAGGCCATCAGAATGGCCAGGGAGAAAAAGGTTTTCATGAGGAGGGATTGAGAACCCCAAGATACTCTGTTGTCAAGCAAGTTGCAAGTGGGGAAAGGGTGGGAGGAAAACAACAAATGACAAATCTCAAAAATCAAATAACCTTCAAATCCCAATATCCAATGACCGAAACGGAAGTTCGTTTGGATCATTGCGTATTGGTGCTTTGTATTTATTTGGGATTTGGAATTTGATTTTTGGTGCTTCCTATGCCCATTTATATCCCAGAACTTGCACATAAGCTTCGCTTCATCCATTCAGGTAAAGTGTTATAAAAATGTCAATATGGAAGCCCATGGCTCACACATCCGAACAGGCATTCGTTTTGGAATCAAACAAACGCATACAAGATGAAAACAGGTATAGCTTTTTTGAGCCTGGTTGCATTCACCTCACTGTTTGTGACGGGGTGTTTTCGTGATCATTTCTGCATCAAAGGCACCGGAGATCTGATCTCTCAAACCATAGATGTAGATCCCTTTACTGGTATTGATCTGCAGATCGCTGCTGAAGTTAACCTGATCCAGGGACCTGCTCAGAAAGTAACAGCTATTGGAAACGAAAATATCCTCGACGATCTGGAAACCAAAGTGGTCAACGGAGTGTGGTTGATCCAACTGGATGATGACAAATGTTACAACTATGACAACCTCGTACTGACGATCACCGTGCCCGATCTGGATCAGGTACTGCTCAGTGGCTCCGGCAATATTGACATGGATAACTTCAGTGATCAGACCGATCTGACTGCGCGCATCCTCGGTTCGGGAAACATCAACCTCCAAGAAGTCACCGGAACTACCAAGCTCACTGTTGGCATTCATGGGAGCGGAAATATTATCGGTCATGGTGCATTCCCTGATCTGGAAACGCTCTCCATTGAAATCACCGGCAGTGGCAACTATCGGGGTTATCCTATTCAGACCAATGAGGCCACGGTGAGCATCACCGGTAGTGGGAATGCCTATGTGTACGCATGGGATCACTTGTCGATTTTTATTGCCGGCAGTGGCAATGTTTTCTATAAAGGGAATCCAAGTGTCTCCACAACCATTACAGGATCTGGAGAAGTGATCGATGCCAATTAGGGGAAATCACAAATTCCAAGCAGCAAATCACAAACAAATTCAAAATCCGAAATCTCAATGACCGAAACGACCTCCCGTTTTTGTCATTGGGAATTGGTGCTTCGTATTTATTTGGGATTTGGGATTTACTGTTTGTGATTTCCCCTTCTACCTCACCCTCACCGGTGTATCTGCTAATGGTCGATCCGATCGCTTGCTTACCTGCCAGACCCCGATCAGGACCAGCGCAGTTCCGGCAAGCTGAATAGCTGTGATCGGCTCATGCAGGAAGAAGAAAGCCAGGACGATGGTAGCGACCGGCCCTATACTGGCAATGATGGCCGTATTGCTTGCGCCCAGACGGCGTATGCCCTCGGAGATCAGAAAGACCGGGATCACCGTTGAAAAAATACTCAGCCCCAGAAAAAGCAGATACACTTCCATGGGCCACTCCAGATCTGCCAGTGATCGTGTGAGAGTAAAGTGGATGAAGGTCATGGAGCCGGCAATCATCATGATCAGACTGGTATACAGCATACTCCCCAGACGAGCAATGGTATCGCCAACCAACAATAAATAGGAGGCAAAGAAGATGGAACTCCCCAGAATGAGTAAAGCTCCCCATCCCATCTCGGCCGACTCCCGCAAACCGGGCACAAGCACAAGAGCGATCCCCCCATATGTGAGGATCAGAGCCAGACCTTGTTGCCTGGTGATGGGAATCTTTCGAAACAGGGAGGAAAGGACCACCACAATGGTGGGATAGGTAAACAGGATCAGTCGCTCCAGTCCAGCCGACACGGTCTTCAATCCCAGAAAATTCAGAAAGCTGGCTCCATAATATCCCAAAAAGGCAAAAAGGGATAACTTCCGCCAGTCTTGAGCACTCAGCCTAAAATCAGATTTCTTCCACCAGGCCCAGATCGCGGCCATGGCGAAAAAGGGAAACGAGAATCCCAGACGCAAGGTCATTAACGTGGTGGCATCCACCCCGTACGGATAGATCAGCTTCGCAAAAATGGCCTTTGCCGAAAAGAGGATATTGCCAACAATGACAAAGAGAATACCGGTACGTTGAGATGTAGACAATCCAGTCGCGTTCGTTGAAGAAAGAAAGCCCGCAAAGGTAAGCCACCATTACTTGGCACCTTTACAGAGCAAAAAGTTATTTGGTTATTGGGTTATTTCGATATTTCGAAGGAGTGGTATTCGGCCTTCGGTGTTCAGCAGGTCAGCCATTCGCCCTTGACCCTCATCCTGTTCATCCTCAAATCATGTGAATCCTGATCCTGACTTGGTAAGGAAGTACCAAATTCCAAGCACCAAATCACAAATAATTCTCAATGACCAAATTCAAATGACCAAAACAAAGTCATCTTGTGAAATCCCGAATTCCGTGATGCTGACAATTTTCGGTTTTCGTTAATCTGCCATTTACCAACCCCTCATCCTGTTCATCCTCAAATCATGTGAATCCTGATCCTGACAATATGCGGCGTTCGGTATTCGGTAAGTTGGTCCTTTGCCATATACCAGATTCGGCACATTGTAGATATTCGCGGGTCCACCCCTGTCAAAGGAAATGGCTGATGGCAATTCACTTTGACACCCCCGCCAGCGGGGGACACACTGACTTTTAAACAGGTACCCGAACCTTTGTCTGGCAAGCAGCCAACCTTCATTAAATTACAAAATCCGAAGACATCCAGGAACCAGGAACGCAGGAACACATTTTCCGTCCTCTGCTATAATCCTTTTTTACTTTTCAAAACATTTTGTTTAGATTTGCGACAAACCCATCCCATGGCACAGGAAACCCGGGATCCGCAACAGCTTCTACAGGAAGTATTTGGATATGGTCAATTTCGGCCCCACCAACAGGAGGCGATCGAACAGGTATTGTCCGGCCAGGACGCCCTGGTGATCATGCCCACCGGCGGAGGGAAGTCCCTGTGCTATCAGATCCCCGCCCTGGTGAAAACAGGTGTAGCCCTGGTGATCTCCCCGCTGATCGCTTTGATGAAGGACCAGGTAGAAGCTCTCCGAGCGAACGGCATCAATGCCCACGCCATCAACAGCACCCTCGACAGTGGCGAAAAACAGCGTATCCATGAAGAGATCGCCAGCGGTAGCGTAAAACTGCTCTACGTTTCTCCTGAAAAAGTGATGTCGGCCAACTTTCTGAACTATCTCACCACCCTGCCACTTTCGCTGGTCGCCATCGATGAAGCACACTGTGTTTCCATGTGGGGCAACGACTTCCGTCCGGAATATGCCCAACTCTCGGCCGTGGTGGAGCGGTTGCCAGGTGTCCCGGTCATCGCCCTAACCGCGACGGCCGACCCGGCCACGCAGGCAGACATCATCAAACAGCTCGCCCTGCGCAATGCCAGTGTTTTCCTGGGCAGTTTCGAACGCGAAAACCTCCATATTGAGGTCCAACCCGCCACCCAGCGGATGGGCCGTATCCTTCGTTTTCTCAACGATCGACAGGGTGAACCAGGGATTGTGTACTGCCTGTCCCGCAAGTCGACCGAAAAGGTCGCTGCCCAGCTGAGGAATGAGGGCATCAACGCCGCCCACTACCATGCTCAGATGGATCGGCATGAGCGCGAGCGCGTCCAGGAAGACTTTCAGCGCGACAACATTCAGGTCATCTGTGCCACCATTGCCTTTGGAATGGGCATCGACAAATCCAATATCCGCTGGATCATCCACTACAATCTGCCCAAAAACATCGAAAGCTATTACCAGGAGATCGGCCGGGCCGGCCGGGATGGGCTGCCTGCAAGTACCTTGCTTTTCGCCGGATTCGGCGATGTTTACACCTACCGTCGGATGATCATGGACAGCGATGCCCCGGATGTCTTCAAAGAGGTTCAGGTACAAAAGCTGGATCGGATGTTCTCCTATTCCCAGGCCACCTCCTGCCGAACCAATGTCATCCTCTCCTATTTTGGTGAACATCCGGAGCTGGGCTGTGGGCACTGCGATCGATGCGACCAGCCGGTCTCTTCCTTTGATGGAAGCCGTATTGCCCAGATCGCCTTATCTGCAGTCGCCCGTTCCAAGCAGACAGTTGGTATGCAGCTTCTGGTTGATATCCTGCGCGGAGCAAACAATCAGGAGGTCCGACAAGGTGGATATGACCGCATCCGCACTTATGGTGCCGGCAGAGCCTGGTCGCGTGACCATTGGGTACAATATGTCACCCAACTGATCGACAGGGGTCTGATGTCCATCGATTATACAGAATACGGACGCCTCAAAGTCACGCCTTTGGGTGATGATGTCCTCTATGGTCGGACCGGAGTCTTGTTGACAGAGCCAGTGGAATACAAGGAAAAGAAAAAGGGAGAATCCTTTCAAAAAGAAACCCCGCGACAGGCCTTTCGTCGTGAATTGCTGGTCCGCATCTCCCTTTGGCGCAAGCAACGTGCCGACCAGGAAGGCGTCAGCCCGACCCACTTGCTTAGTGATGCCACTCTGACAGCGATGGCAGAGGTGCCCACCCTGTTTCCTGCTCAACTGGAAAGTATTCCCGGATTTTCAGCCCACAAGCGTCAGCACTATGGGTCCGATATTCTCCAGGAAATTAGGGCCTATTGCAATGGCCAACAATGGGTGAAATCCATCAAGGGAGCCACCTATCTCGAAACCCTGGACTACCTGCACGCAGGTATCTCACTGGAAGAGATCAGCCAAAGCCGTGGACTGGGAATGGAGACCCTCTATGGTCATCTCGCCTGGTTGATCGACCAGGGGGAAGACCTCGATATCGACCTGTTTCTATCAGCTGAACATCAGTCTGCCATCCTGACCCGTTGGCATGAACTGGGTCGACCAGAATCGTTGAATACAGTTATTCAGAAATTGCCGTCTGGTATTGGATTCGGCCAGATCAAAGTAGCCCTGGCGAACTGGCATCGGCAACAAAAGGCGGATCCCATCCCAAATTGATTGGCTCATCCTTTGCAACTTGGCGATCAACTTGAGGGTCGTTGTACATCAACTACACCTTACTCCCGCTATTCACCTCTAACAGAGGCTGAAAGGAGATGGCTTTCAGCACGGCATGACCGTCAACGGCACGGATCCCGACCATTCCCTGTACTGCTAATTGATCCCACCCGGTCCGAACCAGAATCTCTGGCCAGGGATCGGCATCCGAAGAATGGGTAACAGAGCCCGTCAGGGCATCTTGGATACGGCAATATTCGTAAATGGCCAGATCGAGATGTTTCGTCGGATTCATCATTCCTTTCATCAGTGCATCTGCCGCAAAGAGTACTACTCCATCTTCCGCAAACCACTCACTGGAATGCCACTCATGCGGATGAATGGGTGTGGGAAAAGCCATGGGATAGACCACGATCTTTTCACAATTGGAGTAGAGTAAATTTTCCTCCTCCAACCGTACTTTCACGCCAGCAGACGCAATGAGTACCTGAATGTCTTCAGGTACTGAATCCCATCCCTGGGGCATAAATTCATTCCCCAGGAGAAACAGGTCGATCCGATGCCGAAACCTTGTTTTTGCAATGGGTCCAAGCTGTTGATAATAGAGATCAAATCGCTCGAGAAAAGCCTGCATTGCCGGATCCAGATCCTTCGGGTGACGTATATACCACCACCAGTTGATCTGGGGACTGAACACATGAATGGTGGCCGCCAGCATAACCCCCACTATGATCAGCCAGGAATAGTCAGCCGAAACCTCCCAACTCAGATATAAACCCACCAGAGTAAACAGGACAATTGGAACAAGCAGATACCGTGCAAACATGTCCGCAAGATACATTCATGTCATCCTGAAAATCGCAAAATTTAAGTATACTGCATCACAAAACGGATTGGGATGGGTGAACAGAGAGTGAATCTTGTGCATCAACAAGAGGAGATGCACCACTTCGTCCGACATCTCCTCCAGGATGTTCAGGCGCTGCAATATATGCTGGACAATGATTGGTTTGAAACCGGCATTGTTCGCATGGGGGCCGAACAGGAAATGGCCCTGGTTCATCTCGATACGCTCAAGCCAGCCATCATCGCCGATGAGATTCTTGAAGAACTTTCGGAATATCCATGGTTGACCTCTGAACTGGCTGCATTCAACCTGGAGGTGAATATGAATCCCCATGAATTGACGGGTTCCTGTTTCCGCAAAACACATGAGGAGGTGACGGGTTATCTCCATGTGATCCGGGAAGCCCTGAAGAAGAAAGGGGCAGGCCTTGTCCTGACAGGCATCCTGCCCACTCTCCGCAAACTGGATCTAACCCTGGATAATATCACGCCACGGGAGCGATATTATGCCCTGATGGATGCCTTGAAAAAAATGCAGCTGGGCTCTGCTTTTGAACTGCGTCTGACCGGCATAGATGAATTGCTGGTCAAACATGACACTCCTTTCCTCGAAGCGTGTAATACCAGTTTCCAGATTCACCTGCAGATCCACCCGAATGACTTTGTGAAGATGTATAACATCGCTCAGGTGATCACAGCACCTGTCCTGGCGGCAGCCGCCAATTCACCCATCGTTTTTGGTCGCCGGCTCTGGCATGAATCCAGGATCGCACTCTTCCAGCAATCCATTGATACCCGAACATCACATGACCATATGCGGGAACGCAGTCCGCGCGTCCAATTCGGTAGTGGCTGGTTGCGCAATTCTATCATGGATATCTATAAGGAGGACATCGCCCGATTCAGAGTGTTGATCAGCAGCACCCAGGAAGAGAATTCACTGCAATTGGTCAAAGATGGAAAGGTGCCCAAATTAAGAGCCTTGCAGGTGCACAACTCCACCGTATATCGTTGGAACAGACCCTGTTATGGGATCAGCCCCAATGGCAAACCACACCTTCGAATTGAAAACCGGGTGATCCCCAGTGGCCCCACGGTACAGGATGAGATCGCCAATTCGGCTTTCTGGCTGGGAACCATGCTGGGGATGGGGCGCAGGATCGAAGATGTCACCACCCTGATCAGCTGGGAGGATGTGCGGGATAATTTTGGGAAAGTGGCCCGCTTCGGGATCGATACGCAACTGAATTGGTTCGACGACAAAAAGGTCAGCACCATCGAGTTGATCCTCAATGAGCTCCTCCCTATGGCCCGTGAAGGGCTCACCCATGCCAAGGTGGATCAGGAGGACATTGACAAGTACCTCGGCATTATCGAAGAACGGACCAAACTGCATATGAACGGGGCTCGCTGGATGTTGCGTGCCTATACGAAATTGAAAAACGAAGTCACTCAGGATGAAGCCCTGAGTACTCTAACCGCAAGTATTATGCAAAACCAGGAAAATGATCTACCCGGGCATGCCTGGGAACTGCCCGATCCGAATCAATTAGGACAATATAAACCTGGGACATTGAAGGTTGAAGAATTCATGACTACGGATCTGTTCACTGCTCATGGTGATGACCTGATCCCGATGGTCACAGAAATGATGGACTGGCGCAAGATTCGCTACATGCCCGTCGAAAATGAGAAAGGCATTCTGGTGGGGTTGATCACTTCCCGACTGCTGTTGCGCCATTACTCCAAGGACTATTCGTTGGAAGGACCACCTCCTACCATGATCAAGGATATCATGATCACATCGCCCCTTTCCACGACCCAGGAAACCACATTGATCGATGCTATGAACCTGATGCGGGATAATCAGATCGGTTGTTTGCCTGTTGTCCAGGACAATGAACTCGTAGGCATTATAACGGAAATGGACTTTCTGCGTGTATCTAGCCGCCTGTTGGAACGGTCTTGATGGCCGTCGGGACTTAGTTCAATCGGTAAGGAGCCACCATGGTAAACTCCGGTATCTGCACATCGATCCGGGTGTCATCACCTTCTTTTCGCATGGTATAGATACCATACATTTTCCCTACATCTGTAAGTAGATTCGTCCAGGAGACATATTCATGATGCTCTCCGGGTTCCAGAACGGGCTGTTGCCCAATGACCCCTTCTCCCTCCACTTCTCGGAGGATATTATTGGAATCACGGATATACCAGTGACGACGCATCAGTTGCACCGTCTCATTGCTTTCATTTCGGATCGTGATCCGGTATGCATAGACGAAACGTTCATCCACAGGACTGGAATGTTTTTCCTGATAAAAGGTCTCGACACTGACCCGAATGCCCTGTGTGATCGTTGTTTCCATCGTGTTTGCGTGGATAAAAATCAGATTCCGGAAGGTAATAAGCAACCCTTGCCCTGAAAAAGATCAAAATAAAGACACTTCTCATTTCGCTGATCCATAGCGAATCTATGAAGTTCACAGATATCTCACATGAAACCCGAGTCGATAGATCGATGTTCACGCACCCGGAACTCTGGTGGATTCGAATCGAGCATGGTCTAATCTGGGGGTGGATCCATTCGGGTGGAATTTATGTCTCCTGTACCATCCCATCTAAATGCTTCACAGCCCGTCTTTGAAACGAGACTCCCTGTATCACCCCTACGGGGCGAGGGAAGGGAGAGACCAATAAATGCTATAAAGGTGTCACCCCAACGGGGCTTGTTTGGTGCCAATCCATGAGTTGACAAATCTTCGCCACTGCAGTGGATGTAAAACGCGACTGGTATTCATCTATCGCTGAGCAGCCGAGAGACCACGCTTGTTAAATCGATCTATGGCCCCGTAGGGGCCAAACGTTTATAGCTGGTAATCGGGATGATAGACAGCGGCCCTGTAGGGGTCGTACTGTTACGATCATTCAATCAATGCTGCTGTATTGAAAGAGTTTCTTGGGCGTATAGATCGACTCCCTTCATATTCATTCACCATTGCATAGGAAGAGGTGAAGTGACATCTTCCACAATTGTAGATCACAACCACCGCTTTATCCGGAAATACCGGATCAATCCCAACGCACAGAGAACCATGATCACCCACACTATCAGATAACCCCACTTGTACTTCAGTTCTGGCATGTAGTCGAAGTTCATTCCATAAACACCTACGATAAAAGTCAATGGAATAAAGATGGTCGCTATGATGGTCAGCACCTTCATCACCTCGTTGGTGCGATTGCCCAACAGTGCCAGATGGGTCTCCCTCAGTTCGATGCAAAATTCACGGTGGGTGTCAAGGATCTCTTGCACCTGGATCAGGTGGTCATGTACATCGCTGAAATATCGCCTTGTGACTTCTTGGATCAGAAAATGGTCGTCGCGGGACAAACTGCTGATAGCGTCTCGCAAGGGATTGACCACCCGGCGAAATTGTTGCAACTGGCGTTTCCGCTTCTGGAGATGTTGAAGTGACAAGCTGTCCTGGTCCTGATAAAACTCTTCTTCCAGCGTTTCGAGTTCATCACCGAAGTTTTCCAGTATCAAAAAATAATTGTCTACGATGATATCGACCAGCGCATATAAAAGGTAGTCGTTGCCTTTTGTGCGAATCCTGGATTCAGGCTTTTGCATCCGAATACGAATGGGATCGAACACATCTCCAGGATGTTCCTGGAAGGTGAGCAAAAAGGTAGGCCCCAGGATAATACTGACCTGTTCGCCACCATCTGATTTCTCAGAAGAACGATGATCGATCATGCGCATGGTCAAAAACACCTGATCCTGATAGGCCTCTACCTTGGGTCGTTGTTCGGTATTGACAATATCCTCCAGGATGAGGGAATGGATCTTGAACACCCGACCCATCTCTTCGATCTGGGCAATGTCATGGATGCCATCAATATTGATCCAGTTGAGTCCCGTCCAGGAGGACCAATCCTCCAGTTCGCTGACCGTACTAATGACCGATGTCCGCACGTCTTCCTCCTCACAAGTCACCCGGGTGATCGCCAGGGGATCACCTTCCCGATCGCCCACATATACGAGTGCTCCGGGTGGCAATCCGGACTTTTTGGATCTTCTGTGCTTCTTGGTTTTTGGCGCCATACTATTTAAGTATCATCATCTGATCTGTCCTTTCAGGGAGTTTTTCCCAGGAAGTGGCGAACCAGTGCTACGGATTCTTCCAAAGCAACGGCAAGATCATCATTGGTGATCGTACAATCAAATTGATTTCGGTAGGTCAATTCATGGGTGGCCCTCTCGATCCTTTTTTTCATGCTTGTTGCATCCTCGGTCTTTCGGTTGTTCAATCGTTTGATCAACTCCTCCAGAGAGGGTGGTTGGATAAATACGGCTAAGGCCTGGTCGCCATAGGTCATCTTCAAGGTCAGAGCGCCTTTGACATCAATGTCAAAAATGACTGTTTTTCCTTCCGCCAGGATTCGATCGACCTCACTGCGAAGTGTGCCATAATACTGATCTGTATACACTTCTTCCCATTCCAGAAAAGCACCCTGATCCACCATTTGACGAAACCGCTCTGTGGTCAGAAAGTAATAGTCCCGCCCATTGATCTCCATGGGACGGCGAGCTCGGTTGGTGGCGGATACCGAAAATCTCAATTCGGGCAACGTGGCGAGCAGATGCTTGACAATGGTAGTCTTCCCGGCTCCGGAAGGAGCAGTGATGATCAGCAGTTTTCCCGGTTTGGTCATAGAATATTGGCCAATTGTTCCTTGATCTTCTCCAGTTCATTCTTCATCAGAATGACGATCTGCTGAATGCCTGAGTCATAGGCTTTTGCTCCGAGCGTATTAATCTCTCTCCCGATCTCCTGACTGATAAAATTGAGTTTTCGCCCCTTTTCATGATCATCCGTTTCGATCTCCTGGAGGAAATAGATACAGTGTTGTCCCAGGCGTACCTTTTCTTCATTGATATCCATTTTCTCCAGATAGAACAGAATCTCCTGCTCGTACCGGTTGTGATCCAACTGTTCGTTTTCCAGAAATTCAGAAAGGTTCTGTCGGATGCGCGCGCGGGTCTTCTTGATCCGCTCGTTTTCCAAAGGGGTCAGTTCTTCGATCAGTGCCTGGATGGATTCGATGCGGAGGACCAGGTCGGAAGCCATCGCGGCACCTTCTGTCTTGCGGAAATGAATAAATGCCTGGAAGGATTCGAGCAAAGCCTGATGGGTGAGTTGCCACTCCAGCTTGGAGGAACCAGTTTCGCTGGGTGATAAAACCTGGGGGATGCGGAGGACCTGGGCGATGATATCGCCTGGAGGGAGATCCAGTTCTTTGGTCAGGGCCTGGATCTCTCGTACATACTTTCGAAACAGGACCGGATCAATGCTAGGAGCTTCAATGGTGTTTTCTGATCCTGTGATGGTGATGTTCAATTCGACCTTTCCCCGCTCAACATGCGTGGTGACGAGTTGACGTATTTCCATTTCCTTATCTTTGAACAAGAGGGGCATCTTGATCCGCAGGTCCAGAAATTTGGAATTGACTGATCGCAGTTCCACTTCTGACTTGATCTGGCCAGAGTGTGCGGTGGCCCGCCCGTAGGCGGTCATGGAGTGCAACATGCAGCTGTGTTGAATAAAAAGCAAAGATAGCCAATCACATCTGCTTGAAATCCAGCCATTCAGCATAAGTTTTTTTCTGTTGCTCTTTCCTGAAACCAAAAAAAAGGCCATCTTTGCAACCGCTTTTTCCGTAAGGAGAAATTCATTCATAACTGATTCTAAACCAGCACCCTAATGAGAAAGGCTGATTTGGTCAATGCCATCGCGGAAAAAACAGGCGTCCCTAAGGTTGATGTCCTGGTGACATTGGAAACCTTCTTCAAAGAGGTCAAAAGTTCCCTCTCTGATGGAGAGAATGTCTATATCCGGGGCTTCGGCTCTTTTGTTATTAAAAAACGGGCGAAAAAGATCGGCCGTCATATCAAGAAAAACATGGCCATTGAAATTCCGGAACATTTCATTCCGTCTTTCAAACCGGCTAAGGTATTTGTAGAACAGGTCAAAGGAAACGTGACCGAACTGCCATCTGAAGAGTCTGAAGATTAATGCAGCGACCGCAATTACTGGCGCTTCTCATTGCTCTTTTGGCTGTTGTCCTCTTGTATTTCGGTTTTCGGACAACCCCTTCTACGTTTGAGCAGGTCGAGCGATCGAGAATTGCGACAGCGACCACTACGGATGTCAGTACGCTGATCGCCCAGGCTCGGAAAGATCTGACTGGCCCCGTTGCCAATCAGATTCTCGGTTTGGAACAGGCGTTGGATCTGGAAAATCCGGAACCCGGCCAATTGAAAGCATTGTCATCTGCCTGGTATAGTGCCGGTCATGGTGCCATTGCCGGTCATTATGCCAACGAGGTAGCCGAACTGGAAGGCACGGCCTCTGCCTGGAGCATAGCAGGGAGTACATTCTCCCTGGCCCTGCAGCAGAGTACAGATGAGAAGGTTCGTTCCTACTGTCTTGAAAATGCGGTTTCCGCTTTTGAAAAGGCAGCTTCTCTGGAACCGGATCAAATCGAGCATCGATTGAATCTGGCCCTGCTCTACACAGAAATGCCCCCTCAGGACAACCCCATGAAAGGGATCCTGATGATGGTTGACCTGAACAAACAAAACCCCGACAATCCATCGGTCCTGTATCATCTGGGGCGATTGGCTTTGCAAACGGGACAAACAGATAAGGCCGTTGAGCGGTTGCGAAAAGCTGCCCTTCTTCGACCTGAACACCGGGATACCTGGTGCCTACTCGCCCAAGCCGAATCGGCTGCGGGCCATGCAAAAGAGGCTCAGGAAGCCTACGACAAATGTGAGACGAATATCATTAAGTAAGATAAAATCGCGTAAGAATGCCTTGCGGAAAAAAAAGAAAGCGGCATAAGATTGCCACACACAAGCGGAAGAAGCGTTTGCGGAAGAACCGTCACAAGAAGAAGAACAAATAGTTCATAACCCGGTGCCTGTGCGCGCTTATGCGCCCTTTCGATCAGGAACGGGGAACGGATCTTCTCAGCCGGTGTCTTTGCCACGCTGCATGAAAGAAAAACGCTGGTTTATGAAATCAGTCGCATGACTGGTTGCGATCTGGCGGGCCCAAAGTAGGCTCATTTCGCCAGATCCATCGTAAAGGACTTCCAGCGCCGGGTGCCACCAGCATCTGGCCTTTGTGCTATCCGTCCTCCCTACCTATTCCTCAGGTGCACTTCCGGAGCGAATGCGGGCCCCCCATTCACCGTTCTATGGTGGAAAAAGAACTGGTTATCCATTCCACGCCTACCGTCGTGGAAATAGCGATACTGGAAGATGGTCGGCTCATGGAGCTCCACTACCAGAAGACCAACGACAATTTTACGGTTGGAGACATCTTTCTCGGCAGGATACGTAAACTGATCCCCGGACTGAATGCCGCCTTTGTAGATATTGGCCACCCCAAAGAGGCCTTCCTGCATTATACCGACCTCGGCCCCAAATTGCGCAGCCTGCGCAAATTCACGCAAAAGTCCATCACAGGTGCCCACAACACCCCCTCGCTGGACAAGTTTGAACTGGAGCCCGAGATCGTCAAGACAGGTAAGGTCGAGCAAGTATTGGGGAAAAAAGATGAACTGCTGGTGCAGATTCTGAAAGAGCCGATCTCCACCAAAGGGCCTCGTCTCAGTTGCGAGATCACTATCCCGGGTCGGTACATGGTCCTGACTCCCTTCTCTGAAGGTGTTGCTGTCTCCAAAAAAGTGAGCACACAAGAGGAAAAGCGTCGCCTGGCTACCCTGGTGGAAAGCATTCGTCCCAAAAATTTTGGTGTCATCATCCGAACAGCCGCCGAGGGCAAGAAAGTCGCAGACCTTCACGAAGAAATGACTGGCCTCCTCAACAAGTGGAATGAGATTCACAAGAATCTGCACAAGGCCAAAGCCCCCACAAAACTGCTGAGCGAACTCGACAAGACCTCCTCCATCCTGCGTGATCTCCTCAATGGTTCCTTCAACAGGATCGTCACTAATGACCGGGAGACCTATCAGCACATCAAAGGCTACCTCGAGTCGATCTCTCCGGACCATGTCAAGGTGCTCTCCCATTACAAGGGAACCCGTTCTGTTTTTGAACATTTCGGTGTCAGCCGTCAGATCAAATCTTCCTTTGGCAAAACCTTTACACTCCCCAGCGGTGCCTATCTGGTGATCGAACATACAGAAGCCATGCATGTGGTGGATGTCAACTCCGGACCCAAAGTGGGCGGTACCGCCAGCCAGGAGAATATCGTGCTCAGCGTTAATATGGAAGCGGCCAAGGAAATTGCCCGCCAGATGCGTCTGCGTGATATCGGGGGCATCATCATCATCGATTTTATCGATATGCGCAATGCCGAGCACCGCAAAGAGCTCTACCAGGCCATGCAGGAATTCATGACCAGCGATCGAGCCCAGCACACCATCCTCCCCTTGAGTAAATTCGGGCTCATGCAGATCACCCGACAGCGGGTACGCCCTGAACTCAAAGTGGACACTTCAGAGGTGTGTCCTACCTGTAGCGGAACCGGAAATGTGAATGCCACCGTCCTGGTGACAGAAGATATCGAACGCGATCTGGATTTCATCATGCAGAACCGGGCGCGTGCCAAGGTGTCTCTCCATGTACATCCATTCATCGATGCCTTCCTCAAACAGTCCCTCCGGAAAACACAACGGAAGTGGTACAGTCAGTATTACAAGTGGATACCGGTGTATGCCAACAGCGACTTCCCGATCACCAAATATGTATTCTTCGACGAAAACGAAGACGAGATCCGGCTGTAATGGATGAATACTGTGGGACTTTGAGACTCTGTGAAACTCTGTGGCCTCTGTGGTGAAATGAAGACGAAGAGACTGAGAGACTGAGGGACGAAGAGAATTTGACCTCTCCATGATTTCTTAGTGGACTACCCTCCACTTCAGAAAACTATCAAACTCTCTTGCA
>JAIPBE010000094.1 GCA_021738725.1 Saprospiraceae bacterium | reverse complement strand
TTGTCGTTGACTTGTGTACCGAAACATGTGCAGAGAATTTGCTTCAATATAAGCATTTCTCTGTATTTGTTCATCCACTTTTTACACTTATTTTGTTGGACTTCAAGTAATTATGGGTTATTCAGCAGACCCTAAGTAAATCTGGTAGAAAGATAATCCTGGCTTGGCTTGTGTTTGCGAAGACAGCTGAAACAAGACAAAAACGAATTACTGAAATTGTTGAAAGTGCACAACTGAATCTAAAACCGAAACACTTGCGATAAGTATTGCACATAAGCCTAATCCTGGCTAAGCAAAAAGGCGGTTTGTCGTGCGGTTTTGTTGTTTTATTTTGCTTGCTCCGTAAAGCTAGAACCAACCAGCTGAATGAAATTTTATATCTTCGATATATAGCCATTTCACTTTGTCAGAAAGGGTGGATTTACCACCGCAAATACTCTCCTGATACTGACTGAACCTTTGACCTGAATCATGGAGCAACACCAGAATAAAGGGAATCTAGAAAAAGCTGGAGCAACACCTTTTGTCCAGACCTACTTCCACGGTACGAAAGCAGATTTGCAAGTCGGCGAATATATCGTGGTGGGCAACAATTCTAACTTTGGTCAGAGAAGAAATGCGAAGTATATTTTCCTTTCTGCGACATTGGATGCCGCGATATGGGGCGCGGAACTCGCTATCGGGCCTGGTCGTGAACGGATCTATCTGGTGGAACCAACCGGCCCCATTGAGGATGATCCTGACCTGACGGATCGAAAGTTTCCTGGAAATCCTACTCAATCCTATCGATCGACTAAACCCTTTCGCGTGGTGGGTGAAGTCACAGTCTGGCAGGGACATACACCAGAGCAGGTGAAGGTGATGAAAGATGCATTGGAGAAGCTGAGAGAGCAAGGCATTAGCTCTCTGAATGATGAGTGAAGTAAATCTTCAATGATTCACCATTAATTTTCATCAATCGTACGGGATGTATAGAAGGTTGTCACCATGAATGGTGAATTCCCAAATTCCAAATTCCAAGCACCAAATAAAACTCAAGGACCAAATTGCAATGATCAAGATGATCTGGTTTTGGTCATTCGTATTTGTATATTGGTGCTTATTTGTATTTTGGTATTTGTCATTTGTTATTTCTACCCATTACCCATGACCCAACATGGAATGCCCAAATCACAAATTCCAAGCACCAAATAAATCTCAAGGACAAAATTCGAATGAATAAAACAAATTGGTTTTGGTCATTCGTATTTGTATATTGGTGCTTATTTGTATTTTGGTATTTGTCTATTGTCATTTCTACCCATTACCCATTACCCATTACCCATTACCCAACACCCAACACAGAATTCCCAAATCACAAATTCCAAGCACCAAATAAATCTCAAGCACAAAATTCGAATGAATAAAAGGAACTGGTTTTGGTCATTCGTATTTGTATATTGGTGCTTATTTGTATTTTGGTATTTGTCTATTGTCATTTCTACCCATTACCCATTACCCATTACCCATTACCCATTACCCATTACCCATTACCAATTACCCATTACCCAACACCCAACACAGAATGCCCAAATCACAAATTCCAAGCACCAAATAAATCTCAATCACAAAATTCGAATGAATAAAAGGAACTGGTTTTGGTCATTCGTATTTGTATATTGGTGCTTATTTGTATTTTGGTATTTGTCTATTGTCATTTCTACCCATTACCCATTACCTATTACCTATTACCCATTACCCAACACCCAACACAGAATTCCCAAATCACAAATTCCAAGCACCAAATAAATCTCAAACACAAAATTCTAATGATCAAGACGATCTGGTTTTGGTCATTCGTGTTTGAATATTGATGCTTATTTGTTTTTTGGGATTTGTCTATTGTGATTTCTACCGAATTTCCATTACCCATTACCCATTACCCAACACCCAACACAGAATTCCCAAATCACAAATTTCAAGTACCAAATAAATCTCAATCACAAAATTCGAATGAATAAAGGGAACTGGTTTTGGTCATTCGTGTTTGAATATTGATGGTTATTTGTTTTTTGGCATTTGTAATTTATTATTTCTACCCATTACCCAATTACCCAGACTTCATTCTTCTATAAACTTGTGCTTCCACTCCGGCCGGGGCAAATAGCATGTATCCGTCCGCCCGAACCATCGGTATCGGTATCGGGCAATCAGACGATAGACTGGATCCCGCAGTGCGCAGGGAAGGAGGAGAAAAATTCGGAAGAATGACCAAAGGCCACCCAGGGTCGCCAGTAAGGTCAGAGCTGCAGTGGAGTCGGTCAGCATCAGCTGGTCCTTCATGACGATAACAGAATCGGGCGTCATATCCTCGGTTGGAGCGATGCCGTTGCGCTGGGCCAGAGGGGATTGCAAGGCCGCAAACCGGAACCGGTCGTGCCGGTCGCGGCGGATCAGAAACTGGACCCAGAACTGGCAGAGGGCACAATGACCATCATAGAAGACAAGGAGGTGGGAAGCGGTCATTTACAAAGAAAACAGTTTATCGGGAGACAAGTTTATCCGAAGACATTATCTTAGTAGCTGACCAAATCTAATGCGTAAAATGGATCCAGTAGTGCAAACCATGATTGATAACCTTCAGAAGAATACCGGAGTGTCTCTGGATGAATGGACGAGTCGGGTGAGGAAAAAAGCCTTTCCCAAATTCAGCGAAGGCGTGAAGTGGTTGAAAGAGGAGCATGGATTGGGGCACGGGTATGCCAACCTGATCGTCACCATGGCCAAACAGGCGGCAACGCCGGACATCAGTGAAGATGAACAGATCGCTGCTCAGTATGTCGGGAAGGAATATTTTCGTCCCATTTATGATCAGCTCCATCAAGTTTTGGTCGCATTCGGTAATGATGTGGAGGTGGCGCCGAAAAAGGCTAATGTCAGCTATCGCCGCAAAAAGCAGTTTGCCTTGCTCACCCCGGCGACCAAGACCCGGTTTGAGATCGGACTCAATGTGAAAGGCCAGGACGATCAGGGCGTCCTCCGGGCGATCACCAAAAAGAACGCGATGTGTTCGCATCAGATCGATCTGTCCAGTGTGGACGATATCACACCAGAGGTGATGGACTGGTTGCGGAAGTCTTACGAATTGGCAGGGTGATCAAAATCGAAAATCGGAACCCGGACGATGGTGCTTAGGCACCATGTCCGGATCCAGACATCCGCCAAGAGGCGGATCGTCTGGGGTCGGAAGTCGGGCGATGGCCCCGAGTGCTCGGGAGCGGATCGTCTGGGGTCGAAATTTCGTGACCTTGCCTGAATATGATTAACAATCTATGGCCTGGTGAGTGGCGGCCCTACGACCTGCATATCATGATCGGCAAACACTTTCGCGACCTCTTCTTTCGAGGGGGGGCTGGTCCATTGATCTGTGACCTTGAAAAAATCTTCCATTTTTCCTGCGGGTAGATAGGAAACGATCATATTCCCTTTTTCGGATAATTGGATAAAGGCGTGTTGCACATTCCTGGGGAGAAAAATAGTGTCTCCTTTTTGCAGGTTCATTTTTTCGTCACCGACCTGGAACAGATAGTCCCCCTCGATCACATAGAACCATTCGTCCTGATGAGGATGAATATGAAGAGGGGGTCCGCCATTGGGTGTCAAACCGGTCTGTTCGAAGACCGCAAGGTCTTCACCTGTATCCTTGCCCGAGATCTTGATATCCAGAGTATTCAGCGTGACCCCTTTCATTTTGTAGTGTTCGCCGAATCGGGCTTCTCCGGCTTTGACCTGAAATCCTTTTCCTGTTCTCATGGCTATATTTTTCTTCAAACGCGCACATGCAGCGAATGGAAGTGCTATAAGAGTGGCTAGAATAAATGTTCCTCTTTTCATCATCATGTATTGAATCGTGATGTTAAAGCAGATCAGACGTAGGATACTTCTCAGAAATGGATAGACTTCTAAAGCAGATGGATCATAGAGGACGTCCAATTTTTAAGCATCCACCCATTGATGATCGACTAAAGACCAGTTTCAACGTTTATCAGAACGATGTTTTCTGATGACGATCTTGAAAGAAAAAATAAATAAAAATGAAGAGTTGAAATGATAGCAGGTTTGAATAGACCCCTTGCAGGTTGATCCGTTTCCCAGTTGTCGTATCCGTCTTTGTGTCTTACATGTTGTTTCTCCAAGATAAGTATTAAATTACAACAGTAGAAGAATATATCATCTGCTGGATCCGGACCTTTAGCGTCCAGGCCTTTGTAAGAGATGGTTCGCGCAAAGGCCCAGACGCTGCGGTCTGGATCCGGGCATCCTGCAAAAGGCGGGATCGTTCGGGCGCTATGCCGCAAAGGAAATACTTCTAATGGCTTGATAGATTCCTTCCACACCTCATATTCTGGCAATGGTCAACCATGAAAAAGTGCGCAGAGAGACCCTGGATTTCTTAGTGCTCTCCCTTCCACTTTAGAAGAATCTCAGTCTCTGTAGTCCACTTCCAATTTCACCGGAATAATCCCCTGAGTGCCTCAGTGGTAAATACCTGCCGATCAATTTTAATTATTCCTTTGGCAGCAGGTCGGCTATGATCAGTTTTTTCATTTTGAGCATAGCTTGCATACTCGTCTTACCATAGTCGGGGTCTGCGATCCACTGGCTAAGTTGAGCGGGAATGATCTGCCAGGAAATGCCAAATGGATCCACACACCAACCACACATACTTTCCTCTCCGTCCCTGGTCAACGCTTCCCAATAGTGGTCGATCTCTTCCTGGGTGTCGCATTCCACCACGAAGGAAACGCCTTCATTAAAGGTATACCCGTGCTCCCCGGGTCCATCCATGGCGATGAAGGGGGAGTCGGCCACGGTGAATTCGGAGAACAACACCTTTCCTTCTTTTTCATCTCCCGGCGGATAGTGCTGAATAAAACCGCTGTCGGAATGGGGGAACAATGTTGTGTAAAATCGAATAGCCTCCTCAGCCTGTCCGAATCGGGGCCCGGTAAAAAGAAGAGACGGAGTCATAGCCGGCTGACTGTGTCGTTCATCGCCGATCATCAGTTGCCAGGTCATGCCATACCGATCTTTGATCCAGCCGTACAGCGCACTCCATGGATAGGTATTGAGTGCCATCAATGCTTCACCACCATCGGCGAGGCCTTCCCACAGCCGATGCAGCTCCTTCTCATCCTGGATGACGAGAAAGAGGGAAATGGAAGGGTTTATCTTGAATTGCGGGCCGCCATTCAGACCGATGATGCGACGTCCATAGATCTCGAAGGAGGTCACCACTGGATTCTCCTGGAGAATGCGGGCATCATCAAAGAGTTGAGTATAGAAACGGGCGGCTTCAGTGGCCTGGTGGTCAAACCAGAGGCAGGGGTAGATGGGTGTGGGCATGCAGAAACGGTTCAGTAAATCATCTTGCACCAGATGATGTACCAAGATAATTACATATACGCATAATCAATGTGGGCGAGTCGCAGGAGAATAACCGGGCACATTTATTTTATGCGAAGGTAGGCAAGTCCGCAAAGCAGAAATAGGATTACATGCAGCACAATCGTCCCCCAGATCATCGGGAGCACAATACCATCCAGGGCAGCCATGGATTGAATGATCGCTTCGATGAGATTGAATGCGATCGCTGCCAGAAGGAGAGCCTTCTGTTCGACCGTTCCGGAGATATTCCGAAGACCCCAATACGCCAGACCATATCCTGCCAGGGTGGCGCCATAGCCACGGGCGACCAGCACGCCTCCGGCATCCAGTTCCAGTCCGAAGTTGGCGAAGAGTGTTGCCGGTATGGCCAGGATAAGAATGGCAAATGGCAGTGTCAATAAACTGTTGGCCAGGAAGAGCGGTTTGATCATCGTTTTCATATGGACAATTTTACGCGTTCAATTATAATGACTTGATCATTGGGTGACGGATAAACCTGGAATTGAATTCACATGTGTCACACTGATCGGGCCGGAGTTCTGGTTCGATTGATCAAGAGTAGGATCAGACCGTAGATCACCAACAGGATGATCAACCCGAAACTGAGCCACTTCCCCAGTTTGAAGACTTCACAAAGGGTGGCAATAAGGTAGGACTGTTGTGGATAGGATTTGAGCAGGGTGATAATATTGATATTCTCCGCAAAGTCCATCAACAACGTCAGGAATGGTAAAAGGTGGATGCGTGCTATGGATCTGTTGCGATATAATAAGGTCAGGATGATCCCGAACAGAAAGGCATAGATGATAGGATAGGCTACATCTGTGGTCATTTCACTCTGGGCATAGTAAGCACGGGCGGTGTCACCATATGCGGCGACCATATCCAGCGTCTTTTGAGGATCGAAGCCTATCGTCAGATCAATGACACCCACATCGTCTCCGGCCAATTCATTGATCTTCGCTTCAGAATTCTTCAGTACATAGCCATTGAAAAAGAGATAGAGCAGGAGGAATATCAGCAGAGATTTCCAGTTGGCTATTCGGTTGAGCAGGTTAGAAGTTGGTTTCATTTTTCATTTAGATTGAGGTGATACCATAAGTGGACTGTTCGGATTGAGATAGTGATCCAAATCGTTCCTCCATCAGCCGTTCACTTTCCAATCTGAAACGGATCATTGTATTCACTTTTTCCTTATGCTGGCATGTATAGACTCTCGGTTTAAAGTTTGTCTCCTGGATGAGCTCTTCAAGATAGGGTATTCCTTTAATTTGACACAGAGTGCACATTGCCTGTCGAAATGTTGCAGACCTGCAATGTTGATTTCTCTGTTGGTCAGCTGGCTGACAACCTGGGATCGATCGCGAATCTTTTCGAAATAACGAAATAACGAAATAACGTCATTTCGTCTATACCCGCAATATCCCCCGAAATCCCCGTGCAGCATAATAGGATTCTGCGCCGTTGTGATAGGTGAAGACGGTGGCGTATCGGCAGTCGCAAAAGAGGGCGCCGCCGAGATCGCGGATTTTTTCCGGGGTCTGGATCCAGGAGGATGTTTTCATGTCAAACGTGCCTAGTGTTTGCAAATGGTAATATGCTTCTTCGGTCAGGAGTTCGATCCCTATATCGGCGGCCATGCCGATGGCACTGTGTTTGGGTTTGTGTTCTTTTCTGGACTCCAGTGCTTCTTGATCGTAGCAGACGCTCCGTCGGCCTTTGGGGCTTTCGGGCGAACAATCACAAAAGATGTAGTGACCTGTCTTTTTATCCCGACCGATCACATCTGGCTCGCCGCCGGTTTCTTCCATGGCTTGCAGGATGGCCAGTTTTTCAGGGAGGGTTTTCAACCTGGCCTCGACATCCGGCCAGTTGAGACCCAGGTGGCGGTGGGGGTATTTTTCAAAGCGGGTGCGAAGGGTCGGGAGGAGGTCATGTAGATCAGACATAGAATATGGAATCGTGTAGGGTGAAGGTCATCCAAAGTTAGACTATTAAAAAAAGATTCATAACCCATCAGGCTTGATCCGGATAGCGGAGCAGTCGTTCCAACCGATCGAAATTCTCCTCATTCTTTGGTTCGACAAATGGACGCATCTTTTCGCATTCCTCCGGCGTGGAAAAGATCATGCGGAAGGAGATCTGGGTATGCCTGGCGTCGATGGCCTCAAAACCCACTTCCATGTCGAAATGCGGTTTGGAAACCCTGGTCCAGGTGACAAGCCGGAGTGGTTCAACTGATGTAAAGACTGATGAATTTTCATAGTGCCCCTTGTTCGTGCCATGCATGGTGAGGAGCCACTTTCCTCCGGGACACAGGTCGAATTGGTGGATGGTATTGGTGAATCCTTCCGGCCCCCACCAGATTTTCAGTTGACCGGGATCCGCAAATGCGTTGTAGACGGTCTCGACCGGGGCCTCCAGGATCCTGGAATTGACGATATCACGATCGGAAGAAGGGGTCATGGTTGGGCAGAAATGATGGCAAGAGGAGGTCCTACCGGCTATGGATCCAAGTCAGTATCAATATGTTGAATGAGTGCATCTATTTTGGGCGTAAACGCTTCGATTGTATTTTTCGCGGAATTAGCCCGCCATTCAATATCCGCCAGTAACCAGATAAATTCAGGCTTTTGCAGGAGATCTGAAGTGATCCGGTTGACGATCCATTGGTGGTCATGATCCATGAAGGGATATTCACGCATGGAGAGTAACAATTCCACATTGGCACCATATCGCCTTGTCGCATGTTCGAGCTGATGTTGGAATTTTTTCAGCTCGGAATCAAAAAAATTTATCAGGTGACCACGAAGGCTGTCGTTGGAGATTCGATCGATCCCCGAAGCGTTCAGTGCGTCATAGGGACCTCTGTTGAATTGGAAGAATCTGCCAATATTCAATTTCCACAATTCCGACTGCATGGTATCATTGAACGCGGCCAGATGTTGGGTCAGCTGTGTAAAATGATCGACCGTATTTTCCAGAATGGTATAAGCGGCAATTTGTTCTTGCAAGTTCAGTTGATCAACCCCCAGACCTTCTTTGATCTCGGTCAGCATTTTGACCTCATAGTCCCTGTTTTTGGCAGCTTCGTTCCAGGTGTTGATCTCTAGCGCGAACAATATCCCGATTACGACTAGTATGATCTCGCCGATGGCATAGAGCAGATACTTACTGAATCTGTTCTCAGTCAGCAGGCCAAGTCTGATTTGTCGGAAGAATTTTTGATCATTCGCTGGTCATCATGTAGTGAAATATCCTGTTTTCCTTTGCCTGGATCTTTGGCTTGGCCGTGTGAAATATCTTTTTGATGAAACGATGATGCAGAGGGTCATGGGTGGACATACCCTGGCTCAATATACTACTGAACCGGAGATTTTTCCTTCCGGATGACCTGTCGTTTTTCGATCGAATCTCGTGGTAGTCCTGTCGGCCTTTTACCAGGAGCCTCTTCTGTCTGGCAGAGAACATCATTCATCGGGCCGAGGATCAGGAAGGAAGGGTGGAAATCCCGGAGGCCCTGATTTCTGAATCGGTTTGGCCTGTCGATCATTCGGCAGCCAGGATCCGTTCGATCCGTTTGTCTGGTATGAGCCAGATCAAGGCGACCAGGATATACAGTGCGCCTGCAATCCAGGTGTTGGTCCATGCGAATACAATGCCGATCACATAAAGGATCGGGGAGATCTTCCCTTTAGTATCGTTGCCGACAGCTTTGGCCAGAATGGAATGCTCGCCATGCGACTGGATGATCTGGCGTTGCAGAATAAAGTAGGCCATAGCAGCCATGAGCAGGATGAGACCATACAGTGCCATCGGTTGCCGGGCAAAATTGCTCTCACCGATCCAACCCGTGACAACGGGCACAAGCGACAACCAGAAGAGCAGATGCAGGTTGGCCCACAGGATCCCTCCGGTGACATGTTTTACCGTATGCATCATATGATGATGGTTGTTCCAGTAGATCCCCAGATAGATGAAGCTGAGGACATAACTCAGAAAAACAGGGATCAGAGGAGCGAGATCATGAATATCCTCGCCATGGGGAACTTTGATCTCCAGGACCATGATGGTGATGATAATGGCCAGTACCCCATCGCTGAAGGCCTCCATGCGGTTCTTGTTCATACCTGGTTGTTGATGCTGGTGTTGATCTGCACAGTCGGTTTGCAGCAGAAATATAGGGCATAGTCCGCTTATCCGCATGGAGCGATCATCAGGTCTTGGTGGTTCAGCCCCTTATTATTCAGACTTTCTTACAGTCCTAATTATTGTAATAGGCCAATTTGACAACGAACATGTTCTTGATATTTTGATGGCTTCAAACGTTTTTACTTTTTAACAAAAGCGAAACATGTAAACTCAGGTTCATCTTTTTGGTCGTATCGTGTCAAATTGCAGAATATTTCCTCTTCTTGGCTGTCGTTATTTTTGCAGATTAAACACAATGACGGCTTTTGAATCAAGTCTGTGTTGATCTCGTATCCGTCATCATCGAAAATACCTGCAATTTTAGTCGGGTCCATATCGTCAATGTGTCTCCGACCTTTTTTATTCGCTCTCTTTTTTAGTACGGTGTCAATTTCGTAATCGTCTGTCGGAAAACTTTCTCCCGTAATGCAGGTGAAACAACTGTTTCCTGCAAATGCCGATCCAATGACCCAGATGTCATTTCCACAAGAGCACTTCATTCCTTTGTTGTGTGCATTTATAGCAGAATGCAGGGCTTTCCTTACATCCACTTCTTTGCAAGATGGATTGTTCTTCAAATGCATTTTCACATACTTGTCAATCGTTATTGGTGCAAATCCCATTTTCAATTATTTAGCCAAAAAAATGACCATTTTGAATTCTAGCAAAATTGTCTGGAGATAGGACAACGGTTAGGCTCTGATTTTGTAGTGGTGCATCCGTTTGGGTCTTCCGATCAAGAAATCGAGACATATAAAAGTAAGATTTTTCAGGTTAGGGGAGGTTAGCTATAAATTATCGCAGGAGTTGGGTGTAGTTATTATTCTATAATTCTATATTCCAATTCCATACGTCCGTGCAAAATTCGTGCAACCTCAATTTCATTCTCTGCTATTTTTCGATAAAATATTATATGTCTGTTCGTCCTTAGTCCAAATAGATTTTCAGTAATCCCAGTATAGTTAGGGTTTGCTGAAAAACTATTCAATCAACTTCCAGTCAGAGTGCCGTATCTGACTCTATGGCCCATACTATCTAGGAATAATGCTCTAGCAAAGCCTTGATACGGTGTGAAGACTCTTTGGGCTATTCCTTCCA
>JAIPBE010000093.1 GCA_021738725.1 Saprospiraceae bacterium | reverse complement strand
CACTTTCAATCAACTTGGCATATGATAAATTCGCTAACTCAAGGTCGCCATTTTGAAAACCTTTTTTAATAGCCTGAGAATGCCATTCTATAGCGTCAGTTCTATCTGGGAAAACAAGATTAGGGATATTAGATTCAAAATGTCCCTGTCGGTTGTTTGCCTTTGGTTGTGCTTGCTTTTGACTTCCTTTTTTTCTGGTGAGCAGATAAATTAGTCCGCCTATTATTAATATGGTTATGAAAAATGTCATTGTCTGTTATTTTTAATGTGTGCCAACTTCATTATATCCGACACATTCCTGTATCAATCTTTCGCTTTTTGCCAGGATCGTCCCTCTAAAGATAACTCATCCAGCGGACTTTTGATAGTGTCCAGGGTCCTGGTAGTCACATGGGTATAGATCAGTGTCGTCTTGATGTCCTTGTGTCCCAGGAGTTCCTGGATGAACCGGACATCTGTGCCATTGTCCAACAGGTGGGTCGCAAAGCAATGACGCAGGACATGTGGAGTCACCCGTTTCTGGATACCGGCTTTCGCAGCATTGCGCTTGACGATCTGTTGGACACTCTTGGCAGAGTAGGGTCTGTTGCCTCCCTGTCCTTCAAAAAGCCACACCCTTGGTTGGTATTGATCGAAATAGTGCCGTAAGACATCTTTCAATGTCTGGCTGAGCATCACACTTCTGTCTTTCTTCCCTTTCCCTCCACGGATCATGATCTGGTTGCGGTCCCAGTGGATATCCTTCAGTTGCAATTCCAGCAACTCTCCCAATCGCAATCCACCACTATATAATGCATATAGTATGGCGGTATGCTTGAGGTTGTCACTGGCACGAAGCAATTGATCCACTTCCTGGATACTCAGGAAAACAGGTAGCCGATGGCTTTTGCGTGGACGCTGGATCTCCTCGATCTTGAAATCCGGAACAAAGAGGACCTTGACATAGTAGAATTTGATGCTGTTCACGGCGGTATGTACCAGGGCTTCCGAAACTTTACTGGCGGATAGACCGGCGAGGTAATCATTGACCATCCTCGGATTTGCCATTTCCGGTGGTGTGCCTTGCAGGGATGTCAGATACGCGGAGAACGTTCCCGTATATCCTCGTATCGTATTCCAGCTGTACCGCATCCGGATCAACACATCTGTATACTGTTGTAATGTCGATTGGTGCTGTTTCGGGAATTTCGCCAGCAGGAGGCGTTGACGCTCTCCAAATGTCGGTGTTGGCCGTCTGGTCGTTGTGGCTCCGGTTTGGGTCCGATCGATCACTTTTGCCCCCAGTCCAGTATAATGATCCCGGATCCGATCCACCATGGTTTTCTCTGCCGGGATCCACCATCGTTTGAACGCACTGTCGTAACTCCTCTCCGGGAGGTGTTTTAGAAAATCATGGTCTGCACGGTACCCCTTGAGTTTGATCGCCACAAACCCCGGTCGCTCGGGAGACTGGTACAGTTCCACGATGAACGGGTCAGTAGCAGCCATCACCAGATCCAGGCATCGGGCATAGACTTCCGTTGTCCAATACGCAAAATGCGATTGAAGCGCTTCCAGGTTTGCGGGTATCGCCCGCACGATCCATTGTTTTGATGATGTGTGCCACCAGCTTCCAGCCAGAGACCGGAGAAAGTCGACATCTTCCTGTCGGTACGGCATCCTGATCACGAATTGCTGCGCCTGAAGAATGATCTCCAGTGGACCCTGTTGCGGAGCAACAGGTATGTCAGCAGCCACGGGTTTGTCCGTTTGTGGCAATACTGAAGGCTCCTCTTTTGGGGAGGATATGCCGGATAGGGCACCTGAAGTCGGGACATCGACGGTGGTTCCGGAAGATGGCAGCGGTTTCTTTATGGAAATTGTTTTTGGGGAGCGTTCAGGATCGCGGGTAGCTTGTTGGGATTCAACAGGCAGTTCGGCAGCCTTGAGGGCCTGTCGACTCTCTACTGAATCCGGAATATGCCAGCACATCTGTGTCGCACTCCATCGTGCACCTGGTAAGGCTCTCACGCTGGCGATGAGCCCGTTGTCGTACGGAAACCATAAACCGATCCGGGCCTCTCCACGATGTTGCAAAGAAGCGATCCGAATGGTTGGGGTGCTGGACATTTGGGCCATAGAGCGCGAAATATACAAAATGTTTTAAAATAGCACAACAGGACAGATGAAGATGAGCGGAGTTGACTATTTTACCTTTGCATCAGTTCAAGCAGGCTTGCGACCCACTTCAGGAATTCGGGTTTTCGGGTTGGCATTCCCCATGATGATGGACAACCAGTCCAAATTTCTTGCACCTTTTCGGATGTCAGGTCGGCAGGTATCAGGATACGTCCGAATTTTTTTGAACATGGTGGATCAGTTTTGCGTGCGCACATACATGACGATTGGCTGTTCAAATTTATCTTTCCGCAGTGAATGGAGGAGATGCAGGATCGGCAGCTTTTTTCCTTCAGAACCGATAGAATGATCATGAAGGGGAAAAGGAAGGCGTTGTCCTGTTCCTAGACCCCATCCAATACATAGAGGAATATGAGAAAACACAATCCGGAATTCGGGTCCACCTGGTGGGGACAGGCATGGCTACGGTCTCTGGAAGGGATCGATGATGACAACCGGTTGCCCCGGGGCAGAGCCTATGCCCGACAAGGGATGGTGGAAAGCATCGAGTTTGACGAACACTTGATCGAAGCTCGGGTGGCAGGTAGTCGGCCAAGGCCATATAAGGTGTCCATCGGGGTGCGTCGGTTCAGCGAAAGGCAGATCGACAAATTGATCGATACCATCATTGATCGGCATGATCTGGTATCTGCCCTGGTATCCGGAGCTGTCCCTGTGGAATTGGATGCGTTGAGCCAGCAACTGAAGATGCCGCTCTTCCCGGATTCGTGGAAGGATCTCTCCATGCAGTGCAGCTGTCCCGACTGGGCAGTACCCTGTAAGCACCTGGCAGCCGTGCTCTACCTCGTTGCCCGGGAGATCGATCTGGATCCCTTCCTTGTCTTTCGGCTGCACGGGGTCGACCTGGAAGAAGAGTTTCTGGAATGGGGGCTGATGGATGAAGACCAGGAGATCATCGAAGTGTTATCTCTATATGATCTGACGCAGGAACTATCCGAGCAGGAATCCTTTCCGGAAGTACACCCTGTCGAACCTGACTTCCATTCCCTTCCGCAACCCAGTCTCCGGTTTTATGAATGCCTGAGTCCGTCACCTGGATTTTATCCGGCAGGAGATTTTCGGCAGTATCTGATACGGTATGTCCAGTCGGCCATAAAATCGGCTGCATTACCGCTTGCCGAGCGAGATGGGGATTCTGGTCCGGTTGATCTGCGAAAGGTCGAATTTGTAGAATTGTCCATCAATGATCGATGCCATGTGGAGGCTGTCTGGCTGTATTTGCCAGACAATGAAGAGGTTCAAATCTCTCGGTTGGACGAAGCACTCTACTTTCTTATCGCCTTCCCCGATCGCTATCTTTCACAGGTATCGGACGATGTTCGACTGCTGATCCATACTGCCCGGCTGGCCCGGCAGATGATTGCTGCCGGCATGTTCTGGCCGCGCATTCTGGACGCCGGTTTGGATACCTGGTGTCTGATGTGGTGGCCGGTCGACTGGATGGAAGAGTGGGAGCCCGTCTTGACAGAGGGTAGAGAAATGGTGCGCGAAGGCCTGCTGACCCTGGTCTGGCGAGATGAACCAGTCGCAATCGTGGTCGAGCATCGCTTTGACTTTCTCCTGGCCCTTTGTATCACTTCGCTGATCCATGCAGAGAGCACCCCACCCGGAAAGTCGGTTTCCCATTCGGTCGATCAGCTTTTTTTTAACCACAACATCCTCATTCAGGATGGCTATACGGGCAGGGGTCTGGCCGGTGCTATTCATCAATGGCTGAGCCGTATTCGGCTTGCCTCTTCAACATACAAACCTGTCGTCATCATCGAGATTGACCAGCAGAAACGCTTTACCGCATCCGTACAGGCAGGGGAGGGGGCAGGTCAGTATGCCCCGATGATCAGTGTAGAGGAATTTATGGTGGGTGATCAGTACCTGCTGGACCGGCTCGCCTTCTTGCGTACCCTGGATATGTTGATTTCGTTCAACCCCTCCTTGGCGGATGCCATCGCCACTGGACAGTCGGTGATCATCGCTGAAGAGGACATGTGGGAATTTTTTAATACGCTGCAGCTGTTGTCTGAATGGCTGGATCTTTCGGTGCTTCTGCCTGAAGAGTGGAAAGGTTTGCTCAAGCCGGTTGTCGGGTTTCGAGCCGATCTGATGCCGGATGACAGTGCTGCTCCGGGCTTGTTGAATCTGGGCGATCTGCTTGATTTTCAATGGCAACTGACCCTGGGCGACCACCAGATCTCCCTGGAGGAATTTCGACAGCTGTACAACCACGGCAGCTCGGTCATTCGGGTAAGGGACCAATATATCCTGCTGGAACCTTCCGCCATGTCGGCATTGCTGGACAGCATGCACGAGGCCAAACGTCCGACCGGGATGGACCTGTTACGCCACATCCTGGCGGAAGATTTTGATGGGGGGCCGGTCATCATGGGTGACCGGTTGAGGGAGGAGATAGGTAGAAGGCTGTCCATACCTGAAATACCTGTTCCCGATGGGCTCCATGCGACTCTCCGGCCGTATCAGGAGCGGGGGTTCCGGTGGCTCTATCGCAACGTTCATCTGGCCCATGGTGCGATCATTGCCGACGATATGGGATTGGGGAAAACCATTCAGATCATCACCCTGATGCTGGTACTGAAGGATGAACATCCCGAGCGATCACCCAGGATGTTGGTCGTAGCCCCGACCACTTTATTAGGCAATTGGCAGCGGGAAATCGAACGATTTGCACCTGGCCTCTCGGTTCATATCTATCATGGCACGGGAAGAAAGGATGAGTTGGCCTCGGATGTGGTCCTGACTACCTATGGTACGTTGCGAAGTGCAAAAAGCGCTTTGCTTCAACAGGAATGGGACCTGGCCGTCATCGATGAAGCGCAGGCGATCAAGAATGCCAAGGTAGCTCAGACCAAAGCGGTCAAAGCGCTGAAGTCCCGGGCCAGGATCGCCATGACCGGCACACCGGTCGAAAATCGATTGAGCGACTACTGGAGTATTTTCGACTTTGTCCTGCCCGGCTATCTGGGCTCATTATCCTGGTTTGATCAACATCTGGGCAGACCGATCCAGCAGATGCACGATCGGGAACGACTGGACCGGTTTCGGCGAATGGTCGATCCGTTTGTGCTTCGTCGAATGAAGACGGATCGAACCATTGTACCGGATCTGCCGGACAAGATCGAGACGAATCAGTATTGTGATCTGACCCCGGAACAGGCGGCATTGTACCAGGCCCGTACGGATTCGCTGAATCAGATTCTGGCAATGGATGACCGGTTTCAGCGAGGCGGACTGTTGTTCAAATTGCTGGTACAATTGAAACAGGTTTGCAATCACCCGGCACAATTCCAGAAGCAAACCGTAGCGGACCCGACCCGGTCGGGAAAGGCGGCCCGTTTGCTCGAACTGGTGGACGAAATCACGGAGCAGGGAGAACAGTGTATCATCTTTACCCAGTTTAAGGAAATGGCATTGTTGCTGGAACAGATGCTCCAAAAGGAACGGGGCATCCGGGCGTTGATGATCCATGGAGGAGTTTCCCGAAAGCAACGGGATGAAACAGTGAACAGATTTCAGTACATACGAAACCATCCGGTGATGATCATCACGATCAAGGCGGGTGGAGCGGGTCTCAATCTCACCGCTGCTTCTCACGTTATTCACTATGATCTCTGGTGGAATCCGGCTGTCGAAGCACAGGCGACCGACCGGTCCTATCGCATCGGGCAGGACAAACACGTGATGGTCCACCGATTGATTTGCAGGAACACGCTGGAAGAAAAGATCGATCGCCTCATCCAGGCCAAGAAGCATCTGGCCGATCTCACAGTGGCCAAAGGCGAGCAATGGATCGGCGATCTGTCACCGGAAGAGATTCAGAAGGTTATTCGGTTGGAGGCTTGAATGTAATCCATGTACTGCATCATGGTTTGGAAATATGCTGGATGAACTCCCGGATATGCCGATAGAAAAAGATGCCTTCATTCATTTCTTTCCGAATCGTGTCGATCACCGGAAGCCATGGAGTAAGCGATGCCAGGGTGGAAGGCAAGGTATGCATCATGACCTTGAATTGGAAAAGAAAATAGTCCCGTTTTGGCCAGTGACCGGTTTGGACCAATCGGATGGCCTGGGGATAATCTTCCAGGGGCATGGTGTCATAATCAACGTGTACAATGTCTCCGGGATAGAATTCAAACAGGACACTGTTATTATCATGATGGTATTCAGTGTCATCCAGTATTTCGTATGTCTCCTCATCGATTTCCCGTGCGAGAACCATGCTCCATTCCTGAAGACCATCAATGGTTCTGACCAGAATAAAATCTTCGTCTTCTGTGTAGAGGTCATTCATTTTATTGGAATTCGTTTCTCAAGATATTCATACGCTAACGATGAATCGATTTTGTACTGGTTACAAAGACCTGAGCCAGGCGTTTGCATGTCTGGCAGTTGGCCGCGTAACGCTGCGCCAGGGAGTTAACACATGGTTCATTTTCATGGCCTGCTGCAAGATATTGAATAGACTTGTCAGGCAAGAGTTTACTTTCTGCGAATGGCGATATACAATGAGTATTCATCATCACGTTGTTCAGAGTGTCTTTGAGTGCAAAGCGATTCAATTCGGTTACGGAAAAAGAGTCGCAACTTCAATGCCCATCTCCCAGATTGCATACCTTTTATTCTGGGGGGGATATTTGAATCCAGCGATCAAAAAATGCTGTTTTTGTCACATATCTTACTGCATTGATCCAATGTCCTTCATATTCGATTTGAACTAGATTGAAGTAGCTCATAAACCGTTCGAATGTGCGCAGGGAATAGCATGAATGGTCAAAGTGCCCGGCTGGATGAACAGCTGTTGAAAATCCTTCGGAAAGCTGCGGGAATGCGTTGAAATATTTTTCAGCATAATAGGTGTCAAGTTGTTTTTCATGGCCATATTTGTCCAGGAGGATAAGAGAAAACCCGAATCCAAGCTGGCCAATGTGGTTCTCACCATAACCATCATAATAAGCCCAATTGAAGTTATGGACAAATTTGGAAAGGCTTGTTTCCAGCAGGAAGGCATTGTCGGTTAATGCTTTTGTTCCGGCTTTCGTCAGGCTTAATTTTCCGTTTCTTTTCTTTGTGAATCCGGAGAGCGCGCACAGATGTCGGGTGAGGTTTATAGAGGTGGAGTCCTGTTCTTTATATAATTTCTTGAATCCTGCCTCAAGGTGCTTTTCAGGAAAGAAACGCTGATCATAGATATCTGACACGATCCTGGTCGGCAGGCATCCTGTTTTTGTTAATTTGATTTCCCCGGCCTGGTGGACCAGGTGCAGGAGATACCGCATCAGATTTAAGATTGGAATCTGTTGGTAGTCTGTGTCATGGAGTTGCTTTAGCTGAATCGGACTGTTTGCTTCAAATGGTTGATAGATGATTTCATACATTTCAGTAGGAGAATAACCGGCAAATTCCGGAAGTTTTCGCCGATTTTGTTCGTGCATGATCGCATCGAGTTCACGCTGAATATCCTTCAGGTTCATGATGATTTTTTAAAAGAGCTGCAAGTGAATTCCACCTTTTCTTTAGTAAAAATCCTTCAAGGATTTGTTTGGTCATTGAGTGGGTTTGATAGAAGTGCCCAAAAGGCACAATCCGGGTTTTTTCATCAGATCGGTGTTGATTTTATATCCTTCATCATCGAAGAGTCCATGGATGTCATCTGGATCCAGGTCATCAATATGCACCTGACCTTTCCGGTCCGATGATCTATGGTGAGCAGTGTGCAGTTCATAGTCATCATAAGGTAGATGTTCACCCGTCAGAAAAGTGAAGCAGCCATTGCCAGGGAATGCGGAGCCAATGGCCCATATGTCATCTCTACAATGACAGGTGATTCCATTTTGATGGTCCTGGAGGACCCGCTTGAGTTTCATCTCAAGGTCCCGTCTGTCAGCAGTTGGATTGAGCTGCAAGTGATGTTCGATGTATTTAAGAAATGAAATGCGTTTGAATGTCATGGCTGTTTTGTTTGTACAAACTGAGCGCGAGTCTGTCCATTGTTTGGCAGCTGTTCAATTCTGCAATAGTCCTGTAATTCATCCAGGTTTATGGGAATATCTTTGACTTCAAATCCCTGTCGGACGTATTCGGATTTCTGTTTTTGAACGGCCTGATACCATTCTTCCCAGGTATCGAACATGGTTGCTCTGTCATCGATCATATTGAGAAATCGATTCCAGTCTTTTTTCTGGTAACAGGCAATTTTAATCAGTGGTGTATTCTTCACGATGGGAAATGTATTCTATGTGGTGATGCATCATTGGATGAAATAAGGTGTTGTAGCATGACGTGCCTGTTCCTTTTGTGCCAATGGGTGTTGGTCAGTCAGGATATGCTTCATTGATTTGGCGTCCTTCTGGCAACTTTCCGTTCACCCTAAAGATAGTAAACATTGAAAAATTTGAAAATGTCCACGTTATAACTATTGCCCGTGGCAGGGTTTGTTCAGGTTGTTTCAGTCGGTTGTCCCAATGCTGCATTGCCCGCATGGCGCAAAGGTCAGATGCGACTTTTCAACGGCCACGTGGAGAGGGCATTTCAATGAGCAGGTTAGACCAAGGCAAATAAACAGGAAGCACAATGAAGCAGCTCTCCCTACAAAGAGGAAGTGGAGACATGGTACATTGTTCTCTTTGCTCTGGAAAGGAGGCGGACACTGTCCGAAATTTATGAGGATGATTGTCGATCGATTTCAGTTGCCTGCGCATAAAAGATAGATCGGGTTGGTGCAAGCCAAATCTATATGTACAACAGGCTATTTGTCAATAGCTCAATCTGCGTATAATCGGATTTATTGAGGGGGTTTGTTCAACGTTTTGGGGCTTTGCGATGGTGGGGCAATCGAAGTACAAATCTTCAATTTTGTACAAAAGTTTAATTGAAGAACTGCTGTTGAACTTTGCAGTTTCGCCCCACTATTGCAAAACCCTTGTTATGTGATGTTTTTATTTGTGTTCGTATTTCGTTTCAATTTCCGCTTTAAAAAAGTCGTCATATTTTCTGTTTCCCAAATTGAATATTATCAAATTTTTTCTTGCTCTTGTTAGTCCAGTGTATATTAGTTCGGCATTTGCAAATTCCTTTTCGTCTTCTTCGTTCTCGATGAATAAAAACAATGTGTCGATTTCCCATCCTTTAAAACTGTGAATAGTTGATAGTTTAACCGTTCCTGTTTTCATATAAAAGTGGTTCTTTCTTAATCGTCTAATTTCTTCAATTTTAGTGTTATTGTCTTTATGTTCTAAATATTCTTCTTGGCTTTCAAATGCTATCGCTGTGTTTTCGTGTTTGATTGTTCGGATTGAAAAATCAATTGCTCTTAAAATCTCTACTTTTGAGCATAAAATTCCAGCGTCAGACGAATGAATTTGATTACGTTCTAAAACATTGTAAACTTTTTCAAATAAAATATCTGGTGTGAAGGAATGAAAATAATGATATTCAATTATTCTTTTTTCAAAGTCAAGTTGGGACATTACTTTTAATTCGTCTGCACCATATTTAAGTCCAAATATCGTTTTTTGAAATTTCATTGCAATGTTTCCGATGTTACTTGCAAAACGATGCGACACATTTAAAGATTTATTCCAAACACCAGCAACTGTTCTAACAATTGGTTCATTGTTTTCGTCAAGTTCTCTTTCGTAAATATTTTGTTTTTCATCTCCAAAAACGACAAATTCTGTTTCCGAATGAGTGAAGTAAGTCGTGATAATGTCTATCCAAGATTGCATATAATCTTGAATTTCATCAATTAGAACTACGTCATATTTTTTAATGCTGTCTTTTACGCTTTCAAAGAAAGATGTGTCTTGCCAAGAACCAAGATTTTGAATTTCTAAATTGTAATTATTTGCTTGTGTTTTGAAGAATTGATGATAATTTGTGATGTAAAAATTATTCCAGTTAAATTCTTCTCTAACATCACTAATTCTATCATGAATATAATTTTTTAGTGATAGGTTATAGGTTAAAACTAAAATTTGGTCGTCAGTTCGTTTGTAAGCATTTACGGCTCGTTTTGCTAAAACCAAAGTTTTTCCACTTCCTGCAACTCCTTTAATTTTTCTTCTTGGTCTTATTTCGCTTCTGATTAGTTCTTGCTGTTCTTTTGAGTAAATTATATTTATTCCTTCTTCAATTTGATGAATTGGTGGTTTTAAATATCGTTGAAAACTGTGGTAAAGTGTTTCATCAAAGTAATATGATGTTTTGTTTAGCCAAAATCTTGTCAGAAGCGAATTAAGTTTGTCTTTGGTTAGTGAGTTGTAACCTAACAAACCAAAATAACTTACGAATTTTTTATAAGGCTCATCTTCTTGTTTGTTAAAGCCGTCAAGTAAAAAACTTGTTAAATTTTGCTCTGTTGCTTTATGAAAATAGACAGCACAATTTACAGTTGCCCAATGATTTTTGCTTTTAATGCTTTTTTTGAATAATTCTTCTAAATGCAGATGAAATAAATTTGATTTATAGTTCTCCACTTGATTTAGTGGTGATTTAATTGGCGTGTTGTCTTTTTGTAATCGCCATTTTGTTTTTTCGTCAACGTAATAGTGATTTAAATTCCAGTCTTTAACTTCTATAAGTAAAACTCCACTTCCTTTTCGCATTATTGCAAAGTCAGGATTGTCGCCATTAAGATACGGTTGATAATAAATTTCGTATGTGTCGTCAAGATTGTCCAACAAGAACTTCAGTAAAGTCCATTCTCCTTCTGTCGGTTGAACTTTCTGTCTTTTTATAACTTCAATTGTCGGACTTAATATTGCCATAGTTCTCGTTAGTTGTCGGGTTCCCTAAAATATCACATAACGGTCTAGTGTATGAGGCGTTGGGCATTTAAACGCACTTCACTGTCAACCCGCTGATATGTTTTTTGTATGTACTAACTTTCAATTAACTACTTTCTGCCCAATGACTTATACACATTGTTAGCATTAGTTATTTT
>JAIPBE010000092.1 GCA_021738725.1 Saprospiraceae bacterium | reverse complement strand
TGGTAACACTGCTTAGATTGGCAGTTCAATGTTCAAGGTTTGACCTGACGGCCAACCTGTTCAAAGTTCAATGTACCCAATGTGCTTGTCAGGATTTCTGTAATCTTATCTGACGAGAAGATCCGTTCTTGGTTTTTCGCAGAAAGGATACCACAGTCGAGTTGGGCAGATCACCTGTAGGAGGAGCAAAGAGTTCACCCCTTTCTCATTCCTCATTTCTTATTTCTCATTTTACAATTTCATTCCGACCTGCCCGCCCCCTGGCGGATATCCTCCTTCGGTCGCCAAAGCTTTAGCGGCGGCGACCACAAAGCCGTTCCAAAAGGACGGCTTTTTTTATTTGTAAAGTCGATTCACCTTTAGAATTCCTGATTCCTCCGATCTTCTCGCCGAGGGAAGATCTGTTGCTGGTTTTTTCAGGCGTGGTAATACTAAAAACTGGGTAGTAAGATGGCTATCGGGATTTCTGAATGTGTATTTATTTGTCATTTGTCTTTTGATGCTTTTTGAAATGGTCATGGGCTTAATTCCCAGGATTTCAACCTCTCACCGTCATGCCAAAAGCGCATGAAAGTGGACGATTTTCTTGTGTATTCTCATCTACTTTAGAAGCCAGTCATGTGGGGTTGACCTAAATTGTTGACAGGGTGTTGATCTGAATGTAAATGAGACGAATACCATTTGAAAAAGCAATAATTGCGGAATGTTTTACATCGGTCAGAATCCCGTCACAGATCAGTCTTCAGAGGATGGTGGTGGAGGCCTCGCAAGCGGATCATCCAAGCTGGTAAGCACTAGATATTACAGCATCTTTCAGGGCCCTGACATACGGGAAGCTTGTGCACAATGTAGACGCGATCACAAGGGTCCGGGTGGTGGATCATGATATACATTCGAATGAATTGATTTACGCTTGCAATCATGGTCTATCATTTGACAAGAGTATGAAGGCATGTCAGGGACCTGTTCCGTCCAATTAGCATGTAGACTCATAACATGCTGCTGAAATTCATGCCTGATTGCTTGTTTGCTTCAAAGATTGATACCCTTTGAGGTGAGTCTGTATGAGCGAGGGTTTTGTATACGATTTTTCGGTTTCCCTTATTTGGAAGTTTCATTCGGAATGGTAATGGAAAGTACATGCCTTTGGACGGTTCAATCGTGGATGATTTTACAAATCGTACGGTAATAAATATTAAAAAATATGGGATTATTTTACTTGTCACACAGATGCATGAAAATAGCAAGAAGTATACTTATAAATTGAATTGTGATGCAGTTATTAATGTATGTGTATTATTTATAATTGAATAAAATACATGCGATGTAAGCCTCTTTGGATGTCACATTTGTATCGAAAAAGTACAAGAAATCCTGCTTGATAAAACGAGGCATTTGCTATTTTCGGATCCATGTATTATATTCGATTGTCAGTCCCCTGAGCAATTCTCAATCAAAACGTGTCAGTATGCAAATTGTAAACCGAAACCGGTTGCAGAGGCAGTGCTTTGCCCTGATCACCCTGTTACTCCCTCTGATCTTACCTGCTCAGCAGGCAGTGATCGGCTCCTTATCATCTGCTGAAGTCCAGTTGACCTCTCATGTACGCGTTACCCATACTCTGGGTGAACCGGCAACTAGAAGGGTCTCAGGCGATCAAGTGCTGCTGACTGAGGGATTTCAGCAAGGCGTATGGCAGGCCAAAGTAAAATCCGATTCTCCAAATGGGACATTGACGATTTATCCCAACCCAAGCGGTGATTGGGTGCGTGTAGAATTCGATCTAAATGGCCCGGCACTGAGGAATGTGATCCTTCGAAATATCAATGGCGTAGAAATATCTCGGGATGCCGTCCAATTCAGCGGCCAATATTTAAATGTATCCTATCTCCCGGCAGGTACATACCTCCTGGAAGGTAATTATGCGGATGGTCAGCGTACCGAATCCATTCAATTGATCAAACTTTAAAAGCGATTACCAATGACTAGAATTCTTACTCTCCTTTTCTGCTGCTTGATCACAGCAGCTGCATGGGCACAAACGGTGCCGCAAGGCATACATTATCAAGCTGTTTTACGAAGTGATTATGGCATCCCGATGGGTGATCGTGAGCTTGATGTACGAGTAGCCATTACTGACCCAGCCAATGGTTTTACCTATTATGAAGAACATCACCACGTTGCAGTGGCCCCTGAAGGGACCTTTGGTTTGATCATCGGTCAGGGACATCGCCTTTCAGGTACTTTCCGCATGATCCCCTGGTCTGTGGGGAATCTCTGGGCGGATATCCAGTATGATCTGGATGGAAACGGCCAGTTTGTATCCAGCGGTGGACTGCAGTTGCTCTCCGTGCCCTACGCATTTTACGCCCAGACAGCAGGAGGGGTGGAAGATGATATCGAACAGGGTGCTGAAACCCGTGATGACACGGTCATTGAGAAATATTGGAAAACCAATGGTAACAATTTGATTCCGCCAGATACAGCGCCATTTACCCCGGAAGAAATCATCCAGAATCAGGATATCATTCCACAATTCCTGGGCATTAAAACCATGAAGCCGCTTTTGATCCGGACCTCCGATTCACTGCGTTTGTTCATTATGCCCAATGGAGACCTCTACGTGTTGAAGGATCAATACAATTATGGTGATCTGGATGTGCGAGGCAATGGGCGTTTCTGGGGCGACCTGATCGTGAAGGGAAATTTGACCGCGGATAACGGGGAATTTGATGACCTGCATGTCTTACATAATGCCTATATCGACAACGACCTGTGGGTAAAAAACAATGCCCGGGTGGATGGTGACCTGGATGTCTACGGCATTGGGCATTTTCATAATGCGACTCAGTCGACAACAAATGATAACGGAGCTGTGATCATCGAAGGAGGCGTCGGGATTGAACAGAATGTCAATATTGGTGGGGACACGAAAATTGATGGGATCACTACCATCAATAATACAGCTCAGTCCACCACCAAGGACAATGGTGCACTTGTGGTTGAAGGAGGCGTAGGTGTCGAGCGAAATCTGAATGTAGGGGGAAATACCAGTCTTGCTGGTGATCTGGATCTGGGAGGGAAATTGACCATAACGGATAACACTCAATCGACCGCGACAACGAACGGAGCTCTCGTCGTGGCCGGAGGCGTCGGTATCGGTAAGAATGTCAATATCGGCGGCAACCTGGATGTCCGGAATATGGGATCTACACATCTGACCGGAACGTTGGAAGTGGATAAAGCAACGGACCTGAATGCCACTTTAAATGTGGATGGTGCGACAACCTTGAATAATACGCTTGAGGCAAACGGTCAGGTAACCATTCATACCCTGGTTACAGGTGGCCAGGGGAGCTATGCCGCATATCCTCTACGTGTCGAGGGAAGTCAGCAGGGAATAGCCATTAAACTCAATCCGCAGTATCCGAATGAAACCAACAATTTCATCACTTTCTTTGGCTCAGGCACAGACAATTCTGTCGGGCGTATTGAAGGACAAACGGGTCTGAGTGGCATCGTCCGTCAGGTCGCCATCGATATTGTTGGAGATGTCGATTTTGATGATGCCATCGGCGGGAATACAGACAAAGAACAGGACCCACAGGAAAATGCTGCTTTTGGTGATTATATGGGCAGCAACTATGCATTTGAGGCCATCAACCTGACGGTGGATTTTGTCTTTACGATTTTCCAGTTTGCTGTCAATGCCGCCGCTGCGAGCGGAGCATGTCTCGCGGGTGATTGCGATGATGCGATCTGGTCATTTATTGATATGATTAAAACCGGTGGCCAGTTGGCCGCACTAATCATCGTCAACGAACTGAACATTGGCGTCACCTATGAATCGGGTGGTGCGGACTATGCGGAATGGTTGATGCGGTACGATTCATTGGAGTCGATCCACTTTGGTGAAGTGGTAGGCGTCCGCGGTGGTCAGATCTCCAAAACATTTGAGACTGCAGAATCCTATATGGTGGTATCCGACAAGCCCGGAGTGCTGGGTGCGATGCCAGCAAAGGGCAAAGATCATCTGTATGAAAAAGTTGCATTTATGGGCCAGGTGCCTGTCAAAGTAATGGGAGAAGTACAGATTGGCGATTTTATACTGCCTTCTGGAAATGAAGATGGTATGGCTATTGCGATCCGTCCTGACCAGGCGAACGTGTACGATTACAAGCGGATCATAGGCGTTGCCTGGAGTGCATCACTACCCAATACGATGATCAACTATATCAATGTAGCCGTTGGTCTCCAGCAGAACCAGTTGGCTGATGTGGTCGAGCAAATGCAAGGCGTGATGAATGAAATGCAATTAGCGCTGGCGCGGTTGTCTCCGGATTACAAGCCATTTTATTTTGAGACGGAAAGAACCAGTCACGGAAGCCAGGGCCCGACAGAATGGACGGCACTGCCTGAAGAAGTGCAGATCAAAGAAAAACTGGCAGCCAAAAAATACACCAGCTTTCAGAGCCAGGTGGAGGATATGAAGACCTATGCTGCCGCATATGGTTTCAATGTTCAGGACTATCCTTTACTGGGCGAGTTTATAGAAAACCCGACAACTGAAAATGCTCAGGCGTTGGCGGACTATTACGAGAAAGCGATGGAGCGTGGCCAGAAATTACTGCAAACCGCAAAAGCCTACAAGAAAGGGTAAAAAGCAATACGGACATATTATTGCGGCTGAACGCTTTTATATATGCGAACAGGAAGGCTGATCTCTCTTTTTGAGAGATCAGCCTTTTTTAGTAGATCTGCCCGAATGATCGTCTTCGGTGTAAATGACATGGTTAAATCGCGATGAGTCGCTATCGAGTAGATTTCTTGTATATTGATCCAGGTGGAATTCCTCTTAACTTGTATTTGGACTGGACTCTGAATTGTACTTGATATAGTTCAGGGAGGATAATGGGATTCCTTTAATATTTTTTTATTTAAAAGTGAACTATGAAATGGCTATTCCTGAGCATTCAATTCGTATTTGTGTGGTCAAGCATCTTTTCGCAAGTTGAAAGTCATTGTGATACCATCGTCTTGCAAAATGGACAAATTCTATCTGTAGACATTCGCAATGAAGATATGAATGTCCTCCACTGTACCTACTGTCCTCCGGATCAGCGGGCGCCATTCGACATTCTTCGGCAGGCGGTGTGCCGGGCTTTTTCTGCCAATGGGCTCCATGGGCGATATTGGCAATATGCTCGATTAATGGAAACCTCTCCAGAGCAGGAAGTGGCATGTGATGGGGTCTGGCAGTTTTGGCATCGGTACAAGAAGAAGGAATTCAGCATTGCGTCTGGACAGGAAATTATTGTACGCTATAATACGATCAATGAAAAGGGAAGGAAGGTAACTCGAAACCAATATGGCAGCCTGCTTTCATTGTCGGCCAACTCATTGCATGTACTCGACAAGCAAGGATCTATTCTTCAGATGGATGAACATGTGATTCGGGAGATCTGCATCAATGGAACAACCCGAAAATGGACCAGGTGGATGGCATGGATCATGGCAGCTGGTGGATTTGTCTGGTTGATGACGGTGGTACTCTCCGCATCAGTTTCTTATGCAGGATCATATTCACCGGCAGATAAGGATCATGTATGGAGTTGGTTGACGCCTATGCTGGTCGTCGTTGGCGGACTCCTTCTTTTTCGATTCTCCGACGAGTTCTATCATATTGAAGAACCGTTTCGTGGAGATTGGGAGATTCATCGGATAGATGTGAACAGCCCTGGTGAGGTCAAGGATATCCAGGAGTTGCCCAGACCGTAAAATACAATCTGGGACGTCTTGATTACACTGAGGAATTTCCTAGCGCTGGATGAGGAGTTTCTCCACCTGAACCCCTTGATTGTTTTCAAGAACAACGGCATGCAGTCCATCAGACAGACCCTGCAGGTCGAGTGTCGTTAATGTGGCTCCGGCAGCGATTATTTGCTTGAAAACGGCACGACCGTAAGGATCGGCAACAGTCAAAAGGGATTCAACAGTGGTGGCCTGATCAAACTGGATATGGACACTTCCGGAAGTGGGATTTGGCATCAGGCTCATCATTGTTCCACTGGCAGCAATATCATCCAAAGCGGTCATTTGCAACAACCCGCTCCTGGGCCCCATCAGCACATTGCGCATGATCTGCACCTGGCCTTTGGTGAACATATTCATACAATCCTCGCTGGAGTAGTCCATAAAATTTTCGATCAGGTCGGGCATGTCCAGACCGTAAAAGGGTTCGATCCCGATGCAACTGTTCTTGGTGATATCGCAATCAAATGCAGATTCTGAATCGGCATATGGAGTGTCGTCCACACCATCGCTCTGGGCACAGTCGTTCGGGCCAAAGGTGCCACCATCGCCCCAGATGTGGCGCAGTCCCAGATAATGAGCGACCTCATGGGTCGGCGTCCGACCTTTGACGACCAGGTTGCCGGTACCACCCGGGATTTCCACCGGGGTTGGATTGTCCGGACCAAAGACACGGTAATCGATGACGACTCCGTCCTCCTCTTCATTCGGTGCATTACTGCCAGAAGGCCAATTGTCCAGTCCAGCAGGGGGAAAGGCAAAGCCGAGTATCTGGCCGATGACGATCGGGCCGATCTTCAGCGGTTGGATATTACACACCCAGATATTCAGAAAGTTTCCTGTATAGAAAGCATCGCTTCCGCCGTCATCCGTATGTTTGACCTCGGGGATAATATTGCCGCTGAGTATGTCCACATTGAACAGGGTGGAGGTTTCTCTGCGTAGGATGGTCACCAGCTCGAATTCGATATCGGCAGATCCGGCTACCCATTCAAACATGCTCCTCAGATTACCCGTGTCCGCATTCATTCGATTGAAATCTTCGTTGAGCACCTGGATCTGCGCTTCGATCAGTTCATCCGACAGATTTTCCTCGGGCAGATTCCAGACCACATGCACGACGACAGGGATGGTCAACGTAGTGCGTTGACCGGCCTGCGTCAGTTTGGCCTGCTCAAAGGTCTTCTCGATGGACTGCGCCCACTCGGGATACTGCGTGGCCACCATCTCACTGAATAATTCGTTGCCACAAAAGAGGCGCGGTGTGGATTGTGCGGCGAGCAAGCTGGGAAGCAGCATGCTGACGATGAGGGCAGGAAAGAAGTTTCTCATGGTGTATGTGGAGTCGTATTGGACTGTGATAATACGAACTTCACCGGGAACCACAAATACATGATGGGGTTACTGAATGATCAACTTGTCGATCAATATGTTTCCTGTGCTTGTGGTCAAGCGTATGACGTAAAACCCCGGGGGTAGCGTGGAACAATCCAATTGTGTTCGATCAGTTGGGGGTAGGGCCTGTTTCAAGACCAGTTGTCCCGAAGTATTATACAGTCTTAGTTCTCCACCCGCCAGTTCTGGATAGTGTATCTCGACCAATCGCGAGGCGCCAACCGGATTGGGAAATATAGTCAATGCCTGAGGTGTATTGATCACCGGATCGATGGCCACGGTTTGGCAATCTACTTGGACAGGTGTATCGGAGAGTTGGAGCAGATCACCAGTTCCGGCAATAAACGGATTTGTATTTTCTGGCCAGAACAATTCGCGATACCATAAAAGGTATTCATGCCCGCAATATGTCGAATCCCAGGAAATGCCGCCATTAAAAGACTCCAGAATTAGACCGTGATCACCGATGATCAGTCCGTGATCTTTGTTTTCAAAGTAAATGTCTTGCATGCCAGTAGCATTCAATGATTGAATGCTCCAATCCAATCCACCATTTGTTGTGGATAAAACTTTCCGTGAGGTGAGGATCCATCCAGTTTGAGGGTCAAGGAAGAACAGGGCGTTGGGGATTTCTCCCGAATATTGATCGCCCAGTGAAATTTCTTTGGCAAGAATGACCTCACCGTCCTGAATCACTCCAAATCGAACATCATAAGAGGCGTGCCCACAATAATATAAAAGGTCGTTGGAAGGAGAACACATATCGCGGATACGAAATGCGTTCACCCCTTCAATTGCATCCCAGGAATCTCCACCATTATAAGTGATGTAAATAGGGTCAGGGTACTCCCCACCCAGATAACTTACATCTTCATTGATCTGGAGTACATGTGAGATGTCATCTGGATCCGGGACGAATGTTGGAACCCAGGTTTCACCTCCATCATTGGTGAAAAAGACAGAAGTGAGTCCGTCAGGAATGGATGAGTTATATGGAGCCCGACCTCCTAAAATTCCGTTTGTTTCACTGGAAAAATAAATATCCTGAATGGTGGCAATCACGTTGGCGAATGAATCGGGCAATGTATAGTCAAACCAAGATTGGCCACCATCATGTGTGGTGTGAATCGTTTTTTCCTCTACCAGGCTCCAATGTTCATTCGTACGCACAAAGGCTTGGCGAGAAGGGAAGGGCAATTCAATGGGTGGATTCCAATAATGAATACCGCCTACATTCAGAACCTCCATGCTGAATTGTGGTTCAGGTCGGCAATTTGTGTAGGCAGATAATGTCACCGTATAGCATCCTTCATCTTTGTATTCATGTACAGGATCCATTTCGAAGCTTGTCTGACCATCCCCGAAATCCCAGTGATAGGTCGAGGCGAATGTGGATTGGTTGAGGAATGAAAATTCACTTCCATTGCATGAAAATGTGAACCTGGGGATCGGATGAAAACAGGTTGTGGAGGCACATGAGATAGTAGAATCGGCCTCAGGATTGGAATAGATCACCCCAGAGGAATCCCGGACACAAATGAGTTCATTATACTCCCCTTCGTGACTTCCAGCCAGCGGAAGGAATCCGTAATTGGGATAACCGATCCCTTCAATGATTTCATACTGCTTTAGGTCATAAGGAATATCCTTAAAAATGATGCGTCTTCTCGGTTTGCCATCATTTAAAAATACGGTGTCCTTTTGGAAAACGATCTGCTCCAGCTGGAAATTGGGGCTGTAACCAGATACGGTATCTCCGGCCTCTAGAGAAAAATCATAAAGGAGATGCTTATTCATCAAAGGGCAAGGATCCGTTTTAAGGATCCAATAGTATTGATCGCCAGTATTTTGAATAAAATAGTTATGATCGTTGGAAGTTCGGAACAGATGCAGCATCTCACCACAGATCAATGTATCCACTTCATATTTCAGCGAATAATCCCACGTTGTTCCAGGAGGTGCTTCATATACGTTTGGATGGTACACGGCGCCATAGATCAACCCCTGGCTCGGGAAGAGCTGTTGGCCCGTCAAGGTGAAAGAAAGGCAAAGGAGTAGGAGGAGGGAGAATTGTTTCATGGGAGGCAGGGCTTGGTTTTTCAATTTAGACTTTTATTGCCATCCATCCAAACCGGTTATGAATATGGGAGCTCCAGGCCCTTAACGGACGGCATGAAAGACTAGAGTTCCACCCAAGGATCATATAAGAACTTAGTGCTGAATCAGGAATTTTTGAATATAATGATTCCTTCCATCGTCATAATCGATCAAATAAACCCCATCTGGATAAGTTGATGTTTGGAGCATAGTCTGTCCGGGATTTGGGATTTGGTGCATGATTCGGCCAACCAAATCATAAACGGTAAGCAACGATTTGTCTTTCCGGATTCCTGGTTGAAAGTCTATATTCAATTCATTGCTTGCCGGATTCGGGTAGACGCATATCCCGGAGTTGAATGGTGTTTGAAGAGGTTCATCAAAATCTGTCATTCCTGATGTGCAATCAAGGTCAAGGATCAGTAAACCAGATTGAAAAGCAAAAAAGACCTTTTGCCCATCTCTGTAAATGTCATTGATATTCACAGCTTTATATAGTTTCCACACTCCGTCTGTTTTTATACAGACACCTTTGGAATGCCCGATATATATATGTTGGTCATCAATAACCTCCAGATCTCTGAAAAAGCCAGGGCCAATTGACATGAAAAACGTGTCCGTGAAATCCAGGAAATTTACTCCATCAAATTTGATTAGTAGTGGATTGGCACTAGAGTCCTCCGTGATGAACCAGGGATTTCCGTTGATGTCCACGTCCAGCAGTTTTGTGTTGTTGTTTGGAATATTGCTGTTCATAGTATCCCAACCCTGCCAGATTTCATTCTGACATTTTACAAGACCCTTGCTTGTAGTTAGCCAAAGGATGTCTTTGTATCCGTTGACACCTCTGATATCGTTCGATGGCAAGCCACTGTTTGAATCTGAAAGGGTGTCAACATCGCCGTCATATCTGTATAGTGCATCGGATGTCGCAATATAGATTGTATCATTTAGTTTGTAAAAATCTTGGATGTATCTGGGTCCTTCAAGGATCGTTGTTTCGATTGTTCCATCGAATGAGGAGACGGTACTGTTTGAACCCCATTGCATGCCTAGAATTAATCCGTCTTTGAATTCCTCCAATTCAAGAATTCGCCTGTTTGAAATGGAAGACTTAAACAGATCGTAATAGGTCCAATTAGTGCCATCAAATTCTATTAATCCCATAAATGAGGTTCCAATCCAGTAGTGGTTGTCCAATGTTTTTGTAAGAGCATGAACAGGGGTCACTTCCAAGCCGTTGACTAATGGAGTTACTTCATTCCAAATTTGGCTTTTATAGTGAAAAAGGCCATTTGTAGCTACTGAAATCATCCAGACTGAGGTGTCTAAATCGATTAGAATACCATATACATTGTAATAAGTTGTGTCGGATGGAGATGGAATATCTTGCCATTGGTTGATTCGGTCAAATATCTTTATACCGCTTTGCCTGCTGAGATAGATATTCTGACTTTGATCGATATCTATTGCATGCACATAACTATTTTGTAACCAGGTTGTCCAGGTAGAGCCATCAAATTTTGATAATCCTACCTTTGTGGCTAACCAGATATTCTGTTCATTATCTATGGAGATATCGCCAATGCCATTGGCAGGCAAGTCTGAGTCTTCTTGAGTATAAACTTCCCAATCATTATTTATACTGAGTTTGACAAGTCCGCCTGAACTTCCATAAAACTGACCTGTTCCGATCCAAATATTGCCAATACTATCCTCTTTGATGACGCCTATATAATTGTCAGGCAAGGGTGAATTATCAGTATTGAAATTGATCCAATTATCACCATCCTTGATATAAAGTCCATTGTTGGTCGACCCGATATATACTTTTCCGTCAGATCCGATCATAACCTCCTGAACCGATGGTCCTATAACTGAATTTCCTTTCAATGGAGAATTAGATTCATCATATAAGATCCATTTTCCATCAATCAGTACTGCGACGCCCTTGCCATAAACGGCTGCCCAGATGTATCCATTATCATCAATAGCAATACTCCTGGTTGCATCATATTCGGGGAAATCAGAATTTCCCGGGTTATATAGCTCAACAATTGAATAAGTTTGTTTATCAATTTTTATAATCCCATTGGCACATGAAACCCACATATAGTCCCCATCAATTGCCAAGTCATAAATAACGTTTCCATTTAAATATGGTTCTACTGTCATTTTAATGGGTACAAGTCCAATCCGCCATTAAAGAACAGGATGGCACTTCGGAAATTTTCGAATACCCTATATCCTCTGGCGGACAGTTTCAATTCCTGAATTTTACCATTTATTCGTTCTGCA
>JAIPBE010000015.1 GCA_021738725.1 Saprospiraceae bacterium | reverse complement strand
CAATATGCTCCAGAATCTGTACCACAAGCTGGTTGGATAGGGGGGTCAGTATCCGCCGGAATGTCATGTCGAATTCCGCTTCTCTAGCCCGTTGACCAGCCTCCATTTGGGGGGGTCACTATGCTCCGGATTATCCACTTCAGCCACAATTGATGGCACACCCCAATTCTGGCCGGATGAAACGAATCATTCTCATGTTATCCTGAAGGTTAAATAATCATTTTCCTCTCTACATAGCCGTAGTTCCTGATCAATATTTTTGGTCGTCCCATCTTTCACTAAGATGCTGACATCCTGCACATTATAAAATCTAGATTGTAACCCCAATCTGGTATTTTAACACTCAAAACATACGATTCAGCAATGCACATACGTTTCATAGATCGAAGCACATCAACATCACCAACACTTGTTTACCATGAACTTTCAATCGCTTGCGATGAGTGCGTGTATTGTGCTGACTCTGATCTTCACATCATGCCAAAAGGACGACAAGGGTTCGTCATTTCAACTGTACATGACCGATGCACCCTTTGATAATGCACAGGTCGAAGCCGTATTTGTGACCGTCGCGGATGTCAAAGTCGACGGAGAATCCATGCCGGGATTCACGCCCAAAACGTTTGAATTGAGCGCTTACCAGAAAGGAGAAGTTTACCTCCTCGGAGATGCCGACCTGGATGCTGGCAATCATCAATCGATCACCCTGGTGATGGATTATGCCAATGATGCACAGGGAAATTCTCCGGGATGTTACCTCGAGGAAATGGATGGTTCCATCCACATGTTGAGCTCCACGTCCAGTGAAATCACATTACCTGCCAACTTCGCTACGACGAACAGCGGCACGGCAAAAATGATCGTCGATTTCGATCTGCGAAAATGCATCCAACCACAGTCCGGTAGCTCCGACAAATATGACTTTGTGGCCAAAGCTGATCTTCAAAATCGGATCAGAGTGGTCAAGGAATCAGAGTGTGGTACCATCAGTGGAATTTTGACCAACCAGATCACCGATTCTGACAAGGTCATCGTCTATGCCTACGAAAAGGGAACGTATAATGCCCTTTTTGAAGCCCAGACCCAAAACAGTATCGGTTTCCTCAATGCCGTCTCCAGTACGACTGTTGCTGCAAATGGGACCTTTACACTGGCCCATCTGGAGCAAGGAGAATATGAATGCGTCTTTGTGGCTGTCAAGGATCAGAACAACGATGGAACTATGGAAATCCAGGGCCATCTAACCTTGACTCTGGCCGGCGGTTTGAACTTGCAGGCCATCCAGGTCAATGCCAATTCGACGACATCCCTGTCCGCCACTGTAACTGGAATATTGCCGTTCTAACAATCCGTTTTTATTGCTCATGGCCTCTTCACCACTGGTGGGGAGGCCATTTTTATTCAGACAACGACACGACTTCATTCATGATCACACGTTTATTCGTTCAGTCGTTCATTAGTGGTGGCGACTAAAGTCACCAATAGTGGAAGTTTATTCGTTTATGGGTTTATTCGTTTAGTCGGCATTTTGAGATGGCGACTAAAGCCACCATTACAAAAAGTCCTCTTCGAAATAACTCAATAACGCCTTAACGAAATAACACCTTGCATTGACGTTTATTCGTTTCCGCAACGGCGGACAGGTATGAGCTTATTCGTTTATGAGTTTATTCGTTCAGGGGGTATTTTATTGTGGCGACTAAAGCCACCATTACAAGAAGTTTTTTTTCGAAATAACTCAATAACGCCTTAACACAATAACATTTACCATCGTCCGGGTTCCCATTTCCTGGCAATCTCACTTATCATTTAGTTCTTTCACCTATCCGTATCTGAGATTTCCAAGAGTTTAGCACGGCAGCTAAAGCAGCCGGTACGATATTTCATTTCCGGGTTCGCAGTTCCGATTTCCGAATTCCGAATTCACTTCTGTCCCTCCAGGATCTTGATATAGTTCGCCCGCTCGTATGCAGTCGGATCGGCAATATTCTTCTGACTCATCACGCCTTTGAATGCGTCGATGGTGGCAAACTGGTGGCGTTCCATCCACAGAGCCAGATCCTTGTTCATCTGGTCCAGATAGTCGATGCCGTGCTTGTACAGGGAGGAGGCCGTCATCGCCACATCCGCACCGGCCAGGAGATACTTGACCACCTCATCTGCGGTCTGTACACCGGTGGTGGCCGCCAGGGATACCGGAACTCGTCCGTGGAGGATGGCGATCCACAACAACGGCAGACGGATCTCATTGGCGACCGAATACTGGAGGTCTGACACCAGGCGCAGTCGCTCGATGTCGATGTCCGGCTGATAGAACCGGTTGAACAGGACCAACGCATCCGCACCGGCATCGCGTAGATCTGCCGCCATCGTTCCCATGGTACTGAAGTAAGGATTCAATTTGACAGCTACCGGGATAGAAACGGTCTTGCGCACAATGCGGACGATATCCAGGTAGCGGCTCTCCACATCTTTTGTACTGATACCCACATCGGCTGGAATAAAGAAGATGTTCATCTCAATCCCGTCTGCTCCGGCTTGCTCCATCTGGCGGGCATAGTCGATCCACCCTTCATTGCTGATCCCATTGAGGCTGCCGATGATGGGAATATCTACCCGGGCTTTGGCCTGCCGGATCAGATCGAGATAGGCCTCCGAGCCCACGTGATAGTCATCGAAGTCAGGGAAATAACCCGAGGCTTCCGGATGGATGTTTGTCGTGCTTTCCAGGACGGAGTCCATCAAGGCATCCTCCCTTCGGATCTGCTCCTCAAAGAGAGAGAAGAGGACTACAGCGCCTGCTCCAGCATCTTCCATGTGCAGAATATTCTCCAGATTCTCAGAAAGGGGGCAGGCCGAAACGACGATCGGCGAGGAGAGTTCGAGGCCCATATAGGTGGTGCGGAGATCCATTTTATTGAGTTAAGGAGTGGAGGAGTTAAGGAGTTAAGGAGGTTTGAATGAATGGTTATCCCATTGGAGCGAAAGAGGAGGCATCATACCCGGCCATTTCTTCATAGGTCCGCCATCGGAGATCGGCAATCTCTTGAGCGAGTGACATCAGTCGCTCAGCCTCAGCAGGTTGCGTCCGGGTCAGGATCTTATAGCGCAATTCATTGTATGCATAGTCCTTGAGTTGGATGGTTGGCCTGGGTGCATCCAGGACAAAGGGCCGGTGACCTGCTTTCCGCAGATCTGGATGATAGCGCAATAATGGCCAATACCCACTCTTGACCGCAAGCTCTTGTTGGGTCAGCCCTTTGGTCATATCGATGCCATGGGCGATGCAATGGCTGTACGCCAGGATCAAGCTGGGTCCGTCATAGGCTTCTGCCTCCCGGAAGGCCAACAATGTCTGCTGCGGATTGGCACCCATGGCCACCTGGGCGACGTAGACATTACCGTAGGAAATGGCCTGCAGAGCCAGATCTTTCTTGCCAACCTTCTTTCCGCCTGCAGCAAACTTGGCGGTGGCCGCCGTTGGGGTAGCTTTGGACATCTGGCCACCCGTATTCGAATATACCTCGGTATCCAGTACCAGTACATTCACGTTTCGCCCGCTGGCCAGAACATGGTCCAGACCGGATGATCCGATATCGTAGGCCCATCCATCACCTCCTACCAGCCAGACACTACGGTCCACCAGATGGTCGGCCAGGCTAGCCAGACTGCGTGCCCGGGGATCCTGGATAGAAATGAGTCGTTCTTGCAGATCCGCCACCCGGGCGCGCTGCAGGGCGATCTCCACTTCGTTGCGTTGATCCGCTTCGAGCAGGTCATGAGAGAGGTGCACCCCAATGTCCTCCTGGAGTTGACTGACCAATTGCCGGGCGGTATCCCGGAGTTTGTCGGCACTGACCCGCATGCCCAAGCCGAACTCGGCATTGTCTTCAAAAAGGGAGTTGGACCAGGCCGGACCACGTCCGTCCTTGTTCACCGACCAGGGAGTGGTGGGCAGGTTACCACCATAGATGGACGAACATCCAGTGGCATTGGCGACGACCAGCCGATCGCCGAACAGCTGGGTGAGTACTTTGATATAGGGTGTTTCGCCACAACCGGCACAAGCACCCGAAAACTCGAACAGGGGTTCCAGGAACTGGACACCATGAACGGTATCATAATTGACCCGAGTCCGGTCATTGAGGGGGATCTGTTCGAAAAACTGCAGATGGACCCTACCCGATTCGAGAAGAGGCGCCTTTTCTTCGAGATTGATAGCCCGGCGATCCCGATTCTCTGGATCAGTCACGGGGCATGCTTCGACACAAAGGTTGCACCCTGTGCAGTCTTCCAGATACACATCCAATGTAAAGCGCGTCTCCGGATAACCGCGGGCATTGATCTGTGCCGATTTGAACCCCTCCGGTGCACCCACCAGATGGTCGTTGTGATAATACTTGGAGCGGATCACGCTGTGCGGGCAGACGAAACTGCAATTTCCGCATTGGATGCATAGTTCATCATCCCAAACCGGGATCAGATCCGCTACATTCCGCTTTTCCCATTTGGTGGTTCCGCTGGGATAGGTGCCATCCACTGGCAACATGCTTACCGGCAGATCATCACCGTGACCCGCCAGCATGCGGACTGTCACCTCCCGAACAAAAGCAGGCGCTCCCACTGGAAGTATTGTCCCGACCTGCCGTTGATTGGTGGACCCTGTTGGCAGAGTCAATTCGAACAGATTCTCCAGAGTCTGATCGACGGCTTCAAAATTTTTTCGGATGACCGATGGCCCCTTTTTGAAATAGGTCTTTTCAATGGCCTTCTTGATGTGATCGATCGCTTCCTCCCGGGGCAACACACCGGAGATAGCGAAAAAACACGTCTGCATGATGGTGTTGATCCGATTGCCCATCCCGGTATCTCGGGCCACGGCGTTGGCATCAATGAGGAATACTCTGGCCTTTTTGGCCAGCAAGGCCTCCTGGACCTCTCCAGGGATGTGCTTCCAGGTATCATCCATGTCGAATGGTGCATTAATCAACAGCGTGCCACCCGGCTTGAGCTGATGGATCATTTCTACATTCTCCAGGAAACTGAACTGGTGGCAGCCAATGAAATCGGCCGTACGGATCAGGTAAGGCGCCCGGATTGGCGCGGTACCAAATCGAAGATGAGAGACGGTTCGGGCCCCACTCTTTTTGGAGTCGTATACGAAATACCCCTGCGCATAGAGGTCCGTGTTCTCCCCGATGATCTTGATGCTGTTCTTGTTGGCTCCGACCGTGCCGTCTGCGCCCAGGCCATAAAATAATGCTTGCGTCCACTTTGATTCATCAAGGCTGAAAGCAGGATCGACCTCCAGGCTGGTATGGGTGACATCGTCGTGGATGCCGATCGTGAAGTGATTCTTTGGATTGGCTTGCCCCAGTTCATCAAAGATCGTCTTGACCATGGCCGGGGTAAATTCTTTGGATGACAGGCCGTAACGACCGCCGATGATCCGGGGTAATACCCGCATCTTTCCCTCCATAACGGCTTCAGAAATGGCACCCAGCACATCCAGATAGAGCGGTTCCCCGCCGGCACCAGGCTCCTTGGTTCTGTCCAGTACGGCAATGGCACGGGTGGACGCAGGCAAAGCCTGGAGTAAATGAGTCTTTGAAAAAGGGCGATACAACCGTACCTGTATCACACCGACCGGTTCTCCCTGGCGAATCAATTCTTTGGCCGTCTCAGTTGCTGTCTCGCCTCCGGAGCCCATGATGATTACCACTCGGTCTGCATCCGGTGCCCCTGTATAGGTGAAGAGGTCATATTGCCGACCAGACAAGGTGGCATAGGTATCCATGGCCTTCTGGACGATGGCAGGTGTGTCATCATAGTATCGGTTGACCGTCTCCCTGCCCTGGAAGTAGACATCCGGGTTCTGCGCAGTCCCCCGAATAAACGGATGTTCCGGATTGAGCGCGCGCTGGCGATGGGCATGAACCAGAGCATCATCGATCATAGTACGGATGGTCTCTTCATCCATCAAGGTGATCTTGTTGACCTCATGCGAGGTGCGAAACCCATCAAAGAAATGGATAAAGGGGATCCGACTTTCCAGGGTGGCCGCCTGAGCGATAATGGCCAGATCATGCGCCTCCTGGACACTGGCAGATGCCAGCAGGGCCATTCCGGTTGTCCGGGCAGCCATCACATCCGAATGGTCGCCAAAAATGGACAGTGCCTGAGCGGCCAGAGAGCGAGCCGCCACATGGATCACCGTTGGGGTTAATTCACCGGCGATCTTGTAAAAGTTGGGGAGCATCAGCATTAATCCCTGAGAGGCCGTAAACGTGGTGGTCATGGAACCTGCCTGTAAAGCACCGTGTACGGCACCGGCAGCTCCTCCTTCGTGTTGCATCTCGATCACCTCCGGAATATTCCCCCAGATATTGGTGATGCCTTTATTGGCCCATTCATCACAGAATTCGGCCATGGGTGAAGAAGGGGTGATCGGATAGATAGCGCACACCTCATTGACCCGATAGGCAACAAATGCTGTCGCTTCATTGGCATCGAGGGTGATCACTGCTGGATGGTCTTTCATGGCGTTCGGTCTAGGTCATTAAATGATTGGTTGCCCCTCCGGGATCAAGTCGATGGCATGGCAGGGGCATTGTTCTACACATACCCCGCATCCCGTGCATTTGTCATAATCAAACCGGTAACGCTTCCCCGGTCCCAATTTGATGATGGCCCCTTCCGGGCAGGCGCCGTAACAGCCGTCGCATTCGAAGCAATTGCCACAGGACAGGCACCGTTGTGCTTCATATTGCGCTGCTTTTTCATCCAGGCCGGCGACGATCTCCTGGAAGCCACCTGCCGCTTCCTGCGGAGTGAGATGGTCCTGTCGTTGGGTGGGGGCAAAGGTTCTGAACCAGATCTGTAATTGATCGTGTCCGACCAGTGGCTGACTGTCGGGCTTGATATAAGGTTCATTACGCAGATAGCCATCAATAAAACGGGCAGCCTTTTTGCCATGCCCAGTGGCGACGGTGACAGTCCGTTCACTGGGCACCATGTCACCGCCAGCAAAAATGCCTGATTCACCGGTCATCATATCAGGGCCAACTACTACTGTTCCATCCTTCTTAAAGTGTATCCCCGGGATGGCATGCAGGAAGCCGGTATCTGTTTCCTGCCCCAGGGCGAGAATCACGGTATCCGCTTCCAGGGTTTCATATTCGCCGGTGGGGACAGGCTTGCCATTTTTCAGCTCCATCTTCTCCACCATGATTTCGCCGGTATCCAGAGACTTGATCGTCCTCAACCAGTGGATCTTCACCCCTTCAGCCATGGCCTCTTCGGCTTCAAATTCATGGGCGGGCATGTGGTCTTTGTCTCGCCGGTAAATGATCATCGCTTCACCTGCCCCCATCCGCAAGGCGGTTCGGGCGGTATCCATGGCTGTATTCCCGCCACCATAAACAGCGACACGCCGGCCCAATTGTGGAGGTTCGCCAGATGCTGATTCCCGAAGAAAACTCACCGCATCCAGGATCTTGCCGGCATCTCTTGCCGGGATCTGGACTTTTTTGGACAGGTGGGCACCAACCGCGACGAAGACGGCATCAAACATGCCTTTTGCCTTCTCCATGGCCAGATCCTCGATCTTGTAGTTCATGTGAAACACCACCCCCGCCGCCTGGATCCGGGCCACCTCCGCGGCCAGAATATCCCTGGGGAGGCGATAGGCAGGAATGCCAAAATGCATCATTCCGCCGGCTACAGGTCCCGCTTCAAAGACCTGAACATCGTGCCCTTTGCGGGCCAAATGCCATGCCGCAGACAGCCCACTCGGGCCGGCGCCAACCACCATCACCCGCTTGCCGGAACGGTGGGCTACCGGTGGAATCAACCACTTCTCTTTGATGGCCATGTCGCCCAGAAATCGCTCCACCGCATGGATACTGACCGGACTATCCACCTCAGCGCGATTGCAACTGTCCTCACATGGATGATAACAAACCCGCCCATGCACCGCAGGCAGGGGATTTTCTTCGATCAGTTTTTCAAAGGCAGCGCGATATTCTCCCGACTGAGCAAGGCTCAACCAGGCTTGAATGTTCTCACCAGCGGGGCAAGCGTGATTACAGGGTGGTTTGAAATCCACATACTCGGGGCGTTGCTGGCGAAGGGGCCCTGTTCCAGCAGCATGCCGATCAGGATGAATGTGGCGGGTAAGATCGTGCGGATGAGAGACCATAGTGTTGACCTTTAGGTTGTCGGAATCCAATGCTGCAACATAGTCCTTACCAACTGCGAGCCTGTTGATTCGTGGCAGCGCCTGACTTGATCTGTATCATGGGTTCCGCCCACAATGCCACCATATCCACTTCCTCATTATTCCCTGTATCTTTCGGCCATGCGTCCTGTGCTAGCATCTACTCTGGCTCTTTTCTTCATCCTGCCGACCCTGGCCTATTTGACCAGCACTTCATGGCAGCGGGACCATTTACGCAAGGAAGCAAAACAACTCATGCTTCGGGGTATTCCAGAGAAATCTCTTGTTCGGATAGCGATCCCCACGGATGGCACCATATCGTTGGACTTCGAATGGTTGAAAAAGGATGAGTTCCGGTACCGGGGAATGATGTATGATGTCATCTCACACGTCCAGGTGGCAGACAGCCTGATCTTCATGGCCTGGCCAGACCAGCACGAAACTGCATTTGAATCCGATGTGAAGGACTTGCTCGCCCGATTGTTGGGCGCCGACCCCGTGCACACACACATGCAGCAGAACTGGTCCCGCTTTCTCCAGCAGTTGTACCCCCCATCCATCTCGCCCACTATGCCGCATATCGCGAGGATGTCCTGGAATCATCCTCCGGATCGATCCCCGGCATGGACGACTCAGTTCTCCATCCATCCGCCTGCCCCACCCCCTCAGTTGATCGGTTGACTTCCAGCCCCAGGGCTCTGAATCATTTTTCATTACCCATCAACTTCTAAGATGAAGCAAACCATTCATCGATCCTGGCTTGTGATCGCAAGCCTGATCGCTTCCTTTCCCTTGTTGGGCCAGACCATCACGGTGGAATCGGCCGTGACCAGAGATGCATTGATCGGCGCGTCGATCACGGATCCATCTTTCGCACACGCGATGGTCACTGACAATCGGGGCCAGGCGGATATCAGTCCATTCCGATCATCCGATACCCTGATCATTTCCTATCTCGGACATGACACTCGGCATATTTTGTACAGCGATCTGGAACAAATGGAATTCAAGATTCATCTACAAGAATCCAGTATTCTGCTCGGCACTGTGCCAGTCACCGCTACTCGTTGGTCGCAACCCATGAAACGCTCGGCCCAGGCCCTAGCTGTGATCCGTCCCGGAGAGGTTCGGCTGCAAAATCCGCAGACCGCAGCGGACCTGTTGGGCTTGTCCGGTCAGGTGTTCATCCAGAAAAGTCAGTTGGGCGGTGGCAGTCCCATGATCCGCGGTTTTGCTGCTAATCGCGTCTTGATCAGCGTGGATGGTGTGCGCATGAACACGGCCATTTTTCGCAGTGGCAATCTGCAGAATGTCATCGCCCTGGACCCGCTCACCCTGGACCAGACCGAGATCATTCTAGGGCCCGGATCCCTGTTGTATGGGAGTGACGCCATCGGCGGGGTGATGTTGTTCACTACCCGTCAACCGACCCTCATTCCTGCCGGTGACAGTCCCCTGAGAGGCCAGGCCTTTATGCGCTTCGCCAGTGCCAGTCAGGAAAAAACGATCCACCTCGACTTGCATTATGGCAAAGGCAAATGGGCTTTTCTGACCAGCGCCACGCATACCGATTATGACGATCTGCGGATGGGTCGACATGGGCCAGATGAATATCTGCGCCCCAGCTATGTCCAACGTCTGGAAAGTCGGGACACCGTGATCACCAATGCGGACCCGACACTCCAGATCGGCAGTGGATACCGGCAGTTCAACGTCATGCAGAAGATCCGATTCATGCCCAATGACCAGTGGGATATCGAATATGGATTTCATCTTTCCACGACCGGTGATGTGCCCCGATACGATCGATTGATCCGTCCGAAAGGGAACACGCTTCGCTCTGCAGAATGGACCTATGGACCTCAAAACTGGCAGATGCATCATCTGGAAGCAGAACACAAGGCGGACAGCCCTCTGTTTGATCATCTTCGGTTGGCTCTGGCCTATCAATATTCCGGCGAGAGTCGACAGGACCGCGATCTCAACAAGCCTATCCGGTATATTCGGGAGGAGGCTGTGGATGCCTGGTCACTGAACATCGACCTCCACCGGTCCATCGATGACAAACAGACTCTGAGTTACGGGCTGGAAGGGGTCTTCAATACCGTTTCTTCGTCCGGTACAGATGAAAATATCACGACAGGAATTGCGGTGCCCGGACCAAGTCGGTATCCGGATGGATCGACCTGGTCTTCCTGGGGCGGATATGCCCTGTACCAGTATCATCCACGGGAGGCCTGGGTATTAGAAGGCGGATTGCGCTACAATTATATTACGCTGGATGCCGCTTTTGATCCGACATTCTACGCCCTTCCTTTTGCGACGGCGCGACAGCGAAATGGAGGACTCACGGGTAATGCAGGGGTCACCTGGCAATCCACATCCGGGTGGCAGGTCAGCGCGATGGGGAGCACCGGATTTCGTAGTCCAAACATCGATGATGTGGGGAAGGTCTTCGACTCCACACCTGGCTCGGTGGTCGTCCCCTATCCAGACATCCGTCCGGAGTATGCCTGGAGCGCCAATCTTGGTCTGGCGCGTACGTTTGGCGAACGTCTGAAGGTGGATCTCAATGCCTGGTACACCTTGCTGGATGACGCCCTGGTGCGCCGGGATTTTACGTTGAATGGGCTGGACTCCATCCTTTATGATGGTGAACTCAGTCGCGTTCAGGCACTGCAAAATGCAGCCCAGGCAAAGGTGTGGGGAATACAAGGTGGCCTGGAGGCGGTCCTTCCCTATGGATTCAAATTGCGATGGAGAGGAAGCTGGCAAAAGGGAGAAGAAGAACTGGAAGATGGCTCGACAGCACCCTTGCGTCATGCAGCGCCCTGGACCACCATGGCTCAGCTGCAATATCGACGGACCGCCTGGCAATTCGATCTGACCTGGCAATATCAGGCAACTGTGGAGAATCAGGATCTGGCACCGGACGAACAGGGGAAGGACTATCTGTATGCAAAGGACAAAGATGGACTGCCCTATGCCCCTCCCTGGTCCATCCTCCATCTGAAAGCACTCTGGCAGGTGCGGGAATATATCTCTTTGAGTGGGGGGATAGAAAATATCCTGGACGTCCGGTATCGGCCTTACAGTTCCGGGATCTCGGCACCGGGCCGCAATGTGATCGTGGGTCTGCGGATCGGCTTTTGATCCTGCTCTGACCTCCAGAGGTTGATCAGAAATCTGAATGGTATAAAAAAGGCCCCTTTGTCAATAGCACAAAGGGGCCTTTTTCAACATGAATGGTGATCAGATCTCTTCCAGGGTCGAACGGATGGATGCCGCACGGGCCGGACCCAGTTCGAAGGCACTTTCTGCGGCTTCTTTGAGAAAGGACTCCGCCTGATCCAACTGCCGATTCGCCAGATAGATCATGCCGGTATGGTACATGGCATCCGGTTCAGATGTCCGATCCTGGACAAAATCCCGGGTAATTTCCAGTGCTTTTTCCGGTTGGCCGGAGAGCAGCAGACTCCAGGCGTAGAGATCGTAGGATTGCGGTGTAGGCCTGCTGGCAATCTCCTCTTGGGCGATGGCCATACTTTTATCAACAGCCCCCAGATCTTCAGCATATACCTCCGCCAGGTATTTGTGATACATCGTTTTGTATCCAGGAAGATTCACAGACTGGACAAAACGTTGAAGGCAGGCTTGCTTGGTTTCTGGTTCCCCTTCCATTTCTGCGATCTCGGCCAGCCAAAGATCCGCCTCCGGCATATGCTTCCGTTGCTGGAGGACCTGGATGATGCGCTTCGCCTCGGCATAATTGCCGTCATGAGAGAGAGCGATCCAGGCAATTCCTTTCAATGCATAATCATAGGTGGGATCGGTTTTCAGGACGGCGAGGTAGGCGGCATACGCATCCTCAATACGGCCTGCATGACCATACATGTCTCCCAGGTTGGACAGGGACCAACAATAGAGGGCTTTATTTCCTTTGATACGATCCAACCCTTTTTCCATCAACTTGATCGACGTATCCAGATCACCGCGATGGTCGCTCAATTTGCTCTGGCGAACCAGATGTGCAAAGGAGTTTTGATTGGCGAATGAGTTCAACAAGGCATTGGCCTGGTAATCATTCCCCAGTTCGAGGGCAACATCCACCAGGACCAGGGTTGAAGCGGCTTTCCGTTCGCCGATGGCCAGTGCTTTCTCGGCATAGATCTTTGCCTGTTGAAATTGATGCTGGGTGATCGCGTTCTGGGCCAGGGCCTGATAGATCCCTGATGAGGGAGAGGACTGAAGGGCGAGAACCTGTTGATATAAGCTGTCGGAGAAGAGAATATGTTCCAACTGACCACTCTGCTTGAATTGTGCAGCGAATATCTGGGCCAGTTTGATCATGGCGATCTCATCGCCCGGATCACTGCCGAGGCGTTCCTGCCAGAAGGTTTGGTCTACCTCCAAAGAATAGGTTTTCGGGGAAGGTTCTGTTGCAAGATATGACTGATAGTCTGTGGCTTGCGCGATTTGTAAAGGCTCCCGGGTACACGCGTTCAGCAGGATCAGTCCTAGAAATACGAGGAGATGAACAGTTTTCATAATGGTCATTTGTTCTGGTTAAAAAAGAGAAGAGGAGAGATCGCAGCTTCGCCACCACCTCTCCTCAAACTCATTTCATCAACTGTGCGGGGCAGCCAGGTAGGGGAATGAAGACAAGAAAGGTTTGTCGTTTCCGTCTACATTGTCGCCTGTCAATCCAGGATTGGATCCACCGGTGGGTCCACCGAATATGAGGATCAATTCCACATCGATGACGTCATCCGCGAGGGCGCGACCGGTCAGGACATTGGTTCCATCATAGAAGGTAGTGGGCTTGGTCAGTGAAACACTCAACACATCAGTGGCCAGTACACTGGAAAAGGTAGCAGCATCCAGGGTCAGGAGGTTGGTGGTATACCCCGGATTGAGGGCTAGCAATCGGTTCTGAAAAATAGAGCTGTATGTGGCACCCATTGTAGCCGGTGTGGTGGTGTTGAAATCGTCTTTTGCAGATCCGGAAGGAACAAAGACGGTGTTGATAGCCGGCCGACCCATCTGGTCTTCCTGTTCGTAGCGAACAACCGGTTGATCATCATCTTTTTCACATGCGGTGAACGCCAGGAAAGAGATGAGAATGAAGGTGATTTGTGCGATTTTCATATCGGAATGATGTTTAACTTTTGATTTAAATAAGGGGTTTCAATTACAGCTTGCGATTGGAGGTCGCCCAGATGTTGATGTCACCTGTTCCCAACATGGATTTGGGCACTTCGACGACGAGGGCCATGACATTGGTACCGGCGAAAGCGTCGACGCCGGGATCCCTGAAACCGGGTTGTGTTCCGCCCAGGATATCCAGGTAACGACCCAGGTCAAAAAAGAAGGGATCGTCACGTGGACCGGCAAATACTTTGATGCCATTGGCGTTCCCGATCTCCGGTGTGCTGCCTTTTGTGATGCCAACTTCGACTGAAGGCGCCCCAGCGATCTTCGTGCTGTTCAGACCGGTAGTAACCGGTGCGGCTGGGCCGTACACCTGAACCTTTCCATTTTCGAAGGTGGCCTGGATCACCAGATCTTCGATCTGATCCTTGGTCGAGCTGTTGTCGATATTGATCTCCAGCATCACCTCTTCATCAAACGTGGCGGCTGTTGTTGCAGCTGGGGACAGCAATCCCTGGGTGTTGATGACAAAGACCATATTGTCGCCGTTCGCAAAGGCGTACAGATCCGTGATATCCGATCCGACACTGCCTCCATTTCCGCTGGTCACGCCAGGTGCGTCAATGTGGTCAGCTGCGATGACAAATGCGGCTGCGATCAATGCTCCCAGGACGAGTGTCCATTTCAGAGGATTCCATTTTTTCATTTCGTTCAACATGATTTTGTTTGTTAGATGTGATAAATAAGGCCTGGTGTGCGGTAAGCTCTTAGAAGCAAAGAGCGGTGTTGGCATACCAGATTGTTTGTATACCTCCATCTACGAGCTGGATCCCCGGATCGGATTTCGATACAGGAAGATTTTTTTCTATTCTACTGGAATCTGAGTTTTTACAAGCGTAAACAGACAAATCCAGATTGGATCGTCCGTGCTGACGACAGGCCTTCTGCGTGTACTATCGTATGATGAATGAGCACCATATTGCTATGACATGCTGTAGATAGAACTCTGCTTCAATGAAAATCAGGGATTAGAGAAAGCTCCACTTGCACATGAATCTCATGGCGGAGCATTCTGAAAGCTTAAAATAACCACATTACATATCCATTAGAAAGGTCTACTGCCTAGGATAGGGTTAGATGAGCTTTCGAAAGAATGGCAAGCCGTTTTTACGGCAATACAGGGTCAACAAGTGACCTCGAAGTTTCCGGTTTCTCTGCATTCACGGGAACGAAAATGAAGACTTCTAGCCATTGAGATTTTCCGTTGGGAAGAATGGCCAAAAACGAGAAAAAGTTGACCGGGCAACCATAAATTGTTGCCCGGTCAGGCTTGATCAAGCGTTCAGTCTGGATCTTATCTTTTTTTCCCAATCTTGTCCAACTTCCAGTTCAGATCCGACCTGAGCATCTTCCTCTTGACTAAATAAAGGAAGGAATACATCCGGCTTCCCTTGCAGAGCGGAAATCAAACGGAGCTGAATAGAATTGGCAAATGAGTAGTTCCCATTTGCCGTAGATCTTGATTTGACTTCCTTGACCAATTGGATCTGCCGGATATCCTGGAGTGATATCCTCCAGGAGCGAATCCCTGTCGAACTATTTCGATAGAAAAAAAACTCTTTTTCTCCATTCAGCCAGCCAATGATCACATTGCCACTTATGCTGTAATCTCCTACTCCTTCCAGAGTGACACCGATGATTTGTAATGCATGGGCCATGATATTTCGTCGACGTGCCTTTTGTGAAAGGTTGATACCTATAAAAAATGCTGCGCAGACAGCGACGAAGATGACTCCGATCAGAATTGTTCCAATATCCATTTTATTGATTCTTTGAAAGGACAATATCCCTGAATCGTATGCACGGATTGACTTGTTTTCCCTGAGGATTCAAGCAGGAGTCTATCCTCCTCCATGAATCGTGATTTTTCCGATCCTGCACCTGTATATATGTGTACAGGTGGCTATGGACAGGTAGCTGATGGGAATTCGATGGCCCGATCCACTTTTTTGATCCATCCGTTTATGCAACAGTCAGAGTGGGTTGTCCTGGATGACAGAATATTCAAGACGGTGACTGCCTGAACTTATGGGAAAGCAGTACCGGAAATGCACGACGAAAGTGCCGTGACTAACGAGCAAGAATTGCTACCAGAAGGAATGGAATGGAAAAATCAGCCGCCTCAATTTATGAGGGCCGATCAGGCTGAAGTAGATGAGTGAATAGTGACGAAAGTTAGGGTCCTGATCTACATCTGCTCCGGAAAGTAGGGAAGCTTGAACAGAAGGCCAAATTTGGGGGAAGGATTCAACGAGCTTTTCGTTAACATATCCACGGTGGGCCTGGTGTCTTAGTCCTTTGTCAACCCAGGCATTTGATCCCACCTGATGGGACAACTCACTGGACACTGTCGGTTGTGATGCAGCAAAGGGATGCCCCACCTCAACATTCGTCAAAGCAGCCATCCAGAGGAATGACCCAACAACCAACAACAAGCGGGTAATTGATAACTTCATCACTATACAAAGCTACGTGTGTTTTCTCATCTGCTCAATAGAGATGCACCCGAATAAGAAGAAATATTTTTTCAGATACGCTATCGATGATCTTCTAAAACATGAGTATCCAATTTGCGGGAAAGGCAGTACCTGTCCTCTGAACACTTTCCATTTCATCCAAGAAAGATTTCATTGTCGCTAATGCCGCACTTTGGCATCTTCTTCGATAACGAATGGTAGCACTGGTGAAAGGAAACGTGCATTCTACAAATTAAACAGAAAGTCAGGTAAGAACTTGCAAGTCAAGTTTAAAGCGAGGAGTCCCTTACTCCCCTGCCTCCAGGATGCGCTTGATGGCTAGCAAGTCCTTGCGGTTGGCCCGCCCCATGGCCCAGCTCATCATGGGTGCGATCCAGGCAGAAAATCCTTTGGGTTGGCCCTGATTGCGCAGGGACATCCGAGTATGGCCGTTACCTGCATCTGACCACATATAGGTTGTCTCCATCGGAAAAGGACCTTCTGTGGTTTTCATGACCAACCGTTCGCCGGGTATCCAATCTTCGATCTGGTAGGTGTAGGCCATCCGCTTTCCCAGAAAATGGGCGACAAAGGCTACTTGGGAGCCGATCTGCAAAGGCGGGTTGGTGATCCACTCCACGGTCTTGATATTTTCATACCACACCGGGGCATTGTTCGGATCGGCCGCATATGCTGCCACTGCTTCGAGGGGACATTGGATGTCGATAGAAGTAAGAACGTCAACGTTCATAGTGAACAAAGTTTTACGAAATCAGTAATTGCCTGAGGCGCTCAATCAACGATCATCAATTTGGCAAATTTCAACATGATCCGTCGCTCCGGATTATCGATCTCTTTGAAGTAGATGGTGGCGACGCGGTTCTCTCGGGCACCATCCACCAATTTGACCTGTCCTTCTCCAAATTTCATGTGCAGCACCTTCATCCCTGCCTCGATGGATGTGGACGCACTTGGAATAAAGGTCGCCGGATCGATCTTTCTCACAGATGCGGCGACCTGGACAGCCGGGCGAGCCGCGCCACCCACTCTGGCCTTCGGCGGAGCAGACGCCGCCTCCAATTCCTGGACCATACCACCAGTATCTTCCAGATTGTCTGGTTCGATCTCTTCCAGAAACCGGCTGGGCTCATTGTACCGCATCTGACCATACCGGTAGCGGCTCTGTGCAAAGGTCAGCCACAAATGGGCCTTGGCCCGGGTGATCGCCACATAGAATAACCGGCGCTCTTCATCGATCTCATCCTGGCTGTTCATGGACATGAACGAAGGGAATAGCTGTTCTTCCAGACCCACCAGAAAGATGGCCAGAAACTCCAATCCTTTGGCAGCATGCACGGACATCAGAGACACAAAATCGGTCTCATCCGTGCCCTCATCTGCATCCGTCAACAGGGCGATGTTTTGCAAATAGGAGGCAAGAGATTTGTCCTTTACTTCTCCAGTATAAACTTCTTCATCGCTTTCTGTGAATTCCTGGATGCCATCGAGCAGGGCCTGGATATTCTCTTTGCGACCCAACCCTTCGATGGTATGGTCGCCCGCATACTCATCATAGAGCCGGGATTCCTTGGCCACCCAAAGGGCCAGATCGTAGGCATTGAGCGTTTCTGTTTTTTCACGGAAGCCAGCCATCATGGCAATAAAATTGGAGATGGCCTTCCCCGAACGCGTTTGGGGTCCCGCTTTAACCAGGGCTTCCCAGAGGGTGATGGATTCGGCAGCAGCCAAGGCCGCCATCTGACTCATCGTCGAATTGCCGATCCCTCTCTTGGGAAAATTGATCACCCGCTTGAGGGCTTCTTCATCCCGATGATTGACCACTGCGCGCAAATAGGCGATCAAGTCCTTGACTTCCTTGCGCTGGTAGAAGGACTGGCCACCAAAGATCTTATAGGGGATATTGTGGCGGCGCAGATGTTCTTCAAATATCCGGCTCTGGGCATTGGTCCGGTACAGGATAGCGATCTCGTGATTGGGCAGGTGGTCACGGGTTTTCAATTCCATGATCTGGTCGATCACCCTGCGGCCCTCCTCGGTATCATTGATGGCCTTGATCACTTTGATCTTCTGGCCATCCTCCTGATCGGTCCAGATGGTCTTCCGGATCTGCCTTTTGTTGTAGCCGATCACCTTGTTGGCAGCCTCCACGATATGGCGGGTGGAACGGTAGTTCTGTTCGAGTTTAAAGGTTTGCATCCCGTCAAAGTCCTTCTCGAAATCCAGGATATTATCGATGGTCGCACCCCGAAAGGCATAGATACTCTGGGCGTCATCACCGACGGCACAAATATTCCGGGGGCTGCCCTGATAGAGGGTCAGTTTCTTCAGGATCCCGTACTGCAGAAAGTTGGTGTCCTGAAACTCATCGACCATGATAAACTGGAAGCGTTCCCGATATTTCCTGGCAATTTCCGGCTTCTCCTGCAGGAGTCTGAAAAACTGGAGCAGGAGGTCATCAAAATCCATGGCTCCGGCTTTGCGGCAACGACCGACATATTCGGAGTAGAGTTTGTGAAACTGGGGAATTCGGCTTGCCTGATCATTGGACATCTGCTCCGAATTCATTTCATAGGCCTTGGGGGTCAAGAGGTTACTTTTGGCCGATGAGATCCGGTTCTTGATCGAATTAGTGGGGTAGGCCTCCTTATCCAGGTTCCATTCCTTGATAATGGACGAGATGAGACTCTTCGAGTCCTCTGTATCGTAGATGGTAAAGTCAGAAGGATATCCGATCTGGTCGGCCTCTATCCGCAGGATTCGGGAAAAGAGGGAGTGAAAGGTGCCTGCCCATACCTGGCTGGACTTGGGGCCGGCGACATGGCCGATCCGTTCTTTCATCTCACGGGCCGCTTTGTTGGTAAACGTCAGTGCGAGAATGGAAGAGGGGGGGACGCCCTGGGACAACAGGTAGGCGATCCGAAAGGTCAGGACCCTGGTTTTGCCTGATCCGGGACCAGCGATGACCAGCACAGGGCCTTGAATGGTGGTCACTGCCTGCAGTTGAACAGGATTGAGACCTTTGAGAAAATCTGACATGGGGCGAATATAAGGAAGTGCTCGAGTCACATAGCAAAAGTGGGGCGTCTACTGGTAGAAATTCCAACCTGATTTCCGCTTAGCCGAGGACCGCCTGAATGGTTTCATGAAACCGCTCTCCGAACAAGCCTTACAGACATTCACTACCGCCGTCGGGTATAACAATCCGTGTAGGTATCAAAACAAGCCGTCTCGATCACCTTCCCCAATGTATCCAAGACGGCGATCTGAATGCCTCGATGCCTGTCGGCAACATTGACGCCATTGATTTCCAATATAGGTGTCATCTGATTCAATGCACCTCCTGAGGCCATCCGAATATCTGCCGGTGCAGACCAGCTCTCCATGACATCATGACGGGCAACATCCATAGTCAGAGAATCTGTCGTGGCAAATGCTTCTTGTACCAGTTTCCCCTGGTTGAAGATGGCCAGCCAGCTGGATCTGAATTGAAGATCCTGGATATGACTGCCTGCCTGTTCGAACCACGTCCTGGCTTCTTCGCACAATTTCTCCGAGGCTTCATCTGATACGGTGATCAGTACGGTATTTGGTCTGTTCCGCTCCAGAAAACCAGGTAGACCCTCACCGAGATCAAGTTGAAGAATACGACCCACAAGAGGTTCAGGATGCTGAGGAGAAAATGGATGATCCCGGGCGACGATAAGGAAATATTCGTCGAGGTACCACACTTTGACCATCCTTGCGGCCAGGAGATCGGAGATGTAGTGCTGACTATTCTTTCCCGAGATCAGGAGTGCTCCGGGAAAGTTGGAGAAGTCTCCAGTCTGGATCAGATGCAGGACATCTTCCTCGGTTTTTTTCCGCAAAGGTTCATCATATCTGGAGAGATAACCGGTCGTAATGGGGATCTTGTAAGGTGCGACTCGTAGACCAATGGTGGTAAAATCATTCCAATGGACCAGGCTGAGGTCGAGGGGCGGATAGAGAATCACTTTTGTAGACGTCACTAGAATTGAGTCCCACTGGGGTGCTTCCACATATGACAACATCGAGGCACCCATTCGATCATTACGCTTCCAGAGCGACTGCAGATCTGTCACCTGGATGAATAAAGCTAACAGGATAAGGATATGCTTGACCCGTTGTGTAGCTGGCAATCGATCGATGCCGATCAAGATCAGAATCAGGAGGGCATAGGCAGCGGGCCAGATAAATCGCCCGGAGGATCTGAACATCCCGGTAAAATGATCCGAAAAATGCCACTTGAACAGGTAGATTGATCCGATGGTCCATTGATGACTCAAGGCGAAAACGGACAATCCGATCAACGCCCACCACATGCCCTTATGCGTGGAGAATCCGGGAAAAAACCGGTGTTGGTGAAAGATCAGATTTTGGGCCAGCAAGATCAACATCCCGAAACCGAGGTAGCTGAATCCTTCATACTGGCTGGGGTGTGCCAGGGGCAACGCCGGCAGAAAGGCACTGAAGTTCAACGGATTGAAAAAGGTATTCAGGTTGGCCGAATACTCTCCGAATCCGACGCTCTTTGCATCATCGGAGGAGATCTGAAAATAGCCGATCAACGCCCAACTCAGAAAGATCCCCAACAGCATTCCTGCCAGGGTGAGGACCTTTTTCTTCCAGGTTGCTGCTTGTACACTCCAATATCTCCACCAGGCTGGCAAGGTCAGTACAAAGACTGCCAGTGTCAAATAGGGGTGAATAAACGCCGATGCCAGGGTAAGGCATACCAGCCATCGAAACGTGTGCCTTTCCGGATCTTTCGCCTGGAGGTAAACCAGAAATACCGCCAGGATCAGCCATTGGGCACTCAGCGCGTCATGGCCCCAGCGAAACAGTAAAAATGGGGTGATCCCGATCAGCACGCTACCGCCCATCAACGTGATCACATCCTGGATCCCGACCTGGTTCAGGATCCTCCAACTGAAATAGATACCCAATGCATAACAACTGAGATACCAGAATCCGAAGTACTGAAAGGGAGCAGCGACCCAACCAAACAGGATCCGACAGGGAATGGCCAGCAAGGGGATCGAATCTGTATATCCAATATTGGTAACCTGTGGCCAGGTATAATTGGCGATTGTCCCGAGCGGCAGGGTAAGCGGGGAGAGCTTGTAAAAATGCCAGCCCATATAGTGCGCTGCAAGGTCTCCACCTGCCTTGATCAACCAATCTATATAAAAGGGATCAAGCACAGCCAGACCCATCTTGCTCATGACCAGCACCAGGCCGATCAGGATCGACCATGCAGGGGCTAACCAGGGTTGATCGGACAACGGGCGCATCGCCTAGTTTTGAATCAGCTCTTCCCAGTATTCGGCTGCACGACGTGTGTGGGGGATGCAAATGGATCCACCGACCAGGTTGGCCACACTGAAAACCTCGTAGATCTCCTCTGTGGCACACCCCAATTCATAGCAGGTGCCCAGATGGTATTTGATACAATCATCACAGCGCAGGACCATGGAGGCCACCAGTCCCATCAGCTCCTTCGTTTTCACCGGCAGGGCCCCGTCCTGATAGGTTTGATTGTCCAGACTCCAGAAGCGCTTGAGCACTTTGTTCTCTTTTGCCAGGATGACGTCGTTCATCCGTTGACGGTATTCGTTAAATTCCTTGATCTGATCAGACATTAGGTGCAGGTTTCAGGTGAAGGTCAGGCTTTGCGGAGATTATGCCAGCGCCATACAGAGATGACCAGGCGAAATGCGAGAAAAATGACGGCGATGACACTGCCGGTCCCGAAAAAGATCATTTCGGCTTTGATGAATCGTTCCAGGCTGGTATACTCTGCATTGGAGAGGTGCTTGAGGAAAGTATTCAAACCATCCTCATCTGTAAAGATCTGAAAGTCGTGAATATGGTCGACCAGGTAGAATGCTCCCCAGATACAGAGAAAAAACAGGGCGATTTTGGCGATCTGCTTGCTGGCCAACCATGAATGCCGGAGAAAAAACAGGTACCGGATGGAAAACATAAAGACCACAATGAAGAGACAATGGGAGCCCCAGAACGGAAACTCCACGTCGTTGAGCAGGATAGGTGCACTGAAGGCCACCAAAATGAAGGCGGTTAATACCAGCCACAAAAGCGTAATGCGCCAGTGTCCTGAAACGGGATATTGTCGGGGTTCCATGTGGAGGACGAAAGTAGGGCAAAGATGGGAGATCGTCCAACCTGTTTCATGGATGAATGTCAACAGCATTCTCTCCTGACAGAGTCCTCTCTGACAAACGGGATTGGACCGAAGACAGTATCTTGAACCAGCATCCGGGTCAGATCATCCACGATGCTGCGAGATCATTAAGTTCGTCCAGTTATGAAATTCAAGCCCCGATCGGTCCGCCTCAAAGATGAACGATCTGTCCTGCTCCGGATGGCCCTGGTGGAAAATGCAGAAGCCCTTCGTCGGACGATCCAGACCTACCTGATATCCAGTCCCTATGTGCCGTTGACGCCAGAGGAGTTCACACCGGGTCCGCAAGAAGAGGAAGCGTGGATCCAGGGTTTTATTGATCAAGAAAATTCGCTTTTGCTGGTCGCCGAATACGAGAATGAGATCGTGGGTAATATCGACCTGACGGGCAGCCACCGCATGCGTATGCGGCACACGGGTATGATCGGCATGGGTCTCCGTCAGGAATGGCGAAATACCGGATTGGGGAGCCATCTCCTTCGGGAAATGATCCGGTGGGCGGAGCTCAATCCCATCCTCGAGATCGTCTGGCTCGAGGTCTACGCGACGAATGGTGCAGGGCGTCGGATTTACGAGCAGGCTGGATTTCAGCAGATCGGTACGGTGCCCGACTTTTTCAAGAGTGAGGGTACCTATACGGATAAAGTCATCATGAGCCGCCAGGTTTGAGCAGATCCAGAGAGCGCTGAGCCAGATCATCGGGTAGAAGCAGATGGGATAGTACCTTTGTTCAAAACCATCTATCATGATCACCGCTGATCTGGCCACCATGCGCCAAAACTACAGTTTACATGAACTAGATGAATCCAGTGTCGATCCTCATCCCATCCAACAACTCAGAACCTGGATCTCCGAAGCTGTGGACAGCCAACTCCTGGAACCCAACGCCATGACCCTGGCCACCGTTGATGCCTCCGGCGGCCCTACCACCCGAGTGGTATTGCTTAAGGAAATCCGTGATCGCGGTGTTGTTTTTTATACCAATTATGAAAGCCGCAAGGGCCAACAGATCAATCACAACCCGAGAGTTTGTCTGAACTTTCTCTGGTTGGAATTGCAACGGCAGGTTCGAATAGAAGGGATCGCCCATCGCATCGATGACGAGGAATCCAAATTATACTTTCAATCCAGACCCAAGGAAAGTCAAATCGGCGCATGGGCCTCCCGGCAGAGTGAACCGATCCCGAGTCGAGTCATCCTGGAAAAACGCTTTCGCGAGCTCGAAGAGAAATACCACGAAGAAGCATACTTACCGCTCCCCCCCTATTGGGGCGGCTATCTGGTAGAGCCCGTCCTGATGGAGTTCTGGCAAGGCCGTATGAGTCGACTGCATGACCGGGTCCAATACCAACTGAGGGATGGATCCTGGATCATCGAGCGACTCTCCCCCTAACCAGCAGTCGTAGAAAGTCTGGATCAGAAAAAGAAATCAGCGACTGCCCTTATGGAACCGGGCTTAGCAGTATTTTTCAAAGGCTGTGATCAGGTTGTCGGCGATCATCGATGCAGGACGACCTTCAATATGATGGCGCTCCAGCATATGCACCAACTCTCCGTCCTTGAACAGGGCAATAGCCGGGCTGGATGGCGGGTACGGTAAAAAATATTCACGGGCACGTGCAGTCGCGGCTGCATCGACTCCGGCAAATACCGTCCCGAGCTTTTCGGGTTTCTTTTCTGAACGGTGTAGAGCAAGCTTCACCCCCGGACGACAGTTGGCTGCTGCGCAACCACAAACGGAATTGACAACCATCAAGACGGTCCCTTCTTCACCACCGAGGATGGTATCGACATCGGAGGGTTCGGAAAGCGGTAAAAAACCGAAATCAGTCAGGTCCCTGGTCATCGGTTCGGTCAGTTCTATCGGATACATGCGTTCTTTTTTTGCAAAGTTACTTAGATTCAGTTTAAACAAGGCCGCAGGCTACTTGTTCCAAATGGATGAAAAAGTTTGCCGTTTATAGTTTGATGATCATTGGTCTGCAGTTCGGCTGTCAACATGATCCTATCATCTCTATAGAGCCAGACCCCTGTCAGATTCCATTGAGTTATCAGATCGATATCCTGCCCCTCATCCAGGAAACCTGCAATTATTCGGGTTGCCATGACGGAGCCTATAACGATTACGAGGGGATTGAACCAAAACTCCAAAGTGGCAAACTGGTGGACCGTGTTTTCCACCGTATGAATGACCCTGTTCTGCGCATGCCCCCCAGCAAAACAGTCTACCCCAATGTCATAAGAGAGCATCTGACCCAGGAAGAACTGGATCTCTTGCAATGTTGGATCAACCAGGGATACCCCCGTTAACTGTATAATAGATCTAAAATCGCTTTCCTCCGTACCTTTCCGAAAACATCCACTCTTGGAAGGATATCGCTCCTACCCTATTTTCCGTTTTGACCGCCAACAGGGTTGGCAGGAGAGTCCGGATGCGGTGACTGTAGAAGAACCACTAGAGATCCGGCTGGTTTTCGGTCCGGATACAAAACGCGAAAACCGGAGCCTGGCCATCACCATGCGTACCCCTGGACATGATACAGACCTGGTTCGCGGCTTTCTGTTCAGCGAAGGGTTGATCACTGACATGAGCCAGATTCAATCCATGAAGCTCATAAATACGCGACAGGAAGCTGGGCGTGGACACACCATAGAAGTACATCTGGCACCCGAGGTTACGCTTGACTGGACAACGCTCGAACGCCATTTTTACCTCACCTCCAGTTGCGGTGTCTGCGGGAAAGCGTCTATTGATGCCGTGATGCAAAATCTGCATGTTGAACTCTTTCCTTTAGAACCTCGATTGGATGCTGTAACCATCCTCGGATTGCCGGACCGATTACGGAAACAACAATCCCTGTTCAGTGTCACTGGTGGTATCCATGCGAGTGGCCTGTTTGATCTGAAAGGGAACCTTCTACTGCTCCGGGAAGATGTCGGGCGACACAATGCCATGGACAAATTGATCGGGAGCTTGCAAGCTGACGGTGGATCATATTCAGATCTGGCTGCTGTCGTCCTCAGTGGTCGGGCCAGTTTTGAACTGGTCCAGAAAGCCTTGATCTCGTCCATTCCCATTCTTATTGCCGTAGGTGCGCCCTCCTCTCTCGCTATTGATCTGGCGGAGGAAGGTGGGCTGACCCTGATCGGGTTTACCGGTCAGGAACGCTTCAATGTCTACACCGGAAGACAACGGGTCGAGGAGAGCATTTGAGAGCAGCTCGTATCCACTCAACATGTGGTGAGCACTTCAGTGTGGAACCAGCTGAATGTTGCTCCATTTCGCGAAAAGTGGCAATAACAGCATGGAATCCCAATTTCTCTTACCTTTGCAACCGTCATAAAAAAACAATCTAACCATGGGTAGAGGAGATAAGCGCACAAAGCGCGGAAAAATCTGGCGCGGCTCTTTCGGCAATTCCCGTCCGAAGGCTGTTAACGTAGCTGCTGAAGCGGCCAATAAGGCTGCAGAATCGAAAAAAGCTACGAAGAAGGCTTCTTAATCGTCTTTGTGCTTCGACAATGACAAGGCCTCCTGATGGAGGCCTTTTTTTTTGCTATTCCAGGAGGACGAACCCAGCCCAGGCATAGGGATCAATAAATCGTTCTCGCATGGCTGTCTGTGCCATTCGGAAGGCAACAGGAATAGACATCCCCGACCCCAGCCAGTTTTGGTAAAAAGCGGTCATCAGGTCCTTAGTCTGGTGATCTGGAACCTGCCAGAGGGACATGATGATATATCGGACTCCGGCCATGGAAAATGCTCGTTGTAAACCATAAACACCCTCACTTCCGGCAATCTCTCCCAGGCCGGTTTCACAGGCAGACAGAACGACGAGTTCTGTGCCACTCAAATCCATGTGGCAGATCTCAAATGCGGTCAGAATTCCGTCCTCCAAACCCGCGACAGGAGAATTTCCAGACCAGACATGGTTGCCTCCGGCCAGGATGAGTCCTGACCTCATCAGCGGGTTACTGCTACTTTGAATGGTCGGACCTGTGTCCTGCTCATCTTCTGGATGGTCTTCAAAAAAGTAGCCGTGTGTGGCCAGGTGAATGATACGGGGTGAAACCGGAGTTTTTTCGATCAGTTTGAAATTATCTTCGCTTGCAGAATACCCGCTGAAACTGGAAACATGATATCCGGCTGCTTCAAGCACAGACTGGACTTGTTTCACTTCTTTCAAGCTCCCTGGCAGTGATTTCCATTCATTTTTTCCGCCTCGATCCAATGCCGCCACCATTTCCGCTCCTGAAGGATCCAGGAAAGTAGGCGCTTCGATACCGATCATGATGGCCAAGCTATCCATCGTGTATGTTGCACCGCCAACCAGAAATGCATCTTTGCCAAACCGGATATCACCAAAGGTGTTGTGCCCCCCCAGACGTGCCGTATTCCCGATATGACGAATCGAATAAACATCTGACAGTGTGCTGTCCAGGTTGATGGGTATCGCCCCGATATGAATTCGGTGCAACAAGCCGGCAGGTGAAATGAACACGGTTCGGCTGTCTTCCATAAAAGGAGAAAGAGGCTTCCATATCAAGTCGTACAAGGTTGATTTTTCTTCCTCAGAAGGAGAGAGCCCTCTATCTGGAATTGTATACAACTGAGATACATAATCCGCTCGTCGTTCTTTTCCGGAGCCCATGATCCGAAGCAAGTCCTCCTCATAGCAAAGAGGAACAAATCGAGGGTGAGGCCATTCCCGCCGCAGCAAATAGGCCGCATATTGAATCCGCTGATCCTGGCCAGTGGACTCCACAAAATTGAATCGATCAAATTCGATAGAGATTTCTCCCGGGCCTAATCCACTCCTGACGGCTTCCCACTTTGGGGCATCCTTTTCGTCAACAAATTCCGGGAGATGCGTCACCAGAAATTGCTCTATTCTTTCCGCTTCCTTTTCCAGACTATCGAGTTGCCCTTCTCGCTCAGATAAGGGAATACTGTATTCATCCGCAATCTGTGTGTGGAGGTCCAGCCAGCTACTGTATTGTCCGTGAATCGTTTCATCTGCGTTGGACCGCAGCCGATCGAGTAAAAGGGTTTTCAGGTGCAGTAGAATTCCTTTGCGCAGCATGACATCCTCATAGTTCTGGCAGACCAGCTGATCAAACTGAGGGTGAGTCACCAGAAAAGAAGAGATACGATCGTAATCTTGGGCCAGATCGGATGCATAGTTCAGTTGAAGTCGCTCATTCAGAAAGGGCAGCCGGTGAGTCATCTGAAATCGGAGGTTCGTTCCTAATTGCAGAAAGACATCCAAGGCTGCAGCTTCATCTTCCATGGCCACCAGATTGACAGCCCGGCCACTGAGATACCAGCCAAATTCCTGGTGCTTTACACCCAATGATGCGGTCCCGGCCGCAATCGCTTTGAGGTATTGCGCATCTGCTAGTTGATAATCACCGACCCGATGATAGTTCTGAGCTATATTGTAGTGGCCCGCGGCACATAATAAATGCTGTGGGCCGAATTGTTCAATGACTATGGCCAGTGCTTTTTCCAACAGTGGAATGGCCTGTTCATATTGCCCCAGCCGGTAGTAAACGGTACCCAGATTATTCAAACGGTAAGAATAGTTCAGATCCCGATCACTGATCTTTTCTTCATAGAGCTCTTTTGCGCGGATCAGGATTTCGAGACATTCATCAGCGTGGCCATTAGCAAAATAAGTGAATCCCAAATTTTCCATGAGGGTGACATGACTCTCATAGTCATCAGGGGCAAGGGATTGATATATGGCCAGAGATTCAGCCAAAGCTGACCCGGCCGAAGCATAATCACCCAGAGCCTGATAAATGAGTCCAAGATTATTCAAACGCGCGCCATAGGGAAGGCAATTCTTTCCGAGAATTGCATCTGTTATTGACACAGATTGCAAGATGAGTTCCAGTGCATTCCCCAGGTCGCCTTCGTCAAGAAGGATCAACCCCTTATAAGCCAGGGTCAATGGATAATCCGAATGATTCTGTTCTGACGCTGCATCCATCCTGCTCAACTGCCGGTCTGCCAGTGAGAGTGCCTTGCGCAGATCGCCCCTCTGGCGATAGTATTCGATCATACAAACCTGGGCCTGCTCAGGTGCCAGGCCAGCCTCTAACAGGATGGCAGCACAATCCATATGCTCCGCTCTCAAAGCGACATCCAGAAGATTCGAGCCATGCACATCTCTGACATCCAGAGCGACTCCATCGTCTACCAATTGCTGGAGAAGCTCAGCCTTCCCCGAAGTTGTTGCATCCAATACCGGTAGTTGAGCAGGGAGAAGAGGCCCAACCAAAATACAGAGTCCGATCAGAGAAGTGATCCGGATCCGATCCAAATACCAGGATTTAAATAATTTTCTACACGCAGATATCACAATCACTTCTGGTATACATTTCAAAGACATGTCAGGTTGATCATTCCGTCAGCCTCAGCCTATTCTCTATTCTCAACAATACTGAATTGAAGCGTGTGCACACTACCTGAACCGGCCGGCTTTTCGTCGATGGAGATCCCGCGGGTTCCACTAATTTCAGGGAAGCTGGAAGCGTACAACAACTCGAGCAAATGCGGTTTGGACGGGATGCTGCGCGTCGACTGGATCTGCCCGAGATGGACGGGTTTGTCGGTGCATATCAATTTGACCGTTTCTGCTCCATAGGGGGGTTTGACATTGAAAGCGGGACTTGTCCAGCTCTTTCCCGGCTTCAGCTGATATCGCTTCGGGTCATTCCCCAGGGGTGGGATCAGCGTAATGATTTGGTCATCCGGTTGGACATCCACGAGGGAGTAATAATATGGGGTATCGCCGGTGTTGGTGACGACCAGCCGCATCAAATCGCCTTCCACTACCTCCTCGGCTGCAAACGGGACCCAATTATCATCACTGTCTATGATCTCCATTCTTACTGTAGCCAGGTATTCCGGATCCTTTGTCTCGATCAACCGCATCGCAATGGCTTCTACATGTTGTTTGATCGCTTTGATCATTCGCTCCCCGTTGGATTCACTGATCTTATCCTTCCAGAGCAATCGATCATACGATGTCCAGAGGAAAATACTATCCTGTGTGTCCTCCACGATCATACGAGCGGGGAGATCGGAAATCCGGATAAAGGGGTAATTCTTCAGCGTAGCGGTGATCACGGCTGTGGAGGCAGGGCTGAGGTCCTGCAGGTGTATGGAGAGATCGATCGGAGGGGCCGCCGCATAGATCTGATAGGCCCGACAATTCGCCAGTGCACTTTCTGTCACTGCTTTGGTGAGAGCAAGATCACTGGTCACCGAAGTCACCTTTGTAATGACCCCCCTGCCAATGGGGACAATACCTGTTGTATCTGTTATTCCGGAGGGATAGATATTCATCAGGCTCCCGGGATAAATACCCTTCAGGCTGCCTACTGCAAGTTGAACTGTGTCCGGCGCGCGCAGTTTGGCAATCCGGTACACTGGAACTGGCGGTTTCAGTCGACCTCCAAAGAGAGGCGTTTCGAGATCTCCCTCAGCAGTCGGACGTTGATCATATCCCATACCTGAGATCCGGGATTTAACTTCATCAAAGAGTTCGTTTACGGTGGCATCTGGATCAATAGATCTCAAGCACTTGCAAAACTGATAGGTATAGACGCCAAATCCCTGTCCACTGTCTATATTCTCCTGACTGAGTTGGGTGGGTGATGAACTGGTAAGCACGATCAGATTCTTTCTGGATTCGGAGGTGACCAGCTCAGGTACCGGTGTCGGATTGCTTCGATGCTTGCCAAACAGACCTGTCCGCACCGATGCGGGATCTGCCATGATCACATCCGTACCACGGGCCGTTCCCATTCCTCGGGTCGATGTTCCGGAATGGCAGGCATCTACAGAAATGAAAAGTTGACCTTCCGGGCCCACCCGTTTCAGCAGGTTATCCAGGATGGAACCGATCTCGTCATCCCGGAGGAGGTTCTCTCCTTCATTGACACCTGCCTGGTAGTTCTTTGGTGAATCGAACGGCACCCAACATTCATCGAGCTGATCCGATTCATCTCCATTATCATCAGCCGCCTGCTGACCATGGCCTGAAAAATGCAGGAGAAGCAGGTCACCTTTATGCAGTTTAGGGGCCACTTCCTTATTCAGGAAGGAGATAATTCCTCTTTTAGTGGCTTGTTCATCCTGGATGGTATGGATATTCTTTGACTGAAAGCCCACATCCTGGAGGGTCAGGGACAATAGCTCCAAATCATTTGCTGAGGAAAGCGTCGCCCATCCCGAAGCTGCTGGATATGCCCCCACGCCGATCAGGGCTGCATGATTAGTTTGCTGGCCCCAAATGGGTGAAAAGGAGATCAAGCAGCAGGAAAGGAGAATTAAGGAGGTACGAAGCACACGAAACATGTTTAAGATTTAATCGGACAGAAGAAAGGCTAGTCTTGGAAAGATAAGACAAAATGGACCGTCGTCAGTTACCGATCCATGCTGGATAACATTCTTTTCCCGGTTACATTCCATGCAATCCTTATATTTAGAAATCCACAAACACAATCGTTCCATGGCCCGGCACCGCCTTTTTGCCAACTTATTCCTTCTGGTTTTTGGCCTCAGTATTTCGGGATTGGCCACTGCACAACCGATCCGCAGAACTGCGGACACCACTACGCCAGTGGATGCACCGACCATGCGTGCCGTCGTGATCGGGGTGTCTGATTATCGGGACCCCGGAATCCGACCACTCAAATATGCCCATCTGGATGCCCAGGCGTTTGCCGATTACCTGCGGTCTGATGCGGCCGGGAAGATCCAGAAGCAGATCCGACTCCTGACCAATGCAGATGCGACACTAGCCTCTGTGGATGATGCCATGAACTGGCTCAAAACATCATCCAAAGAAGGGGATGTGGCCCTGTTATACTTTGCCGGGCATGGAGATGTAGAGCTGGCGGCACTTTGGCAATTGGGCTATCTCTTGACGTACGATTCCCCACCCAACAATTACAGGAACAATGCGATCCGGGTCGAAGATCTCGACCTGCTCGCCATTGAACTGTCATCCGTTCGAAATGTGCGCACAACCTTCATCCTGGATGCCTGTCGAGCAGGCACCCTGGCGGAGGGCCGCAGCGTGCCCACTGAAAACCTGGCGAAACAAAAGGCAAATGAGGTGCGCATCCTTTCTTGCAAGCCGGATCAAAAGTCGGCTGAAGGCTCCACCTGGGGCGGTGGTCGGGGCGTGTTCTCCTATTATTTGATCCGTGGCTTACAAGGCTTGGCCAATGATGAAAGCAATACGACCGACCTGGATGCCGTCACAGTGGAAGAACTGGCGGACTATTTTCGGCAGACGGTCGTCAAGGACACCAAATCCCTGGATCCACCACAACGGCAGGACCCGATCATTGTTTCTGCATCTGAGACCTTTCCCCTGGGGTTTGTCGTCCCGGAAATATTCACTGCTTTGACCAATGAGGCCAGCTCTGGAGATATAGTCATGGCAGATGGCACGACCGATGGGCGTGGTAAGGATAATGATGTTTTCACCCTCACGAAAGTCCAGGCAGGAAGCCCCATTGATCTTCTCTTGACAACCCATCAGGATAAGGCCTTGATCGATGATATGGACCTCCCTGCCCTCCTGGCACTACCTGCCCTGGAGATCCCGATCGCGTTCATAACCCAGCTTGCTACGGCCGCTCAAAAACAGAATGTCAATCCGGAACTTCAATTCAATTTGAACAACTATTGGCAGCAGGCCGACATCAATGTCTATGATCCCGCGACGATGAAAGCCTTTAACCTCAAGCTGGCGATCGATCTACACGATCGGGGCCAGGAGATCATTAACAGCTATCTCCGATCCGATCCGGATGATCTGGAAGAGCGTGCTTTCCAGAAATTTGAAACCACCAAATATCGATGGTACCCCGATATTTTCAAACTGGTGCTCAAGTTGTTGCCGGAAGGTCACCCACTTCGGGATCGCGTCGCCGTAAAGGAGGCATACTTTTCAGGCGCTTCTGTCCGGATCCTGGCCATAGGGCTGAAAGATCCGGCTCCTGCTTATGCTGAAGCGATGGCCTTACAACAAAAAGCACTGAGTCTGGATCCCCATGCCCCCTATGTGCACAATGAATTGGGCATCCTATACAAACGCACAGAACAAATGAAAAAAGCGGAATATCACTTCCGTAAAGCACTCGAGCTGGCTCCCTCATGGGGCCTCCCATATGCGAATCTTTGTGCTACCCTGATCCTTCAGAATCGCCTGACCGAAGCCCAGGAATACGCATCCAGGGCACTTCAACTGATGCCGGACAATTACATTTCCCACCTCCATCAGGGGCGGATCTATGAATTGAATCGACTATTCCTGGAGGCGGAAGTAGAATATCTGCATTGTATACGGTTGGCGCCGGAAGACTTTGCTGCATATGATCGTCTGGGATATCTATATCTCCAGACAGGTGAATATGACAAAGCCAACGCGAATTTCGAAATAATCAATAAACTGCTGGATCGATTTGATTTTATTGCCCAACAATTTAATTTTCCAGACGTGACGGCTGGCCCACATAAATATCCAGACGCGTTTGGAGACAAATCTGTATATACGATTCCCGAATCGTTATCCACCTATCCGGTAGGAGATCCGGGTCCAGAATATTACATGCAACTCGGTGAAGAGGCCAGTAAGAAGCGTCAGTACGCAGAAGCGTTGACTGCTTTCCAAACAGTTTTGCAAATGGATGCCGATACCCCGCAACTCTATGACCATCTTGCCTGGACTTATTTAAAACTTGAAAAATATGAACTGGCCGACCGCATGCTTACCCTGGCAGAACGTCTCACTGGATATGATGAAGGGCGAGATATGCTGAAGGCATTATTGGCAGAAAAGTGGGGGCGATGGAGCCAGGCAGAAAAGATCTATCGAGACTTACTCAATCATAATCCCTCCTTTCAACTAGGCTACCAGAAATTGGGCGCATTATACGAGAGAACAGAACAGGATGTCGAGGCTGAGATGACATATTTGGAATACCGGAATTATTATAAAGAGGCTGGACGAAATGCGCTCTATACGTTTTATCTCCGGATGTCTGATAAGATGCCCAGTCAGTATTCCTGGAAACAACGAGCGGGTATGATCCTCTATCAGGAGTGCATAACCGTTCCAAAGAGTCAACCTGCGATGGGGCACTCCTCGGCGGAAAAAGTGCACGGTAATGCCTACGACAAGTCCACCACAGTCGATGAATTCTACTCCACCTGGTGGTCCCCTCTGCCATATTCCATCCATCCAGATCTGCGTGTCAAACAGAATGCTTGCGCAAATGCATTAGAACTATTCCAGTCGATCTATCCCTATATACTTTCCCCTTTTGAACGAGCAAGTATTTTGCAAAAAACAGGCAATATCCATCTTCAACTTAATCATGTAGATCAGGCATTATCCGATTTTCAGCGCGCCTTCAATCACGCTCCCTTTCGGGAGGATATCAGAGACGATATGATCCAGGAATATATCGCGGAACAGCAATATGAGAAAGCCCGAAAACTGCTGGCCCAACAGGATTCACTGGGACGACTGCATTATCCGGATCACCTGGTCCTGGTACGCATGAATAATCTGAATGGTTATTTCCAGAAGGCCGGTGAAGTCATGCATACAGCAAAGGACATGATGATGGGACCAGAAGAGTCCAGATCATTAGACGCGTTGGAGGCACAGAATGCCGTCCTGAAGGGCGATCTCACCCATGCATTAACCCTCTATGAACGCAATCATACCTTGCATCCGGATCACGGAGAATCTGCATGGTCCATAGCCCGTATTCATGCCTCCCAGAAACATAGAAAAAAGGCTTTGCTTTGGGTGGACAAAGCCATGAAACTGGGATTCCGCCAATACCGTTGGGTGGTGGCTCGTGATCCAGCTATGGTTAGGCTCCGAAATACCTCCAAGTGGAAGCGAATTATCATTGAATAAATACTTTTACCAAACGCAGTTCAAACGGCCGGCCTCGTATACTGGTCGAAGTTCAGCGACATGAGGGAACATCATACCGTTGCCTGATAGACCGATCTTATGATGACAGGGCACACCCCCATTCCCATTAGATCGGGCCATACTCGCATCCAATACGGACAAAACGGTTGGGATGCATTCTCTTTATTATTGAAACACATGCCATGCTATCCTTATATTTAGGCATCTACAAACACAAACGCTCGATGATCCGTCACTACATCTACGTCTCTTTATCCTGTTTATTTTTGGGTCTCTTCGTGTCGTCCATGGTTTCCGCCCAACCGATCCGCAGATCTTCGACCACGACACCACCTGTAGATGCACCGACCATGCGTGCTGTCGTGATCGGGGTGTCTGATTATCGGGACCCAGGAATCCGACCACTCAAATATGCCCATCTGGATGCCCAGGCGTTTGCCGATTACCTGCGGTCTGATGCCGCCGGGAAAATCCAGAAACAGATCCGAGTGCTGACCAATGCGGATGCGACGTTAGCCGCCGTGGATGATGCCATGAACTGGCTTAAAACATCGTCTAAAGAAGGGGATGTGGCCCTGTTATACTTTGCCGGACATGGAGATGTGGAGGTGGCTGCACTTTGGCAGCTTGGCTATCTCTTGACGTACGATTCCCCACCCAACAATTACAGGAATAATGCGATTCGGGTCGAAGATCTCGACCTGCTCGCGATTGAGTTGTCATCCGTTCGAAATGTGCGCACAACATTCATCCTGGATGCCTGCCGGGCGGGTACCCTGGCGGAGGGCCGTAACGTCCCTACGGAAAACCTGGCAAAGCAAAAGGCAAACGAGGTGCGCATCCTTTCGTGCAAGCCGGATCAAAAGTCGGCTGAAGGCTCCAGCTGGGGCGGAGGTCGAGGCGTGTTCTCCTATTATCTGATCCGTGGCTTGCAGGGACTGGCTAATGATGAAAGTAATACGACAGACATGGATGCCGTCACCGCTGAAGAGCTAGCGGATTATTTTCGGCAAACGGTTGTCAAAGACACCAAATCCCTCGATCCGCCCCAACGGCAGGACCCGATCATCGTTTCTGCATCTGAAACTTTTCCTCTGGGATTTGTCGTCCCGGAGATCTTCACTGCTTTGACCAATGAGGGCAGCTCGGGAGACATGGTCATGGCCGATGGAACTACCGGAGGGCGAGGCATGGATGATGATGATGATATCGTGCTGATGCTAGTCCAGGAAGAAAGCCCCATTGAGCTTCTGTTTTCGACCAACAAGGATGAAGCCTTGATCGATGATATGGACCTCCCGGCTCTCCTGGCGTTACCTGCACTGGAGATCCCGGTCGCCTTCATGTCCCAGTTTGCTGAGGTTGCTCGAGCGCATCAGATCGACGCGGACAAACAATACAAACTGGACAACTTCTGGCAACTTGCCGGCATCGATGTGCAAGATCCAGAGGCCTTGAAAGCCTTTAACCTGAAGTTGGCGATCGCTCTCCACGACCGGGGGCAAGAGATCATCAACAACTATTTGAAGGCCGATCCGGATGACCTGGAGGAGCGCGCCTATTACAAGTATGAAACCTCCAAATACCGGTGGTATCCGGATATCTTCAAAATGGTCCTCAAGCTGCTGCCGGAAGGTCACCCGCTTCGGGACCGGCTCGCCGTGAAAGAAGCCTATTTTTCGGGCGCGGCAATTCGTATTCTGGCTGTCTCCCTGGAGGATCGCACCCAGGCTTATACCGATGCGCTGGCCCTGCAGCTCAAAGCGCTTGCCCTGGATGACAAGGCGCCCTACGTGCATAATGAGCTGGGTATCCTGTACCGATACCGCAAGCAGAACGACCTGGCTGAAAAACACTTTCGCTTGGCACAGGAACTGGCTCCCACCTGGGGATTGCCGTACGCGAATCTGGCTTCCATGCTCATTGGTGAAAAGCGATTGGATGAAGCCCAACAAATGGTCGAAAAGGCACTTTCGCTTCTCCCTGAATATGCGAACGCGCATTTGATCCAGGGACGGATCTACGAAAAACAGAATCGGTATTTGTATGCGGAAGCATCTTTCCTCCGATGCACGCAGCTCGCTCCTCAACATTTTGCCGGTTTTGAACGACTGGGGTATCTCTACCAGCAAACCGGAGAATTTGTCATGGCCAACGAGAATTTTGTCATCGCAGAATACCTGAAAAAGAACCTGCCCATTTCTCCGCTGGATGTAGATATGGATGGGTACTCGGATGTAATGGCGCCAGACTTTTATGGCGAAAATTTCAGAACGGAAGAAGAACTCCTGGCGCTCATTCAGAAAAATCCCAAAGATCCAAGTCTGTATTACGAATTGGGACAGGTCTACAGTCTCGATGAGAAATATGAAAAAGCCATCCCCCGTTTTTTAACAGTTGTCGAATTGGATCCTGAATACCGCATCGTTTACGATCAACTGGCCTGGGCATATTTCAAAGTGGGAAAATATGAGTTGGCTGACCAGAGCATTACACTGGCAACGGAACATGAACCTGAAGAAGATGGCAGGAAGATGCTGCATGCCCTGATCGCAGAATCCTGGGGGCGTTGGTCCGAGGCGGAAAAGATCTACCATGAACTCTTGTCTCAGGACTCCAGCCAGGTAATCCTGTACCAGAAGCTGGGCGCTTTATATGAACGGACTGGTCGTTTTACCGAAGCTGAAGAAGTCTATTTCCGACAAAACATAACCGGCCCCTATAGCAATGATCAGGAACTTTACCAGTTTTATCTGCGCATGATTAATCGCATGCCCGGGCAAGCCACCTGGCTCATTCGACCCGCCAATTTGTTGTACAATATCTGTTTGCGCAGGGAAAAGAATTATGAAGTACGAAATGAAGGATTTGAGGACAGTTTTGATGATCCCGATCCATCACATCATCTGGCCCTGGTGACCCACTACTATATGGCGTGGTCACAACCGAGGCATGTGAACAAACACCCTGATCTGATCTATTGGCCGCAGGTGTGCGAGAAGCCTCTGTCCCTCTTGAACATGGCCTTCCCCTATCTGGTCTATGCCCATGAGCGCGCGGATGTATTACAAAAACAAGGCGATATTCAGCTCCATCTTGAAAAACGCGACGAGGCCGAATCTTTATATGAACGAGCGTTGACATATGCCCCCACGCAGGATGACCTGCGTGATAAGATCATCGAGAGCTATCAAGCTCGGTACCAGTTGCCAAAGGTGCGTGAACACCTCGCCTATCAGGATTCTGTCGGGCATTTGCGGTTCCCTACGCATCTGAAGTTAGCACGCATGAATAATCTGGATGCACGATTTGCTGCAGGTACCCATTTACTGGATAAAACTGCCGGGTTTATCCTGGATCCTCAGCAGACCCTTCGGGTCGCAGACCTGCGCGCCCAGAACGCGCTGCTGGCGGGTGACTTGGACAAGGCCATCAACCTGTACGAAATGAACCATGCAGCCGATGCCGGAACGGGTGCAAATGCATATTCTGTTGCCCGTATCTATGCAAAAAAGCAAGATCAGAAAACTGCGATCAAGTGGTTGGACAAAGCCTTGAAAAAGGGTTTTGGCGAATACACCTATGTCCTCGAGAGAGATCCCTGGATGCATGATCTGAGGAAAACACCAGAGTGGCAAAAATGTATGCGGGGATAAGGCATACTCCGCAACTCTTATAGTCTATAAATATTTCGTATCCAGACCAACGAACGGACTCGTTGCCCTGAAATCCTATTTTTTCACTAATTTCCCATGGCAATCACTTAAGGTGATGACCATATGGGGAACCTGAACGCCAACACAGACCTTCAATACTTCATCCACGAGTGCTGGTGGAAGTGGATTGCTGTGTTGTATCTCGGGTTGATACTGCATCCTGCGATGGCCCAGGAAAAGGGGAATACGGGGCTGATCCTGGATGAACAAAATAACAGTCGAGGTACGACCAGAGCAGTAGTCGTTGGCATATCCAATTATCAGCATCCGGATATTCCGGATCTGCGCTTTGCGGATCGGGATGCAACGATATTCGTCAAATATCTACAATCCAGTGCTGGCGGTTCTCTGGCTCTTGAGCATATTCGACTGTTAGTTGATTCGATGGCGACGAATGCCAGATTCGAAAGTGAACTTACATGGTTACTCGAAGAAAGTCAGCCAGGTGATCAGGCCATTATCTACTTTTCAGGTCATGGTGATGTCGAACAAAAATATGGCAATACAGGATTCCTGTTGTGCCATGATGCTTCACCAAGACTCTACGGATCTACCGGGGCCTTCAGTGTTTATCACCTGAAATTATTAATCCAGTCATTTAGTGAGAAGCGCGTAAAAGTCATTTTGATAACAGATGCATGCCGCGCCGGTAAACTAGCGGGAAGCCCCATAGGTGGCCCTTACCTGACAGCCGCCGCCATGAAAGAACAATTTGCAAACGAGATCAAATTGATGGCATGTCAACCCAACGAAATGAGTCTGGAAAGTCCAAGTTTGGGGAATGGACGAGGTGTATTCAGTTACTATCTCATCCGTGGATTATTAGGCGAAAGTGATGAAGAAGATGATCATAACGTGAAACTGGGTGAGCTGAACCGTTATTTGACGTATCATGTCTCAAAGGAAGTCTCCCCACTCTATCAAAACCCCCAAATTTCGGGGGATGCAGAGGCAACTCTTTCCGTCGTCGATTCAACAGTCCAGAACAACCAATTGGTTCAGGACAATAATAACCTGGAAATTCTTTCTTATTACTGCGAACGTGGATATGAGGAGGCCTATATAAACCGATTGGATACTGCCCAACAGACATTGATCGCAACCTTTAATAGCCTGGTTCGTGAGAAAGCATTCTTTGATCCTGCAGATCATTGTGCTGACCGATATTACGAAATGATCCAATCGGATCCACTGATTCCTTCAGAGTTCAAACGCTACATCAAACGGCATTATGCTGTTGCTCTTCAGGACGATATTCAACAGGCCCTACTCGCCATTATGGATGCGAACCTGACCTCCGGGCCGGAAACCAGAATTATGGTCAATACCTATCGGGACTATCCGCGGCAAATTGCACGGTCAGCTGAAATATTAGGGAGCCATCATATCATGTACAAGAATTTGAAAGCACGGGAAAAATGGCTGGAAGGGTTTCTCCTATATGGTGATAATGAGATGAGTAATGATCCGGCCATAGGCCGAAGGATTCTGAATTTCTTCGACGCATCTCTAGCTCTGGAAGAAAATTCACCTGTGGTCCATTATTACAAAGCACTTGCATATATCAATATTATGCAAATGCAAGATTCAACCTTGGAACAGGTCCACCTTGCAAATGCCAAAGCGATGAACTGGAACCTGCCGAACACACATATTGCGACCTTGTTAATTAAAAAACCATATTTCGAATTTGACATCGCAAATAAACTACTGTTTGAGGCCAGTGAAATGGACTCCACAAGTGTACTCGTCTGGCGAGGTCTTGGCACTTTATACTATTATCAAAAAAAATATGTTGAAGCGGAGGCTAACTTTAGAAGAGCATTAGCTCAGGATTCAACCAACGGGATCAGCTGGAGTAATCTTGCAGCAGTCATAAGCACGCCATCACGATACCAAGAAGCTGAACATATTTTGAAAGAAGGAATATCAAAATGTCCAGACATTGCCAACCTCAGATATGTTTATGGATGTATTCTTTCCAATACAAACCGGATTGACGATGCCATTCGATTGTACAATGAATCGAAAAAGATCAATCCTCAATATAAGCCGACTAGAGACAGCCTCGTTGTATTGTATCTTCAAACCGGACAGACCGATCTCGCCATTCAGGAATTAAATGCCTTGATCCAACAGAATTCAAATGACTACACTGCATATTTTAGATTAGCCCAAATCTATCTGAAGCAAAATAAAATCGACCGGACAATCTTAAATATTGAAGCTTATTTTATAGCCTTGAAATCAACAAAACGAAATCCCGGAATCGACCCTCGAATCATCGAATTTGAACATATACCAGAATTGAAAATTCTTATATTGAAATACACCCAAACGGAAGACGATCATGAATAGCCTTACCAAACCTTTCCCACTTCTCATCATTATTAATTCACTGATCATTCTCTTTCTATTTGTTGCAGTTACAGATCCAAATTTTCAAATTGTGTTGACAGGGAGCAGCAGTCCTGGATCGGGTAGAACGCCTTTGATGGGGACTATCCAACATGTTACCACAACTGGCGGTCAAAGTAGAACCACACCCTACCAGACTTATTCAACTGGATATTCTGATAAGTTTTTCATTAATTCTAATGATCGGCTCAACATAAGCAGCCCCACCTACAGGTCCCTGTCTTTGAATGTGGAAAATGTGGAAAGTCTCAACCGAAAAACTACAATGGGTATAACATTGTATCGAAATATATCTGCACAACCGCGAATCGAAGGTCGTATTTCTCACAACGGTCAAACTAACCAGGTTTATACTGTCATATGTGATGAATGCCCGGTACCCACTAATACGGTGAATACAGATGATGGAATTTATTCTTTACCCACAGGTGGAACTATCAATGCATATACCGTCCATTATTTGTTGGGGCAAGTTGAAATGATGAAACTTAATATAGAACCCGAAACGAAAGATGATCACGCGACCATAGATATTGCTTTTGATGATTCCCATGGCTTGATCGCAAGAATTAGATCTTTCTTTACACACATGCCAACATTGTTGACATCAGAATAATTTCATTACTTCGAGAATTCCAATCGCGATTACAACTGATGAGGATCAGGTGACAATTGATATCGGTTTTGAAGCTTCTAAGCAATCGCCTCGATCATCGTGCGTTTCTTCGACAGCATTTTGGCTAATCAACTTCATATAAGGCCATCCTGGAATACCATTTCATCTCAACCGGATACTATGGTCTTGATTACCTTGCGCTGATGAAACGATCAACATTCCGCCTACTTTCAATTGTCATCACGCTTTCATTTCTTTGCGTGCAGTTGGACGCCCAATCCTCCGACCTCATGCGCCGGATGTATCGGCATCATGAGGAGGTCAAGGAAGCAGGTCTCGATGAACGGAGATTCAAACAGAGCGACATCCTGGCCCGGATCAACGCCCTGTCGACGGATCCTGCCTTCGGAGTATCCACCGCTGGATATTCCGTCATGGGCCGTGAGATCAAAGCCGTATCCTGGGGCACCGGGCCGACCACAGTCCTGCTATGAACGCAGATGCACGGGGATGAGCCCACCGGCACCCTCGCCACCCTCGATCTCTGGAACGCCCTGCAGGATGAAGTGTTCCTCCCGGAGGCTGCAAAGCTGAAAGAGCGACTGACCCTGGTGTTCCTCCCCTTGCTCAACCCGGATGGTGGCGAAGTCTATGAACGACAAAACGCCCTCGGCATCGACCTCAACCGCGATGCCCTTCGACTGACCAGTCCGGAAGCACAGATCCTCAAACACTGGCGAGACAGTCTGGATGTCGACTGGGGATTCAACCTCCACGATCAACATCGCTATTACAGCGCCGGCATCTCCAATCTCACCAGTGCGATCGCCTTTCTCGCCCCTCCTCCGGATGTCAGCCGCAGCAAACCCCCGCATCGTCTGGATGCCATGCGTCTGATCGGTGGGCTGTCCAATGGACTCCAAGCACTCATCCTCGATCAGGTGGCGAAATACTCGGATGCCTTCGAACCCCGAGCCTTCGGCGACAACTTCACGAAATGGGGCACCCGCACCATCCTGATCGAAGCGGGCTGGCTGCCCGGCGATGATGAGAAACAAAACCAGAAAACGGCCCTCCAGTGGTTGGACAATGCTTTAAAACAGGGTTTTAACGAATACAACTATGTCCTCGAAATAGACCCCTGGATGCATGCTCTGAGGAAAACGAATGATGGGAAAAATGTGTGCGCGGGTAGTGGACGTACATACTCCACAACACTTTCAGTGGATATATAATTTGCAACCAGGATAAAAAACGAACTCATAGCTACAAAATTCTGATTTTTCACTAATTTTCCATGGCAATCACAATAAGTGATGAGCTTATGGGAAACCTGAACACCAAACCAGAGCTTCGGAATGGCTTCCACCGAATGGTCTGGTGGAAGTGGGTGACGGTGCTGCTGCTCGGGTTGATACTGCATCCTGCGATGGCGCAGGAAAAGGGGAATACGGGGTTGATCCTGCAGGATCAAAATACCGGTCATGGCACCACCAGAGCAGTAGTCGTTGGTATTTCCAATTATCAGCATTCGGATATTCCGGATCTGCGTTTTGCGCATAGGGATGCGGAGGCATTCGCAGATTGGCTTAGATCGCCAAATGGAAAAAACATGGATGCTAGCAGACTCCATGTCATTATCAATGAGGAGGCTACTGCTGCAAGAGTCCTGAATGAAATAGTATGGTTAATAGAGGAATCAAATAAAGGAGATGAAGCCATCATCTTTTTTTCAGGCCATGGTGATGTCCAACGCGCTTTCGGCCAGGATGGTTATCTCCTTTGCAATGATGCATCACCTCAACTTTATGGTGCCGGTGGAGCAATCAGTATGCATTTACTGAAAGAAGCCACTACCTCCCTTTCAACCAATAAGCGAACACGCATCATGTTGATTGTTGATGCGTGTCGTGCGGGCAAACTGACCGGGTCGGTCCTTGGTGGACCTCAACTCACTGTTCAATCCATGATGAGGCAATTTGAACAGGAAACGAAATTACTTGCCTGTCAACCAAATGAGGTCAGTCTGGAAAGTTCACAATGGGGCGAGGGCAACGGGGTTTTCAGCTATTTTGTCATACAGGGCCTCTCCGGAGGCGCTGATGAAGATGAAAACGGCACGATTACACTATATGAAATGAAACGGTATCTGGAGGAACATATCCTTCAGGAAACAGCGCCAATTTTACAACATCCAACGATAACTGGAAACCCTGAACTGGTATTAGCTCGGTTACCCATCGAAATGGCTGGAACAGCATCAACCAGCAAATCATTTCCGAATTTTCAAATGATCGAGCAACGGTCATATGAAGAACTTCTTTTTCATGATGCCGACACATCACTCCTTTTCCTGGTAAACAAATTTAAAAATGCGATAGCCAGAGAAGAATTCTTCTCTTCGACAAGTGCATCCACGGAAACACTTTACAACCAGATTCTGAAACATCCGGGATTGAATGAAAAAGCAAACAGATACTTGACTAGATACTATGCTGCAGCTCTCCAGGATGATGCCCAGCGAACACTGATGAATCTGTTGGCAGTAGAGACCAGAACCGTGACAGCCGGACAGGAACTATTGCCGAAAATGCAAAAATTCCCTCAACAAATACGTCGGGCCGCCATGCTCCTGGGCCCGAAGCACATCATCTACAATGATCTTCTTGCCAGAGAGGCTCTTTTTGAGGGAATGTCACTCTATTTAAAAACATCTGAACAGACCGATTCTTCAAGTGCCACCCAAGTCATGGCAGCATATTCACGGAGTCTTGAATTTCAATCTGACTCCACACTTGCATATTATGGCATGAGCAGGTGTCTGGCTGTGAAGATGAACAACCCGGATTCCGCTATAACCATACTACACAAACTGCACGAACTTGCTCCTGTGTGGACACTTCCCGGGGCAGTACTGGCATATGAGCTCTGTAAAAACTATGGCCGGTTTAAAGATGCAGCTGAATTGATAAAAAGAAATCTGGAAATCGATTCAATGTGTATACCCACCAACACAGCTCTGGGAGCATTACACCACTATCTTCCAAATGTGTCAAAAGCAATTATGGCCTTTGAATATGTGGTCAGTCTTGATTCAACCAATGCACTTGCATGGTCTAATCTCGGTGCAGAGTTAATGCGAAAAAAAGACTGGATTAATGTCGAAAATGCAATTCAAAAAGCCATTAGCCTGAACCCTGACTTGACCAGAGGACATCATACTCTTGGCGCGTTATTCCTGCACCAGGGAAAACTAGCCGAAGCAGAAGCATGCTATATTACTGCGTTACATCTTTCACCAAATCGTTTGGCTACTCTGGATAGCCTAGCCTCTCTCTATCAATTGATCAACAAGCCGGAACTGGCACTTGCACTCTGTGATACCATGCTCAGTTTGCAACCTCAATACGCTTCGGCATTGTTTAGAAAAGCATCTATTTATTTGGATAAGGGCGCACATGAAACATCTTTCCACTTTCTCACCAGCGCATTGCGTATTGAGCCGGAGCTTATTCGCGAAATTAAAAAAATGCCCAAATGGAGTCGCCTCACCGGAATCGAATCATTACTCAAATCAGAATCATCAAAAACATCGAAATGACCACAATAACACATTGTTGTAAACTTGCCCTATTGACATGTCTTTTGATCCTGTCAACTCCTGATCTTTACAGCCAGGACAATCCGTCACCTAACCATGTTATTGTCAATATCCGAAACGGCGATGACAAACCCGATTGCTCACCTCGAAAAGGGGTCAGATTGAATGACAAAAAGAAAAGACGAACCGGTTGGTTCGGCAGACCTGAAAAAATCAAACTGAAAGACCAGGATAAAATTACATTGTCAGGTACCAATAAAAATTCTCAACAATTCATAATCAGGGATAAATACCAGGCAATTGAATCCCTGACTTTTTATTTGACAAAAAAAACAGATAATTATTATCCTGTGAATATAATAAGTGGGACATTATTCTTTGAAACATCAAAAGAACCTATTCACAAAGCAAAATTATGTGCATATGACCAGTTTGGAAATCTGGTGGATAGCACGTATAGTCTGTGGAATGGTGAATTTGTAGTAGGTTTTGCAGATACGGTTGAAAATCCTCAGATTCTAACCTTCTTTTCAACGACAACTTGTCCAAATCCTTTGGTTGAAGAAACGAATAATCTCAGTCCACCAGACTTGGACATTACAGTCATTGAAAATCCGGATGACAATGTTAGGATCGGAATAGGTATTGATGACAACAAGATGGACCATATCCTGGAAGGATTGGGTGGCAATCGTACTGACCTTTCAACAGATCGGTATTTTGAATCACGAATTGCACCGCAAAGGTGATCTTGCCCATGGCTGGATGACTTCCAGGAGAAGACATATCTTGAGGCATGATCCATTGGCGTCTCACACTATTTATTCTTGTTATCGGGGTTACACCCTCCCTCCCCGCCCAATCCTCCGACCTCATGCGTCGAATGTACCGGCATCATGAGGAGGTCAAGGAAGCAGGACTCGATGAACGAAGATTCAAACACAGCGACATCCTCGCCCGGATCAACGCCCTGTCCGCAGACCCTGCCTTCGGGGTATCTACCGCCGGACATTCCGTCCAGGGGCGGGAGATTCGTGCCGTCTCCTGGGGCTCCGGTCCGACGACTGTCCTCCTTTGGACCCAGATGCACGGCGATGAACCCACTGCCACCCTGGCTACCCTCGATCTCTGGAATGCGCTTCAGGATGAGGCATTCCTGCCGGAGGCTGCCAAGCTGAAAGAGCGACTGACCCTGGTATTCCTCCCCTTGCTCAACCCGGACGGCGCAGAAGTCTACGAACGCCAGAACGCCCTCGGCATTGACCTCAACCGCGATGCGCTTCGCCTGACCAGTCCGGAAGCGCAGATCCTCAAACACTGGCGGGACAGCCTCGACGCCGACTGGGGATTCAACCTCCACGATCAACATCGCTATTACAGCGCCGGCATCTCCAACCTCACCAGTGCGATCGCCTTCCTCGCCCCTCCTCCGGATGTCAGCCGCAGCAAACCCCCGCATCGCCAGGATGCCATGCGCCTGATCGGCGGCCTGTCCAACGGACTGCAAAAGCTCATCCCCGATCAGGTGGCGAAATACTCGGATACATTCGAACCCCGGGCCTTCGGTGACAATTTTACGAAATGGGGCACCCGCACCATCCTGATCGAAGCGGGCTGGCTGCCCGGCGATGATGAGAAACAAATCTTGCGTCGGCTCTATTTTGCCACGCTAGTGGCCGCCCTGGACGGGATCGCCAAAAAGACCTATATCGATGAGCCGATCAGCACCTACAACGACATACCATTCAATCAGAATCACCTGACAGATCTGCTTTTGAAAGAGGTCCACATTCAAGCAGGCCGCTCAACCTACCTGGTGGACATCATATTCAAACACAAGGAAGAGACCAGCCCGGACGGCCGCACCTGGGTACGCAAAGCGCAGATCGAAGAGATCGGCGACCTCTCCCCCTATGGCGCCTATACGATCCTGGAAGGAGAGGGCAAGTGGCTGATCGTCCCGGCCCGCACGCATCCACATGTCATGATCGATATGGCTGAACTGCGGGAGGAGCCCCTGACCGATCTCATTCTCTCGGGTACAGCGATCATTCGAATGGGCCAGGTCACCCTGGCGGAACGGTATGCCGATGCTCCACTGGCTGTCCGCCGACTGGACGATAATGCCAGTGAACCCATCGGTCTCGGCAGCAACCCGACGTTCTATCTCCAGGACGAGAAGGGAAACTATCGCTACCTGATCGTCAATGGAAAAGCCTGGGACCTCCGGGGAGAAGAATGGAAGTCTGACCTGCAAAGGTTGATCGCCAAGGGGCTGGACTAATCCACCCGGTCTGAGAGGACCAATGTCAGAAACGACTATATTTACCATTCTAAAATCAGCACGAATGAAACGTTATCTCTTTTTTGCACTTCCGGTCATGATCCTCGCCTGGCTGGCACCTGTCAGCAGTACTGCTCAAGAAACCGGCTCTGACGATACGGATGTCAACTTTGATTTTGATCCCACCAAATTCAAGATGGGGAAGAAGTCTGGAAAGCGCACCAGTCTGGAAGGGTACTTCGGCATCGGCCCCACCTTCGTGACATCCAATTTTGACGATGGTAATGCTTATATACCTGAATTCAAGCCATGGAAGTCCTGGAGCACAGACTTTGGGCTGATGGCTCGAACACGGTTGGGAGGAGCCGGTAGTTCATTCAACATTAGTTATGGCTTGTTGTGGAGATATCTGAATGTCGAGACAGACAAGGCTGTCCTGGATTGGGATCCGGAAACCAAGATCCCGAGCTATGACAATACGGATCTGGATGGCGTGACCAATACAGAGTTGAATGTCCATACACTCTCCATTCCTCTGCTATTTGAATACAAAAACAAAGTGGCTATCGCTGCGGGTGGATTTGTGGCTTTCCGCGTGGCCAGCAGCTCTGAGGCCGATGGTGAACTGGACAATGGCGATCTGGAAACGACCCTGCATGCAGACCTGGGATTGAATGACGTCCTCTATGGCGTAACGGGCCAGATCGGCTATAAAAGGGCACGAATCTATGTCAATTATTACCTCAACAACCTCTTCAAGGAGGACATGCCCTACGATTTCACCGTGATGAACGTGGGCATTGCCTTCTTTTAATTGACCTTTATACCTTTCAACAAAAAAGGCTTCCCGGTTCACGGGAAGCCTTTTTTAATAGCTTCAGGCCTTGGGGATCAATACCGTGTATTTCTTCCCGGATCTGTTGGTCAGCTGATTGTCTTTCAACCAGGGATTATACAGCTTGAGCGTTCTGTAGTTTGTCCCATGTTTGATGGCAAAATCTCCCCAGTTGACTACGCTGGCATCGACAGTCAATTCATACACATCGTCCATCGGCGAATAATAGTCCTCATCACTCAACTGATATCCGAAGGCCGCCGGATCCTCCAGGATGGTTTTGAGAGCCACAATACGGAAAAGATAGCGAGAGGTCTCACTGTTGAGGTTGACATCCGCAAACGTCTTTGCTCGCTGGACTTCCATCTCCCGGGCCAGTCGTGGTCCGCCCATATTGTACCCGCAAGCAGCCAGCTGCCAGGAGCCAAATCGCTCGTAATAAGACTTCAAATAACGGCATGCCGCACGGGTGGACTTTTCAAGATGATTGCGCTCATCGACCTCGCTGTTGATCTCCAGGCCATACTCCTTCCCGGTGGCTTCCATAAACTGCCAAACACCTCGGGCTCCGGCAGAGGAAACGGCATTCATCAGCGCACTTTCTGCAACAGCCAGATACTTGAAGTCATCCGGAATACCTTCCTCTTTGAGGATGGGTTCGATGACTGCAAAATAACGTCGGGTCTTCTTCAAACTCAACAAGGTGCTGGAATGGTAATAGGCATTGACGATCAATTCGCGATCCAACCGTTCTCTCAGGTCCATGTTGGACATATCCAGATCCTCTCCGGCGAAAGAGAAGGCTCTGTTGGTCGTCACAGAGGTGATCATCTGAGGAAGCCCTTTGCCATTGCCTCCTTCATTATGTTTACCCGTTTCGGGGTCGAGAAATGATGAAACAGTGAGGGCCAGTCCACCCAGGAGGATGAAGAAGGATAGCCAGTTAAACCAGTTGAGTTTCATAATCGTGATTGTAGACTTAAGAACGAATCCGAAACATAGAAGTTTCAAGGTAGCAAGAAGTAGACTTGTGTTTCCCCATCAGACAGCTTCAAGTGGCTTTCGCAGAAGCAACCAAACCCCGCTAATTGGCGGCAGTAGATACCGGCATATGCGGATCGTAATTTCCCTTGATGACGGGGCTTTGGCGCATGCCGGTATAGGCGCGCACATTCACATAGATGTAATCGTACAATTCCTGGATGCTTACCAGGCTATCTCCATTATAGTCAGCTTCTCCTTTCAGCCCGCGGATCAGGAAATGACTGAACACTCCCTGTCGGAGACCGCTCGATTCCAGGGAGGTCTCTTCCGATTTGGAAGACATGATGATCGCTGTGCCTTGCGCCGCAGCAAACAGATCCTGGTAAAAACTCACCAATTCCGGCTGCACTTCAACTGCGCGTTCAGCAAACAGTCCTCCGCTGTGGCAGGCATCCGCAAAACAGATCTTATAGCGTGCCGGGCTGTTCTGTAATAACTCGCCGATCTCTTCGTGCTGGAGTTTTCGGTTGTAACCATCAAAATCAAAAGGCAAAAAGGCGCCTTTCACGCCATGGCCGGAAAAGTAGAGCAAGACCAGATCATCCGGACCTGCCTTGGAAAAGAGATTGTGGATCGTCTCCCGGATGTGATCCAGGGTCGCCTCTTCATCTACCAGGATCCGGATCTGGCTGTCCGGTAGTGCCCCTCCTTCAGGGCTCTTCAGGAAAGCATATACCCGATATGCGTCATCATCCGTATAGCGCAAGGCTGGCATATGATTATAGGCAGCCACACCGACGACCACTGCCCACACCTTCTGCGGACGGGCATGAAGCATTGGTTCGTTGATCTGAACAGCACCTGTATCGACAGTTCGTTCGGCCAGAAGCTCTGCCTCCATTTCAGCCGGGATCTGGTACTGACCTTTTGTCCATAGCCCGCGAATAACGGTTCCATCCCGCTTGTAGAGGGTTCCCTTTCCATTGAATTGTCCATCCTCCCATTCGCCAGAATAGCGGTCACCGTTGATAAACGTCACGGTCCCCTGCCCTGCCGGACGGCCGTGTTCGAATTCACCTCTGAAGGTGGCTGACGCATCCTGATAGACATACGTACCTACACCTTCACTACAATCGCCCTCGATGCAGCCCAACAGGATCTTTTCTGGTTGCGTGGAACCTACATATTCGCCATCCCGCCATTCTCCTTGCGTCGCTGCTCCATCTGCATTGTATAGCGTCCCTTTCCCATGAGGAAAGTTATTCCGGAAGGCGCCGACATACTTATCCCCATTGGCATAGTACCAGGTTCCCAGCCCCACCAACTTTCCATTGACAAACTGGCCATCATATTTGCTGCCATCGGGATAGGCGAATGTGCCCAATCCATTTTCGCAATCGCCCGCAATGCAACCCGACTGGATGTCGGTCCCGTCGTTATCCTCCTCCTTGTCCGTGATGGCATATTCTTCCAGGAGCTGCCCTTTTTCATCCACCGGTTTTCCTTTCATCCACAAGCCGGAATATTTATACCCATCCGCATATGTCTTGATGCCTTTCCCCTGTGGATAGCGATGCTTCCACTCCCCCTGGTACTTGCTCCCATCCGTATAATAGCACGTGCCGATACCGTGGATCTCACCGTCTTTGAAATCCCCAATATATTTTGCCCCGGAAGGATAGACATAGATTCCCCGGCCATTCCTGCAGTCGCCGGAAATACATTGGGCCTGAACTGTCAAGGCACCAAGAAGGACAAAAATGAGGAGGTACATTATCCGCATCGTACAAAGATAGAGCTATCCACGGGGCCGCAGGTAAGCCAATGGCATGTTTTCATCATAACTCCCCTTCAAAACTGGTGTCTGACGTCCTTTAGTACGTGACATCACCTTTTGATGAATATAGGTGTACAATTCCCCGATGCGGATCACACTATCCCCATCCAGATCGGCATTCCCTTTCAACCCCAGACGCAGGTAATAGGAAAACACTCCGGCCCGCAACCCTTTGTCCTCCAGCGAAAATTCCTCCTGCTTCGAACTGAGGAGGATGGCCGTCCCCCCGGCCGCCTTTTCCAATTCCTGATAATACAGATCCAGGTCAAAGCCGATATCACCCCGGGCAGTCAGCAGCGATCCAGAATAGCACGCATCCGCAATGACCAGTTTCTGTTTGGCCAGGCTTTGATCCAACAATGCTGTCAGTTCCTGGTAGAACAACCGATTGTCAAAGCCGTCAAAATCTGCGGGCAGGAGAGCACCGTCGAGTCCATGTCCACTGAAGTAGAACAACACGACATCGTTCTCATCTGCATAACCGAACATTTCCTGAATGGCCTTTATCAATTGATCACGTGTGGCTTCTTCATTGATCAGCAGCCGGATCTGATCATCTGGCAGTGCGCCTCCTTCAGGGCTGCGTAAGAATGCGTACATCTGATAAGCATCATCATCCGGATACTGCAAGGCGGGCATATGCTGATAAGGGGCGATCCCGGCTACTACCGCCCAGATCCGGATCTTGTCGTCCCGGATCGGTTTGATCTGGCTTCGCTCCATAGCCTGCGTGGGCGCAGTCAGTTTTTTGAGTCGCCCGTACTCCCATTGACCCTGCAAATGCCGGCCATCCTGCATCTCCAATGTTCCTTCCCCATGCGGAGTGTGGCGCGACCATCCACCGGTATAGACATCTCCATTTGCATAATGACATGTCCCGGTTCCTTCTGGTAGATCATCGACCATCGTCCCTTCGTATCTGCTGCCATCCATATAGACATATAGGGATGTGCGCAGCCGGGATGGCGGTCGGGTCAAGGCGGTTATCGAACTGGAAGTCCGGGATGGTTCTTCGTGGACGGGGCTGGTCTGGTTCTCTGCTAAAGTTGCATCCGAACGTTTCCCATCCTTCCAGATTCCCTGGATGCGGGTACCATCCGCCTTGATCCAGACTCCGGTCCCATCCATGAGCCCATATTGGAAGGCACCAATAAACCGATCACCAGCAGGCCTGGTCAGTTCTCCCTGCCCATGCATCTTTCCCGATTGCCATTCACCGCGGTACACAGCGCCATCCGCAAATTGCATGGTCCCCTGACCATGGTATCGGTCACGAAAAAACTGACCGGTGTACACAGAACCATCCTGACTGGTTTGACACCCTTCTCCCTGGCGGTAATCCCGGACGAATTGGCCCAGATAGGTCAATCCGTTAGACAGGGTCAGTTTGCCCTGGCCCTGGCGTTTCCCATTCTGGAATGTGCCCTCATAGCGGGCGCCGCTTTCGAATTGATAGATCCCTGTGCCGTCGATACAATTTCCGGAAGCACAGCCCCCTTGAGTGGTCAGCGGGATCAGTCCGTACAAACAAAACCATACATAGATCATCATCATCGGGATCATTAGCGTATGGTTCTGTCAATAAGCGTGTCTTTGAAGCTTATAACCATCCGTTGTCCCGGAATATTGTCATTCTCAGACCACCCCTTTGAAATTCGATCACTCCACTATCTTTAGGGCTTAAATTTCTCTCTTATGAAATATGGAATCATCCTGTTTGCCCTGATCGGCGGTCTTTGGTCTTGTGGTTCGTCCGGAACGGATCAAGCAGATGGTAGCGGCGACGCCGCTGTGGACAGCCTTCATTTTGGTGAAGTCATCACCCCGGATGGGGCGATCACCATGGATGAGCTGCTCGTCAGGCTCAATGAATCGGATAGTGTGGCCACTAAGGTGCGCGGTCTGGTGACATCTGTCTGCCAGGTGAAAGGATGCTGGATGACCATGAAAGCACCCACATCAGAAGAAGCACCGGAGATATTTGTGCAATTTAAGGATTACGAATTTTTCATGCCGTTCGGTCTTGCCGGTTCAGAAGTCGTCATTGACGGTTACGCCTATCGCGATATCACCAGCGTGGAGGAACTTCGACACTATGCCGAAGATGAAGGTCTTCCTGCGGAAGAGATCGCTGCAATCACTGAACCAGAGGAAGAACTCAAGTTCATGGCAAACGGTGTGGTCATCGTTCAATAACCCATCGGACGATCCACCGAGAAGCCCTTTCGACACCGAAAGGGCTTCTTGATTTTTACCTCACCCCAAACAACTGATGGCATTCCCAACCCGATCGATCCCTCCCCACCTCTTCCTGTCAGAATGGTCGATCACCGATGGCGCCATCCTCCTGGATGTCCGCACCGGAGAAGAGATCCTCGCGGATGGCACCCTGCCGCAGGCCCGGCACTTGGACTACCTGGATACCACTTTTGAGGAGGCTATAGAAACCCTCGATCGGTTGAACCCATACTATGTCTTCTGCGACACCGGGAAACGCAGCCGACTGGCTTGTGAATTGATGGCATCCAAAGGCTTTATCCTGATCGCCTACCTGGAGGGAGGCACGCAGGCACTGAGTACTCCATTTCAGGAGTAAAGTGCAGCGTGGCATCCATTTTGTCTGCAGTAAGGTCCGGTATCTAAACAGTCGTTCACATCTGTTCAAGGATTATTTTCTGAGCGTTGGAATGACCGTCTGAACCACTTTTTGATTGGATCCGAATCGACAGGCTGGAACCATTTACGTCTCTGACCGGTTTTATTTGCTGGCATTTTATGGAATATTACCCTTCTCCCAGAATCTATCTTTTCATCTTCTTTCTGCTTGGTGGGAATATGATGCCTGTCTCCGGACAAAATCTCATCCCTGATCCCGGATTCGAGGTGTGGGATGGCACCGTCGGTACAGCGCCAAATACCTTGACTCCGTTGACATTCTGGTATAATGCCAACAGTACCCCCGATCACCATCACCAGGATAATCCTGCAGGCAGCAATCTGACCAGCCTGCTCCCCTGCCCTACTGGAAATGGGAACACAGAATGTGGCGCTCCACATTCCGGAAAAGGTGTCCTCGGCTGCTGGAAGGGCAACGGCCCGGATGGTACGAGGGAATGGGCGGGAACGGAACTGTTGGAGCCGCTTATCCCTGGGGCCTGCTACAGGGTGTCATACTGGGTGCAAAACAAGGAGGACGATCCAAATTTCCTGATGCTGACCAATCAGTGGGGCATCTTTTTCTCCAAGACAGTCAACCCCGCTTTCAATCCGGACCTGACCGATTATTCTGGATTGACCGATCAATTTGTGACCTGTCAGGAAGTCAATGACGGAAGTGAGTGGAGCTATGTTGAATTCAGTTATACGCCTGATGATGCGTATACGCACGCCTATGTCGGCTATGTCGGCAATGTATCTACATCCACATTTTCAGCATGGACTATGGACCTCATGACAGGGTTCTACGCCTGGTTTGATGATATCATCGTCGAGCCAATCGAGCCGCAGTTAACCGCCTCCGATGATCAGACCCTCTGTCTGGGTGACAGCGTCCTTTTGTCGGCAACCTCCAACTACCCTGTCGAATGGTCGAACGGAATTGATGTAGATACCGTTGACGGGATATGGGTCAAACCACAAAATACCACTACATATACAGTCCGCACCCTGGATGGCTCTAACTGCGGCCTGTCGAAAGACATTGTCATCTCCGTTATCGGCAACACCATCAGTCCTTTTTCAGAGTCGGTTTGTGCCAGCAACAATCCCTTCGTCATCGATCCGGGCGCTGGGGCCGGTATCTGGTCGGGGCCAGGGATCACCAACCCCGCATCCGGATTGTTTGATCCGGGTCTGGCCGGGGTCGGCACCCATCTGATCCAGTTCAAACCATCGGGTGATTGTGCCCTGGGGTTTCAGGTCGAGATCGAGGTGATCGCCGCTCCGATCATTGCATTTTCAGTGGACAACCCGATCGGCTGCCCGCCACATGCATTGCAGTTCTTCGACGAAAGCATCCCGCCGGCAGCCTCTGTCTTATGGACGTTTGGCGATGGTACCATTGGCAACACCTTCAATGATCCACTCAAGACCTATTTTGAATCCGGTTGGTACAGTGTGACCCTGGAGGTCTATTATTCTAACTTCTGCAAAGCGGCCCTGACCAAGGATTCCTTTGTTCACATTCTTGTACCTCCGAAAGCCGGTTTCACGATCACCCCAAACCAACCCAGCACGCTGAACCCACTGGTCCAATTTAATGATGCAACAACCGGAGATCCTCAGTCCTGGTTCTGGTCATTCGGAGATGGAAGTACCAGTTCGAGTGCCGATCCCAGTCATGAATACCTCGATGCCGGAGTGTATCCTGTGACGCTGATTGTGACGGGTGCTCTGGTATGCGCCGATTCACTCACCCGGGATATTGCAGTGACATGGGATGTCAAGCTCTTTGTCCCGACGGCCTTTTCTCCGAATGAGGATGGGATCAATGACATCTTCCGCCCGACGGCTGTTGGCCCATTGGAAACCTTCCGCATGCAGATATATGACCGCTGGGGTGGATTGATCTTTGAATCCCTCGACCCGCAATCCGGTTGGAACGGAGAGGCCCGAAATGGCAAACCGCTGGACCCCGGAGTCTATCTATACACTATTGACGTAGCCCCCCCAGGCCTGGCTGACTTGCCACCCACTTCGAAGGTTTTCTCCGGAGAAATCCTCCTGGTGCGCTGACGCGGCTCTCTGACCAGGTTGTGTTCAGCACTAACACCGGCCGGTCAACTCCCTTTGTAAAGATTTGGACATCGCAAGGCGAGCTGTACCTTTAGGTGAAAGCACGCCATGGATTCATCACGCCTGGAAATCCCCCTGAATCGGAAAAAGTTCCTCCTGCGAGGAGGCCTCTTCACTGCCCTGGCCCTGGCGGGAGTCTGGCTTTTACTTTCCTATGCGCCTGTCCAAACGTTTCTGACGCCCTGGGTAGTCCAGGTGATCGCCGGCGTTCTGGTTTTTGTGTTTGGCATCCTGGCTATGAACGATCTACAGAAAGGAATGGGTAATCCCATCGGGCTGGTGATCACCCCGGAGGGCATCATCGACCACAGTAGCAATCTGGGTGTGGGTTTGATCCGCTGGAAGGAAATTCGACAGTTGCGGATCGATACGAGTCGCTCGAATAAACACATTCTGGTGGAAGTGGCCAAACCAAAGGATCTCCAGAAGAAAGCCAGAAACCCCCTGCAGCAAAACCTGATGAATACCAACCTCAAATTGTATGGCACACCCATCGTGATCCAGACAGACTATCTCACCATTCCAACCACGGAGCTGCTTCAGCTTCTTGAAGAACGGCTGCATCCTCCAAGGAAGCGCTCCTAGGGAAGCACCTTTAAATCCTTCGGTATTTCTGTTCACCTGCACCTGCTGTAATGAAACCATCCGCCATCATCGAACAAACTGTCCAATTTGTCCAGCAGCAACTGAAAAATGCGGAAGGCGGACATGACTGGTGGCATATCCATCGGGTGTGGACCAATGCAAAGCTGATCGCCAAAGGAGAATCTGTAGACACCTTTATTGTAGAGCTGTCGGCATTGTTACATGACATTGCCGACTCAAAATTCCATGGCGGCGATGAAGAGATCGGCCCCCGAACAGCCAGACGGTTTCTGGAAAGTCTATCCGTGGATCAAGACATGGTGGACCATGTGGAACAGATCGTTCGGCATATCTCCTACAAGGGTGGACACAATGAAGGCGGATTTCATTCACCTGAACTGGCTGTCGTACAGGATGCCGACCGCCTGGATGCCCTTGGCGCCATTGGCATCGCCAGAGCCTTCAATTATGGTGGACATAAGGGGCGCGGATTGTATGACCCTGGGATCCCGCCAAATCTTCATATGAGTGTGGAAGAATACAAACACAGCACTGCTCCAACCATCAACCACTTCTACGAAAAGCTGCTGCTACTCAAGGACAAAATGAATACGGAGACCGGGCGAAAGATGGCTCAGACGAGGCATCAGTTTATGGAAGCCTATCTGGAGCAGTTCTATCGGGAGTGGGATGGGTCGGATACAACCCGTGCAAGGGATTGAAATCAAACTCATTTTCGCGATCCATTTTAAAAGCTACAATGGGTAAAACGAACTTCCACTTACAATTTCGTCCAACACTACAACCATCTTCGGTGGGGAGTATTCGTTGGAAGGTGGGCATCTTGGGAGGAATTCTGGTTTCTATTCTGCTTTTCTCCTGGTTTTATATTGGTGCGCAGGTCATTGAAACGATAGCCAGTCCCACTCGTTTGGTACAAATTCTACCTTGCCTCTGGATCGTATAGGTACTATGGCCATCATCTCTGTAGCATTAGGCACCTCCTTTACCTCCCGGACCTGGATAGGAAAAACACGTGCCCCCTATTTCCGTGGAAGACTATTTCGCCTATATGCCAGAACACTTTTTGCCCTGGCATTCTGGTTTGTATTATGTGCATTCTCCAGATTTACTACGATTCATTATCTAGTCATGTACTGGACGATCTATCACTATAATATTCCCTCCCTGGAAGCCCTTTATCCTGGTCTCGCCATCTTGGTAGGCATTGTACTTATTTCAATTAACTGGATGGCGCTGCGGTTGGTATTTCAATTGCCAATTCGATCAAAGAGAACGAAGATCTGAAGCTACATTCATAACATTCATCGAAACGCCAACCCTACCCTGCCACTCCGTCGGATAGAGCCGAACCGTGACTGGGTGAGATTATGTATCCACTTCTGCCCTCTCTTGCAAATGATAAATCTCCCTGCCGTTGGATGTACAAGCCCTGATTCAGTCATATTTTAAGTCCGCTATTGAGGCATTTTATGGGTCACAGCACCATACGCCCAGGTGCCCAGAAATGCTCCCAGGATATAGATCAATACGATCCAGAATCCATTGCCCAGGAGGACCCACATGGGGCCCGGGCAAGCGCCGGTGATCGCCCATCCGATCCCGAAGATCGAACCGGCCAGCAGGTGCCTTTTGATACTCAGGGGCATAGGTGTATAGGCCACCTCCGTTCCACTCCAGGTTTTCACCCTGGCACCTTTGAGGACAAACATGGCGATCATACCGGCCACCACAGCGACACCGATCACCCCATACATATGGAAGGATTCAAAACGGAACATTTCGGTGATCCGAAACCAGGAGATCACCTCCGACTTGGTCATGATGATCCCAAAGGGGATTCCTATCAGGAAAAAAGCTAGATTTTTCATAGGTCTGTACCGTTGGGGATTAGAGGAGAAGTGGTAGGAGGTAAGGCAGAACCACCCAGGTCATGAACAGTCCGCCGATAAAAAATCCGATCACGGTGATCAGAGAAGGAAGGGACAAATGAGACAGACCGGTGATTGCGTGTCCGGAAGTACAACCCTCTCCGTAGCGGGCACCGAACCCGACAAAAAATCCGCCTATCAGGGCGAAGACTACCCCCTTCCAATTAGCGAAGTTGAATAGCACTGTGGGCACAAAGCCCAGGCCGCTTTCATCCGATTCCGGATAGGCTATTCCCAAGCCAGCCAGATAATCTATGGTCGACTGAGAAATGGCAACAGGTTCAGGACTGCGCAGATAGTGGACTGAAATGATCGCACCTAGCACACCGCCTGCGACAAACGTCATCAACCATCGATTATCCTTTAGATTGATGTCAAAATAGGGGATCTTCTTGCCGGCTCCTGCCCAGGAACAGAGGACCTTAAAACTGGAGGAAACTCCAAATTTTCGTCCCATGAGTGTCATTGCCACGGATAGCAAAGCGATGGCCAATCCACCCACTGCCCAATGCCAGGGTTGACTGATCCACTCCAGAATGGTCATAGATTCGAATTTAAGCGTGTAGAGATAAATCCTTCCCTTGAAAAAGCAAAGGATAAGATACGGATTGTCAGACATTCTGATATCCATCCAGTGCAATAAGCAGCAAGAATCCGAGTTCGAAAGACGCTATGTGATGGTTTATCACACAATAAAGGGTTGGCGAATGCTCACCAACCCTTCCAAGTCGCTGTATTTATCCCACTAAATTACAATTCCGTTTCCTGTGCTGTGAATTCTGTCCGTTTGATATTCGTCTCTGAAATCTCTGTAAAGCCACCTGGAACATTGACAACATCATAGATCCCTCTGGCCTTGAGGATAGACCCGGCGATCACTGATCGATAGCCAGTGGCACAATAGAGGATGTACTTGTTTTCAGGCTTGAGATCATCCATGTTCCGATTGATGAAGTCAAGTGGGAAATTGGTAGCACCGACCACATGCTCCGCCGCATATTCACTATGCTTTCGCACATCCAGCACTTTCATGTTCTTTCCATCAAAGGCCATATCCAACTCCTCTGGCGACATTTCCTCCATCGTGTCGATCTCTTCGCCTGCCTTTTGCCAGGCCGCAAATCCGCCATCCAGGTATCCGATCGGATGGTCGTACCCCACACGTGCGAGTCGAACCACCACTTCATCTTCACGACCTGGTTCGGCCACAAAGAGGATTGGTTGTTTCAGATCCGTGATCAGGGCGCCCACCCAGGGTGCAAAGTTTCCGTCGACGCCGATAAAAATGGAGCCGGGAATAAATCCCTTGACAAATTCCAGCTGATCCCGAGTATCCAGAACAAGGGCGTTCTCTCCTTCCCAAGCGGCTTTGAATGCTCGCACACTCAGCGGTTGAGATCCTCTCTGCCGGACTACGTCGATGGACTCGTATCCCATCTTATTCATCACTGCATTCTTGGGGAAGTACTGGGGCGGTTCCACCAATCCGGTGGTCACTTCCCGAACGAATTCCTCCCGGGTCATATCCGACCGCAAGGCGTAATTGAATTTCTTCTGTTCGCCCATGGTGCCCTGTGTTTCCTTGCTCATTTTCTTTCCGCAGGCCGATCCGGCGCCATGACCGGGATAGACGATCACATCATCTGCCAGGGGCATGATCTTGTTGCGCAGACTGTCAAAGAGGTAGCCGGCCAGGTCCTCCCGGGTCAGGTCCGTCTTGATCGCCAGGTCCGGGCGCCCCACATCGCCGAGAAAAAGGGTATCCCCTGAGAACAGGGCATAGTCCTTTCCATTTTCATCCCGAAGAAGATAGGAGGTGCTTTCCATGGTATGGCCCGGTGTATGCAGAACGACGATCGACACATCACCTACATTCAGCACTTCGCCGTCCTTGGCGATATGTGCCGTGAAATTCGGTTTGGCGGTGGGTCCAAAAACGATGGTCGCATGCGTTTGTCTGGCCAGATCCAGGTGCCCGGAAACAAAGTCTGCGTGAAAGTGTGTCTCCAGTACGAATTTAATGGTCGCCCCGTCTGCGGTGGCTCGTTCCATGTAGGGCTCCGTTTCTCGAAGAGGGTCGATCACCACGGCTTCCCCATTACTTTCGATATAATATGCCGCCTCTGCCAGGCATCCGGTATACAACTGTTCTACTTTCATCTGGATGGTTTAACAATATGAAAAAAGGGTGTCCAGGGTTGACCCGAATCCACTGTTTCATGTAAAATTACCCTGGGAAAGAGGTAGTTTTTGTGACCCTTGTCACGAAAAACTCTGACGCATGTCAGTGCTTTGGGAGAGGTTCTTTGATCAAATGGACAGCAGGCAGACGATCGTCCTGCTGACATTCCCAGAAGATCCGCGCCGTGCAGCGTTCACAGATCGCTGGATCCAGTTGTGGGTAGATAGCTGCAAGGGCCAGTTTCTTCGTGGTAAAGAAATGATCGGCTCCTATCGCATCTTTTAATCCGGACTTCCACAAGACATCCTGCGCCACGATTTTCAGCCCGGTGATATACATATCACCACCGAGGAAACGCAACTGCATTGTCTTATGATAGAGCCATTCTGCGCCTGCCAGGTCAATAAAATTGATCCCATCTGCCAATAGCAGGATTCGATTGTGTCCGTTCGCTTTCAGATCACTGAAAAAGCCTTCTATATGGTCGATCGCACCATAGAAAAGTGATCCATCGATTCGAACCACTTTCAATTGGGGGCACTCTCTGATATCGTCTACCCGTCCGATATTGATGAAGTGGTGACGCACATCTCGCTGACTGGGCGCCATAATGGCAATATGCGGCTTGGATGTACGGCGCAAATAGAAAAACAGGGACAGGAAGATGCCGATATAGATTGCGAATTCCAATTCGAAAAAGAGGGTTGCCAGAAACGTAGCGATGAGTACTGTAGCCTCACTACCACTGGCCCGGATCACCTTTTTGATCTCTTTGAAGTTGATCAGATTGTAGGCCACCACGAGGATGACACCTCCCATTGCGGCGATGGGCAGATAGGCACTGAGTGGGGCCACAAACAAGACGATCAGCACCAGGAAAACCGAGGCGAAAATGGCAGCCATGGGTGTCTTTGCTCCGGCGTCATAATTCACTCCCGAACGGGTAAAGGAACCACTACCGGGGTAACTCGAAAAAAAGCTGCCCACGATGTAGGCCAGCCCCTGACCGATAAATTCCTGGTTGCTATCCAGGCGCTGATGCGACCGAATCGCAATGGACCGCCCGATGGCGGTCGCTTCGATCAGCCCCAATAATGCAATGGCAAAACCGCTGCTGCCCAATTTTGTAATATTTGCCAGGGTGAGTTCGGGCAAGCCAAATGGTGGCAAATGCGAAGGCATTTTTCCCACCAGTGTGATACCCTTATCCGCTGCCCCCAGGAAATATGTAGCGACACTGGCCAGGACCATTCCCGTCAAGAAGGGTGGCATCTTGGGCACCCATCTCTTCAGGATCAATGCCACGATCAGGGCGATCATGGCGACCAGGAATATCCAGGGATTGATCTGGGCAAAATGACTGAAAATAAAGCCCACCGTTTCATGAAAGGCAAGACCATTCGGCATCTTCAAACCCAGGACATGTTTGAGTTGGCTGATCCCGATCAACAACGCTGCACCCGTAGTAAAACCGGTGACAACACTGCTGGAAACAAAATTGACCAGGGTCCCAAATCGGGCCAGGCCCATCATCAAACGGAATGAACCAGCGATAAAAGCCAGCACAATCGCCATTTGGATATATACGTCAGAACCAGGCTCTGCATATATGGAAAGCGTAGCGAATACAATGAGAGAGATCGTCGTTGTCGGTCCGGAGATCAGGTGCCAGGACGAACCGAACAAGGCAGCGATGATCGGTGGGATCATCGCTGTATACAAGCCATAGATCGGAGGCAGACCCGCGATCATCGCAAAAGCCACTCCCTGTGGAAGTACGATGATGGCGCCAGTTATAGCCGCTAAGACATCTGCCTTTACCGTTTTTTTGGTGACCATGGGCCACCACTGCAAAAAAGGAAAAATCTTAGGCCAAATGCCTTCTGAACCATTCATGCAGTAAACACCATTAAATTACTGACCAATACCATCCTTCAGCGAACCATTTTCATTGACATTATCAACATAATAGACATCATCGACAGGGCGCAAGGCGCGTCTGAACCACAAAGGCCGACGTAAACCACCTGGACCAGGAGCCGGCCGAGTCATTTTCAGCCATTCCCTGTAGATCTCCATGGACTTATTCGTATCCACTAAGATATCGCCATAAGCATCATCCGGTCCGGCCTTTTCGATCCTCACCCGTTGGTGCCAGCAATGCATCCCCGAAATCGGATCGGGATGTACCGGAAACGTAATATTCTGATGTACCCCGCCATCGCTCCAGAAAATACGGCTGGAATCCTTGTCATTGCTTTCAAATGGTTTTATCCCGGAAATGGTGGACATCTTCCATCCACCCTTTCCGTCGTTCTTGATAGCCACCGTATTGGTCGCCCATCGGTTACCCGTATTGTCTTCCGGACGTCTCCAGCGACCCAGGTGATGTGAACAGGCCACCACTCCCGGTTTCATCCCCTCTGTGACCCAGACCTTGTCCACAAAATACCCGATGTCGGTATTCATTTTGACCAGATCTCCGGTCTTAAACCCGAAGATTCTGGCATCATCAGGATGCATCCAGATCGGGTTTCGGTTGGAGATCTCATAGAGCCACTTGGCATTCCCCGAGCGGGAGTGGATCAGCGTGGGCAAACGGAAAGTGGGCACCAACACATATTCGCCCTTACTCTTGTCCAGCGTCTCCGGGTGGATATGACTTTTGATATAGGTTGGTAATGCATATTCTGGCCACCCCCAATCGATCATGGTTTTGGAGAAAAACTCATTCTTTCGAGATGGCGTAGGAAAGCCCTCCACAGCTTTTCCATCGACCATGATGCCGATGTCTTTACCTCCTTTCTTCACCACCTGTGTCTTGGGATCCACGACGGACCCGGCCAGGGCCTCCGGTTTCACCTCATTGAGATTCTGGTGATAACAGTGCGGCTCGATCTCGAACGCACCAAACTTCTTCATGTAGTCGAGTGGATTGAGTCCTTCCTTTTCGGCGGCTTCCGGCAATCCCGGCACCCGCTCGAAAATGTACTGGTAGTATTCATCAATATTGACCTTTTCACCTGGACGATACGGAGAAATGAAGTGCTCCCGAATGCCCAGGCTGCCATCGGGGTCGATGCGCCAACTCAGCTCGATCCAGAATTCGTCCTCTTCCCATACTTCTCCCGGATTCGCTTCATAGGTAAAGGTGACCGGTTTACCGTTGCGTCGGGCGGCCTCGCGCAGCACCGGTTGGCGGAAGGCGATCCACTTGCCGGAGTGGGTCTCGTAGCTGTTGATATCGTGTCGCTCACTGGCCAGCCCCATTGGCAGGACGTAATCAGCAAAAAAGGCGGTCTCACTCCAGGTCGGGGTCAGCGCTGCATGCAATCCGAACTTGGATTCATCACTGAAGGCTTCGATCCAGGAGAACCCATCCGGATAGGTCCAGACCGGATTGAAGACCCGGCTGAAATAGACATCCATCTTGCCTCTGCCCTCCTTGAGGAAGTGCGGCAGAAGGAAGCTCATTTCAAAAAATGCCAGTGGATATTCTTTGGGGAAATGCAGCTCGTTCCAGAATTTTTGTGCTGGAGGTTTGGCAAAGAAGCTCGGCTTGAATTTATTCCACTCACTGGGCATGGTCCCCCCTTTAGTGCCCACAGCGCCGGTCAGGACATTCAGGAAGTGCAGGGTGCGGGCCACGGCCCAGCCACCCAGGTTACCAGAGCCGGCACTGCGCCAGTTGTGTGAGGCAAACTGCTCACCAGCTTCGCCGATCAGGATAGCGGTCTCGCGGATCATTTCCGGTCGCACACCACTTTCTTCGTAGGCGTATTCCGGCGTGTATTCCGCGTAGGTCTCCCGTAGTTTTTTGATATAATTCTCGAAGGTGACGGGTGTTCCGGGATGCATCTCTTCGAGAAATTCGTCCCAGTTGACCCATTGTTCCATATAGGTCCTGTTATAGAGCCCTTCATCCAGTATGATCTTGGCAATCGCCAGGAGGACTGCTGCTTCAGAACCGGGGTAGGAAGGCATCCAATAGTCACTCATGCTGGCCGTGTTGGACAGGCGAGGATCCATGGTGATCAGCTTGGCGCCCTTCATCTTGGCTTCGATAATACGCTGGGCGTGCGGGTTGAAGTAGTGGCCGCTTTCCAGGTGTGCGGAGATCAGGAAGATAACCTTGGCATTGGTGTGATCCGGGCTGGGCCGGTCGTAACCGTACCAGATCGCATATCCGAAACGGGCACCGGAGGAGCAGATATTGGTATGACTGTTATGGCCATCAATCCCCCATGACTGCAGGATGCGATCCATATATCCTTCATGGCCCGGCCGGCCGACATGATAGGCGACCTCATTGTTCCGGCCTTCCTGCAAGGCCTTGCGAATCCGTTCTGAAATGTCATCCAGGACCTCATCCCAGGTCACTCGCTCCCAATCGCCGGATCCTCTTTTCCCCTTCCGCTTGAGCGGATAGAGTATGCGATCAGGGTCTTTGATCTGATTGATGGTAGCGGGCCCTTTCGCACAGTTCCGGCCCCGACTGGCTGGATGGTAGGGATTCCCTTCAAATTTGCGCACCTCACCCGTCTCCTTATCGATGAAGGCGGTCAAGCCACAAGCACTTTCGCAGTTGAAACAGGTCGTCGGGACGATCTGGTAATGTTTCTGTTCCCGAATTGGATGCGACTTTGCCTCGTATTCCACCCAGTCATCCCAACGATCCGGGGGAGGGAAATTGGTCAGTTCGGTCGTCTGGGTCAGATGAGGCAGATCCAACTCCCTGTCCTGATGCAGGTTGGGGATCAGGCCGATCGATTCGGCCATTCGTTCGATGAATCCAGGTTTCTTGGTCATAGCCGGAGTATCTTTTAGCTGAGTGGAATGCGCTGTGGCGCTTCCACCCAAATGTGTTCAGTGATATAGATTCCGCCCAATACCAGAAGAGCGGCAATGGCACATCCGATGGTTGACCCCTCACCAAAATAGAGCAGTCCGAGGGGCATTAGATTGCCGAGCAGGATGGTTCCGATCCAGAATCGTTTCTGGTAGATTCCCTTGACGATCATGTTGACGACTCTGTGGGTATCATGTGTTGGATGTGGCATGGCAAGTTCTGCACCCAGGATGATGAGATTCAGTCCGATAGTGACCATGAGGAAGGTGATGAGAAACTGGGTCCAGCCGACCTCCGCACCGGTAAAGAGATTCACCAGAGCAAAAAGGGATGCTCCGGCCATCAGTGCATGGACCAGCATATGGATGGGTAAGGTTGGACTCTGCCAGAAGTCCCGACCCTTGGCCTGTGCAAAGAGGAAGGCGGTATAGATCGCCACCAGGATGGCAAACCCGGCCATCAGCCATTGTACCCAGACCACCGTTTTTTCAACATAAAGCAGTACCAGTGACAGGGTCATCAGTCCGCCAAAGAAGGTGATGGCATAACCACCTCTGGGCAGCCAGGATCGCCATTGCGGGCGCAATAGCACATAGACAAAACGCTTGGGCTGGTCCAGGTCCATGACCAGCAATAAGCCCGTTGCCGCCAGGAAGAAGATCCCCAATCCCAAGCTCCAGTATTGACCGGCCAGATTGGGACCTTGAAATCCCATCAACCAGGCGATAAAGGGCACCAGGATGGCACCGGTGGCGATGGCTTTGGTCCAGACATATCCAGAAACTTCCCAGCCCCAGAGGATGCCTTTGTCCGGGGCGTCGTACACCCGGCGAGGTTTTTTACCGATCAGCAGATCCACCGAACGGGCAGTGCCATTTCGGGCAACATCGTCCGAGGTTGTTTCCTGACCATTGACTTCCATCAGGGCGGAAACCACATCCGGATTGGAGAAGGCCATATGTTCTGCCGCTTTGGCAAAATGCCCGACGCCGCCTTCCTGGTGGCTCCACATATAGTCTTGATGCTTGTCGGTCAGGGAAGGATTGAGGGATGCATCATCTGCATCGATGTAGAACAGGTTGGGGACGGTCCCTTTCTCCGGCTTTCGCACCTTGACCTGTTGTCTGCCAAGGAGTTGGGATATCTCGGATTCCGGATTATCCATATCCCCGGAGATGATCGCATGTTCGGGGCATACATTGACACAGGCCGGTTCGAGACCGATGTCGACCCGATGCGCACAGTAGTTGCATTTCGCAGCCGTATGGGTTTGGGGATCGATGTATAAAGCATCATAGGGGCAGGCCTGCATGCAGGATTTGCAAGCGATGCAGCGATCCTTATCAAAATCGACGATGCCGTCTTCCCGGATATACAAGGCCTCCGTAGGACAGATCTCCACGCAAGGGGCATCGGTGCAATGATTGCATCGCATGACCGAGAACAGACGGCGGGTATGAGGAAACTCCCCCTTCTCCACTTGTTTGACCCAGGTCCGGTTCACCCCGACCGGTACATCATGTTCTGATTTACAGGCGGTGGTACAGGCATGACAACCGATACACTTCCGATTGTCAATGATAAAACCGTATTTCATAGTGCGCGTTTTCTCAAACCAAATGGCGTCCCGGCCCTGTCTCTGAAGGCCTGATAAACCAAACTCATCTAGCGATCCACCAGCGGACTTTTCCGAAGATGATCTACTATTATTTGACCAAAGTACTCGGACAGACATAGTCTGTCAGTGGCAGGCCGGCGGGTGCAAAATCGTCAAAATTCCCGATCACATTAATCAATTTATCAAAACCTCGCGCCTTGAGGATGGACGCCGCCACAGTGGACCGATAGCCCGTGCGGCAATGCAGGTAATATTCCTGATCTCTGGAAATTTCTTCCATCTGCAGATTCAGAAAATCCAGGGGCAGGGACTTGGCCTTATCCAGATGTTCGCCGGCAAATTCTCCAGGCTTGCGCACATCCAGCACTTTTTCAGCCTTCCCGGCCTTCCATCGCTCCACAAAAACAGGCGTATCAATGGCCATGATGGTGTCCATCTCTTTTCCAGCGGCTTTCCAGGCAGCGAATCCTCCTTTGAGGTATCCGATGGCATTGTCATACCCCACCCGTGCCAGACGCATAACGGTCTCTTCCTCACGGCCTTCCGGGGCGACGATCAGGATCTCCTGTTGGATATCGGGCACCAGTGCGCCCACCCAGGGTGCAAATCCGCCATCGATCCCGATGAAGATAGAGTTTGGAATAAAGCCTTGGATGAATTCAGTGTTCTCCCGAACATCCATAATCAGGGCTCCGGTTTCATTGGCCATGGCTTCAAATTCATCCGGGGACAACGGATGCGCTCCCCGCTCCATGACCACGTCGATACTCTCATATCCCTTCTTGTTCAAAGCTGCATTCTTGGCAAAATATTGCGGCGGCGCCAGGAGGCCGGTGGTGACCTCCTCAATGAATTCAGCTTTGGTCATGTCTGCACGCAGCGCATAGTTCGTTTTTTTCTGGTGTCCCAGGGTATCCCAGGTCTCGGAACTCATGTTCTTGCCGCATGCCGAGCCGGCTCCATGAGCGGGATAGACGATCACGTCATCGGGCAGCGTCATGACCTTTTTCCGGAGGGAATCAAAGAGCCATCCTGCCAGATCTTCCTGGGTCAACCCGGTCGCCTTTTGCGCGAGGTCGGGCCGCCCCACATCACCGATGAAGAGGGTATCTCCGCTGAACAAGGCGTTGGGTTTGCCATCCTCATCCCGGAGCAGATAACAGGTGCTCTCCGGTGTATGACCGGGTGTGTGCAACACTTCTATGGACACGCGTCCGATGGGAAAGCGTTGACCATCCGTAGCTTCGATTTTTTCAAAATCCGTTTTAGCGGTCGGTCCAAAGACGATCTCGGCGCCGGATTTACGGGCCAGATCGATATGCCCAGAGACAAAGTCCGCATGGAAGTGGGTCTCAAAAATATATTTGATGGTGGCATGGTCCTGGTGCGCCCGTTCGATATAGGGGCCTGTCTCCCGCAGGGGATCAATAATGGCCGCTTCACCATTGCTTTCGATATAATAAGCGCCTTGAGCCAGGCAGCCGGTATAGATTTGTTCTATCTTCATAAATGAATGATTTCAGTTTAGATATATGGGTGATCCATAATTGGCTCGTCAAAGTTAAGGATCGGCAATGGTGCGTTTTGTGACCGAAGTCACGGAGCACACATGTGGAAACTAAGATACGATTCTTCAGACTGGCACCTGCTCTGTCTGTAGACAAGGACCCTTCTCCTGCCAATACGTATCTATTACTATGATCATGTATCTTAGTGTATCTGCAGGAGTTGCATGGCCTTAAATGGTCCCTGCTCCCATTGACAACCCGTTGACAATTCTCAGATAGAAAATCTGTAAGCTTAGATGGAATAATGTCGGATGTGCCGACACTTCCAAACGTCGTTTTAATCCCCTACCATGGAAACCAATCCTTCCCCCTCCCACTCAAAATCCTTTCTCCAACGTCACTGGTTGACCTTATTCCTGGTCCTGCTGGCAGTGGGCATCTTTAGTTGGGCCATGCTGACGATGCGGTCTATGAGATCGACATATGAGCTGGATCGCGCAGAAATGGCAGACAGTTTCCGTGCGCGGATAGACACCATTCAACAAGAAGGAATGGCCTTGACATCAAAGGTTTTATCCTGGGCGATCCGCAGCGAGGTGACTCGGGACAATCAGGAACAAGTGAACCAGTTCTTCCTCCAATTCATCCAGGATTCGCGGGTCAACAAAGTCCAGTATGTGGATGCCGAGACAGGTGCTGTTCTTATTTCTACAGACAAAAAAGACGAAGGCACCACCATCCTCAATCCAATGATCCTCAAAGCTGATAAGCAGGTTCTGGAGCAGGATTCTCTGCAATGGCGGATCGCCACACCGGTGATGGGACTGAATCAGAAACTGGGGATCCTGATCGTCCAATCTCCCCGATAGGATCAAACCGGCTCCTCGAGGATCGAACATGTAGAAGTCGTTATCTTCACCCGATGCGGTTGCACTTCATCCTGTTCATCTTGCTGATCGGCACTCTTCAGAGTGTCGGCCAGAACCCTTTGTTAGATAGTTTACTTCTGGAGCTGGACAAACCGCTGGATGACACGACCCGCGTCCTGACCCTGGCCGAAGCGGCCTGGGAGTTGAAGATCGAAGATCCAAACCGTGCACGTCACTTGCTCCAGGATGCCATTTGTCTGACCCAGGAGATCGGATATTTGCGCGGAGAAGCCACTGCCTTCAATTACTTCGGTGTCTTGGAGACCATCCATGACCGGAATGCGGATGCCATTCGCTACTACACCTATGCCCTCCCCTTGCGCGAGCGTCTGGGAGACCGCAAGGGGGTGGCCTCCATCTACAATAACCTGGGCAATATCTATGAAAATCAGGGTGAGGGACTGGAGGCACTGGCCAGCTATCAACTATCGCTGAAGATCCTGGAGCAGCTGGGCGATTCCGCACGCATCGCCCGGGCGACCTACAGCATGGCGGTCATTCACGAGTCGCTGGGCAACTACCCGGAGGCGCTCAATCAGCTGTATGACTTTCTCGGTTTTGTCGAACCCCGGGATGACAAAGAGGAAATTGCCTCCGGATACAATCTGATCGGAAATATCAAGTCGGAGATCGAACTGACGGCAGAGGCGATGACCTGGTATCACAAAGCCCGGGTCATCCGGGAGCAGATGGACGATATCTGGTCACTGGCGATCACCTATCAGAATCTGGGGATCACCGAGGACAATCTCGGCGAACAATTCTTTGACAAGGACATGGGCGATTCGGCGATCGTTCACCACCACCTGGCCCTGGAATGGCTGGACAAGGCTTTCACGATCTACAGCCAGAACGATGATCCGAGTGGCCGGGCAGATATTCTGAACAATCGGGGGGTGGTCGAAAAGAATCTTGGTTCGGCCTATTTGTTGATCGGGGACAAAAAGAAAGCGGAAGATGCCTGGGTGAAGGCGTTGGAACACCTGACCGCCTCGCAGGCGATCCGTGAAGAGCTGGGTGACCAGGTCGGCGTGATCGAGACCCTGAACGGTCTGGGCGATGTAGCCCGTCGCCAGGGGCGATACCGTGATGCGTTGCAGTATACGAACACCTATTTCGACCTGGCGACTGCCCTGGACATCGGCAAATTTATTCGGAATGGATGGAAGGACCGGGCCAAGGTGTACAAGGCAATGGGCAACTGGCAGGAGGCCTTCCGTTGCCAGGAGAAGTTTGAAGACCTGCGTTGGGAGGAATTTAATGACAAGCGGGTCAAGGATTATGAGCGGCGAGAAGTGCTCTATGGGGATCTGAAAAAGCAGATCAAGCTGGAAAAGCAGGAGCAGGAGCTCGCTGTTCAGGATGCGCGGCTGAGTGAAGCCCGCACCCGGCAGCGTGCCCTGATGGGTGGCGGACTGGCCCTGGCCCTGCTGGCTTTGCTCCTGTACAACCGTTATCGGATCAAGAACAAGGCAAATCAGGATCTGGAAGAAAAGAATGTCATCATTGATGCCGAGCGCAAGAAGTCGGATGACCTCCTGTTGAATATCCTCCCGGCGGCGACGGCCCGGGAATTGAAAGAGACGGGTCGGGCCCAGGCCCGGCACTACGACTCCGTGACGGTATTATTCACCGACTTTTCTGGCTTTACAGCTACTGCGGCCAAACTGGCCCCGGCCGATCTGGTTGCGGAGCTGGATACCTGTTTCCGGGCCTTTGATGCGATCACCGGGCGGCATGGCATCGAAAAGATCAAGACCATCGGGGATGCCTTCCTTTGTGTGGGAGGGTTGCCGGAGGAGCGGGAGGGCCATGCCCTGGATGTAGTGAAGGCCGCCCAGGAGATGCAGACCTGGATGGAGAATCGCGCAGCTGAACTGGAAAAAGAGGGGCGCCCCTTCTTCCGAATGAGAGCCGGCATCCATACCGGACCGGTGGTGGCTGGGGTAGTTGGCGATCGGAAGTTCGCCTATGATATCTGGGGGGATACGGTCAACACAGCGGCGCGGATGGAGAGCAATGGCGAGCCCGGGCGGATCAACCTCTCCGCGGCTACCTGGGAAGAAGTGAAGGGTGAAATCAACTGTACACCACGCGGAGCCATTGAAGCGAAAGGCAAGGGAAAGCTGGAGATGTATTTTGTAGAAAATTGAGGGCTGGCAGGCAGCGGATGGGAACGCGGAGGCGTTTAAAAGAAAAAGAAAGGCAGCCCCACCAACAAAACCTTATCAACCTGGTGCTTTAACCTATTGCACTTTCGAAAAATGGAGTATGAGAAGAAAAGGGGCTGCCTTTTTAATCTTACACTCAAACGACCCCTTTCCGTTCCCTTGTATGCGGATTTTGTTAGAGAAAGATTAAAAAAGGGGGAATTCCGATCATTTCTGGGCTAAAACGACTGCTTTTTCATCAAAATGGAGGAGTGGAGGTGTCGAGGAGAAAAGTTATTGAGTTATTTCGTTATTGAGTTATTTCAAATCAAATGATGAGCGCAGTCTGTCGTCAGTTGTTCACCATTAGTCAATCTCCTTAACCCACCCCCATCCTGTTCATCCACCAATCCTGAGAATCTTGATGCCGACAATTTGCGGTATTCGGCGCTCGGTATTCGGCCGTTCGCAATACAGATGTTCAGAGAGAGGGGCCCCATTTCGTTTGGCCCATTACCTTTTACCCTTTACCCATTACCGGCCAAAAGGAAGGCCACTGCTTAGTGGCGCAGCCACTACCGTGCTCGGCGAAGAGAGAATGGCGAATAGCGAATAGCGATTGGTATTCGTGATAACCTTCCGCCAGAGGGCGGACAGGCTCCCCAACCCTTCTCCTTTCCAAGGAGAAGGGAGCTGCAACAATAATGTACTTTGAAATTCAGGGCCCTTCACCTTTTACCCTTTACCCTTTACCGGCCAAAACGAAGCAAGCTGCCTGAGTGGCGCCAGCCACTAAGGTCCCAGGCGAATGGCGAAAAGCGAATAGCGAACAGCCTTTCTAAGAGAGAGAGATTTGATTCCGTCTCTGTATAGACGCATTTCTATGATCTCAATTCCCGTTAATGTTGTTTTGTCACCCTGTTTGCGGTGCCGGCAAA
>JAIPBE010000014.1 GCA_021738725.1 Saprospiraceae bacterium | reverse complement strand
TGATCCAATCATTATTGCCACCGCTCTTAGGGAAGTTAGGAATAGTGAGTGGCAGTTGAGCATACTGATAGTACCCGAAAAAGGTCCCATTGGCATATAGATCAAAACTGGCTCCATTGACATTTTGATATTGGAAATTAATGGTCAGAGAGTAGGTTGAATCAGACGTGCAATCTCCTTTCTCGACTTCCAGATCATAGATATTGCAGTCTTCACCACAACACACCTCACCGAGGATAAAGACAGCCTGACAATCAGGATTGTCGACATCTTTGACCACAAATTCATAATTCGTCTGACAATTGCCTTCCAGCGGTCCCAGAGTGATATAGAGATCATTGTAATTGAATGTGCCATACTGATTTCCATTTCCCTGTACGGTGAATCCATTGGACCCAACATTTTCATAGTTGAAGTCCAGGTCCACCAAGAACATATTACCGTCACACTCGTGTGCTTCCACGATGAGGTCCCATATCTCACATCCGTTAAAATTGGAGCAGTTCTTTGAATCGAACTCCTTGACCTTACAGCAGTTTTCAATTTCATGGTCACAGATCTTGATCCAATCGTTGTTGTTACCGCTTTTCGGGAAGTCGACAATAGTCAGGGGCAGATCCGAGTACAGATATTGATCGTTATAGACTCCATTGAACCAGAGATCGAAATAGTCGCCTCCGACATTCTGGTAGTCAAAATCGATGGTGATGGTATAGGAATCTTCTGAAGTACAATCTCCCTTGACCACACTGACCTCCGTAATGGAACAATCATTGAAATTGGCGCAGTCCTTCGTTGGAAACTCTTTGATCCGACAGCACCCCGGATTGTCATTGTCACAAACTTTTAACCAATCGTTGTTATTCCCTGATTTTGAAAAATTGGGGATTGTGATCGGCAGATCTGCATATGCATAGTACCCAAAAAACACCCCATTTGCCCAGAGATCAAAATAATCTCCTTGCACATCAACATATTCAAAGTTGAGCCAGAGAGAATAAGTTGAATCGGAAGTACAGTCTCCCTTCTCAATGACCACCTCATAAATCTCACAGGCTTGAACCCTGTTGGGGAGGTTGATCATGAAAGTGGTTAATAAGAAGCCAATTAGCAGGCTCTGACTGAAACGCAGGAGATAGTGAGGGGTATTCCAGTTCTTCATATTTTGGGGACTTGTGCAGAAGTTAATGCAATGTAGAGTTAATTATTGCAGATTTCGCTGCCTGAAATATTCATTATGAAAGCATTATTCCTGGAAGAGATCAATGGCCCGATTAGGCTTGTAAATACAGAAACTCCGCAGGTATCCGAAGGCCAGGTATTGGTTGAATTGCGCGCGGCTGCTTTGAATCATCGCGATGTGTGGATCCGCAAGGGTCAGTATGCCCATCTTCGATTTCCATTCATACCAGGCAGTGACGGTGCAGGCTTTATGGGGAACGAACCAGTGGTGATCAATCCGGGCATACAATGGGGCGAAAATCCTATGTTTCAAGCACAGGACTTTCACATTTTGGGCATGCCGACGAATGGGACTTTTGCACAAAAGGTCCTCGTCCCGGCAGATCAGATCTACCCCATGCCGGATCATTTGAGTTTCGAAGAGGCAGCAGCTATCCCACTATCTGGAGTCACGGCCTTTCGGGCAGTTATGACTCGTGGAAAAGTCAAATATACCGATCGTGTTCTGATCACCGGGATCGGAGGTGGCGTCGCCCTGTGGGCCATGCAATTTGCCCTGGCAACAGGTGCCGAAGTATGGGTCACGTCCGGCAGTGAAGAAAAGATCGAAAAAGCAAAGGCAATGGGTGCCACAGGAGGATTCTCGTATCGGGATCCGGACTGGATAGATGGTGCAAGGAATACAATTGCTTTCGATCTGGTCATTGATGGGGCAGGAGGAGCAGGCTTGGGTCAGATTATGAAGATCTGTTCGCCTGGAGGCCGTATGGTATGCTATGGGGGCACCACCGGATCCATTCCCAAATTGAGCCCTCAGTTGCTGTTTTGGAAGCAGCTGCAATTGATCGGATCGACTATGGGGAGTCCACAGGATTTCAAGGAGATGATCAGCTTCATCTGTGATCATCGGATCGTTCCGGTGGTGGACAGGGTCTACCCGCTGGAACAAGGGGAAGAAGCTTATACACGTATGGAACACGGCAACCAATTCGGTAAGATCGTCTTACAGATCCCGGAATGATGAAGATCGGATTGTTGTCAGACACCCATAGCTATCTGGGGGATGAGATCCTGGAAATTCTTCATGACTGTTCAGAGATCTGGCATGCTGGCGATATCGGGTCTATGGCGGTCCTGGAAACACTCGAAGGCTTGAAACCTGTTCGAGCCGTGTACGGAAACATTGATGATCATCGCATCAGGGCGGCACTTCCTGAGGATCTGATTTTTGAAGTCAATGGACTCAAGGTCGCCATGACCCATATCGGTGGATATCCGAAGGCCTATAATGCCCGCGCCCGATCCATTATACAGCAAAACCAGCCAGATCTATTTATTTGTGGGCATTCCCATATTCTAAAGGTTATGAAGGATCCACGTTCCGGTCATCTGCATATGAATCCGGGGGCAGCTGGACATCATGGCTTTCATGTCATTCGAACCATGCTGACCTTCCAGGTCGATCACAGAAAGATCGAGGATCTGGCTGTCGTCGAATTCGGTCGTCGCGGGCGGGTATAATGCCCCCCCCTTTAATCGGATGAATCCAGGGCAGATGTGAAATCATCGAACAGATCAGAAACCCCTTCTAACCCGACCGAGACACGGATCAACCCATTGGTGATCCCTTGTGCTTCTCGAATCACTGCCGGGATCTTGAGATGAGAGGAAGTTGCCGGGTGCAGTACCAATGTATCCACATCTCCGAGGGTAGGAGCCAGGCTGGCCAGTTTCAGTCCGTTCATGACACGTAAGGCCTTTTCCTGCCCACCCTTCACCTCAAAACTGAGCATCCCTCCATAGCCTGACATCTGGCGGCTTGCCAGCGCATGCGAGGCATGTGATTCCAAACCCGGATAATTCACCAGGTTAACGCCCTCATGATCCGACAATGCCTTTGCCAATGCCAGGGCATTCTCACAATGCCGCTCCATGCGCAGGGGCAAGGTACGCAGCCCATTTGCGACCAACCATGCGTCGAACGGATTACAGGTAGCACCAGTAAGTTTGAGTACAGACCAGAAACGATCTTTCATAAAAGATACGTCACGGCCGAGTACCAGTCCAGCAATTCCAGTACCATGTCCATTCATATACTTGGTTGTAGAATGGATGACGAAATCAATCCCCAGGCCAAAAGGTCGCTGGAGATACGGCGTTGAAAATGTATTGTCGACAATGGTCTTGACTCCATTTCTGTAGGCCAGGTCTCCTAAAACTTGCAGATCCAGGCAGGCCAATGTTGGATTGGTCGGAGTTTCCAGGTAGATCGCCCGGATCGATTTATCCGAACGGATCAAGGATTCCAGGCGTTCCAGATCGGTCAGATCCGTAAACACCGCTTCAATACCCATCCCTTGCATCACTTTCGTCAGTAACTCTGTGGTCCCACCATACAGATTTGCCTGGGTGACCACTTTGTCCCCCTGCTGGAGCAGACTCACCAGGATGAGGTGGATAGCAGACATACCTGAACTGGTCATATATCCCCGGATGTCCGTATCCAAACCAAACCCTTCCAGGGCTTCTAACCGTCGGGTAACGGCCTCAATAGTCGGATTACCATACCGACTGTACACAAACCCGTCCTGTTGACCGGTGAAGATGTCAATACCCTGTTCGATCGTATCAAATGAAAAAGATGAGCTCAAAAACAATGGCAATTGCTGTGCAGGGTTGTGGTCGGGGAGGTCGAGCTTTCGAACACAAAGAGAGTCAAACGGATCATTCATGACGGACGGTGTAACTTTGAGGTGAAAATAGCGAATGGTGCTGGATGAACAACCACAAGGTTCCGAGGAGCAGGACGGAACAGATGAATTTTATGAAGAAGTCGAAATCCTGGTCGATCCGGGACAAGGGCTTCTTCGGATCGATAGGTTTCTGACGGATAAGCTCGATCGCGTATCCCGCAGTAAGGTCCAGAACGGGATCAGCAGCGGTGCGGTCCTGGTCAATGGACAGGAGGTCAGATCCAACTATAAGGTCAAACCACGGGACTTCATCAAAGTCATACTTCCTCGATCGCTTGACGGATTGGGCAAGACCATCGCCCAGGATATACCCCTGGATATCGTTTATGAAGATGCCGACCTCCTGGTGATCAACAAGCCAGCTGGTTTGATCGTGCATCCGGGCATTGGCAATCCGGATGGTACCCTCGTCAATGCCCTGGCCTATTATTTCCAGGATGAAGACCTGCCGGTCATGCCCGGCAATATTGCCGATCGCCCGGGTTTAGTCCATCGGATCGACAAGGATACTTCCGGCCTGTTGGTCATCGCAAAGAATGAATTTGCCATGAGTCATCTGGCCAAACAATTCTTTCATCACACCATCAAACGCACCTACTGGGCCCTTGTCTGGGGAGAACCGGACCCCATGGAAGGAACGATTGAAGTCAATGTGGGTAGACATCCGCGCATTCGGCAACAACAGGAGACCTTTCCAGACGGGGATGTCGGCAAAACGGCCATCACACATTATCGGGTTATGCAAAGCTTTTACTATGTCAGCCTGGTGGAATGCCGATTGGAAACTGGACGGACACATCAGATCCGGGTCCATATGAAACACCAGGGCCACCCGTTGTTCAGCGATCATATTTACGGTGGCCATCAGATCAGAAAGGGCACCGTATACGCGCGATACAAGCAGTTCGTTGAAAAGGCCTTTCAGGATATGCCCCGTCAGGCCTTACATGCACGTACCCTCGGTTTTGTGCATCCAACATCCGGAGAAGAGATGGAGTTTGAGGCACCCTTGCCCCCGGATTTTCAATCCGCACTCGACCATTGGCATCAGTGGACACATCGAGAAACGAAGAAATAGCCGGCATGACAGAAAAGAAGATCGCCGCACTGGCGCAATTGAGCGATTCGCTCCATTCGGAAAATGACGAATACCGGGAAGTAGTCCTGGAGGCCGGGCGTTATAATCCCTGGTTCACACCCAGGCAGGTAGACCAGGCAGTAGAGAACATCCGGAAAATGATGCTGGATACCGACCAGCTTCGGCAGTGGATCAGTGGATACAACCTCCCTTCTATGGTCTCAGCACCCAGAAAAGTGGGTTTGGTCATGGCAGGAAATATTCCGCTGGTCGGATTTCATGACTTCCTGAGTGTTTGGCTTAGTGGACATCAGAGCCTGATCAAATGCTCGGAGAAAGATGCCCGATTACTGCCATATCTGCTGGATCAATTATTGAAGATCAACCCAGAATTCAACGGTGACTGGCAACTGGTGGATCGACTGACCGGTTTTAATGCCGTGATCGCCACTGGCAGCGACAACTCAGCCCGATATTTCCAGGCCTATTTTGGCGCATACCCCCATATCATTCGAAAAAATCGAAATGGGCTAGCCGTCCTGACAGGGAATGAAACTGAGGCGCAACTGCGCGCACTGGCCCTCGACATGCTGACCTACTTTGGCCTGGGTTGCCGGAATGTCTCCAAGATCCTGATCCCGGTTGGATACGATTTCGAACCACTACTGGCGGTTTTGGAAGACTATCCCGAACTCCAGGAACACAATCGGTACCGCAATAATTTCGATTATCAATATGCTTTGCTGATCATGAACCAGGAGAAGCATTATACCAGGGGCCAGCTCCTATTCAGGGAATCACCCAGCTTGCTATCTCCCATGGCGACCATCCATTATGAAGAGTATCGCGATATGGATGAGGTACAGGCCATTCTTCAGCGAGACATGGACCATATTCAATGCGTCATAAGTGGGTTGCCCATGTCAGGAATAGCTGATTTCCCTTTTGGTGCCAGTCAATGTCCGGGACTATCCGATTATGCAGATGGCGTAGATGTTATGGCATTTCTAACCCAGTTGCACCATCATGCGTAAGATCGAAAAGGCAATGGCCATTATGGACATACTGGAAGATCTGTTTCCAGAAGTGCCCATCCCTCTAAAGCATGATGACCCTTACACACTTCTGGTGGCCGTCCTGCTCTCCGCCCAGTGCACGGATGAACGGGTCAATCAGGTGACCCCGCATTTGTGGGAACTTGCCAGAACTCCCGAAACGATGGCTAAGAGATCCTTAGCAGAAATCGAGGCTATCATCCGTCCCTGTGGTTTGGCACCTGCCAAAGCAAAGGGCATTCACGGATTGTCCAGAATCCTCACTGAGCAGTATAATAGTCAGGTGCCGGCGGATATGGAGGCGTTGGAAAAACTCCCGGGGGTGGGGCATAAGACAGCATCTGTGGTGATGAGCCAGGCATTTGGGGTGCCCGCATTTCCTGTCGATACACATATCCACCGTCTGGCCTGGCGTTGGACATTATCGACGGGTAAAAATGTCGTGCAAACAGAAAAACACCTGAAGGCTGTCTTTCCAGAATCCTCCTGGAACAAATTACATCTCCAGATCATCTACTTCGGCAGAAGCTATTGTCCGGCCCGGGGACATGACCCCTATGCCTGTCCGATATGTTCTCGATTCGGAAGGAAGGAAATGTTCCATGAATTCGATCGGGGTATTGCCCGAAAAGGATTTAAAAAGGGTAGTTAATTAGCAAGTTCAACCAGTTGATATCCAGCTGATTAGCCCAATTACTTCGACCCACTTTGTATGGGTAACGGAGTTTGGTTCCCACATCGTAGACGATGACGAAGTATTGGAAATTCAGCCGAATACCCAGACCTCCGGCCAGACCCCATTCCTTGTGCATATTGGCCAGACTGGCTCCTTCCTGCCCTTCGGTATCCCGAAGGTTCCACACGTTGCCGGCATCCAGAAAGGCAGCTCCTTCCAGGATCCAGAAGATGGATTGTCGCCATTCGATATTCGCCTCTAGTTTGATGTCTCCTCTGGCGAAATAACGGTTGGTTGCATTTTCAACAGGACGTACGCTTCCCGGACCCAGCTCGCCATTCAGCCATCCGCGCATACTGCTGGGGCCACCTGCAGAAAACTGTTTGATATACGGGCTACTGCGGTCATCTCCAATAGGTACGATCAGCCCTCCATAAAATCGGGTAGCTACTTGTCGTCCTTTTCCGAATTTGCGAGAATAGGTCAATTGAGTATCCGCACGCAGATATTTTGCAAAACCGATCGAGCCCGCTGTCCAGACCTTGCCTTTGCTGTTAAAGAGGTTCGCGATCGTATTCAACCCAAGGATCTCCAAACCGGACTGCTCAAATCCCGCCTTCAATGACCAGGATTCACCAAATCGATTGATCGGTGCTACGTAGTTGGCCGTAATATTTCGAAACAGAAACCCCGTAAGGAATTGATCTTCAAATGCACTTTTGAAGCCCTCCGGTACGATCGTGTCAAATTGTGCTTTAAGGTCATTGCGTATGTAGTCCACCTGAAAATGATCCAGGGTGATCCCGAAATTCGTGGATGGATTATAACGGAAGCCATAATGGAGGTTTACATAGTGGATCTCCCAGAAATTCAAAAGGTTATTGTAGGTATAGTTCAGCGATAAGTTACTCTTCGCATCATTGTCAAACCGTTGATGCCACCGGCCAAGATAGGACCCGTCTTTTCTGCTTTTCCAGAAAGCCAAGTAATCTTCAAAGAATGGGAAGCTGAAATCCAATTTGGCAATGCCATTTCCCGCATTGACCATCAGGGGTTGAAAATTGAATTCAACTCCAGGTTCCAGGGTGAAATCCATTTTTATGGCTCGCCGGAGAATATTCCGGTTGGAATAGGAAGTGGACAGGGAGAATCCTACCACATTAGAATTGTCTCCAATGGCCGTTGTATTGTTAAAATCGGAGTTAAACTCGATGGCCGTCCGCGGGTTCGGAGTCAACTGTACGAAGAGATTGACAAATTCAGGCATGGTGTCCGTCAATGTACGAATGTTGACAAATCGATAGATCCCCAGAGAAGACAATCGCCTGTTTGTCTTATCGTAAGCTGATTCTTTATATAGTGAATCAGGGCGCAAGGTCATGGCGCGATAGAGCACTTCCGGGCGCAGAAAGGGTTCAGATCGTTCATCGCGTATCCGTATGGAACGATAGGTCGTATCTACGCCCAATGACTGTTCTCCACCAGAAGAACTGAGGATACTGACTTGTTTGACCCGGACTGGTTTGGCGGGACGGCCACCAGGGTCTGACAGTAGTTCTACGAACGCATTGACACGGTGGTCGAGCGTATCGGCAATATCTATCCGCGCGGGCGAAACCTGATTAAGAAAGAAAAAAGCGTAACCATGCTCTCGCAGATATCTGGTGATACGGTTGGCTTCTTTATAGTACAAGTCCGAATCCAGGACTTTGCCTGGTTTGATTAGTGTTCGTCTTTGCAATGATGGGAGGAGGGGAATGAGGTCCGGATCCTCAGAGGTAATGGTGAAGGTTTCGATCATCATCGGTTGCCCTGAACGCAGGTTGTACGTAACCTCTGCTATCGGCTCAACCTCATCTTCTTTGACGGAGAAAGACCCTTCTGCCTGGAAGAAACCGCGATTTCGCAGGAATCCGAGCATATTGTTCAAATTCTTCTGAATCTCTGCCTGATCTTCATAGACCGGCTCTTCTGCCAAGTTGCCCTGCACAAACTTGTCCCAACGGGTGGTATCATCAGGAGATGAGGTTTTGTAGTAGAACCACAGGTAGGTATGGAACAGTCCCAGCACCTTGGTATTCGGTTTTCTGCTGATCAGGCTTTCTGCCTGAACCTTCAACTCTTTCTTGTTGGTTATACCGGGAGGGGTGGTAAGATTCACTTTGTTGCGAGAAACCAGATGGGCATCTATAGGGAGATAGGAATACGTGCGACAGCTGGATACAAGAAGACAGCATCCTATGCTCCCGATCAGATAGAGCCATCCCATTCGGGATATTGATGTATATCTTCGTGTGAAACCGGTCAATCTCATGTTATCCAGAAGCCAGTTAAAAACGATCCGCGCGCTGCAAACAAAGAAGCATAGACAAAAGTATCAGAAATTCACCGTTGAAGGTGAAAAGATCGTACGCGAAGCACTTCTTGAATGCCCCGATCAGATCGAATCCATCATTGCTGTTTCTGGGCAATTTGAGAGGCATCAGTTTCCGGTTTCCGGATCAATTTCATGGATCGAAACAGATGAACACTCCATGGCATTGCTCAGTAGCCTACAGACACCACCGGGTATCATCGCCGTTGTAAACAATGTTTCGCCAACAGTCATCTCCACCGGCACTGATCCCTGGATGATCTTCCTGGATGGCGTTCGAGACCCGGGAAACATGGGTACCATTCTACGGACGGCGGACTGGTTTGGATATACGACCGTCTTACTGGGACCCGGTTGTGTCGACGTGCAAAATCCCAAAGTGATACAGGCTTCGATGGGCTCCATCTTTCGTATAAACTGTCTGGAATTGACCCTGGAGGATGTGCAGACTCGTTGGCCAAATCACCCTCTATTTGCTGCTGATATGCTTGGCACAGATGCAACGTCTGTCCAATGGCCGGATAAGGGTATTCTGGTGATGGGCAACGAATCACATGGATTGACACTGAAACCGACATCCGTCCAATGGAACCGAGTGTGTATACACAAAAATCCCGGCAGCCGGGCGGAATCGTTGAATGTAGCCATGGCTGCCGGGATCCTGATGCAACTGATTACCGATCGGAAATCAGCTCGAAAATTATAGGAGTTTCAAGAGCTCTTTTTCCAGCACGCCACGGGTTTCGATACTGGCGATCTTTCCATCACGGTCGATCAGGAACGTCTTGGGAATCGAATTCACTCCATACAGACTGGCCGGGTACGAATCCCACTTCTTCAAGTCACTGACGTGTGTCTCCCAGGACAAACCGTCGGCCTGGATAGCTTGCACCCACTTCTCTTTTGACATCTTTATCCGATCATCAATCAGCTTCTGGTCTCCGTTGAACCGACTAATGGTCTTCTCGTCCAATCCATCCAGCGAAACACTGAAAACAGTAAATCCCTGAGATTTATACTTGTTATAGATAGCGACGACATTCGGGTTTTCCTTCCGGCAAGGGCCACACCAACTCGCCCAAAAATCAAGTAAAACGACTTTGCCACGGAGATCCGACAGCTTGTAGGTTTTACCAGAAGGACTGGGCAGTTCAATATCGGGTGCTTCCTGCCCGATCTGGACCTTTTCCATAGAGACCTGGCGGGCATAGGTCTTCTCGACCTTTGCCAGATAAGTAGCATAATAGGTTGTATACTCAGAGTCTGGATACTGCTGGCGCAAGCGTTCAAAAATATTGCGGTGCAAATCCAGATAAGTGGGGTCATTCCGGAATATCATCTGTGCCATATGCATGGCAACCAGTGGATTGGAAACAGCCGACACCGCCTTTTTGGTATCCTCGGAAGATCCACCGGCAGCAACCATATCGTGTACGGTATGGACATACTCTTCAGCTAGAGGAGACCCACTGACCTTCATATCAAAGTTCTTGAAGTTTGCCAGGGGACCGTCGAATGTCACACGTCCTTCATTACCCTCCAGTGCAAAGAAAATAGCTTCCGCGCCGATGCGTAGACGATAGATACCTTGTTTGAAAGGCGTTTCAGAGGAGATCTCAAATTGTCCACCCGAACTGATTTCAGTCTTATCTACGACCTCGTTGGATCCATCCGGTTTGATCTGATCCAGAAAGATGGTCATGTTTTCTGCACCATCAATCGTTCCACTGATGGATGGCTTGCCAGAATTACAAGCCGTTAATCCTGCCAGCATACCAACCAAAACCACTAAAATGAGCTTCATTCGTTTCATAAAATCAAAATTTGCATTTCTGTATGTCCACGTTAACTTAAAGTTGTCTTCTTGGTGCCGGAACTTCCAGCAGGGCATCTTCCATTCAAATATGAATGGAACGCGCCAAAGCGAATTCTGGTGTACGTAATCCCTCTGAATTTCGTTGCAAGGCCATTCAACATCCTCTGATCGAAGCTCTTCCGGTTTTTCACCTTTGTTCACTTACTCCTTGAACTGATCTGAATTAGACCAGCTGGTGTTCAGCGGAAAGATTCAGACCTGATCGGTTCGGACCGCAAAATTACATTCACAAACTGAAACGACGAACCCTCCCTGATCTTCAGATCCTCAAAAGAGCATATTGATGCCCAGAAAGAGGATGAGAAATATCCAGATCAGGTCAAGAAAATGCCAGTACCTCGTGAGTAACTTCAGAGAGGAACGCTTTTCAACATCTGAAAAATAAAGGAGCACAGATACGGGTTCCTTCATCTTTTGGTGGGCCTGGATCACAAACCAGGTCAGAAATGGTAATCCCCCGATCACATGTATAAAGTGCAGGATAGACAAGGCATACACATACGCACTGCTTACATTGGACTGCATGAAGATATCCTGTTGGAACAGCTGATACCAGGCCATCATTTGCATGACCAGAAAAAGTACAGATAATACCAGGGTCGCTGTCAACTGGCGTTGATAAGCGGAGGTCTCGTCATTTATATAGGCCTTCTCCGCCCGGATGAGTGTCCAACTACTTGTCAGAAGGATCAGGGTGTTCACACCGAATAACCATGGAAGACGAATAGGCGGAAGCGCGTGTTGCACCCTTGAATAGATATAGGCAACAGACAACGCTAGAAAAAGCATGCTCAGGCCCATCAACAGGAGGGAAAGCATAACATGATGCGGGTGAAATCGAAACGATGGATCTCTCATATCATTTCTTCAATGAATATCAGGGAGAACTGTTTGGTCAGAACAAGTTATTGACACTTGTGGTTTATTCTATAGAGAATCAGTTTGTTTACACATAATGTAACATGAGTGGCGGACACTTGACAAAACTGATTCCGGTTGTCCTGCCCCTAAACAGGCAATCGGATAAAATGCAATGTACTTTTAGGCCCGTAACCGAGAATAAGTCAGCAGAATAATAGAGATGAAAAGCATACAGATAGTTGTGGTATTGTGGATGTTCGTCGGCTTGCAAGACCTGATTGCCCAGGATCGACTTCCTGCATTCGATTGTCCGGTACACTGGCATGGCCAGATTTTGCAAGAGCCCTTTCGAGGAGGATTGAATGCACCACAATTTCAGGAAGCCGACCTCAATAATGATGGGATACAAGATCTGATCATCTTTGATCGGGCAGGAGATATTATCCTGCCATATCTACGCCTTCCGGATGGGAACAGCTTCCGTTTTGAATTTGCCAGAAGTTATGCTGACTATATCCCACCTTATACCAGTTGGGGCTTATTTCGAGACTACGATAAAGATGGTATCTCGGATTTATTCACCTGGAGCTCCAATCCCGCCATCAACGGCTTACGGTCTTTCCATGGGCGATACCAGAACGACACCCTCCATTTTGATCTGAACCTGGTACCGGGTTCCTCTTCTGATGTGATCCTCTTTCCTCTCCAGAATGGGACAAAGACACAGATCTACATCGCCTTCGATGACATTCCCGCCATTGATGATATTGACAATGACGGAGATATGGACATCTTGACCTTCTCGCCTGGAGGGGGATATGTCGAGTATTATAAGAATCTCTCCGTCCAGAAAGGATGGGGTTCAGATAGCTTGATTTACAATCTGGTAGAAAGTTGCTGGGGTAAATTTTATGAGAGCGGCTTGGGAGAATGGGTTGATTTGAGTACCAATCCTTCCAATTGTAAAAATGGTCTCGTCGGAGAAGATGAACCAACAGCCTCATTGCGGCATGCGGGGAGCACCTTGCTGACCCTGGATATGGATGCTGATGGAGACAAGGAACTCCTCCTGGGAGATATCTCTTTTTCAAATATCAATCGATTGACCAATGGTGGCAATATCAATCAGGCATGGATGATATCGCAGGATACCTTTTTTCCAAAAACGGATATCCCTGCCTACATGCCCATTTTTCCGGCTTGCTACCGTGCGGATGTCGATCACGATGGTATCCGTGACCTGTTGATCGCCCCGAATTCGGATTCCGGTTCTCAGGACACAGCGAATGTGTGGTACTATAAAAACTTTGGCACAGAGAACATGCCTGACTTCAAACTACAGGAAAAGGAAGCCTTTGTCGACAACATGCTGGATATGGGTACAGGCGCCCGCCCCTGCTTCCTGGATATAGATGGAGATGGTTTGAAAGACATGCTCGTAGGAAACACCGGGTTTTTCACCCCTGGCATCAATCTGTTGCCGGCCCTGATCTACTTTCGAAACATCGGTACCGCAACAGCTCCTGCATTCAAGGTCATGGACCTGGATTACCAGGGCATGAGTGCGTTTGGTCAAAACTTCGTCTTTGGTCTGGCACCTGCCAGTGGCGACCTGGATGGCGATGGCGATATCGACCTGGTCATTGGAGAGTTCAATGGCACCCTTTTCTTTCTGGAGAATCTTGCCGGCCCGGGAAATCCGGTCAACTTTTCGGCCCCGTTAGCAAACTATCAAGGCATTGGGATCGGTTCATTCAGCGCACCTCAGATCATCGATGTCAACAATGATGGCCTCATGGACCTCCTGGTCGGGGAGAAGATCGGCAACATGAACTATTTTCAGAACCAAGGGGTTCCAGGCACACCGGTATTTGTCAACGATGCCACACAGGCACCCAACTCATCGGTCTATGGCAAGATCGATATGCGAAAGAAGGGATTTCTGTCCGGCTATTCTTCGCCCTGGATGTACATAACTAAAGAAGGCAAGGCCATGGTCATTGGCTCCAACAGCGGCGAGATCCGACGGTATGAGGTAGATGTCAATAATCCCAATGCCACCTTCCTTGTCCTTGATTCACTCTACACTGGGTATCGGGATGGATTCCATACGCAGCCTGTTTTGGAAGACCTGGATCAGGATGGCTTGCTGGAGATCATCATTGGCAATCTGAGAGGTGGATTGACGGCCTATCAAACCCCATTGGAAACACTGTCCACACCACTCCAGATACCACAGTCCGATCAACTTCGGTTCTGGGCGGCATTTGACCGCAGCAGAGCTGAATTGCTCATTGCATCCGACCTGACAGTCTCGGAACCCCTGACCTATATGGTCACAGATATGCTCGGGCGGAAACTGGCCACTGGAGCGTTGAAAACCACTGTTCGCGTGAATACCGCCCACTGGATGAGTTCTGTTGTATTTGTGACCGTATGGTCGGGTTCGATGCGCCGAACCGAAAAAGTGGTGATCTACTGAGTGGAATAATCCCGAGCCCCGAAGATCAGACTCCCGATTCGCACCATGGTTGCCCCCTCTTCAAGAGCTATCTGGTAGTCGGATGACATCCCCATAGAGATCTCCGAAAATCCATCCTGATGACAAAAGGGAGCTTCCTTCAGCTTGCGAAAGATGTCTATCAATGATCGAAACTCCTTTCGGATCAAGGCCTCTTCATCTGTAAAGGTGGCCATACCCATGACGCCTCGGGGGTGAATATTCGGATAATCTACAGGATTAAATTCCTGAAGCCAATCCATTTGATCGGGGTGTATCCCGAATTTGCTGTCTTCCCGGGCGATATGAAATTGAAAGAGCACCTGGATGGTTCGGTCAATTTGGGCGGCTTGTTTCTGAATTTCCTTCAACAACTTCCGGGAGTCAACCGTATGGATCAGGTGGACGAAGGGTACGATATACTTGACCTTATTGGTCTGTAGATGGCCGATCAGATGCCATTGGATGTCATTGGGCAGCTCAGGTGCCTTTTCCAGTAATTCCTGGACCTTATTCTCACCAAAATCGCGGACACCCTGATCATAGACGGTCTTGATCTCGGATGTTGAATGGGTCTTGGATACGGCGATCAATCGAGCTCCGGCAGATTTGACCGAGGATTGAAGTTGGAGGAGGTCGACCATGATGAAATGGGTTTTGATCAAAGGTAACCCTCCTCTCCGGACGGAAAAAAATTGGGCCTGCCGAAAGACGGCAGGCCCAATGAAAAGGTTTTCTAACAGTACGTTAGTTGAAAATATAACGCAATCCAAGACGCATCTGCCAACGGGAAGAATAATCACTGACATCCAGCGCATCCTTTCCTTTTTTGTCACCCAAGCGATAGGTAAACTCTGGCGTTGCATTATTTGCATTGGTCTCCAACTGATACAAGAAGAAATTGTTGAAGTCGCCAACGACGTTGTAGCGAGCACCCCAATCGCTGTTCAGGAGATTGAGGAAATTAAACACGTCCCAGGAAACCTGGAGTTTGTGTGTCTTGCCACCAGCCCGGATCCCAAAGTCCTGGCGGACGGAGAAATCGAGGAAGTTCGTCCAGGGCATGTAATTGGAGTTCTTCTCTGCGTATCCACCGCGATTCGCGCTCAGATATGGATCATCTTCGATGAATGCATTGAGATTCGCCCACTGCTCTGCAGCTGTCACAGTTACCCCATTCGAAATATAATCAACCAGATTGATCTCTGATGCATCGGCAGGGATCCAGATCAGGCTCCTGTTGCGGCTGGTACTACCAGTTTCATTGTTCAGGTTACGGGCATTACTGCCTCCAATGATATAAGAATAAGGGCTTCCGGCCATGCCGTCGTAGAACAGCGTGAAATTGGTAGCGAAGGTTTGATCACGAGTCCAGTTGATCTTATAATTCAACGAGGAAATCAACCGGTGGCCAAGGGCAAAATCAGAGCGACCCAAAACTGGATTGTTCCGACCATCGATGCTCACCTGACCTCTCCACTGTGAGGAGTTCTGAGAAGAAGTTCCTTCACTAACAGCCTGGGCATCACCATAGGTATATGCAAGAGTGGCATTCAGACCGAAGTCAAACTTCTTGGCCAGAGAGGCCGTCACACTGTAAGTATACCCGTCACTGGTGTTCGATCCCACGTAAACCGCACTGTATGTATTGTCAATGTTACTGCGGGTAAACACCGGACGATCATCTCCTCCTGCGATCCAGTTGTGCTTGACAGTTGGATCGGAATTGACATTCGTATACAATACATTGTTCAGGGTCTTGGTATAGATCCCTTCCAAAGTCGCTGTGATGCCACCTGGCAATTCTGTGTCAACAGCCAGATTCCCGCGGAATACCTGAGGGTATTTGAAATCTTTGGTGAAAATGTTGATATCACCGGATGGAACCGTGAAGTCGGCATTTGTGTATTGATTATTCACGTTTGGACGGAAAAGAATCGTTTCACCTGCAGAGTTTTCATCCACACGACCCACCGTAAGACCATTGTTGTTGTACATCGCACCTGGCCATACAAAGGGGATCCGGCTGGTGAAAATACCCAGGCCACCTCGGAGAGTGGTCTTGTTATCACCCATCAGGTCATAGCTGAAGCCAAGTCGGGGCGAGAACATCAACTGCCCATCAGGTGCAGTTCCACCTTCAATATTGTTGGCCACATCATACTTTGCTTGAAGAAGGGGTAGGGTGGTCGTGTTAAATGAAGGATGAATATCCGGATCAGTACTCAGGATCGGAATATCAACACGCAGGCCACCTGTCAGTGTGAATCGGGGAGACACCACCCATTCATCCTGAACATAGAAACCCAGCTGCATAGCCTTGAAATCAGCTGCGGCAGCGGAACCGTCACCTGTCTTGTTGTCAACCAGTGAATAGAGTCTGTCATATTCCTTCGCAGGATTACCGGCAAGGAAATCTGCAAGGCTCGCATAACGATATGTACCGTAGTTCTGTCCGATGAACAGGTTGTAGATATCATAGAATTCGTTGTGCGTACCCAAAGTAATGGTGTGTGCCCCCCGGTAGATTTTGAAGTTGTCGGTCAGCGTGAAGATCTTCTGATCCAGGTTATTCGCTGTAGAGAATTCATCCGTTCCTAATCGGATCACATTTGAACCGCCATCTTCTATAAAAAGGTAAGGGAAGTCACCAAACCCGTCCCGGTCATCGAGAACAGTTGTATATCCGAGGATCAGATTGTTTGACATGGTGTTGCCAAAACGGCTGTTCAATTCAAGTGCTGTAGAATTGGTCGTACTCGGGAAATAGATACCATTGTTGGAAAAATTGATGGTATTCCCGGAACCGGCATACCGGTCATACTGCTCCGCCTTCGTATAGTTATGGCGAATCGTCAATCGGTGATCCTTGTTGATGTTGAAGTCGATCTTTCCAAAAAGCTTCAAACCATCCAATTGATCTGCCGTATTCCCGAATGTACCTGGATCATATCCATAATTCGAAATCAAATTAGCACGTAAATTCTCCAGATCTGCAATGCTGGAGTTACCGCCATACGTGTCAATATCGTAGGGAGCCGGTACTTCATCTTTCTGGATCTCAGCATTCACAAAGAAGAATACGCGGTCCCGAATAATCGGGCCACCCAGAGATGCGCCATAGGTTGACTTTGTAAAATCATCCACCTTCGTGGCGTCATTGCCTGTCCGCTCCGTCAATTTGCCATTTGTTTTTCCGACCATACCCTGGTTCTGGAAAAAATAATAGGCTGTTCCCTCAAAATTGTTTGTTCCGGATTTAGTAACCGCGTTGATACCGGCACCGGCAAATCCTCCCATCGTAACGTCATACGGAGAGAGGACAACCTGAAACTGGTCAATAATGTCGATCGAGAACGGTGCAATCCCGGTTTGTCCACCATTTGTGCCTGATCCAGCCAGTCCGAATACGTCATTGTTGATGGCACCATCAATGTAGATCGCATTATAGCGGTTGTTGACTCCGCCAAATGCAGTTCCTCCTTCCGTGCCATATGATCCTCCTTGAGGAGTCAATTTGACATAGTCGCCCAGATTCCGGTTCAGCGTCGGCATGTTCTCGATCGCTTGTGTGGAGATCTGTGTGCTGGCTCCTGCTGATTCCCCTGCAGTACCGGCACCAGCTGTGATCTCAATAGTGGTCAGCTCTGTGGCAGAGCTTTCCATTTTGAAATCAAACTTCCGCGTTTCTCCCAAACGCAGGTTGACCCCTTCCAGTGCGATATCCCCATACCCTGTATAGGAAACCTTCACAAAATAAGGTCCACCTACTCTGAGGTTAGACATACGATAGTACCCGTTCTCGTTGGTGATCGTCCCGTAAGACGTCCCGGAAGGGGTATGAATAGCCACTACTGTCGCCCCGATCAGGGTCTCACCAGAGGCTTGATCAACGACCTGGCCAGTCATGGAGGCCGTCGTAGTGCCCTGAGCCAGGGCACCGATCTGGATGGTAGCTATTGCCAACATCAGACCGAACAGTCTTAGTAATACATTTCTCATAGTAGAATAGGTTAGGTTAAAGCATTGCACAGCAAAGGTAACCGACGAATGTTAATAGACTCTTAAATATGCCGGGTACTGCAAATCAACGAAAAAGCACGGGTATACCGAAGAAAGTTTTATCCACATTTACACCATTTATCATATGCAACCTGCTGGTGATGAGGAACATTCACACCTTACTGGAAGAAATACACCAATGAATGAAGGCACTGCAACTGATGCAGTAGAATTCCACATATCTTTAATATCATGAGAATCAACTTGTCAGAATGACTTATATCCACGGATTTTCGGAGGAGGAACAAAATCGGTTGCTCCGCCAGAATGAGGTTCTGGCTCCCTATATCTACAAACACCAGGATTTTTCACTTTTTCATCATTTGGTGGAAATCGGATGCGGTGTGGGCGCCCAAATGATCACCGTCCTGCATCAATATCCCCATCTCCATCTGACCGGGATAGAACTTTCGTCCAAACAATTGCAGCGGGCGAAAACGCATCTGGATCATTTCCCTTCCTTCACAGGACGCTTTACCCTGATCGAAGAGGACGCCACCAGGATAAAGCCACGCTTCACAACACCTGTGGACGGAGCATTTATGGTCTGGGTTCTCGAACACGTGCCGTCTCCTGGAGCCTTGTTGGCAAACACCTGTTCATGGCTACCGGAGGGCGCCCCGATTTGGATCACCGAGGTCTACCATCCCAGCTTTCAGGTGTGGCCTGCATCTACTGCTATTCAGGAATATTGGGAAGACACCCTGCGCTATCAACGGGCACTGGGAGGCGATCCATCCGTCGGTCTGTATTTGGCCAATCTGTTGGCGGATGCTGGTTTTGAGGACATTCAAACGACACCCCATCTCTTTTTTCTGGATCAGACGCGTTCGGAGGAAAGAGCCATCATGCTCGCATATTGGCTGAATCTGATGCGTAGTGCTTTGCATGAAACATTACAGGCCGGATACACCACCATGGACAGATGGCAAAATGCAGAAGCAGATATGCGGGACTTGATCCGCAATCCCGAAGCAGTGTTTTACTATTCCTTTATTCAGGCAACCGCCCGAAGACCAGTCTAAAACAATCCGTAGATCTGGGTATTCACCTTTTCGATGATGCCGCCCAGGTCTTCCTGGTTCTGTTTGAAATCCAGATCATCCACAGTGATCACCAGCAGCTGGCCATCCGTGTAGGAGTCGATCCATTTTTCATATTTGGCATTCAATCGCTTCAGGTAATCCAGGCTCATATTGCCTTCATATTCCCGGCCGCGACTGTGGATATGACTGACAAGCGTAGGGATGCTGGCTTTCAGATAGATCAACAGATCCGGTGGTTTGATCTGTGAGGTCATCAATTCAAACAGGGAGAGGTAATTGCGAAAATCCCGGGTACTCATCAACCCCATTTCATGGAGGTTAGGGGCGAAAATATGGGCATCCTCGTAGATCGTCCGATCTTGAATCACAGTCCGGTCTCCATTGTGGATCTGCAGAATCTGTTGAAAACGGTGATGCAGGAAGTAGATCTGTAAATTGAAAGACCAACGGTGCATATCGACGTAGAAGTCACTAAGATAAGGGTTGTTATCCGTGGACTCATAGTGGACATCCCAGTTAAAATGCCGGGATAGTTGTTCGGAAAGCGTGGTTTTTCCGGAGCCAATGTTGCCAGCCACTGCAACATGTTTGATGGCCGTTTTGGTCATCTGCAGAAGTTTCCGTGAATAAAACGTCCAAGGTAATCCATTTGCCACAAAGACCGACTTACCCACTTCTGGGTAATTGTGTTCGTGAGGTCCATCCCGCAAAAGCATAGGATTGGCCCGATCTTTCGGGCCACTTATCGAAAAATCGGTACAGGAAGTCAGGGAATTCCGACCTTACAGCAGAACCCGAACAGCCTTGCGTTCGCCTATGGATACAATGATCAAAGTTCAAGACCTGAAGAAGTTATACCGCATGGGATCTGAAACGATCTATGCACTCAATGGGGTCAATCTGGATATTTCCAGAAATGAATATGTGGCTCTGATGGGGCCGTCCGGATCCGGAAAGTCGACCTTGATGAACCTGTTAGGCTGCCTGGACACACCCTCTTCCGGCATCTACCAGCTCAATCGGACAAATGTCGCCGATCTCAATGATGATGAACTTGCGGAAATCCGCAACAAGGAAATCGGGTTTGTTTTCCAGACATTCAACCTGTTGCCCAGGCTATCTGCCCTGGATAATGTGGCGATGCCCCTCGTATATGCAGGACTCGGTCGAAAGGATCGACTGGAAAAAGCACGCCACGCCCTGGAATCTGTCGGTCTCGGCGACCGGATGGATCACCGACCTAACGAATTATCCGGTGGGCAAAGACAGCGTGTGGCTGTGGCCAGAGCCCTGGTCAATGGCCCGTCCATTATTCTGGCCGATGAACCGACTGGAAACCTCGACTCCAAAACCTCTAACGAGATTATGGACCTCTTCGATAATTTGCATGATCTGGGAAATACCATCATTGTTGTGACCCACGAACCCGATATTGCGGAACGAACCAAACGGATCATCAAGCTCATCGATGGGGTCGTAGAGTCAGATGAAAAGATCAACTAAACTCGTTGAATGGCCTTTAAAATATATACCAAGACAGGCGATAAGGGGGATACCGGACTCTTTGGCGGAACGCGCCTTCCCAAGGATGATTTTCGCATCGAAGCCTATGGGACCATCGATGAATTAAATGCCGTCGTAGGTATGCTAGCCGATGAAGTAGATCCTCCAGCGATCATTGACTTCCTCCGCCAAATCCAGAATGACCTTTTTGTGATCGGGTCTCATCTGGCTACAGTGCCTGGAAAATCCCTCCATCTGCCCGAGTTGCCGATTGAAAAGGTCGGAATTATGGAAAAGCAGATGGATGAGTGGGATGCGCAACTTGTTCCGCTCAAGAATTTTATTCTACCCGGTGGTCATCCGGTGATCAGCAAGGCCCACTTGGCCCGATGTGTTTGTCGCAGGGCAGAACGGCGGGTAATCAGTCTGGCCAGAAAAGAAGAGGTTTCTCCGGATATCGTGATCTATCTCAACCGGCTTTCCGACCTGTTCTTTATGCTGGCCCGCAAACTGGCACATGATCTCCAGGTCGAAGAGATCAAATGGGAGCCTAAAGTCTGATTACTCCTCCTCGAAGGAATAGGGACAATGCCGGCAACCACTCTGGCAGCAATAACCCCGCCTCAACAGGAATTCGGCTGTAAAAACCATCCTGCCATGCTCTTCATAGTAATCCCTCCCGGGTTCGAGGGGCTGGTCCTTTTCCGGTTCAGGATCAACTTTCTTTTTCCACCTCCATCTCATAAAAAACATTTGTCTTTCCGTTGTCTCTTGACAAAGGAAGAAAAAGGGATTAACATTGTGGCATGAATAGGAATTCATTCCAGGATGTTTGTTGTTGCTGCACGTTCCCAAAAGGGAAGGAGTGGTAGCATGATCCCTGGTGATCTTGACAAAAAGGCCATTCCCTCCGGAATGGCCTTTTTGTTTTGCCATATGTTGAATTGATCAAATGAACTCAGTCGAAACCCATATCACTTTTGCTCCAGCATATTGCTGTTGTTGCTTCCTTCGCCTCCGGCGGACCTGATAGCGGTATGTCTTCTCATAGAAACAATCCACATTCACGGGCCAGTCGGAAACAGACTGGCCCTTTTTCTTTCAATACACCATGCATGATTCAACATACCTACACTGCTCCGGTCATCAACGTCAGACGACTGTCCGGACTGAGCAAACGGATCGGAAACACGCCACTATATGAGTTTGCTTCCCTGGCGCCTTATCCGCATGCTCGGATATTTGGCAAGTTGGAGTGGCTTCAATTCGGAGGAAGTGTGAAAGCTCGGGCGGCTTACCATATCCTGAAATATGCCATTACTACCGGACGATTGACCCCGGGTCAGAAATTACTCGATGCTTCCAGTGGCAATACGGGCATCGCTTATGCGACAATATGTGCTGTCCTCCAGATTCCATTCACTCTGTGCCTACCTGAAAATGCCTCTAAGGAAAGGATCCAGATCCTCAAAGGATTGGGCACTGAACTGATCCTGACCTCCCGAATGGAGGGTACAGATGGTGCGCAAAAAACAGCCGCTCACCTGGCGGCAGACCAACCCGGAGTCTACTATTATGCTGATCAATATAACAACCCCCGGAATTGGCAGGCTCATTTTCACACCACCGCACCAGAGATCTATCAACAGACCTCCGGGCGGGTTACACACTTTGTCACCGGACTCGGAACCACCGGCAGCTTCACCGGTTCCGCAAGACGATTGCAATGTCTCAACCCGAAGATTCGCAATATCGGGCTACAGCCAGAAAGTGCTATGCATGGCCTGGAGGGCTGGAAACATCTGGAAACAGCCCGCATTCCCGGTATCTATGACGCGGGTCTGGCAAATGAAATCTTACCCATCGATACCGGAGAAGCCTTTGACCTGATCCGTTTTATCGCTCGACATGAAGGACTTATCATTAGCCCTTCAGCCGCAGCCAATCTTCTTGGCGCGCAGAAAGTGGCGGCCACAACGCGTAAAAGCAGAGTGGTCACCTTACTGCCAGATAATGGGGATAAATACAGCGAAGTTCTATCACAAATACTTTAATACCATGATTGTACAGATCAAGAAGAATGTCATGACGGGCATATTCGACCACGCCCTGGCAGATTTTCCAAACGAGTGCTGTGGGTTCCTGTATGGCACTGAAAAGGGCCAAAGAATCATCGAACGGTACGAACCGGTGAACAATGGGAAAGAGGGCGATCAACGCCGCCGATTCGCAATTGACCCACTGGATTACATCCGGGCTGAACAGCAGGCAATGGAATGGGATACCCAATTGGTCGGTATCTATCATTCTCATCCGCTTCATTCAGCCATCGCTTCTGAACATGACCTGGCCCAGGCTATGCCGTGGTTTTCCTATGTGATCGTCTCTGTATTTCCGGAAGAGGTCAAGGAAATCCGCAGTTTTCGCCTGGATGATGTCAGACCAGCATTTTCTGAAGAATTCATCACCCATTAAATACAATGTTCCATGGCAACGATTATGATCCCCACACCCTTGCGCAAATTCACTGAGCAGCGATCCACTCTGGAGGCCGCCTCCATCACGGTGAAAAGCGCGATCGATCAACTGATCCACCTGTATCCTTCCTTACAGCACCACCTCCTTGACAAAGACGACCAGATTCGCTCATTTGTCCGAATATTTGTCGGCGATACAGATTATGCTGAGCTGGATGGACCTGATACTGCAGTTGATGATCAGACCGTGATCAGCATTGTTCCCGCCATTGCAGGCGGTATTCCTGACCTTGACTTATCTTCGGATCATGCAGACAGATAACCAGGGCGCCACATTTTCGCCGGAGGAATATGCCCGGTATTCCCGGCATATCATTATCCCTGAGTTTGGACTGACAGCACAATCGGCTCTGAAGAATGCCCGTGTCCTTGTGATCGGTTCCGGAGGCTTGGGCAGCCCCAGTCTGTTGTATCTGGCCGCCGCCGGCGTCGGACATATCGGTATTGTCGATTTCGATACTGTGGATGACAGCAATTTGCAACGACAGGTCCTGTTTACCACAGAGGATATCGGCAAGAGTAAGGCAAAACAGGCCCAGCAACGCCTGCGCGCCCTGAATCCCTATATCGAAGTGACGGTCCATGAAACACGGCTGGATCCATCCAACGCCCGCGAGTTGATCCGGCAATACGATATCGTGGCCGATGGAACAGACAACTTCCCGACGCGCTACCTGGTCAATGATGCCTGTGTACTGGAAGGAAAAGTCAATGTGTATGCCTCCATATTCCAGTTTGAAGGTCAGGTGTCTGTATTCAATTTTCTGCTTCCGGATGGAACACGAGGACCCAATTATCGGGATATTTTTCCCGAGCCACCTCCCCCTGGTTTAGTACCAAACTGTTCCGAAGGAGGTGTCCTTGGCGTCCTGCCCGGGATCATTGGCAGCATGCAAGCGCTGGAGGTCATCAAAGTCATCACCGGTATCGGTGAGCCCCTGGCCGGAAAGCTCTTCCTGTTTGATGCGGCTTCCTTTCACACACGTTTCCTGAAGATCCGCAAGAATGAGGCATTGAAGATCGAAAGCCTCATCAATTATCAGCAATTCTGCGGCTTGGATCTGCCTGAAACGCCTGTGACTGAAATGAGTGTGGTGGAATGGGAGGAATTGCGCACTTCTGGAAGGCCCTATCAACTCATTGATGTACGCGAACCCTACGAATATGCCATTGCTCAGATCGGAGGAGAATTGATACCTGTCGGACAGATCACTTCATTCCTGCCCTTTATAGCCCGCGACAAGCCCGTCATTATCTACTGTAGAAGCGGAGTCCGAAGTGCGCGAGCGATCCGGGAATTACAAGCCCTGGAACCCTTTGATAATCTGTATAATCTGAAAGGAGGTATCCTGGCCTATGGCAAGGAAATCGATGCCTCTATTCCGCAGTATTAGGGGATCAGATCACCTGCCAGGTGGCTTGATTGCGATGCACCCAATACCAGGTGCCGAAAAGTACGGTATTATAAAACAGGTCGCCAGCCAATGTGCCACCAAAAAATGGAAGCCCGGCGGCATAACAGGCCATCAATCCAGAGAGAGTCATAGGATAGGCTATGGGCATTCCGACAGAACCCTGCAACCACACCAGTCCATTACTGATCAGGAAGAACACCGCAGAACCGATGAGAGACATTTTGACCAGTTTCCCGGGGGCAACCCGTCCGAGGATATATCGTCCAAGCAGAAAAATGGCCGCAAATCCCAGGTATGTACCCGTGTTCCCAAACCAACTGAAGGACTCAAAATACTGGCCATAAACCAGATTGTTCAAGAGCAGGTCGCTGACCCACAATGCCAGAAATGGAATCAGAAAGGTAAACCAGTGTTTCCTGAAAATAGCGCCTGCAAACAAGGCCATTCCACCGATTGGCGTAAAATTATACGGATGGGGGAGGAGGCGTGTCATGGCGGCGGCCACAATAAGGCCCAATGCCAGGAGCCACTGATTCTGGGTTTTGGTCGCATTCTTCATAGGTGCAAAGGTAGGATGAAAAGATCAAGCTTGGGTAGCATTCGCTATTTTCGCCTTTAAACTACGTATATGTTCTTTCAAGCAGCCGCAAACGGCTCCAATTCCTGGTGGCAATATTTGTTTGGGATCGTGATCGTAGCACTGGGCTATCTGCTGGGACAGGTTCCCCTTGGCGTGGTCACCTTATGGGCAGCAGAAAAACAAGGTGACCTGTCACTTGTACAAGAGTTTGCAGTCACTATGGATTTTTCCGTTTTAGGCCTGGATCCCAATCTTGGATTTGCCCTGGCACTAACCATGTTTCTGGGGGCTCTGCTCGGATTGTGGATCGTCATTCGATACTTGCATCAACGCCCTTTTCTCAGCTTGATCAACCATCTGGGAAAGATCCGGTGGTCTCGATTTCTGTGGGGTGCCGGCATCTGGTTGGTTCTCGGCATTGTCGCAGAAGGTGTCTCCTGGATCATCAATCCAGAGGCTTACCACCTACAGTTTGAAGCCGGTTCCTTTTTCATGCTACTCGTCATCGCCCTGGTGTTGATCCCCTTTCAGGCCAGCTTCGAAGAACTGTTTGTGCGCGGATACCTGATGCAGGGGATCGGACTGGGCACCCATTCCCGGGTGATCGCCATGGTGGCTACCAGCTTTCTGTTCGCTGGATTACACCTGATGAATCCCGAGATCTCTGAATTTGGTTTGACAACGATGGTCGCATATTACGTCCTGGTGGGCCTCTTCCTGGCCATCATCACCGTTATGGATGACGGACTTGAGCTGGCCATGGGCGTACATACCGCCACCAATCTGTACGGATCCATCCTCATCACCTTCGAAGGCAGTGCCCTGCAAACACCGGCACTGATCCATCTGGATGTCCCCAACGTACAGATCATGCTCTTGCTGATGGTTCTGTCAGCAACCATCTTTCTCCTTCTTGCATCAAAAAAATATGGCTGGGCTGCCTGGACGAAGCTCAGCTCTCCTATGATTACAGCCAGACCTGATGAAATTGTATTCCCTAATGAAGAATCCTTACCTCAATCAAACTCCTGATCTTTTGCGTGTACTCTTCTTCTTTTATCTGGTTTTATTCAATTGGCCCCTGGCTGCACAGGAGCCCTATTGGCAACAGCGGGTTTCGTATGAAATAGATGTGGATTTCAATCATATCCAACATCAGTATTCCGGATCACAACGCATTGTCTATCAGAACAATTCACCAGACACCTTAAAGCATTTGTTCTTTCACTTGTATCCCAATGCCTTTCGGGTGGGCAGTGAGATGGATGCCTGGCGGTCGCGGATTCCGGATCCCGATCCCCGGATCACAAATGGCCTGACCGGGATTACTCCCGAGGAGGAGGGGTATCTGCATGTCCGATCCCTGCAGATGAACGGAGATCCTTTGCCATTTAAAGAAAATCGAACCGTGTTGGAGGTCCGATTGCCAACGCCCATACCTCCAGGGCGATCTGCCATTCTGGATATGCTCTTCGATGGACAGGTGCCCCGGCAGGTACGTCGATCCGGACGGTTTAATGCCGAAGGCGTGGATTATTCCATGTCTCAGTGGTATCCCAAGATTTGCGGGTACGACCATAAGGGTTGGCATGCCAATCCCTATGTGCAGCGTGAATTTTACGGTGTTTGGGGTGATTATGATGTGACCATCCACATCGACTCTTCCTTTATTCTGGGTGCGACAGGTTATCTGCAAAATCCCCAGGAAGCCGGTGGCGGATACGAAGATCCTTCCCGACCACTGATCAGGTCGAATGCTGCCCAAAAGACCTGGCACTTCATTGCCCCCAATGTCCATGATTTTGTCTGGACTGCCGATCCGGATTATACCCATACCAGACAGGTCATGCAGGATGGTACGGAGTTCCACTTTCTCTATTTGAAAACCGCGGACAACCAAAAAGCCTGGGCCGCTCTGCCTGCGTATGTGGATTCGGCCCTGCTCTTTATCAATGCGACATTTGGTCCATATCCTTATCGACAGTTCAGTGTCATTCAGGGAGGTGATGGCGGAATGGAATATCCGATGGCTACCTTGATCTCTGGAAACAGGGGATTGCGGAGTTTGGTCGGTGTGACCATCCACGAACTGATGCATACCTGGTATCCCATGGTGCTGTCGACCAATGAATCCCTCTATCCATGGATGGATGAAGGATTTGTTTCGTATGCCGAATCTGAAGTGATCAGTCGTCTGTTCTCACAAGTCAGCCCGTTAAATGCCCACATGGGATCCTATCAGGGTTATTACGGTCTGGTCCGTTCTGGCCTCCAAGAACCACTGACCACTCACGCTGACTATTATCTATCCAGTTTCAGTTACGGGACGAGTGCATACAGCAAAGGGGATATCTTTTTACACCAGCTGGGCTATATCATTGGAAAGGAAGCACTGGATCGCACGATGTTGCGGTATTTCAAAGAATGGCAATTCAAGCATCCTACTCCCACAGATTTCGTTCGAGTCGCCGAAAGAGAAGCCGATCAGGAGCTGGACTGGTATCAGGAATTCTGGATCAATACGACTCGCACTATTGATTATGGAATAGACTCAGTATGGACAAAAGAGAGCCAACTGCACGTCCTTCTGCGCCAATATGGAACCATGCCTATGCCTGTCGACCTGGCTGTCAAGTCTCCGGATGGAGTTGTGACCCGAGTGACCATTCCCCTGGATATCCAGCGCGGTGAAAAAAGAGTGGATCAGTATTTCACGCCGGATAGCGTGGCCCCGGATTGGCCCTGGACCTTTGAATCATATGAATTGATTATTCCTGGAAGTTGGCAGACGACTGGTTTGGAAGTGAGTATTGATCCAACTCAACGCATGGCAGATATCGACCGCAGCAATAATATCTTTTTGGTTCACTAGCCGATGGATGCATGCAGGAATGCAGCCATCTGCTGTACAGCACGTGCCCGATGTGAAATACCGGATTTGACTTCCATGGGCAACACTGCAAAAGGCTGATCGTAACCATTCGGAATGAAGAGAGGGTCGTAGCCAAAGCCGTCCTTACCTGCTGGATAGAAGGCGATGCGCCCCTCGATCACGCCTTCAAATAGATGGAGCTCATTTTGCCACCATAACGCGATCACTGCGCGAAATCGCGCTGTTCGAACCGGGTTGCCTTCCAGGGCATGCAGCAATTTTTGATTGTTCGCAGTGGCATCAGCACCTGGACCCGCATAACGAGCAGTATAGACACCCGGAGCTCCGTCCAGTGCATCCACTTCCAGGCCTGTATCCTCTGCGAAACAGTCCCTGTGCAGGTCATCGTGGATATAACTTGCCTTCTCAATGGCATTCGCCTGTAATGTAGGACCTGTTTCAGGCAGTTCTACATCGATACCAGACTCTGCGAGGCCATGAATGTTCCAGGATGGACCCAGTATTGCCTTGACCTCTTCGACCTTATGGGCGTTATTGGTGGCAAAGAGGAGTTGGAAAGCAGGATCAGGCTGGTTGGTCATGGAGGTATCTTTTCTGAAAAAGATCCCAGATCCTCTTTTTCATTTCCGCATTTTTGCTTACTTTCAAGGGTGAGTCTGTTCGATAAAGAAAGATGTTTCCAATGTGCACCGAATAGCCAAAGGGGAGAGACGATTGAAGGCCGATCTGGCTGGCTTCAATGCCGAATAAATAGACATCTGTGATGGATGTTTGCCGGATCATCTCTTGGAATGAAACGATACTCTCAGGGGCTAGTTGCTGGATTATGATGTCCTTGTCAACCTCCTTATGGGCCGCTTCGAACATTTTGGACAAGTACGTCTTTTCTTCATCCCATTGATTCGATTCAGGGAGGAGGATAAGAATCGAAACTGCGGGATTATCGATTTGTTCAAATCCCGGCGACGATTCTGGCAGGAGAACTACCGAAGGTAAAATTTCGTCAGACTTCATTATATTATTCTGCTTTTGCAAGTGATGGCAAATATTCTTCCGAGAAATGGTAAAATCATGACGACCAGCAGAATATTTGACTCAAAATAATTAACTTTACACAAATCCGTCGCTATGAAATATAACATTAAGGTGACCTCAACGGATCGGTCCAGACTCGATACAGTTGATTTTGCGCACATTCCATTTGGTAGGGTCTTTTCTGACCACATGTTCGTTGCAGACTATCAAGATGGCGAGTGGAAAAACCTGCAGATCGTTCCTTTTGGACATTTTCCCATCCATCCCGCTTGCATGGGTTTGCATTATGGCCAATGCATATTTGAAGGCATGAAAGCGTCCAGGGCCAATGACGGAACACCCTTTTTATTCCGTCCGGAACAACACGCCAAACGATTTAACCGGTCAGCCGCTCGGATGTGCATGCCCGATTTTCCGGAAGACCTTTTTGTTGAAGCCATTCAAAATCTCGTCTATCTCGATCGAGAATGGATCCCGAAAGAAGAAGGTTCTGCATTGTATTTACGTCCGCTGATGTTTGCCAACGCAGAATTTTTTGGTGTCCGCCCGAGCGACACCTACAAGATGATCATCTTCACCGGACCGGTGGGGCCCTATTACGCCAAACCCGTATCCCTGATCGCCGAACAACATTACGTTCGCGCCGCCATGGGAGGAGCCGGCGAAGCGAAAGCAGCTGGTAACTATGGTGCGGCACTTCTGCCTGCATTGAATGCACAGAAACAGGGGTATGATCAAGTCCTTTGGTTGGATGCCAAGGAGTTCAAATACGCCCAGGAAGTCGGCACAATGAACATCTTCTTTGTGATCGATGGAAAAGTGATCACACCCGCAACATTGGGCACCATCCTCAAAGGAATCACCCGAGACAGCATCATCACCATCTTGAAAGAAAAAGGGTATGATGTAGAAGAACGACGTATCTCCATTGACGAAATTGTCGAAGCACATAAAGCCGGCAAATTCCAGGAAGCCTTTGGCGCTGGTACCGCAGCTGTTGTAGCCCATGTATCCCGCATCAAATATGATGACCTGATTATGGAGCTGCCTGCCATGGAAGACCGACATATTGGCGAAATGGTCAAAAAAGAGATCAACGGAATGCGCTCAGGACGTCTGCCGGATCGGCACAACTGGATCGTCCCGATCATGCAACCCGAATTGGTATAGCAAAAAAGGCGCTGAGTGATCAGCGCCTTTTTTATTTCACTAGAAAGCCGGTGGCACCGGTTGGTTGTCCACGATCTTTTCGATCCTGTCGAGAACCCCCGGCGTCAGGTGGTCGACCACTTCCAATGAAGTCAGGGTCTCCTCCAACTGTTCGGGACGACTCGCCCCCAGAATCACTGTCGATACATGTGGATTCTTCAAACACCAGGCAATCGCCAGACGGGGTAGGGACACATCGAGGTCATCCGCAACTTCCTTCAAAGCATGCACTTTTGCCAGCTTGACCTCATCCATGCTCCGCTCTTTCAACCACTCCAGGCCCTCCATACCCAGACGCGTACCTTCCGGGAATCGGTCCAGATATTTCCCGGTGAGGACGCCGCTTCCAAGCGGTGACCAGATCGTCGTGCCCAGTCCAACGGTCTGGTACAACTGGCTGAACTCATTTTCCACCTTTTCGCGGTGAAAAAGGTTGTATTGGGGTTGTTCCATCACCGGCCCGATCAGATGATGTTCCCTGGCGACCATATGCGCTTCAGTGATCTCCTGGGCAGACCATTCAGACGTTCCCCAATAAAGGATCTTGCCCTGCGCGATCAAATGATTCATCGTTCTGACGGTTTCGTCGATCGGGGTGTTCTTGTCTGGACGATGACAAAAGAACAAGTCCAGATACTCCACCTGTAGACGGCGCAGAGCGGCGTCGCAGGCTTCGACGATATGCTTGCGACTTAATCCGGTTTGATTGGGCAGCTTGCTACCATCGCCGAAAAAGACCTTGGAAGAAACCAGATAGCTGCTGCGATCCCACTTCAACTTATTCAGGATTTGACCCATGACGATTTCGGATTGGCCACGAGCATAGATCTCTGCATTATCAAAGAAATTGACCCCTTGCTCATAGGCGATTGACATCAATCGTTCGGCAGTACCATCCTCGATCTGCTTCCCGAAGGTCAACCAGCTTCCCAGGGACAATGCACTTACTTGCAGGCCGGATCGGCCCAGATAACGATATTCCATATTGTAATTTTGTATACTTTCAAGAATATAACCCGGACCTCAACAGCTTGTTTCGGCTGAGCATCAATATTGGATAAAAATAGAGGAATGACCAGAACAAACATCCCCAACCAAAAGACGAATAAAGCCTGGCAGGATGCCTGGGACAATCTGCGCTTGCAACTGAATGAACTTTCTGATCATCAGATCAACAAAACACCAACAGGAGGAGGGTGGTCTATTCAACAGGTCATCCAACATCTTGGCTTATCAGAGCAGCTTTCACTGAAATATCTGAAGAAAAAGACCCTGGATCCATCCCGAATTCCCAAACGCGACATGGGATATCCGTTTCGAAAAGCCGCATTATACCTCTACCTCGCCAGCCCGTTTCGGTACAAAGCACCTGGCATGGTCTCTACATCTCAGTTTCCCAAAAAAGAAGACATTCAGGATACAATGGTGGGCCTCGTAGCCAATCAGGAAGAAATGATCCAGTTTATTCAACATCTCCCTGCAAACGCAACGAAAGGAATGGTGTACAAACACCCGATCGTCGGACGGATGGACCTCGATGGTATGTTCTGGTTCTTCACCTGGCATATCCGGCATCATATCCGCCAAATCAAGCGAATCAAAAAGAACCTATAAGACCAGGAATCCCGCCACACAGGCAGTCATAAAACAGGCGATTGTCCCGCCCACCAGGGCCAACAGGCCCAACTCAGTCAAGGCCTTGCGCTGCCCCGGTGCCAGTACGCCGATCCCTCCGATCTGGATGCCAATCGAGGCAAAATTGGAAAACCCGCATAAGGCATAGGTAGCAATGATTAACGATTTGGGATGGAGGACGATCCCCGCATCCCGCAATGATTTCAACTCCGCATAGGCGAAGAACTCATTCAGGACAGTTTTCTGCCCCAGGAGCTGGCCTATGACCAGCATATCCTGATTGGGTGTCCCCAATATCCAGGCGACCGGGGCAAACAGAAGCCCGAGGAGGTATGTAAATGTAAACCCTTCAAAACGGCCGTTGGTGGCAATGCGAATACGTTCATTCCAACCTGTCCATTCACCGATCGAACCGGATAGCATCTCATTGGCCATATAGATCAACGCCGTAAAGACCAGCAACATCGCTCCTACATTGATGGCCAATTTCAATCCGTCTGTCGTCCCCCGGGAAATAGCATCCAATAAATTGTCGCCGACATCACCCGACATTTTCATTTGTTCTTCCAGAGCCTTTTCCTTTGCCTCAGGAAACAGCATTTTGGCAGCTACCACGGCGGCTGGTGCCGACATGATAGAAGCTGTCAGCAGGTGTTTGGCAAAATATTGCTGCATCACCGGGTCATCTCCTCCGAGAAAACCGATATAGGCAGCAAAGACACCACCGGCGATGGTGGCCATCCCGCCAGTCATCAGGCACAACAATTCGGACCGACTCATCCCTTCCAGATATGGCTTGATCACCAGCGGCGCCTCTGTCTGACCAATGAACACATTGGCTGCAGCTGCAAGACTTTCAGAACCGGATAGATGCATGGTTCTTTTCATGACCCAGGCCATCCCGAAAATGATCTTTTGCAGGATCCCGAAATAGTAGAGGATGGCAGATAGCGCGGAGAAAAAGACGATCGTCGGGAGAACCTGAAAGGCGAAGATGTATCCGAAGGTATTCAGGTCCGAAATGATGTTTCCAAAAAGGAATTTAGCCCCCGCTGAACTGAATGTAAGGACCGCCTGAAAGAATTTGGCCACATAATCGAACATCGTATTGATAATGGGCACTTTCAGGATAGCAACGGCGACCAAAACTTGCAATAAAACACCCACTCCCACCAGGCGCCAGTTGATCGCTCGCCGGTCCCGGCTTAGCAGAAAAGCAATGCCCAATAGTACTGCCAGGCCCAGGATGCCTCTGCTAAAATCCATCAACCATTCCATATTCGAATCTCCTTATACGTCCATCGTAAGATCAATACGATTGCCAAAATAGCCTATTCCCATGAATCCCATTGCCTTCTGCTCCTCCATCAGAAAGTGATACGAGTGAACATGGTGGAAAATGGAAAACGTACTACCTTCGTCCTCGTGGAAAAACGGCACCTTTTAATTGGAATAACCGGTGGTAGCGGATCTGGAAAAACATCCTTCATTCAGGAATTGAAGAAGACATACTCCAAAAAAGAAGTCTGCATCATTTCCCAGGACGACTATTATCTACCCAGAGATCAGCAACAAATAGACAGACAGGGTATTGCCAATTTTGATCGTCCAAAATCCATCGATAAAAAAGCATTCCACCAGGATATCCTCCGATTGTTGCATGGTGAACCTGTGCAGCGACTTGAATACACATTTAACAACGATCTACAAGAGGCCAGGACACTCGAATTTCTACCGGCTCCGGTGATCATCGTCGAAGGCTTGTTCGTCCTCCATTTCACCAAGATCAGAAAGCTGCTCGACCTGAGCATTTTCCTCCATGCCAAGGACAATTTGAAAGTGATCCGCAGGATCCGGCGCGATCAGGTAGAACGGAATTACCCCCTGGATGATGTACTCTACCGGTATCAACACCATGTCTTACCAACCTTTGAAAAGTTTATCAAACCTTATATCGATGATTGTGATGTGATCATCAACAACAATCGAAAATTCGATGTGGGATTGGATGTGATCCGGCGGTATATCCGTCATTGGTTGGATGATGGTCATCTACATCCGGATTCTCAACCGAACGACAACACTTGACAATCAATCTTTTGCAGCGTTCTCTTCAACGATCCTTGCAATACGTGCACGAGTGGCTTGATGCATTTTTTCGAATAGATCCCGTGCTTCCTGCAGGAAGGTCTGATCGATGAATGTCTGCATGTCCTCCACTGTTTCCAATCCAGGGCCCTGGACCATACTGGTTCGAAACTGGTAGGGTCCGTTCGCCACCTGGAGAGTCCACCGGTCCTGATAATGAAATAATGTGATCTTGTAAACTGGATGAGGTATTTCACCGACGACTCTCATAGATCAAAGGTCTAGACCAGGATTGATGGAAAGGGATAACTGACGATAGAGGGCTGCCAACGCCGGTTCTCCGGCCAGGAGCCGCAGATGGGCATGGATACTGTTCACATCACCCCGGATGGCCGGCCCCGTCTGCACTCGATCACCTCGCAGGTGGATCAGCTTCTCTACAGTTTCCTTCAACAATGGAAATAATACACGGGGATCTAATCGATGCGTTTCCACCTGGGTAAAGGCCTGATCACACAAGTGATACACAAAGTTATTGACCATCACTGCTGCCAGATGATACCGCTGGCGGGCCTCATCTGTCACCACTGTTGTCTTTTCACTCAATTGACGCGCCAACCTGGAAAGCTTGTCGTTCATCTCGTCTGAACGACTGGATAGAAGAATAGGAATATCCTGAAAATCGCGATGATGCCCCTTTGTCAACGTCTGCAATGGATAGAATACACCAGTCATTGTCCATTCTGCAGGAAAAACATCTAATGGAGTCGCCCCCGAAGTATGGCAGATCAATGGATTCTTCAGGCCGGATGTCTGGCATAGCTGAACCACTTCCGCAATAGCGTGATCTGGAACACAGATCATGATCAGTCCTGGATCTTCCTGCAGGTCATGGATATGACTGACGGCCATACCACTGGTCTCCTGGCATAGTTGAACGGCATGGTCTGCAGTCCTGGACCATATCTTGTTGATCGGGATGCCTGCATGATGAAAAGCATGAGCCAGATTCCAGGCGACATTCCCCGTACCGATCAGGCTGACCGAATTCATGATAGTTCGTTTTTCCGGTATCGCTTGTTCCAGGCAGCCAGACCCAATCCGAGCATCAACAAGAGACCCCCCAGCCAGAAAAGATTGATCAGGGGAAAGAGAATCGTTTCCAGAACGATATAATCCTCACGTTCATAATTGTCTGCAACCTCGAAGGTCAATCCTTCGAAATCAGGCTGTTGAGCTACCCATATCGTCACCTTCCCATTTTCCGGATTGAGCTTGACGAATCGGGTATGGATGCCCGTGGCCGGAGAATAGCTCTTGATATTATATGGTTGATTCCCGCGTACCAGGAAGATCGGTGATTGGGTTTCGCGATAGCCCGCTGCAGAATGGGTCTGGATCAACAGATTGGCTGCTACCGCAATATCACCTTCCTCAGATTCAAACTGAACATGCTGAGGCGATTTATCAAATCCATCCAAGGTGATGGTATATCCTCCAAAATCAAAGGAATCGCCCGCACCAAGTTCTACAGGGCGATAGTACAATGAATCGTCTGGCATCAAAAACCCGGAGAAAACTGCATCGGTCAGACGGACTTTTGCTCCAACGCGATCCACTTTGACAGGATAGGAATATACCAGATTGTCCCTGAGGACGATCATTGGCATGCAGGTCAGGGTCGAATCCAGATCTTCAGAACGAATCTGGAGTCTGGCGGCAATCACCTGATCGCCTTTTTCCGGCGTATAGTCAGGATGAACCGCCTGATCAGACCAGTTCTGCAGGGAAATGGATAATCGACCAGCAGATCGAACGGAATCTGGCAAAACTGAATACAGGAGATATCGCAGGCTGTCCTCTTTTACCTTTGCGCGTTCTACATCCGCTTGTTCGTTTGGCAGTCCGGCAATATGGGAAAACACATCTTTTGTGAAGTATCGCTTCGTACTGGGATTAGAAGCGGCTTGCTTCTTAAACTCCCTGTCAAAGAGGATACTTGGCTGAACAGTGAATTCATCAATGACCCGGCCTTCCTCATCCCGCTGGATATAATCGATAGCATAGGTTCGGGTATGACCGATCAGGGTATCTGACAAATACGTCACCTCGTAGCCTTTGATGAAGAGGGGTGAGTTTTTAAAGAGCAAGACATTGCGGTCGATCATATCGCGACTCAATAATCCCTCCATGGCGAAGCGATTATAAGAAATGTGTTCCTTTTTCAAGCCCGAGGCAACGATCCCGATGATCATCAGTCCAAATCCTACGTGGGAGAGGGTAGAGGCGCCCTGCTTCAACCGGCCTTTCAAGAAGAACAGGAGATAATCCAGATTGGAAATGACGCTAAACCAGCTGGCCAGAACCAGCACATGATAGACCCATCCCGCATAGTCCAGCCACCACCAGGTAAGAGTGGTCATCACCATTGCGAGAATCACATGTAATCCCATCCTGGTTAATAAAGCCCGCACAGCCCCTGACGCCAGCGATCTGCCATATCGTAAAAAGATCGTGCCTCCACTCAAAACGGCAATGAAGACTGCGATCCAAAACTGATACCTGTTGTAATGGGTGATGGGATCCACAGGCATAGACCTGTGCCATCCAGTCAAATCCTGTCCGGTCAGCCATCCGAGTCCATCTGCGAGCTTGTTGTAAACCGGAATAGCCGTTGTAAATGTGATCAACAAGGCAGAGAAAAAGAGTACGAGGCTGCCAATAAACATCCAGAATTCACGGCTGGAAGTGGGTTCTTCCTCCTCCTTTACCGGAATATCGCGGTATCGTCTCAAATAGATCCACAAAAACCAACCGGAGAAAACGAGGATGAACAGGACCAGTTGCCACTCCAGGCCCAACTCTGTAAATGCATGCACCGAAGAGTCCTGTAGTACCCCGCTACGTGTGAGAAACGTTGAAAACAAGACCAGCAATAAAGCGATGGCATAGAACACCATGGTACTGCGGATCGAATGACCTGTGCTTTTGGCGATCAGGTTGGTATGGATGCCTGCCACAAGAACAATCCAGGGAACCAGAGACATATTCTCTACAGGATCCCAGGCCCAATACCCCCCAAATGAAAGCGCTTCATAGGCCCAGGCAGAGCCCATCAAGATTCCGATCCCCAGAATGGAGGCACTGAAGAGCGCCCAGGGAAGGACCGGTTTGATCCACGCTTTGTATTCCCGTTTGGCGAGCGCAGCCATGGTAAAGGCAAAGGGAACTGAAACACTGGCAAATCCGAGAAACAGAGTGGGGGGGTGAATGGTGTTCCAATAGTTCTGCAACAATGGATTGAGCCCTTTACCAGTGATCAGCTGGAGGTAGTCTGCATTAGCAAAGATGGGCGCATCCATCGTGTCTCGCAACAAGAGGAACGGATTGAATCCGATCTTGATCGCATCACTATCCGGCAACAGGTATAATCCAAGAAGCATGGACATGATGAACGCTTGCAGCAGCGACATGACCACCAGTACGGGACCTTCCCACTCGCGAGCCGTCCGCATCAGAATGATCCCCAGCACCACGTGCCAGAAGGCCCACAGCAAGAAACTGCCCGGCTGATCTTCCCAGAAGGCTGAAAAAATATAGGCAAAGGGCAGATCATCCGAGACGTGTGCCCAGGCATACTGGTACTCATAGTACCTGCTCAACATAATGTAGAACAGGGTTGCGATGGTCACTAAAGTGGCTGCACTGTGCAGAAGAAATGACCATCGCCCCAACTTCAACCATCCAGTTGTAGCGTCACTGTTTCTGGAATGTCGACCGTAGGCGAAAGCAGCCAGCAATGCGGCGACAAAGGAGAGGATGATACTGAAATGACCTACTCTGCCAGGCCACAGATGTTCACCAAAATACTGGAGTTCTTGCATGTTGTTGATTCTGAGGTCAGCTTTCCTTTTGGAGGAAAACCTCTTCGTCCTTGTATTTGGACGGGCATTTCATCAGGAGTTCTGATGCAAGAAAATCACCTCCATCCATTTTGCCTGTGACTACGATCTGTTCAGACAATTCAAAGTCCTGAGGTTTAGCTCCACGAAGTATGACCTTGCGTACTTCGCCTTCATTATCTGAAACATAGAAAGAAAAATAGTTCGGGTCTTCGGTCGGATTGTAGTACATCTCCCTGTCCTTGGCCAATTTACCAACGACTTTCACCTTTGCCTCGATCCGGGCAGCTTCTCGGAAAGTACTGTAGGTGCTCATATCTCCGGCGGCGGAGATCAGCAGGCCAATGCCCAGGAGAATCAAAACTCCGGCTATGATATAGATCTTTTTCATGTGGACGTGTCTGATGTGCAAATGTACAGGATTCGAATCGTTCCCTATTAACAACCGACCTGGCAGAGATGTTTCCTACCTTTATTCTCCACACATTCCGATGCAAGAACGGGTATTACATATTGACCAGGGACGGATCATTCGGGGAAGAACCACCATCCTCCGGGATATCCAGCTCGATATGGTCCCGGGAGAATTCCTGTACCTGATCGGAAAGACCGGGGCGGGCAAATCTTCTCTGATCAAAGCCTTGTATGGTGAATGGCCCTGGGAAAGTGGTGCTGTTCAGATCGCCGGGTTCAACCTGGTGGGTCTCCCGAAAAAACGTATTCACAAACTGCGTCGCAAACTGGGCATTATCTTCCAGGACTTCTTTCTACTGAGAGAGCGTACCGTCTATGAAAATCTGGAATTCGTCCTGCAAGCAACAGGATGGCGATTCAGAAAGGAGCGCAACATTCGCATTGCCAAGGTCCTGGATGAGACAGGTCTCAGTGCTTATGGATTTCGATACCCGGCAGAGCTTTCAGGAGGCGAACAGCAACGCCTGGCCATTGCCCGCGCCCTGCTCAATGAACCGAGACTGCTCCTTGCAGATGAACCAGCCGGGAATCTTGACCCTCAAACCAGTGATGAGATCACCAGACTGATCCGAAATCTCGCGCGTCATCATCAAACAGCTGTGTTGTTTGCCACGCATGACTACCGACTGATCGAACGGTTTCCATCACCTATCCTGCACTGTGCGGATGGCGTGCTCACCCGAGTAGATCGTCTGCCCCAAAGCACTGAGGGTACCTGAACCTGGCAGCGATGGTTGATCGGTGCGTTCAATCCAGATCGAAGCCTGATTTGTATTCACACATTCTTTACATGAGAATGGCGTCATAATCTTCCAGATGTCCATATCTTCAGGAAACTTACCTGACATGTACTGGCGAAGACTGAATGGTGATCGAATTGACCTTCCCCTCCTCGAAGCGGTTGAAGGAACCCTGAAACGAGAAAAGAAGCTTGGTAATCACCTGAAGGTTTGTATTGGAACAGACTCCCAGGTGAGAGGTGAAATTGTTGAATTTGCCACCGTGATCGTGTTCCTTCGCCAGGGGAAGGGCGGGTTTATGTTCATTCGGAATGAAAAGATGAATCAGCTCATGGGCATACGCGAACGTATGATCCTGGAGGTCGCACGATCCGTCGAAATAGCTTACCAACTTTGTGACCTTTTGGACAGATACCACGTAGAATTGGAAGTACATGCTGATATCAATACGGATCCCCATTTCAAATCAAACCTCGCCTTGAAAGAGGCTATGGGTTATATCATGGGAATGGGCTTTGCTTTCAAAATGAAACCCGATGCATTCGCTTCCTCCAGTTGTGCAGACAAAGTAGTGTGAGCAGCCGGAATCAATCGCTATATTCGTGGCTGATTATTGATTGAACCTGTTCATGATCCAGATCTTCGTTACAGGCGGCACCTTTGACAAGGAATACAACCTCATCACCGGGGAGCTATTCTTCAAGGATACTCATCTACCCAAGATGTTCGATCGTGGACGATGTAACCTGGATATAGATATCAAGACGTTGATGATGGTCGACAGTCTGGAAATGTCGGATGAAGACCGAAATATCATCATTCATAATTGCCATAAATCCTCTGCTTCTGAGATCATCATTACCCATGGTACAGACAGGATGGTGGAAACCGCAAAAGCACTGGCAGAAGCCAGGATATTGAACAAAACCATTGTCCTGACGGGCGCCATGATTCCATATGCTTTTGGCAACTCATCCGATGGGTTCTTCAATTTGGGCAGTGCTCTTGCTTTTGCACAGGCATTAGACCCGGGTGTCTACATTGTGATGAACGGCCGCTACTTCCATTGGAATCAAGTCGTTAAAAACAGGAAAACAGGTAATTTTGAAGAGATCCGTCAGGAAACAGGGTCGGATCTGCAACGAATACTCGATTAAATGGTGTCAAACAAGAATGATCAAGCGATCATCCTGGTTTGAACACTGCATTTTATTATGTCAAGCAATACACCTATGAAATCCTTCCTTGCGAACGTTTGCATGTTGATGGCCTTCGCCCTGGTCAGTGGATCTGCAAGTGCTCAAAATGTCAATGCGCTTTTTGGCACTGACCACATTCCGGAAATGCGCTTGACCATTCGTCAGGCGAACTGGTCTCACGTACTGGACTCTATGAAGATATCCGGTGAAGGAATGATCGTAGGTGCCGCTGAGATCGATGGCATCAAGTACCCCAATGTGGGCATTCGGTACCGTGGTCAGACCTCCTACACATATGACGGTGATAAAAATCCCTATCAGATCGAATTGAACTACATCCATCCAGATCAGAATCACCAGGGATACCGATCATATACCTTGTCCAATGCTCTTCGTGATCCCAGCTACCTCAGAGAGTACATGGGCTTTTCGATTGCTCGAAACTACATGGATGTTCCCGAAGCCAACTTTGTACGACTCTATGTCAACAACACCTATGCTGGGATCTATGTCAATATTGAACCCGTAGATGCTCACTTCCTCGAAAGACGGATGGGTGAAGCCTGGACCTCCCTGTTCAAATGCAGCCCTGACCTGGTGGAGGATGGCGGCCCGGAAAATTGTAAAAAGAACGTCTTTAGCAATCTCGAGTATGAAGAGGATGCTAACTGTTACCTCTACAACTATCGCCTCAAGGAAGGTGATGGATGGCCATATCTGATGGAATTGGCCAGGATTCTCAACCTGGAACCGGAAAACATTGAAACAGTCCTGGATGTAGATGCCACTCTCTGGATGCACGCATTCAATAATATGACCGGCAACCTCAGCAGTTATTCTGGACAACACAGTCACAACTACTACCTCTACAGGGATCAAGCCGGGCTGTTCAGCCCCGTCATCTGGGATCTGAACCTGGCTTTCGGTAGCTTTAAAAATACCGGCCAGGGTTCGGATCTGAGTATCCAGGAAATGATCGAACTGGATCCTTTCCTCAATGCTGACAATATTACCAAACCGCTGATCAGCCAGTTGTTGTCAAATGACTTTTACAAAAAAGTCTATGTATCCCATATGCGGCAACTGATGCACGAACATTTCCGCAGGGACAGTTTCCGCAAGCGATGTGAGGACGTTATGACGCGTCTCAAACCATTCGTGGAAAAAGAGAAGAACGGATATTATACCCTGGACGATTTCACCAAAAGCCTGGACAAGACCGTTGGCACAAGGAGCCAGATCCCCGGACTGGCCGAATACATGGAAGAACGGGTCAGCTACTTGAAGCGACTGGATGCGTTTACGGTTGTCGAACCGGAAGTGATCTCTGTTGACGTCTTGAAAAGGAAAAAATATGAGACCGTTGATATCAACAGTTTTACCATCTCCGTGATCGCAGGGAAACTGCCCAAACGCATTCACTTGTATTATCGATTTGATAAGGACCTTCCCTATACATCTGTTCTGATGGAACCAAAACCGGATGACAAGTTGGGGAATGGAGAAGGCCGTTTTGTTTCCAAGATCAAACCTTCCGATGGAAACATAGCCTTGGAATACTACGTCGTGGCTGAAAATACAGCTGCCGTTTCCTTCTATCCAAATGGATATCGCCAGACGCCTCTCACAATCACCCTGGAAGAACTGAATTGATGAAGGGAGTTTTACTCCTAGGATGGGTCACTTGTATGTGGTGTTTGACCACCTCACCCGTCTTGGCGCAAGAAAAGGCTACAGGTCTGGATCCGTTTCATTTGTATGAACTACGGATCCAGTTTGATGACAAACATTGGGAGAATAGACTCAAGGCCTATAAGTCAACTGATCGGCGGGATAAAATATCTGCCACCATCTGGTTTGATAACATCAAACTGGACAGTGTGGGTATCCGATTCAAAGGGAACAGTTCCTTTAACAACGTTAAAAATCAGGGCAGCCGAAAGTTGCCCTTCAGTTTGGATGCGGGTGAGTTCATTAAGGATGCCCAATTTCCGATCGGTTATGATCATCTGAAATTATCCAATGGTTTTCGGGATCCCAGCTACCTGAGGGATATTCTTTCCTATTTTATTGCCCGAGAATATATGCCCGCCCCGGAAAGCGCCATGGCTCGGGTATACGTCAACAATGAATACTTCGGTGTCTACACGTTGACCCAGGATATAGACAAGTATTTCCTGGACAGCTGGTTTGATGAAAAGAAGGGCGTCTTTTTCAAATGTGACCCGGACTGGGATGAGGTAGTCCAGCTGGATGGATGCCGAGAAGGTCAGAATTGTAGTCTGGAAGATCTGGGACCGGATATCAAGTGCTATGATGGCCGATATGAGATGAAATCGGATACCGGATGGGAATCCTTGATCCAACTGGTCCACCAGTTGAACAATCCCACGGTCCAACTGGACAGCATCCTCGATATTGACTTGACTTTATGGATGTTGGCCTTTAACAATGTGTTGGTCAATCTAGATAGTTATTCTGGACTACTCTGCCATAATTTCTATCTCTATCAGAGAAAAGATGGCCGTTTTGTGCCATTGATCTGGGATCTGAACCTCTCCTTTGGTGGATTCAGAAGAGCAGAACGGGCCAATCTCGATGATCAGGCAATGAAGGATCTGGATCCAATGCTGCATATGGACAATCCTCGGCGCCCACTGATCCATCAGCTCCTCAAGAATCCGCATTACGAGAAGATCTATATCGCCCATATTCAGACCATCATGGATGATTTCTTTTTGAATGGTCGCTATCTCAAATTGATGGATCAATGGCATGCACTCATCCGATCAGCTGTGCAGGCAGAGCAGATGCCTCTGTATTCCTTTGATCTTTTCGAGCAGAATAGAAAGAAATCTGTCACAATTGGTAATCAAACCACCATCGGTATTTCCGAACTCATGGAAGGCAGGATCAAGTCGATCAAAGAACACTGGATCTTCAGCCGGGGCACGCCTGATGTCGAATTACCTGTGGCTGTGCGCGATACCAGTCAACACATCTTCTTTTCTTGTGTAGCCAACAACGCGGATACCGTAACGTTATACTGGAGAGAAAAAGGAGACCACGTCTTCCACAATATGGCGCTTCAGGCCCCTGCGCCTTTGAAGCCCGGAGCTTCCCGGACATTTACGAATACCCTGGAAGGAGTAGAACAGACGGTGGAGTACTACATCGTTGCTGAAAATGAAGATCGGGCAACCATCGTTCCCAAAACGGCATCCTTCCGGCCTTTGCAAATCAAGTAAGTCTGTTCGCCATTTTGATTTGGGTCAGAAGAAAATTCTGGTTATTTTTGATTCCAGGCAATCCGCCCATTCATGGAATGTTCATCCAGCCAGGATATCAGTAAACCTCCGTCGGAAATTTTTCCCTTTCTGTATGCCTGGGAGAACCTCCCTTTATGGATCACTGAATTCAAGCGTTTTGAACCGCTGACCGGAGAAGAAGGCGAGATCGGCTCCACCAGTTGGGTACATCTCACTTATGGGTCCTATTCCTTCAAAATGAAGCAGGAGATCATCAATTATGTCGATGATCAAACCCTGGACATAATCTGGAGTAACTCTATCCTGCAAATGCACCGTTCCTTTGATGTGACTGAAGAGGCCGCAGGCCAGTCCAAACTCCAAAGTCAGCTGGTGCTGATGCCCCGTAGTTTCTGGGGTTCACTCTGTCTGCCTTTTCTGGCAAAAACAATTCGGAAATACCAAATCCGGAATATGGAACGGTTAAAAGACGCATTAGAAGTTGTCATCATGAGTTGACCCATTTCTTGCCTGTTTTTCTCCTATCTTTGACGAACCCAATAAAAACCGATGGCATGACCCGTGTGCTTCGCCTGTCCCTCATCCTTTGCGGGGTGGTCTTCACTTCTGTAGCCTTTTCTCAAACTCCCCTCCATCCAGATGGTATAGGTGCCCGATTCCTGTTGTTGGATCACTACACACCCAATATCTATGACAATGCGGAGCCGCAGAAGATCAGTAATGGTATTGAGATCAATTACCATCGCAACGTTGGGTGGAAATACCTCAACATTGTCCTTCCACTCAAATTTGCTGTGGCAAAGTTTCCAAATGCCCAGCAGGATATTCGATTTACCAGTTTGGACCTTCTGCTGCAAGGTTCTTTCTTCGATCCGGACAAACTGGCCTCCCCCTACTTTTTCGCCGGAGGAGGACTGGTCCTGGAAGACTATGCCGAATCCAATATCCAATTTCCCTTTGGAGCCGGGTTGAATATCCGGATGGCTCATGACTTCTATCTCAATGTGCAGGCAGAATTCAGAAAATCGATGGCCAGTGGTAAGGACAATCTCCAATACGGGTTGGGATTTCTGTATGTACCCGGTTTGAAAAAGATCGAGATCCCTGTTGATTCTGATCTGGATGGCATCCTGGATCCGGACGATCGATGTCCCGCGCTGCCCGGACTGCCTGAGTTTAAGGGTTGTCCGGATACCGATAAAGATGGTGTGGCCGATCCAGAAGACCTGTGCCCTGAAATCCCTGGCACGATCAAAGCAAAAGGCTGCCCCGATCAGGATGATGACGGAGTTGCAGATGCCGAAGATGAATGCCCCGAACTGGCTGGACCACCTGCGCTGAATGGCTGTCCGGACACGGATGGTGACGGATTGACCGATAATGTGGATCAATGTCCGGAACAATCAGGACTGGCTACGAATGGTGGCTGTCCCGACAGAGATGATGACGGGGTCATCGACTCATTGGATGAATGTCCGGATGAGCCAGGCCTTGCTGAAGATGGTGGATGTCCTGTGACGACCGACAGTGATGGAGATGGTGTTCCCGACAATCGAGACAGATGTCCACAGACTCCTGGTCCTGCTAAGGGCTGCCCGGACCGTGACGGCGATGGTATCGCCGATCTGGATGATGCCTGTCCGGATATCGCTGGCTTGGCGAATTTGAACGGATGCCCACCACCGGTCGATTCTGACGGAGACGGAATTATGGATGACCAGGATGCCTGCCCATCGGTACCTGGAATTCCAGAACTGAAAGGTTGCCCACCTGAGGGAGACCAGGACGGTGATGGATTCCCTGATTCAAAAGATCTATGTCCCACGCTGGCCGGATCGATCAACGGTTGCCCGGACCGGGATGGAGATGGAGTTGTCGACCCCAAAGATCGTTGTCCTGATCGAGCAGGCCCAGCAAGCAACGATGGGTGTCCCATCATTACAGCAGAGGATCGGTCAGCACTGGAGTTGGCTATGCGAAATGTGCAATTTGAAACAGGATCGGCGACCATCCTTCCGGATTCGTACCTCACACTGGACAAGGTTGCCGATGTTCTCCTCAAATATCCTGACTACTACCTGATCATCAATGGACATACCGACAATGTCGGCCGTCCATCGACCAACCTGGCCCTGTCTGAACAGCGTGCAAAAGCCTGTTACAATTATCTGATCTCAAGAGGCGTCGTGCCTTCACGCATGCTGCCTTCCGGCTTTGGCGAAACCAGACCGATCACGAGCAATAAATCAGAGGAGGGCCGGCGCATGAATCGCCGGGTCGAATTTATCATGTACCTCAAATAGAACGATTACCAGCGGTCGGCTCAGGCCGGCAGCTGGTAATCCTTATATCCGGACTGTTCCATTTGAGCAGCTTTCTGCATCACCTGCAATTCCAGGTCTTTCATATACGTGACCAATTTGTCTCTAAGGGCTTCATCCGCGCTGCCCAGGATACGTGCTGCAAGAATTCCGGCATTCTTGCCCGCATTCAAAGCCACCGTGGCGACCGGGATACCATTCGGCATTTGTAGAATGGATAGAATGGAATCCCACCCGTCTATGGAGTTGGAGGATTTGACCGGCACTCCGATCACTGGTAAAGGCGACATGGAGGCTACCATCCCAGGTAAATGCGCCGCACCACCCGCACCGGCAATGATGACTCGAATCCCGCGTTCGTGCGCGTGACGTGCAAAGTCGACCATCCGTTCGGGAGTCCGATGTGCCGAGACAACAGTTACCTCTACAGGGATGCCCATACTCTCGAGAAATTCGGCGGCAGGTGCCATGATGGGCAGATCTGAATCGGATCCCATAATGACACTGACAAGGGGGTTTTTCATGCGATGACTTTCAATTGATCCCGGACAATGCGGGCCCGGTCCCGTGCTTCTTCAAGCGTATCAGCAACAACAGTGACATGACCCATCTTCCGGTAGGGCCTGGTCTCCGCCTTTCCATACAAATGTACATGAACACCTGGCCACGCAATACACTCATCCCATCCACGATAGACCGCCGGACCTGTAAATCCCTCTTCACCCAGGAGGTTCAGCATGACACCTGGACGAACCAGGTGTGTATCGCCTAAAGGTAGTCCGGTGATCGCACGCAGATGCTGTTCATATTGAGATGTTTCACAGCATTCGATTGTATGGTGTCCGCTGTTATGCGGGCGAGGTGCCACTTCATTGACCAGCAGTTGTCCCTCCGTGGTCAGGAAAAGTTCGACGGCCAAAAGACCGACTGTACCAAATGCCTGTGCGACTTCTATCGCCAAGGCTTCAGCGGCTGCTGACTGATCTGCAGTAATGTCTGCCGGACAACTGAGGAATTCTACCAGATTGGCTTCTTGATGAAATTCCATTTCAACTGTCGGAAAGGCTTTGCATTGGCCATGAACATCCCTCGCTACGACAACCGCCAGTTCCTTTGTCATAGGCACCATATCCTCGATCAGGGAAGGACCTTCCAGGAGTTTGGGCAGATCATCACTTGTTCGAATGATCGCTACGCCACGGCCATCATAGCCTGCTTCTCTGATCTTCTGGACGAAAGGAAATAGGAGTGTGCCAGATTCCACCGCTTTTCGGATGGATGTCGCATCGTCCATCAATTGAAAGGGAGACGTTGGAATATGATGATCCCGGTAAAAAATCTTCTGTAATCCCTTATCCTGGATGATCCGCAACACAGAAGGGGACGGGTAAACTGCAACACCCTCCTGTACCAGACGGTCCAGAGCAGGCACAGAAACATGCTCAATCTCGATGGTGAGCACATCCATCAGCCGACCAAATTGGTATACGTCATCTTCTTTTCGAAAACTGCCGACTGCAAATTGCGGACAGACCTGACCAGCAGGAAAATCACTCCGTTCATCCAGTATAGACAAATCCAGACCCCAGCGAGATCCGGCCTGACAGAGCATCTTCCCCAGTTGGCCACCACCAAGGATACCGATCTTTTGATTGATAAATTGCTTCAAATGAATTCTGTTTGAGCGCAAAAATAAACCCTCTGCAGTTAACGGACGATTCGGACTCCAGTCTTTATGTTTGCATGAAAGGAATGATCATGAGCCAACGGATCCTCAGGAATGCACAAATCGTCAATCGTGGACAGATCCTGGAAGGTGACATCCTGATCAGGAACGGTCGTATCGAACGTATCGGACCAAGCCTCCAGGTATCTGGTAGGGTAGAAGAAATTGATCTCGGCGGCCTGCTTGTTCTGCCTGGCATCATCGATGACCAGGTCCATTTTCGTGAGCCGGGAATGACCCATAAGGCCCAGTTGTATACCGAATCCAGGGCCGCGGTGGCAGGTGGCGTCACCTCCTTCATGGAAATGCCAAATACAAAACCGCCGGCACTGACCCAGGAACTGCTGGAGAAAAAATACCAGACTGCTTCTCGTGATTCGATCGCCAATTATTCCTTCTTTATGGGGACCTCCAATGATAATTTGGAGGAAGTCCTGCGGACAGATCCGAATACCGTCTGTGGCATCAAGATCTTCATGGGATCCAGTACAGGGAACATGCTGGTCGACGATCGCCGGACCCTGGACAATCTCTTTTCCCGTTCCCATATGTTGATCGCCACGCATTGCGAACACGAACAGACCATCCATCAAAATCTGGCCCGCTACGAGGCAGAATATGGAGACGACATCCCGTTCACCGCTCACCCGGAGATCCGCAGTCACGAAGCCTGCTTTCTTTCTTCGTCTACCGCAGTAGAACTGGCAAAAGAACACGGCACCCGGCTCCACATTTTACACCTGACGACAGCCCGTGAACTGGAGCTTTTTGACAACCAAACACCATTGACCCAAAAGCGGATCACGGCAGAGGTCTGTGTCCACCACCTTCATTTCAGTGATGAAGATTACCCGGCATTGGGTGCATTGATCAAATGCAATCCGGCGATCAAATCTGCACAGGATCGAGAGGCCTTGTGGACAGGGTTATTGGAGGATAGACTGGATATCATAGCCACAGATCATGCGCCCCACACCTGGGAGGAAAAACAGGGAAATTATATGCACGCTCCCTCCGGGCTTCCACTGGTCCAACATTCGCTGGTACTCATGCTGCAAAAGGTACATACCGGACGCTTGACACTTGAAAAAATGGTAGAAAAAATGTGTCATGCTCCGGCTGATTGCTTTCGCATACCCGATCGCGGCTATCTGGATGAAGGTGCTTTCACCGATCTGGTCGTCGTGGATCCATCAACTGAATGGACAGTACGTCAGGAAGATCTGCTTTACAAATGCAAATGGTCGCCCCTGGAAGGTGTCCAGATGAAAGGCAGGGTCATGCAAACGTATGTGAATGGAGAACTTGTTTATGACCGCGGCAAGATCGTTTCTGAAACAGCAGGAATGCGATTAGCCTTTACACCTTTATCCTAATCCTAAAAGTCGGATATCATCGATCATCCTATGTATTTCTGGGCATTGGTTGCTGAAGGGGAGTTGCAATCCCGGTTGACCAGCTTGAAACATATCGCACGGGATGAATTTCAAAGCCAGCGAGCCTTGCGTTCACCGGCTCATATCACCCTTATCCCACCCGTCAGACTTACTGACCAGGCTTGTCAACAGATTGAACGCAGGATCGCATCTGTAGCCTTACAAGCCGCCCCTTTTATTCTCCAGATTGACGGCGTGAAAGGTTTCTCATCCAGGGTCATCTACGCCGATGTTGTTGAGCATCAAGAGCTGGTCGACCTCCAACACCGATTGGATGCTGCATTCAGAGAGGAATGTCCCGGTCATCGCATAAAGCATCACAGCTATCGACCTCATGTCACACTGGCGTTCAGAGACCTGGACCCGAAGATATATCCGTTGGCACTGGCCTATTTTCAAAACCTGGGACTCCATTTTGAATGGCCGTGTCGGCATATCTCCAGATTGAAACATCATCAGGATCATTGGGAGATCGACCATCAGGTCCTACTGGGTCCTCCCGGCCTGGAAGGTGCCTAAAATCGATTTTGGGAATAGCCGGCAAGGGTCGCCAGTCGATATACCAGGCGGGCACCGACATTGCCATCCCAATCGGGATCGCCGGCAACTTCACAGAGATCAAATCCGATAATCTGACGGCCACTGCTGACAATCTGTTCCAACAAAGCATTGGCCTCAGCGAAGGAAAGTCCTCCTGGCACAGGCGTTCCTGTTCCCGGGCACAGAGATGGGTCCAGGCCGTCAATATCAAAGCTGATATACACTTCAGAAGGGAGGTGATCCACCACTTCCTGCCAGATCGAAGAGAGGGATGCACCATCGAATTGTGCCTGCCGGATATCCCGATCACGATACACCTTGATCCGATCCGGATCTGACAGCGCATTCTGCCACTCCTCCTGACAATAATCACGAATGCCTACCTGGACAAGTTGTTGGATATCCAGCCGGTTCATCACGTTGTAGAAAATGGAGGCGTGAGACCAGGCAAACCCCTCATATGCCCGACGAAGGTCCATATGCGCATCGATCTGAAGGATTCCCATCTGCGGGTAGGTCTCATTCAAAGCACGGATCAGACCGAACGGGGTACTGTGATCACCCCCCACTAGGCCAGGAATTTGCCCATTTCGGATGATCTGTAAACTGTCCTGATAGACCTCTTCATGAAGCTGCGCACAAGCCTCATTGACTTCCTCCAGAATGGCAATACTCCTGTCAGTTTTCATGCCGACCTCCAGGGTCCCAATGTGAAATTCGGCCTTTTCACGCAATACAGTAGATCGTTCCAACAACGCATCGTCTGGAGAACGGACAAAAACACCCAGGGTCCAGGCCTCTGGGACTATTGGATCTTCGAGGTCCAACTGACCGGAAGCATCCAAAATCATTCCCGGTCCCAATGCTGCGCCGCCGCCGTAAGAAACCGTGACATCCCATGGAACAGATTGTACCACTACTTCTGCTTCCTCTTCATGAAAGGGTAAACCAATAAATCTTCCGTTTCGCAATCCAACACCATTCGGGTTGAACTGTCGGAGCCGAATCGCTCTTTGTGCCTTTCTATCCATAAGACGAAATTATCCTTTTTCGCTACTTTTGGCGAATTCAAACCACAAACGAGTTATGGGGAAAGTACTGATTATCGGGGCAGGAGGAGTCGGCCGGGTTGTCGCATTCAAATGTGCGCAGCATCCAGAAGTTTTTGAGGAGATCATGTTGGCCAGCCGCACAAAATCCAAGTGCGATCAAATCGCAGAAGCCATTGGCGGTAATCGGATCAAAACCGCACGTGTTGATGCAGACAACGTTCCAGAACTGGTTGCCCTGATCAAGGACTTTCAGCCCGATCTGGTCCTGCATGTAGCCTTGCCATATCAGGATCTGACCATCATGGATGCCTGCCTCGAGACAGGCGTCAACTACATGGATACAGCGAACTATGAGCCCAAGGATGTAGCCAAATTCGAATACAAATGGCAGTGGGCCTATCATGATCGCTTTAAAGAAGCGGGCATCATGGCTTTGTTGGGCTGTGGCTTCGACCCTGGTGTAACCAGCATCTTTACCAAACATGCTGTAAAGCATCATTTTGACGAGATCCACATGCTCGACATCGTGGATTGCAATGGCGGAGATCATGGCAAAGCCTTTGCTACCAACTTCAATCCAGAGATCAATATTCGCGAAGTCACGCAAAAAGGGAAATACTGGAAGGATGGCCAGTGGGTGGAGACTGAACCGCATGAGATCGGCAAAATGCTGACCTATCCCGGTATTGGCCCAAAGAAATCATACCTCATTTATCACGAAGAACTGGAGTCCCTGGTCAAGAATTTCCCCAGCCTGAAGCAGGCACGTTTCTGGATGACGTTCGGAGATGAATATCTGACCCACTTGCGTGTGATCCAGAATATTGGCATGGCCGGTATTCAACCAGTCAAGTTTAAAGGCATGGATATCGTGCCTCTCGAGTTCCTCAAGGCAGTCCTGCCGGATCCAGGTGATCTCGGCGAAAATTATACCGGTGAGACATCCATCGGCTGTCGGATCCGAGGCGTGAAAGGTGGGCAGGAAAAAACCTACTATGTCTGGAATAACTGCAAGCATGAGGATGCATATGCGGAGACCGGAACGCAAGGAGTTTCATATACAACGGGGGTTCCAGCGATGATCGGGGCCCGAATGATCATGACCGGACAATGGAAGGGCCAGGGAGTCTTCAATGTAGAAGAGTTCAACCCGGATCCGTTCATGGAGCGCCTCCAGCTGGACGGCCTGCCCTGGCACGAAAAAACTGGGATCGACCTCGAACTGTAAAATCATGCCCGTAGACTATAGCCAATTTCCTTCGCCCTGCTTTATTCTGGAGGAGGAAAAACTCCGTCGTAATCTGGCTCTCATTCATCGTGTGCAGAATGAAGCGGGCATAGAGATCATCCTGGCTTTCAAGGCTTTCGCTATGTGGAAGGCCTTTCCCATCATTCGGGAGTATATCGGAGGCGCTACCGGATCATCCCTGCATGAGGCCCGTTTATGTTACGAGGAAATGAAGACGCGGGCACACGTCTATGCTCCAGTCTACCTGCGGAATGAATTCGGTGAATTGATGTCTTATGCCAGTAATATCACCTTCAATTCACTGTCGCAGTGGGATCAGTTCAAATCTGAACTACCCCGATCAAACAAACCTGTATCTGCAGGGCTCAGAGTGAATCCAGAGTACTCGGATGTCAAAACCGACCTGTACAATCCTGCTTCGCCCTATTCCCGGTTGGGCATGACGGCAGAGCATCTCCAGGATGGCCTTCCGGATGGAGTAGAGGGTTTGCACTTTCATACCCTCTGCGAGTCAGACTCCTATGCCCTCGAACACGTGTTGGAAAATCTGGAAACCCGTTTTGGACATTTGCTCCCACATGTAAAATGGGTCAATATGGGTGGGGGACATCTCATGACCAGAAAGGGCTATGATATCGACCATTTGATCGGGCTGCTCCGTGCATTTCGTCAAAAACATGATGTTCATATCATTCTGGAACCGGGAAGTGCATTTGTCTGGCAGACAGGCAACCTCCTGACCACCATCGTAGACATTGTGGAGAATAATGGCGTCAAAACCGCCATGCTGGATGTATCCTTCACCGCTCATATGCCAGATACCTTGGAAATGCCCTATCGACCGGTCATTACGGGAGCCTCTGACCCACAAATGGGAATGCCGACCTACCGCTTGGGCGGTACCAGTTGTCTGGCTGGTGATTATCATTCTGAATACTCTTTCCCCAAAGCTCTCCACCCGGGAGATCAGCTCATTCTGGAGGATATGATCCATTACACCATGGTCAAAACCACTACGTTCAATGGAGTGAAGCACCCGAGTATCGCCATGTGGACGGCTGATCAACAAGCCAGAATATTCCGTACGTTCACATATGAAGATTTCAAGAATCGGCTTTCGTGAGTGCAGAATTGATTCATTACAAGTCACATATACGCGCTGAGTTAAAGTCATACATCCCAGACGAGCGCTCTCGGGAGTGGGTGGTTAGGGCCTTGTTGGAAGATAGCTCCATGCCTACAGAACACACATCCTATCCAGCTTGGCTGGAGGGTGCGCTCAGAGAGCTGAAGTCAGGGAAACCCGTTCAATATGTCACTGGTGTTGCTCATTTCTATGGGCATCAGTTAATCGTCACACCGGCGACATTGATCCCTCGACCGGAAACGGAGGAACTGACGGATATGGCCATCCGTTGGTTGAAAGTCCATCCGCTTAGACATGCCATTCTCGAGGTCGGTACCGGCAGTGGATGTATTGCCATCTCCATAGCAAAGGCCTGCCCCGATAGAAAGATCGTCGCCTGGGACCATTCGGACGGTCCTCTGGAAGTGGCCCGACAGAATGCCCGGCTACTGGAAGCGAACCTGTCATTCCAGAAATGTGACGCGCTCAAAACGGAGAGCTGGCAGGCTGTAGAAGCGCTGGATCTGCTCATCAGTAATCCACCGTACATCGCCGAAAATGAACGCGAACAAATGGGCGCAGATGTCCTGGCGTTTGAACCACATGATGCCCTGTTCGCACCTGGCCCTGATCCACTGATATTTTATCGAACGTTGGCTGTTCAGGGTGTTCAGAAACTGAATCCGGGCGGCAAAGTAATGATGGAATGCTCCACTTATACTGCTGGACAAGTGGGTCAGATTTTTGAAAACGCAGGCTATCTGGATGTCATTATCCATCAGGATCTTCAGGGCCTGGACCGGATACTCTCTGCTACCTGGTCCAACTAGCCACCTGCTGGTTTGGTGTCAGAAAACCCCATCTCGAGCAGGAGTTTGATCACTTTTTCTCTCTGATTCCCCTGAACCAGGACCTCACCATCCTTGGCACTACCGCCGGTACCACATTTGTTTTTCAGGGTTTTACCCAGGGATTCCAGATCTTCTTTCGTTCCGACAAACCCGGTGACCAGTGTGACTTCCTTCCCACCGCGTTGTTTTTTATCCAAATGAACCCGCAACTTCTGTCGAGCTGGCTCCAGTGTGACAGCAGAGTAAGTTTCCTTCTCTGTATAGTTGTACTGTGGATCTGTAGAGTACACGACGCCATAGCGTCCTTTTTTCTGTTTTCCCATGGTCAGGCGATAATCAGGGATAAAGATCGGGGTTCTATTTGGAATGTGTAGGAGGAGGCGCTGGGAAACAACTCTCCATCTGCTTGGAGCAGAGTAGTCACATCCGGGTGAATGCTGGCTTCCTTGGCAGTCATTTCGGTCATCCAGGAGAATCGATAGGTCGTCCCGATAAGGAAAAATGGGATGGCAAACAGATAACGCCAAAGTGAAACTCGGCGAACCACCACGACCGTCAATAGACCATCATCTGCAAGTGCACGCCTGGCGATATGGAAACCGTACCCGAAAATAGCCGCATTCGCAACGACTACCGTGAGAAACTCTCCATGTATCTCCTTGCCATCTGCTATCACTTTCCCCTTCCAGAAGATAGATCCTGCCAACAATTTCAAGACGGCTCGAAAATAGGCCTGAAACCCGCGTCGTTGACTGGATCGCACCTCGGCTGCCACATGGGCATCAAAACCGACACCCGCCAGATTGACAAAAGGTTGACCATTCACCTTGAGGGTATCCACTGATTTGATCCGGTTCCGTTTCAGAATGGCCAGGTTCTGATGGACATTTCGTCGATAGCCGAAATAGGAGGCAAATCCATTTCCTGATCCTGCCGCGATCAACCCCAAAGTTTCCTGATCCGGGTTGAGATAAGGTGCAATTGCTAGAATGGTGCCATCCCCACCCACGGCAATGAAACGACTCAACCCAGCCGCTCGGCCTGATTGAATGGCGTCTTTCGCTTGCCCATCTCCGGATGTATAGAGGAACAGACAATTCTCTGCACCGAAGGCATCCTCAATGGATTGAAGGAGGCGTTTCTTGGATCGCCCTCCGGCAAAGGGATTGGATATAATACAATAGTTGTCCTGATCGAACTGCACTTTGCTATCCGGCTCAGTCGTACTCATCATTTAATGGCCTGGCCTTTCATGGCTCCCGCCACATGCACTTCCAGAGCTTTGTGCGCTAAAGGTGTTGTGAATGCATTCAGCGATTCGATCCGGGTTTGGATGATATCTTTTGAATCCTCCTCGATCGCATTTGATAATTGGAGGGCCAGGTCTTCGATCTGCGCAACCTCCTCCGGTGAAAGCCAGGCTTTATTCTGTAGAATGAACTTGCCGGCCGACTGTACCATCATATTCCCTTCATTCCGGGCTTCGGCAAGAGCCTTCTGTTGCATATCTTCCTCGGCATGTCGGATCGAATCGAGGAGCATGCGCCCCATTTCTTCTTCATCGATACCATATTGGGGCTTCACCATGATGGACTGTGAGGTGCCTGAACGCAACTCCTTCGCCACCACCTGGAGGATACCATCAGCATTCAACTGGAACCGAATCTCCAATTTGGGGATCCCGGCCGGCATGGGAGGGATGTCGGAAAGGATGAATTCTGCCAGCTTCCGATTGTTTGCAACCAGGTCGCGTTCTCCTTGAAAAACACCGATTTTCAGGTTTTTCTGGCCATCCACAGAAGTGGTGTACTGCCGAGCATATCCACATGGGACCTTTGTATTCCTTGGAATGATGACATCCATCAGTCCGCCGACAGTTTCGATCCCCAACGATAGGGGAGTGATGTCCAGTAAAAGGAGGTCCTTCCGGTTACCCGCCAGAATATCTGCCTGGATCGCAGCACCTGCAGCAACAACTTCGTCCGGATCAAATTCACAATGAACCGGACGACCAAAATATTGGGATACCGTATTCTTCACGTATGGTATTCGTGTGGACCCGCCGACCATGATCACCTCGTTGATCGATTGGGGATCTAAACGTGCATCCTTCATCGCTGCCTGACAACAGATCATGGTTTTGGCGATCATTGGCTGGATCAATACTTCAAACTCCGAACGGGAAAGCGATACAGGTACCGATCCGAAATGTCCACTGAAATCCAGACTTGCCGAAAGTGCCTTCTTTGCTCGTTCTGCTTCCAAACGCAACACCTGTCCTTCGGAGGCCGAGTTGATCTGCAGCTCAAACTGGTCTTTCCAGTGAGAAACAATGGCCTGATCCAGATCATCGCCACCCAAAAAGGTATCTCCATTGGTGGCGATCACTTCAAATACACCGTCTTCAATGCGGAGAATGGAAATATCAAAGGTCCCTCCTCCGAGGTCATATACGGCAACTGTTTTCGAGTCTTCTCGCGAAAGGCCTATGCCGTAGGCCAGACTGGCCGCAGTTGGCTCATTGACAATTCGCAAAACATCCAGACCAGCCAGTCTGCCAGCATCCCGGGTTGCCTGACGCTGAGCATCATTGAAATATGCCGGAACGGTGATGACCGCTTTGTCTACCGTTCGATCCAATTCAGACTCCACCCTTTTCTTGAGCTCACGCAGGATATGCGCTGACAATTCGATTGGGGTATAGAATGTATCACCGATCCGAATCTTGACCAGACGATCCTTGTCGTCTTGTAAGATCTGGTATCCCAACTGATGGGTATAGTCGACCAGATCAGAAAATGATTTTCCCATCAAACGTTTGACCGAGAAAATGGTCCGACCAGGATCATCGACAAGGTGCGATCGGGCAGCATCACCCACCATTACCTCTGTATCGGAAGCAAAATAGATCAGGGACGGTACCAGGCCTGACCTGCCCTCTGCATCCCTGACGATCACAGGTTGTTCGTCCTGGATATAGGCAACCAGGCTGTTGGTCGTGCCAAGGTCAATCCCCACGATCAGGTTATCTTCTTTTTTAATGGATCCTGATTTCAGGTCGATCGCTATCTTGGCCATAGGTTTTTTTGTCTCTTGGATTCAGTAGAGGCAACACGCACAAAGTTCAATTGTTTATAGCAATTTCATGGTGTACCTCGTCAATAATAAGGCAACGCGTCTGTTTCTCATCCTGGGAAGCTTCTTTATTGCCAATGCCCTGATAGCAGAATTCATCGGAGTAAAGATCTTTTCGTTGGAGCGATGCTTCGGTATGGAGCCACTCAACTGGAGCTTGTTCAATCAGGACGGCTTGTCCTTCAATCTCACCACCGGGGTGTTGCTATGGCCAGTGGTCTTCATTATGACAGATATCATCAATGAATATTTTGGACGGAAGGGCGTCCGATTATTATCCTACCTCGCAGCTGGCCTGATTACCTATGCCTTCATTATGTTCTCGTTGGGGATTGTTCTCCCACCTGCTGACTTCTGGCCAACTTCACATATCAAACCCGACTGGAGCTCAGAAATGCAGGAACAGATGCGCAGTCAGGTAGGGAACTATAACGCTGCCTTTCGGTTGGTCTTTGGCCAGGGGCTCTGGATCATCATTGGATCCTTGATCGCTTTTCTTTTGGGACAATTGATCGATGTCTATACCTTTCACTGGATCAAAGAGAAAACAGGAGAAAAGTGGATCTGGCTACGGGCGACCGGGTCGACAGTGATCAGCCAGTTTATTGACAGCTTTGTGGTCCTATTTGTAGCCTTCTATATTGGTGCAGGGTGGGATATTCGGCTGGTGCTGGCGATTGGCGTCGTCAATTACATCTACAAATTCATTGTAGCTGTCGGATTGACCCCGTTATTGTACCTGGCACATATTGTGATCGACCGATATTTGGGTCATGAACTGGCCGAGGAGCTGAAGAAAACAGCGATGGTGAAGGGCTAAAAGAACTTAGGCCGATCCGTTAAGATCAGCCTTAAGTCCGCCTTCTCATAGTACATCAAAAACCTATACTCTCTAAGTCAAACACTGTTCCAAAAACCCATTCCTCAAAAGAAAAAAATTCACATGACTTCAGTCAGTACACATAAGATCTTGATGATCAGGCCTTCCCATTTTGGATTTAATTCTGAGACGGCAGAAAGCAATGCATTCCAACAGGAAGACACCCATACCACACCCGAGGACATCTCCAAATTGGCCCTCCAGGAATTTGACCTGATGGTCATTACTCTGAGGCAAGCTGGGATAGAGGTAGAGGTTGTCGAGGACACGGCATCTCCTGTAAAACCGGATGCAATATTTCCAAATAACTGGATCTCCTTCCATAATGATGGCACCCTGGTCACTTATCCGATGCAGGCAAAGGCCCGCCGTGCTGAAGTGCGCATGGATCTGGTCAATCAGTTTCGAACAAAGTGGGGGTACACAAAGGCTCTGTCCCTTGACCAACAATATCCTACAGGCCCATTTCTAGAGGGCACCGGAAGTTTGATCCTCGATCGCGTTCAACGCATTGCTTACGCCTGCATCAGTCCCCGAACAGATCTATCCTTGTTTGCGGATTGGGCCGGGCAACTCGGATATATGGCTATTCCCTTTACAGCAGCAGATGAAAATGGTCAGCTGATCTATCACACGAATGTCATGATGGCGCTGGGTGACGGATATGCCGTGATCTGTCTGGACAGCATTCCAGACGCCAGAGAACGTCAGTTGGTAACAGATCAATTGGCTGATTCAGGAAAGGAGGTAGTGGATATTTCATTCGATCAGATGAATCATTTTGCGGGCAATATGCTTCAGGTATTGAATCAGGAAGGCCAGCCCTATCTGATCATGTCTGAACAAGCCCGCCAATCCTTGCTGCCTGAGCAGGTCAGACGACTATCTGCCCACGCCACCTTACTGGATATCCCGTTATGGACCATCGAACGAATCGGGGGTGGGAGTGCGCGATGCATGATGGCTGAAGTCTTTCTGCCAGGCTGATCATTGTTTTCATTCTCCATTTTCAACTCTTGCCGCACTGCTTGATTTCCGTATATTGGTAACTTGCCAAGCCACCCTTTTACTATTGCGATATGAAAACTTTTTACGCCCTCCTATTTGGATCTTTTCTGTTGGCAACCACCCTGTCAGGTCAAGTTGCTATTCAGGAGATCATGTATAATCCACCCGAGCCTGGAACAGATACTCTGGAATATCTTGAACTGGTCAATTTGACGGACATCCCTGTCGATTTAACGGGATATTCGTTTAGTGCGGGCGTCGTGTATAATTTTCCTTCCATCCTATTGCCAGCTTATGGATACACAGTAATCTGTAAGGATTCGATCCGTTTTTCAGCGGTGTTTGGATTGACTGCCTATGAATGGGCGACAGGAAGTCTTGACAACTCTGGAGAAACGGTCATACTCATCAATGCACAGGGTCAAACTGTAGATTCCGTCAGCTACTCCGACCAGGGTGGTTGGCCCGGTCTGCCAACCGATGGGAATGGAAGCAGTCTGGTTTTGTGTGATGTCTTCGGCGATCATAATGACCCTGCCAATTGGCAGGCCGCTTCAACCCCCACAGGTATTTTCATCAATGGCATTGAGTTGAAAGCCAATCCACTTGCCGCTTCCGATTGTTCCACAGCTGATGAAAAAGCTTTGATCCTGACAGGCGTATTTGATGCACAGCCGATGAATGCCGGCGCGAAAGGCGTCGAGGTCTTCTTACGCCAGGATGTCACAGACCTGAGCTTGTATGGCATCGGCTCGGCGAACAATGGAAACGGCTCGAATGGTGTTGAATTTACCTTCCCCGCAATAGCTGGCACTGCTGGAACATTCTATTACATCGCCGTTGACAGCGCATTATTTCATGACTTTTTCGGTTTCAAAGCCGACTTCACATCGCAAGCCGTCAATATCAATGGTGATGATGCCATAGAGGTCTTTGAGAATGCAGTGGTCATTGATGTATTTGGTGATATCAATGTAGATGGCACGGGGAAACCCTGGGAGTACTTGGATGGATGGGTCTACAGGGTAAATGGTACAGGTCCCGATGGATCTACCTTCGAACCCGACCATTGGATCTACAGTGGTTTGAATGCCCTCAAAGGATCACCGACAAACCAGGGGGCGCCTACTCCATTCCCTGTTGGCACCTATGACCCGAACGGTACTATCGTCCTGGTAGCCAATGATGATTACGTGAGTACAGACCAGAATAAGTCTCTGGAGATCCAGGTGCAGGCCAACGACTTCAAACCCAATCCTATCCTGACCTTTGAGCTCCTTGAACTTCCAGATCATGGGTCTGCCATGATCTCCAATTCAACGGCCATTACCTATTCACCCGATACAGACTATTGCGGCCCGGATCAATTGACCTATCGGTTGTGTGATCAGGATGGTTGTGATACAGCAACCGCGTTCATAACGGTCATTTGTCCTAAAATTTATCCGATCTACGATATCGGTCAGGTCACCACCATCAATGCTGTAGGTATTCTGGATTCTGTCCAGACCGAGTGCCAACTGGAAGGTGTTGTTTATGGAGGGAATTTGCGGCCCGGAGGTTTGCAATTTACCCTGATCGATGATCTCAATGATGGTATCTCCGTCTTTTCAGCAAATGATTTTGGATATGGCGTCACGGAAGGGGACCGGATCATCGTCCAGGGCCGGATCATTCAATACAACGGGCTGGCAGAAATACTGCCTGACACTGTTTGGCAGATCGGCTCGAATGAGATGTTATTCAATCCAGAAGTAGTGACTACCTTCTCTGAATCTGTTGAATCACAATTGATACAGGTACAGTTTGCACAGCTGGTGGATGCATCTGAATGGACCAACTCCGGGTTCGGCTTTAATGTGCGTATCTTTTCAGGTACAGATACGATGATCATGAGGATCGATTCGGATGTGGACCTATTTGGTCAACCAGCACCTTCCGGCGTCTTCCACGTGACCGGTCTAGGGACTCAATTTGATGAAACCAGCCCTTATCTGGAGGATTACCAGATCATGCCTCGGTATCTACAGGATATTGATCAACTCAACAGTATTGAGCAACCGGAAGAGATCATTTGGAGCCTGTACCCGAATCCAGTGACAGATATCTGTTATTTGCATTCAGAGACGGTACTGCAATCCGTGCGTATCCTGGATGTATTAGGTCGAAATATCGGTATTGTAACAGAGGCAGCTGATGGCCTCGATTGGATCATAGATCTCCAGAGTAGTTCAGCCGGCATGTATTGGGTGCAAGGACTTACTGCAGATGGTCAAATCATAGCACAACCGGTCTTACGTTCGAACTAGTGCTGATCGACAGACTCAATCCAGATTGACTGCCCGTTTTCCTTTTTTCTGCAAGTCAACCTGGATATGTTCATGGAGGGTCGTAGCAAGCCGGATGCCTACATAATCGACGTGAACAGGGAAGGTTTTGTGATGTCGCTCTACCAGAACAGCAATCTGCACTTTGGCTGGCATCACATCCATCAATGGTTTGAAAGCATAGAACAGCGTGCGGCCTGTATTGGCCACGTCATCCACCAGTATCACAGCTTTATCTATGAATGATTCAATAGGAGCATCACACCTAGCAGGACCTTCCAGAGGATCGGCAGGATTCAACCGTAAATTGAACATCCGAATATCAAATTCGGGATGATAGGCCAGTATCGCTTCACGCAAGATGGAAGCAAAATGGAGTCCATTATTATTGATCCCCAACAGGTAGAGCTCCCTGGACTCCCAGTTCTCTTCAGTGATCTCGATCGCCAATCGTTGGATTTTCTGGGCGATCTGTCTGTCATTCAATATTTTTACCATGTCGGGGCAATTCATCGGCTAAGATAAGCCGCGCAAAACCAAACCACTGATGGCTGCACCATTGATTTTTACACTTCTCTTCGCCTTTACGGTCTGGATATCCTATCGGCAATATGGACGCATCATCCAAAATATCCGACTGGGGCTGGATGAACAGATCACCGGCAACCGATTGCAGCGATTGCAAAACATGGCTTTTGTGGCTTTCGGTCAGAAAAAAATGTTCAAAAATTGGATCCCGGCCATTCTCCATCTGTTCATATATCTGGCTTTCATCCTGACCCAGATCGAACTTCTTGAGATCATCGCTGATGGTTTTACGGGGCATCATCGTTTGTTCGCCCCGTTTCTGGGCAACTTCTATACCTTTCTGATCTCCTTTATTGAAATACTTTCTTTGTTGGCGTTTGTGGCGACAGTCATTTTCCTCCTCCGCAGAAATGTGCTAAAAGTGGCGCGATTCCAAAAGCCTGAAATGAAGGGATGGCCAACGCGCGATGCCAATCTGATCCTCCTGGGAGAGATCCTGCTGATCACAGGTATTTTCTCGATGAATGGAGCAGACACATTGTTGCAATCACTGGATCCAGGACATTATCCATCGACCGGAACATTGGCGATCAGTTCCTGGTTGGGGCCATGGCTGTTTGGATCCCTTGATACGGCCACGCTACACATCGTGGAGAGAGGTGGTTGGTGGCTGCACTTGCTGGTAGTCTTCGGATTTATCATGTACCTCCCGTTCTCCAAGCACCTGCATGTTTTCTTCGCCTTTCCGAATACATATTTCGCTCCATTGACACCCAGAGGACAAATGGAAAATATGCCTGCTATCATGAACGAGGTCAAATCCATGATGGGACTTGGAGAGGCTACTGGAGAAGGGGATATGTCAGGCGAGTTGCCTGATTTTGGAGCCAACGATATCACCGGCCTCACCTGGCGAAATCTGCTGGAAGCATATAGTTGCACAGAATGTGGTCGGTGTACGGCAGTGTGTCCGGCCAATCTGACGGGTAAAAAATTGTCCCCCCGCAAGGTAATAATGTCCATCAGAGATCGCGCGGAAGAGGTGGGTGAGAAGATCAGGAAGGGCGATCCAGATTGTATCAAAGCGGAATTCAGGGGAGAAGGTGTTTCACTCGCTGCGAAAAATTTTGATGACGGGAAAAGTCTGTTCGATCTGATCTCACCGGAAGAAATTCACGCCTGTACAACGTGCAATGCATGCGTGGAAGCTTGTCCAGTGTTGATCAATCCGTTGGAACCGATCCTGAAACTTCGCCGGTATGAAATCTTGACCCTATCAGCCGGTCCTGCCGACTGGCTGCCACTTTTCAACAGTCTGGAAAATGCAGGTTCCGCATGGCAGATCGCCCAGGACCGGGATCAATGGACCCGAGAGATGTAATCTTATTCGCAACCAGGTAATCGAACAACGATCATGGAAGAACAATTACATATAAAAACCCTGGCTGATTGGTCAGCCGCTGGTGAGCGACCCGAATACCTCTTCTGGGTAGGATGTGCCGGGAGCTACGATGCCCGAGCGCAGAAGGTGACCATTGACTTTTGTAAGATCCTCTACCACGCAGGCGTCACCTTTGGGATCCTCGGCAATGAGGAAGCCTGCACGGGGGACCCTGCCCGGCGTGCCGGCAATGAATTTGTCTTTCAAATGTTGGCCTTACAGAATATTCAAACACTGAATGGCTATGGAGTCACCAAGATCGTGGCGACTTGTCCTCATTGTTTTAACACCCTGAAGAACGAATACCCCGAACTGGGTGGAACCTATGAGGTAGTGCACCATACCCAGCTCCTCAATCACCTGCTGCAATCCGGTGCACTGAATATGGCCGCAAATGAATCTTCCGGACCGATCACCTACCATGACTCTTGTTATATGGGACGTATCAATGGCGAATACGATGCACCTCGACAGGTCCTTGAACATCTCAAGGGGGAGATCGTTGAAATGAACCGGATCAAATCCAACGGCTTGTGTTGCGGAGCCGGCGGAGGCCAGATGTGGAAAGAAGATGAGCCAGGCGACAAAAGGATCAACGTGGAACGCGCACAGGAAGCCCTGCAGACAGGCGCAAAAACCGTTGCTGTAAACTGCCCGTTTTGTCTCACCATGATGAGCGATGGGATCAAGGCAGAGGACAAACAGGATGATGTCATGGTCTTTGATCTGGCTGAACTGATCGTAAAAAACAACAAATGGTAACGCTGGATACAACACCCTTTAAGGACTTTGCGCCCCAAAGCCGGACCTGGATATTTCAAACTACCGAACATCTGTCACCTGCAGACCTTCAGGTGATCAACGATCGATTGACAGCGTTCATGGAGGAGTGGACAGCCCACCAAATGCAACTGACTGCCACTTTTGGGATCTATTTTCAGCATATCCTGGTCATCTCCATAGACCAGGAAGGTCACCATGCCACCGGTTGTTCTCTGGATTCTTTACATCAGACCATTGCCGCTCTCGGACAACAATTGTGCAAAGATTTCTTTGATCGACTCAGTATTCCGCTGTTGATTAACGATGAGATCACATTTCGATCAAAAAAGGCAATTCTTCGAGATCTCGCGTCCGGTGAATTGAAATCTGATACATTGATGCTGGATCAGACCATCCAACAGTTGGATGCTTGGAAAGAGCGATGGGTCGTTCCGATCAGTGCCTCCTGGATCAAGCCTCTTTCCAGCGTCAGCTGACTTTCGCAGTAGATTTATTTCCGACTTTTTCGCTGACGGTTGATCTGGCATTGCTTGCCTATAAGAACGATTGATGACCTCATGCATTTAACGCTGACGTTAATAATTTGTCAAAATCATAGCTTTCTTTTTACGGTTTGTCCGGACAAACGTTATTTGTCTGATCACAATACATCAGACGTATGAAAAAGTATATCCTTGTCAGTGCCCTGACTGCCATTACAGTCATTGGTGCATTGTTAGCCACGGCATATTTCTTTGGTTGGCATACCAATACTGTAAAGGTGGAACATGTCAATGATCTGCCAGTCAAGGGTGCCATGTATACCCTGAATGATGACGGTGAAGTAATCCCGCTGGATTTCACGAAGACTGCGTCCAAAGTCATGGATGCAGTGGTTCACATTAAATCCACGCAAGCGATGGACCCCCGCGTTGCCCGTCGTTCAAATCCGATGGATGACTATTTTGGTGATGATCTGTTTGAGCGGTTTTTTGGCCCTCAATACCGTTCACAGTCACCAAATCAACAACCCCAGGAACCGGAGATGCGTGTAGGAACTGGATCCGGCGTGGTGATCCAACCGGATGGGTATATCGTGACAAATAATCATGTGATTGCGGAAGCGACCGATATCGAGGTCACCCTTCATGATAATCGCAGTTACAAAGCCAAGCTGATCGGTATGGATCCGACTACCGACCTGGCCCTGTTAAAGATCGATGTGGGCAATCTTCCCTCCCTGGCACTGGTGAATTCCGATGCTGTACAAGTAGGCGAATGGGTGATGGCAGTGGGAAATCCGTTCAATCTGAACTCTACCGTCACCGCGGGAATTGTTTCTGCCAAAGGACGAAATATCAATATCCTTCGGGAACAGTTCGCTGTCGAGTCATTTATCCAGACCGACGCCGCGATTAACCCGGGCAACAGCGGGGGAGCGCTAGTCAACCTCGAAGGAAACCTGATCGGGATCAACACGGCGATTGCCAGTCCTACCGGGTCCTATTCCGGTTATGGATTTGCCATTCCATCCAATATCGTCAGCAAGGTCATCGAAGACCTGCTTGAATTTGGAACTGTGCAACGTGGTTTCATTGGCGCCATGATCCGGAGTGTCGACCAATCCCTCGCCAGTGAAAAGGGCCTTGAACGCGTACAAGGTGTTTATGTAGATAGCCTGGTCAGTGATGGCGGTGCGGAGGCAGCTGGAATCAAGCCGGGTGATATTATCACCTCCATTGACGGGAATACTGTCAATAATTCATCTGCCCTGCTGGAAACCATTGCCAGGCATCGTCCTGGCGACAAGCTCAACCTGACAGTTGACCGTAAAGGCACGATGAAGAATTTTGTAGTCACCCTCAACAACAAGAATGGGGATACTTCCAGAGTTGTCAAAGAATCGCCTAAAAAAGTGGAGTCTCTTCTGGGTGCAGAGTTAGCCGCTGTCAGCAGTTCAACAGCCCGAAAATTAGATATCCAGGGCGGTGTGCAGATTAAAAAATTGCTGCCGGGCGTATTGCGAAAACAGACCACTATTCAAGAAGGCTTTATCATTCTACGGGTGAATGGCAAGGCTGTGAAAGATCCGGAGGACCTGGAAAATCGTCTTAATGGCAACCAGGGAGGTGTCATGCTGGAAGGGATGTATGAATCCAAACCTGGCGAAACCTATTATTATGCCTTTGGATTGTGATCCAACATGAATCAGCAACTAAAAAAAGCCCCTCCGAGTACGACTCGGAGGGGCTTTTATCGAAGGACCCCATTGTTTCATCGAATACCTTTGACGGACCTCCGGAAAACCGATACCTTACTTGTATGTTAAGGCAGATCAAGACGTTCATCGGTGTGCAGGCCCTGGACCTGGAAGTGCATGTCCTGGCACCTTCTTCCGGAGGCAACTATCTTCCGCTGGTACTCAAATGGACCACACACGAAGAGCGAACCATCTCAAAAATGGAGATTTCATTAAAGGAGGTGTATAGCCGCGGGCGATGGACGCGAAAGAAGAAACAGACCTTTCTTCTGGGGGCCACCCAAAAAAACGGTCCCTGGAAGATCACGCCAGGCCTACCTGTCGTATTGGAGATCGATCTGGCCTACCAACCTGTTAGCAGTCCATTCGACAGGTGGAGAAAAAAGCCGATCCTGCAACCATTCACCGCTGGTTTGGCCTGGATTGAGAATCTGCATTCACACTTCTATTTGGAAATCACAACTTCCATTCAAGGCGCGGCACTACCCATCGTGAAACAGGTCAACCTGGATGAATTACACCTCCGGTGACGCCTATTGTTGCTGCTGGAACTGCCGGATCAATTCCTCTGGATCCACTCCGAGATTCTGTAACAAGATCCTGGCGTCCTTTGCAAATACATCATTCGGATATTCCTCCAAAAACCCTTCATATGAAGCCCTTGCCGCTTCGAGATCCTTCAATTCATTCTCTTGTGTAAATCCTTCCAGGAATCTTGCCTTGGGCGCGATCTCAGACTTTGGAAAGAAAGTGTAGATCCACTGGTAGAGTTTTACTGCTACGGAAGGCATACGCATACTGGCTGCCAATTTTGCACCTTCATTCAAATAGACTGCAGACTTGGCTTGATCCGGAAAAAGCAACGCGTAGGATTGACAAAAAGCAATATACTCCCGGCCAGCTTGGCGGGAGAACTCGCCCAATGAATCGACGACGATCCGATCACGCAGCAATTGGTGGACACTGTCGGGCGCAGGAAATGTCGCCGGACAACACGACGCTTCACCTTGCCGATCTTCACCAGATTGGACGGCACAACAGATCATCTCTGAAGTTGTCTCAAACTTCAACTGGACGCGGTATAGACTGGCGAGCCAGTGGAGGTTTGCAGACCGCTCAGGACTTTCCGGCCCAAGGAGAATGGCCTTTTGGTACAATCGCTCTGAATCCAGCAATCTGGAAAGAGTAAACGCCTTTGCTGCCAACTGACCATATGCCAGACCTGGATCAAGAGAGGGATCCTCCTGGAGGATGCTATCCACTTCTGTTTCCGCCCGCTTCAGGTCAGGCAAGGTTTGGATCATATCCAGATCGGGAAACTGACCTTCCTGTGTAGATGGTTGACATCCAATGAACAGAAGCAGAAATAATGGGGTCAAAAGCAACTTCATGAAAGATTCTTTTTTGCAAAAGTAGACGCTTCCATTTCAAAGAAGTACAGGAACTGAACATTTGTCCCCGTTTCACCATTTTGGACAGATGAATACACCCGAAAGCCATTCTCTATTCTGGTTCCGAAGAGATCTGCGATTAGATGACAATCATGGATTAGCCCTTGCGTTGAAAAGTGGAAATCCGGTGGTGGGGTGTTTCATATTTGATCCCCATATTCTGGATCGATTGGAAGACAGAGATGATGCCAGAGTCACATTCATTCATCAGCGATTGCAGGATCTGCAAAAAGAGATCCAGCGCAAAGGTGGGCAGCTTCTGGTGAGGTATGGTAAACCGGAAACAGAGATCCCGATGATCCTCCAGGCGTATCACATTGCAGCGATCTATACCAATCATGATGAAGATCCTTATGGACGCCAACGAGACCTGCACATTCAACAATATTGTGAGCAGAAAGGTATTGCCTTTCACACCTGCAAGGATCACTTGATATTTGAACGATCAGAGGTCTTGAAGCCAGATGGTAAGCCTTATACCGTCTTTACGCCTTATGCCAGAAAATGGAAACAATGCCTGATGGATAGTGGCACTGACCCGGAAGGCACTCCAAGATGCATGATGGCATATACTTCAGAAAGGATTGGCGGTTGGAGACAAGGACAAAGTGACCGCATTCCAGCGCTGGCTGATATGGGCTTTGTTTCAACCGATACATCCTACCCCGAAAAGGAGGTCCCCCGGACCCTGATCGAGCAGTATGACCAAAACAGGGATTTCCCTGCTGTTCATGGGACGTCAAAACTGGGGATGCATCTGCGATTTGGAACGATCAGTATTCGGGCTATTGCGCGAAAAGCCTTCCATTTGAATGAAACCTATCTCAATGAATTGATCTGGCGTGAATTCTATGCTATGATCCTCTTTCACTTTCCGGGGGTTGTGACCTCATCTTTCCGACCGGGATACGATCAGATCGAGTGGATAAACAGTGAGGATGCATTTCAAAAATGGTGTGAAGGCAAAACTGGATATCCACTTGTGGATGCCGGTATGCGTCAATTGAATGCCACTGGATATATGCACAATCGGGTAAGAATGGTGGCAGCCAGTTTTTTGACCAAACATTTGCTAATCGACTGGCGATGGGGAGAGGCTTACTTTGCTCGAAAGCTATTAGATTTTGAACTAGCCAGTAATAATGGTGGCTGGCAATGGGCAGCAGGATGTGGTACAGACGCAGCCCCATATTTCAGGATCTTTAATCCGACCACCCAGCAAAAGAAATTTGATCCAGATTGTCAGTACATCAAGACCTGGATAGAAGAGTGGGGGACACCCGCCTATCCAGTGCCATTGGTAGATCATGCATTTGCCAGAGAAAGATGTCTGCAGACCTATCGATCGGGTCTGAATGCCCATAAATAAAACAAGGCCCTCAATGGATATTCTCCTGAAGGCCCTGTTTTGGGAAATTGCGGTTTCTGGGATGGAAATCGGATTGGAATAAAAAAATGGGTAGTCTTAAACGCCCATGGGATCAATCCGAATGTCTCTCGACAGCTCTAAGGTATTAAAGGAATATTACATACAAAAACACTTGAAGCATAATATTTTACGGATAATTCATTAACCGAATTTATACTTATCTGTATTACTGTCACTTATGATTTATCAATTAAAGTAAAAAAGCGGCTGAGAATAATTTTATTCCCAGCCGCTTTACTTTAATTAGGCAGTATAAATGGCTATTTTATCTTTTGGAGTGGAATACTGAACGGCCGTTTTCCCTCCTGAATGACCCAGGCAATGACCAATCCATCTGGCCAATCCTGGCAATTGACAAATACGGACTTCTGTCCTGGTTCAATCGTTGTAGAATGGATTTCGCGACCTAATAGATCATAAAAAATGACGCGTGCTTCCTGAGGTCTTGTCTCAAGTAATCGAATCTCAAATTGGGTAGATGCTGGATTGGGGAAGATAGATACATTGAACATATCCACTTCTTTTACTACCACTCTTTTAACTTCGGAGATAGCCATCACACCTTGGATGGATACCATCCGAAGGCGGTAATAATTCTCACCCCAAATTGGGTTTTCGTCTCTATAAGGATACCACAAATCCTGATTCACTTCACCCTTGACAGTTGCAACGTATTGAAAATCCACTCCATCGATCGATCGTTCGATGACGAATACATGTTCATCCTGATATTTTTCAGAAAACCACTTCAGATCGACATCGTGATTGATATTGACATACGCAGAGAATGATTGGATAACATGTTTCCCTCCACAAGCTTCAATTTCAAACGGAGTACTAATGGATGCCTCACAACCAGAAACTGTCACTGTCAGCGTAACCGTCTGAATACCACTGATATCCCAGCTGACATTGTTTACAACGAGACCACTAGCCGTTTGGGGATGTCCATGAGGACCAAAATCCCATTCGTAGGTGGCATTAGGGCCATTACTGGTTGCCATGAAAAAATACCCTTCATCGACACACAACGGTCCAGATGGGCCTGAAATCTCTGCTAAAGGATCTTCTATTGTTTTCGTGACGATATTGGTCTCACCCGGATAATTCAAACATCCTTCTCGACGGGCACATCGAATAAAGTAGGTGGTAACATCAATTGTCAAAGGATCAAATTCCGGAGAATTTGAATTTGGGATGGCCTCCCATTGTGGATTACCTGGGTAATACATGGGATCAGAATCTGATTGCAGCCAGAGGTATTCCATCTGACCCAGACCTCCTGCAGGAGAAATGATATTCTGGATGTTTTCAGGATCAGCTCCTGGTTTGCAAAGTACCTCATCATAGCCGATCGATCCGCCCGATGTGACGTTTACGCATCGGGCATGGATTCCCGCATCAAATGTCAGATTATCTTTTGAATCCGGGAGAATCGTGAATGCTTCAATACATCCTGTGCCCGGATGCGGATCACTGTCCTTCCCATCGTCCCCGCCTTCATCCATAAGGGTGAACTGGAATGCCGATGTGTCAATGACAAAACAGATCGAATATGTCCCCGGCTGCACATCTGTAAACAGATAATACCCCGTGTTGAACCCGAATCCGGAAGTATATACGCTATCTATAACCAGATCATCCCAGGTGCCATAATCACCATCAGGCCCGGTTTGAACCAATTTTACAAGAATCCCATTTTCACCGTATTCGTTTGAATCCTGAATTCCATCCCGATCACTATCCAGCCAGACAAAATCTCCAATGTCAATCTGACAGTCATCCTGACCATCCGATATCGTAACCTCTTCAACAGCCGTACAACCATGTTGATCCGTAACGGTGACGCTGTAAACCCCCATACCTAGACCGGAACAAAGAGCAGTGGTATGTTGTGCAGGGTCGTTCCATAAATAGGTATATGGTGCGGAACCACCAGTGGCGGTAACCTCCGTTGAACCATCGTTGCCACCAATACAATCCGGGTCACTACTTACAATTGTCAGGCTGATAGGTGTTGGCTCATCTATTACAACGGTCTTAGAATTAGAACATCCATTCCCATCTGAGACAGTCACTGCATAGGTTCCACCAGATATGTTCTGTATATCCTTACTGGAGGCTCCATTACTCCACGTATATGTATATGGAATAGTCCCTCCGGTCACGGTCAGTTGGATGCTGCCGTCTGACGCTCCGGCACAACTGACATCCGTCTTGGTTATGTTCAGAATCAGGGCACTGGGCTCGTTGATCGGATAGGATCCGGTCTGGGTACAGCCATTCTGATCGGTCACTGTCACGGCGTATACGCCGGCATTCAAGCCCGCCAGATCTGGTGTCGTCGCACCTGTGCTCCACAGATAGGTATATCCTGGTGTCCCTCCGGTCACGGTCAGTTGGATGCTGCCGTCTGACGCTCCGGCACAACTGACATCCGTCTTGGTTATGCTCAGAATCAGGGCACTGGGCTCATTGATCGGATAAGAACCCGTTTTGGTACAGCCATTCTGATCGGTCACTGTCACGGCGTATACGCCGGCATTCAAGCCAGACAGATCTGGTGTCGTCGCACCTGTGCTCCACAGATAGGTATATCCTGGTGTCCCTCCGGTCACGGTCAGTTGGATGCTGCCGTCTGACGCTCCGGCACAACTGACATCC